>CAZAQN010000007.1:0-122039 GCA_964487345.1 uncultured Occallatibacter sp. | reverse complement strand
TACGGCTGCGGCTGGCTAAGTAAGATTACCGTGCGGAAAATGGGGGCAGGTCAGTTTCATGGTGAAAATGTTCTGTTTTCCAGAGATGTGGGAGACTCTCACTCAATCGGATTCACTAACCGATCAAGAGCGAAATCAATTTAATTTAACCGTCAACTATATGCTTTATTCGAGGGCGCAAGAATGACAAACGAACTCGACAAATTCAATACCGTTCTCCGTAAAGTTATCTCTGTTCCACGCGGCGAATTGAAGAGACGTGAAGCAGAATGGAAGAAGCAACATCCGCAAGTTGGGAAAAAGCGAGGAAGGAAACCTTCAAATGACAGTTCAACAAAAAAGAACGATTGAACTCTTAGACATTTTGGCTTTTTGCTTTACGTGCAAAGAGTGCGCGGTCTCGTTATCTATCCCTGCGAAAACTGATTGCAGAGAAGGAAGATTCGAAAAATGCCCCTCGTGCAATAGCCCTTGGCCCACTCCAATGTCGGGAGCGATTCGAAAATTCTTAGAATTCAAAGAGTCGTTGCAAAAGCTGAAAGAAGTAATTGAAACCGAAAATGCCGTCAACTTCACTTTATCAATTGAGATTTCCCCAGACCTCGTTTCAACCGCAAAGGATTAATTAATCGTTTCTCCCACCTTGCCGGTGAGTTCGGCAAAGGTCAACCGTTTACCGAGGAACTGAGAAGTAACGAGGGTAAAACGATCTGAATCGTTCAACGGGTTTTTGGGAGTTGCGCGATTATTAAAGCGGAACGACTGCTCATCTAGGTAACGAAAAAGATGAAACGGTTCGATGCTGACATAGGTTCCATTGATTCCACGCTTCAAGAGAGACCAGAAGTTTTCGAGGCCATTGGTATGCACACGACCGTTCACATATTCGACAGCATGATCGACGATCTGATGGGCATATTCGTTAGCCAGCCCGCTGTAGGATGGCAAGGAATCGGTATAGAGAGCCGCGCCCGCTTCGACATGCTTGCGGACTTCCGCTTGCAATTCTTTCCTCTTGCGACTGGCGATAACCTTTGCGCGAACCTTGCCGCCCCGTTCAAGCAATCCCATTACCGCAGTCTTATCTTTGCCGCCAGTCCCGGTGATCCGCCGTTCGCGCTTGCTCTTATGCATGTTGCGAGACTTGCCGCCAATGAAGGTTTCGTCCGCTTCGACTTCCCCGCCCAGTTTGCTTCCAAAAAATTGATCCTGCATAGCCAGCCGAATCCGGTGAAGCATGAACCATGCGCACTTTTGGGAAACCTTCACGTCGCGGGCAATCTCATAGCTGCTGATTCCGTTTTTGCAATTGGTGAGCAGCCAAGTTGCAGTGAGCCACTTATCGAGGCCGATGGGGGAATCTTCCATCATGGTTCCGACCTTGATAGAGAACTCCCGCTTCGCATGATGGCTGGAGCAAGTCCAAGTGCGGCGGTGAGCGCGATAGGCAACCTTCTCATTGCCGCAAGTGGGGCACTTTACGACACCATCGGGCCAGCGTTGCGCCATAAGGTGAGCAACACAGTTATCAGGATTAGAGAAGTATAGGATTGCCTCTTGAAGACTCTTTGGTTCGGTATTCATAACGTCCCCACTGTCAAAATAGTAGCAAAAACAAGTGGTGGAGTCAAGGTAATTATTGCCCAAATCTGCGCAAGCGGTGCTCCTGGCTCTGGCAGTTCTGTTTGCTCCGGCAATCCAACTCACGGCTTCCGCGTCGAGCGACAAGGATGCGATTGCAGCTTTGATCGAGCGATGGAGCAAGGCGTTCGATACCCACAATGTGGACGGCGTGATGGCCAATTATGCACCGGGCGATCAGCTTTTTGTCTTCGACGTGATTCCACCAAGGGAGTACCCGAGCTGGGATGCCTACAAGAAGGACTGGCAGGAACTGTTCGCGCAGTTCCCAGGGCCCATTCACAACACGATCTCCGAGGTGAGCATCGCTGTGGACGGTTCGACGGCATACAGCCACTATGTCGATGACACGACGATGACAGCGAAGGATGGGACGACTTCGGAGGTGGCTGCACGGATGACGGATGTGTACCGGAAGATTGGCGGGAAGTGGCTGATCGTGCTCGAGCATGTTTCGGTGCCGGTGGATCTGGCGACGGGTAAGGCGGATTTGCTGTCGAAGCCGTAGAGATGCTGGCAGAGTGAATTCGCACATTGATGGTCACCCACTCTTTCTCCAGAGAGTTGAACCGCAGGTCCTTCGACTTCGGTCGCCGCGGCGACCTCCGCCCCTGATGAGAGCGATCATTGAGGGTTGTGCCATCCCACCCATTCGCCAGAGAGAAGGCAAATGGATGGGGCACGGTGCGTTCGTGGTTGGTCTGGCCCCGGTTCATTTCGGTGGTAACTTGTATTGCAAATGAGGCGATTGAATTCACGCGCGAAGGGTGTACGCGCTTCCGTTGCCCGCTATCCAACGCGTCTCGCGTTCATTTTCCGCTGATTTCGTTGTGTTAGCTTATTGAACGGGAGTTTACGAAAAGCCTCATGTCTGCCATCACTTCATTTATCAAGCATCACTATCGACATTTCAATGCGGCGGCCCTTGTGGACGCGGCGGAAGGTTACAACAAGCTGCTGGCCGAGGGCGGCAAGATGTTCGTCACCCTCGGTGGCGCGATGAGCACTGCGGAGCTTGGGCTCTCGCTGGCCGAGATGATTCGGCAGGATAAGGTGCATGGCATTTGCTGCACGGGCGCGAATCTTGAGGAAGATGTTTTCAATCTTGTGGCGCACGATTTTTATGAGCGCGTGCCTCACTATCGCGACCTGACTCCGGCCGATGAGGCGAAGCTGCTGGCTCGGCACATGAACCGCGTGACGGATACGTGCATCCCCGAGATGGAAGCGATGCGGCGCATTGAGAATGAGGTGCTGAAGGAGTGGGTGCGCGCCGATCAGGCCGGGGAACGCTTCTTTCCGCACCAGTTCTTCTTCAAGATTCTTTGCTCGGGCGAATTGGAGAAGTCGTATCAGATTGACCCCAAAAACAGCTGGCTGCTGGCGGCGGCGAAGAAGAATTTGCCCATGTTTGTGCCAGGGTGGGAAGACTCGACACTGGGCAATATGTATGCGGGGCACTGCATCAGTGGCGATGTGAAGAAGGTACACACCGTCAGGACCGGCATTGAGTACATGATGGAGCTGGCTGAGTGGTACACCAACACTACGGCCAAGACGCCGCTGGGATTCTTTCAGATTGCGGGCGGGATCGCGGGCGATTTTCCGATCTGCGTGGTGCCGATGCTGCACCAGGATCTGCGGCGCGATCACGTACCGCTGTGGGCGTATTTCTGCCAGATTTCGGACTCGACGACGAGCTACGGGTCGTATTCGGGCGCGGTGCCGAACGAGAAGATCACGTGGGGCAAGCTGGGCGAGAATACGCCGAAGTTCATCATCGAGAGCGATGCTTCGATTGTGGCGCCGCTGATTTTTGCGTATGTACTGGGGTGGTGAAGCACCTGCGGTGCGGCTGACGCGCTTGCGCGCCCAACGGTCTTTCGATTCCGATTCGTGGGGGATAAAGAACAACCGTTTGGGTTCGTTGCTTTCCCAGGTCTCAAACGCGAGACCTGGGGCACCCATGTTCGTGCAGGTTGAAAAAATCGCGAAAGGCAACCGCAGGTCCTTCGACTCCGTTGCGCTCCGCTCAGAACGACGGCAGTTTTGAGTTGCGACTTAGTTATCAGTCAATTACCACGAATGGGCCGGAGATTGAATTGCCCTGAGCGCTGGCGAAGGCCGCTTGGCCGATTGAGGGTAACAGCTTTTCCGGCCACACTGGTCCTGCCAAATCGGGCATCGGCTTTGCACGGAAAAGCTTCTTGCACTGGTGCGCTGTCCAACGCGCCCACCGCTTCGATTTTTTGCGGCGCGCACTGTCAGTGGAGATGCCGGTGCCTGCATACATCTGACGGTAGAGCTTCGATAGAAAGATGAATCCGAGCCTGGCGCGCAGAGTTGGCGTGCACGCGGATCGCTCCCAGATTGCCCCCCAGGTGTAGAACTTGTCCCAGACCTCTTGGGTGCGCTCGCGAATTTCCTCGGAACTCATGGATGGATGGGGCGTGAACATCTTGGGGCGAATATCGGAGGGAATCAGCCAGTAACGCGTGATGGGCACGTCGCCGACCATCATGGGATCTTTGGCCTGCTCTTTTTCCCATTTCCCGAAATCCACAGTGCCAGGGAACGGCGTCATCATGACGAATTGAGCAAAGGTGACGCCCGCTTTGATCGCCATCTCCACAGTGGCATCGAAGGTGGCGGGCTTGTCCGTGGGCAGACCGAAAATGAACGAGCCAAGGACGTGGACGCCATGCTGCTTGAAGGTCTGCAGCTGGCGGGCGAGCGCTTCGCCGGAATAGTTCCAGTCCTTGAACACCGCCTTTAGTCCTTCCGGCGTGACAGCTTCGACACCGACGAGTGCGCCTTTGATATTGGCCTTGTGCATCGCGTCGAGATAATTGCCGTCCTCGCCAGCCTCCATCGTGATCTGGGTGAAGAAGACCATGTCTTTGGGTAACTTGGCGAGCTCTTCCATCAGCTGGAATCGTTCATTGCGAATGGACATGAGTTCGTCGAGTTTGGCTTGATTTTTTTGTTCGCGGGCCAGGCGAAGATCGGTCAGCGTAACGGGATAAAAGTTGTCATCGGCCAGGGCGATGAAGCGAAAACCGATGCGGCGCAATTCGATGATTTCGTCGACCACGCGCTGATGATTGCGCTGGCGGGGCTTCTGTCCGTCGGTGCGCCAGACGCTGCAAAACGAGCAGTGCTTGGGACAGCCGCGAATGGTTTGTACCGAGGCCCACATATACTTCTGCGGATCCATCAGGTCCCAGCGTGCGGGTAGGAATTCGCTGCCTTCAAGCCTGCCGCCTGCGTAAATGCGATTGGGCTTGCCGGCAAGACAATCGTTAACAACTTTTGCCCAGGCGACATCGCCGTCGCCTGTGACTACGGCGTGCGCTTCTCCGCGCTCGAATGCTTCCTCAGGGAACAAGGTGGCGTGAATGCCGCCATAGACGACCCAGGCGCCACGGCTGCGGGCGATGCGTCCCACTTGGTAGCCGCGCAAGGCATTGCCGGTGTGAACACTGACGCCCACGATGTCGCCGGGGTGAATGGATTCCGGGACGATCTGCTCGAGGGACTCGTCGATGAGGATGGGGTCGCCTGCCGTTTGTGGTGTTGCGGCAGCGAGGACGAACAGCCATCGGGGTGTGATGACTGCTGTGCCGAAAGAATTGTCGCTGGGGTTTACAAGATGGACGCTCATGGAAGACAGCCTTTTCCGTGCGAGTTTGGAGGTCCCAGAGAGCGTCTCAATGTTCGGTCGGATCAGGTGCGGGCGTGGGAATCCGCTTGATTTCCGTTGACGGGAACTTCCCGCCTGACATTTCCCTTAGACTGTTTGGTCGACTGTACAGGGTTCGTAAGCTTCGAGATGGTCAATATTGACCAAGTTGGTCGTCTGGGCGATTACATTCTCGTGAAGATCTAGGGCACACGAATGCACTCTTCGACCGGAATCGGGACCTGCTCGACGATCTCGAGGCCGAAGCCTTCGAGGGCGGGGATGTGCATCGGGGTGTTGGAGAGCAGACGGATGCGCTGGATGCCCAGATCGGAGAGGATCTGGCCGCCGAGGCCGATGGCGCGCAGGATGCGGCCGGTGCGCGCCTGCGAGCCTTCGCGGGCCCTCATCTCCTGATGCAGAATGATGCGCGATGCACTTCCCTCCGGCGAATCGACGGAAATGACTGCTCCGCCCGGTTCGAAGGTGGAATCGGGAACCGGTGCGCGGTCGATTTCGAAGCCGCGCGATGTGTTGTGGAGATAGAGAATCACTCCGCAGCCTTCTTCGGCAATCATGCGCATGGACTGATCGAGGACTTCGCGGCAGCGGCAGTCGGCGGCAAAAACGTCCCCGGCAGTGCAGCGTGTGTGCACACGGACGAGGACGGGATGCGAGCAGGGCGGCCGCAACGCTCCGTCCCGCGTCAGCAACCCTGAAGGTCCTTCGTGAAACGCCGGGCAGCCGGGACAGAGATCGCCGCGTACGAGGGCGATATGACTCTCACCGCCGTTGACTTCGCTCTCGTAAGCGATCATGCGGAATTCGCCGTGGGTCGTTTGAATCGTAGTTTCGCCGGCGCGCACAATATAGCGCTCGTGGCGAAGGCGATAACGAATGAGCTCGGCTACGGTCAGGATTTTAAGGCCGTGCTCTTTCGAGAATGGGATCAGGTCGGGGATGCGGGCCATTTCGCCGTCGTCGCGCATGATCTCGCAGATCACGCCGGAGGGATTGAGTCCGGCCATACGCGCCAAGTCGACCGAAGCTTCGGTCTGTCCGGCGCGGACGAGAACGCCGCCACGGCGGGCGCGCAACGGGAAGATATGGCCGGGTCGTGCCAGATCGCTGTAGGTGCTTTCAGGAGCAATGGCGGTGCGAATGGTATGGGCCCGATCGGCCGCAGAGATGCCGGTGGTGACGCCTTCTCGCGCCTCAATGGTCTCGGTGAAGGCGGTGCCGAAGCGCGAGGAATTCTGTTGGGTCATGGGAAAGAGACGCAGATGATCGGCTCTTTCTTCTGTCAGGGTGAGGCAGATGAGGCCGCGGCCATACCGGGCCATGAAGTTGATGGCATCGGGAGTTACGTGCTCCGCCGCCAGGGTCAGATCGCCTTCGTTCTCGCGATCCTCATCGTCAACGACGACCACCATGTGTCCGGCACGAATCTCTGCCAATGCTCCGGGTACATCTGTAAACGGAGGCTCGATGGTACGGGCGGTCTCTGGCATAGGCATTGCTTCTTCTGAACGATTCTAGAGCAAAACCAGGGTACCTGTGTCCTCTCGAAATCCTGCCAGGTCGCCACTCCTTGGGGTCGCGTCGACTTGAGTGCTGCGGCGCCGGGATACATCGACCCTGGTTTTGTTGTAATCCGCGACACCAAAAGGCTGCGCATTCCATGGCGGAAAACGGAGCGCATAAAGTGATCGAAACCGTTCCTGCAAGATAAAGGCACAGGACCTAAAAGCAAAAAGCGCTGGGCCCAAAAGCAAAAGCGCCGCCCGAGGGCGACGCTTTTTTGACCTGACCGAAAAGTCTCTACAACGTCGATTCGATCTCAAAGCCCCAAGCCTCGAGGAGGGCCTCTGGGATATACTTTGAGTTCTTGTTCCGGCGAGCCCACTCGCGGAGGCGGGTGGACCGGATGTACTGATCCGGTGTAAGTTTGAACTCCTTCACAATTTGTTCGAAGGAGGTTACGGTAGGCACAACGGGCCCTATAGGCTCGGGTTTGCCCCAATTCGGATTTCCACGACGCTTTGCCATTGTTTTTGTTGTCCTTAAGAAAGGAGTGACTTACTTGAACATCCTCCGACGGCGGCTGGGGATCCTCTCGATCCGGAGGTACGCTAGTGTCCCCATTTTAAGCAATTTTTCTCCAAAAATCAATAGTAAATCGATGTTTTTAAGTCAATTTCGCTCAGATTTGTGTGTGCAACCAAATATCTATTCATATCATAGAAAAATATAAGCTTACATTCGGACTGTCCGTATATCGCACGGTTCAAAAGATCGCAAGAGTTGTGCAAAAGTGAGCAGACTCAAACTCATCGTGCAACGATTACTCATATGACAACAAAATGGGGGACTTTAACACTCGGATTAGTCGCCCTGCTCTCTGGCCTGAACCGATGCCAGGCGGTAGAGCTGAAGGTGAGCCGCGAGGCCCTGCAGCGGACACTCAGGCAGCAGCTTTTCAGCGGTCCGGACGGGCGCTATTTCATCAAGGGGAGTGCCAAGTCGGCCTGTTGGGTCTATGCCGATGACGCGCAATTGAGCTTCACGCAGGACCGGATCGTGGCGCGGATTAAGACGCACGCGCGGCTAGGACAGTCCGTTCACGGCACTTGTCTGGGCATTTCGCTTGCGCCAACGTCTGAGGTCTCGCTCGAACCCTACGGCGAAGGCGAGACCATCGGATTCCGCGATGCACAGATGATCAAGGTGAGCGACCGCAGAGAGCTCAATTTTCTGCTGGCGCCGTTTCTCAGCCACCAGGTGCCGTCCAGCATGAAAGTAGATGCCGCGGAACTTATGCGAAAGGCGCTCGAGGGCTCGACAGTCTCTTCCGGCTACAAGGTGACACTGGACAAGCTCAAGATCCACTCGATACAGATTCAGGGAGACGATCTTGTGGTGGATGCGGATGGGGATATCAGCGTGAAATAGGACTGACGCTGTGCTAAGTTCACGAGTCTAATGAATTGGGATGGATTTCCAGTCCCGTTCCCGATCCGAATTCGTCCCGCGAATCGAAATGACGGCATGGGTTCTGAACAACACCGACGCCGGGGGTGAGACAAAAATGCGGTCAAAGACTCTTGTGCCTCTGTTCTTGCTGATCGCTCCGTGGATGGTTGCGCAATCGAATGCGCCTGCGGCGAGCGGCCAGGATTCTGAAGAAAGCACGCTCACGTTGAAGCAGGAAGTCCGCAACGTTGTGATCGACGTAGTGGTGACGGACAAGCATGGCCAGCCAGTGAAGTCGCTGCAGAAGCCGTCGTTTCAGGTGCTGGAGAACGGCATGCCGCAGGACATTCTCTTTTTTGAGGAGCACGGGCTCGACGGTCTGGCGACGAAGCTTGCCCCAGAACCCAAGTTACCCCCCGACACATTCACGAATGTGACCACGGCGCCGAACAGCGGCCCGCTGATGGTCCTGCTTCTCGATGCGATCAACACGCGGCCAGATCAGCAGTCGTATGTGCATGCGCAGATGAACGAATATCTGAAGAACATTCCTCCGGGAACGCGGATGGCGATTTTCACTCTCGGCGACAGGCTGCAACTGATCCAGGGCTTCACAAGCGACCCGGCGATTCTGAAGGCTGCGCTGAGCGGAAAGTCCTATCCCGCTTCGACAACGCTTTCGCCGGGCAACTTGTTCTCGACTGGAAACAGCAATGTGATGAGCGTGCGCTCAAGCCTGCAGCGTTTCGGGAATGGGCCGACCACGCTCGGCGACGATCTACGCGTCCGCTACACGATGGACGCTCTGAATGCGGTGGCGGCATATCTGTCCGACATTCCGGGGCGCAAAAGCCTCATCTGGTTTGCGGGGTCGGTTCCGTGGATGATCAATCCGGACTTTTCGCTGGTGACCGACGCGACCGGCCGTGTGGACTACAGCGATCAGTTGAAGCAGTTAGCGGATGTAATGGCGCTGGGACGCATTGCGATCTATCCAGTGGATGCGCATGGATTGTCCACACCGCCGATGTACTCGCCGAGCGACTCACAGACGGCCGGATCGGGTTCGCCTGGGATGGATGCATCCAGCGCGGGGCCAGGATTTCACAGTCCGGGAGGCGGGTTCACTACGGATAACGCGGTGTCGAGCGGCTCTGCCTTTGGGGCGCGCGAGATGGGCTCGCAGATGAATATTGCCGGGAATCATATGTCGATGTCGAACCTCGCCGCGGCGACCGGCGGGCGCGCGCTCTACAACACAAATGGTTTGGCTGGCGCCGTGTCCAAGGTGCAGGCCATCGGGAACAGCTACTATTCCCTCGCCTATTCGCCCAAAGATAAGCGATACGACGGCAACCTAAGAAAAGTAGAGGTCAAGGTCAGCGCGCCTGGAGTGAAGCTCGAGTACAGGCGGGGCTACTATGCCGACGATCCGGCCAGAACGGCGAGCCGATCGCGGATTACATACTCCTCCAATTCCCTGCGCACGGTGATGAAGCGAGGCGCCCCGGATTCGACCGAGATTCCTTTTCGGGTGCAAGTGAGGGCAGCAGCAGAACAGCCCACTCGTCCGGCCGATCGCATTGGCAACGCCGCGACTGCTCTCAAAGGGCCCGTGATTCGCTTCGACTTCCATTGGGAGGTCGATCTGACGGGAATTGAGTTCACTCCGAGCGCGAATGGAATGCGGCGCGCGGAGGTTGACGCTGCGCTCGATGCCTACGACGCAGACGGCAACATCCTGAACACCATCTACGCTGTCTTGCCATTGAATTTCTCGGATGTGCAGTACCAGCGGCTTCTGAAGAGCGGTTTACGGATGAAGCAATCTCTCGACGTTCCTGAGGGGCTTGTCTACCTGCGTGCAGGTGTTATCGATCCGAACTCGGGCCACACGGGAGCGACGGAGTTTCCTCTCGATGTGAAGCCGAGCTTGTGAGACTGCGCGGCCGACCTGGACTAGAGAACAGAGTGCTGATTGGGCGTGGGTGGGGTTCTGTGAGGATGGTAGCGTAGAACACGTATGTCCTCCCCTACCGCGGACGTTTTGGGCGAAATTGGTTTGCCGGTTCCCGTTCGCGCGTTGGCGACGAAGACCTGGGACGTAATCGTGGTGGGCGCAGGCCACAATGGACTGGCCTGTGCGGCGTATCTCGCACGTGCTGGTCAGCAGGTACTCGTGATCGAAAGCCGCGTGCGCGTTGGCGGCGCCTGCACTATTGAAGAGCCATTTCCCGGCGTGCGCATGTCGCCGTGCGCGTATCTTGCCGGCCTTCTGCATCCGCTGGTGATCGAGGAACTGGAACTACCGCGGCGGGGATTCCGGTGGACGCCGGCGGTGAATGGGTTGTTTGTGCCTTTTCTAGATGGGTCCAGCGTTCAGCTTTGGGACGATGACGAGCGTTGCCTGGCGGAGGTGCGCGCGCTGGCTCCGGGCGATGTGGACGGCTTCAAGGCGATGAGCGATGTTGTTCGACGGCTGCGCGATGTGCTGCGACCTGGTCCTTCAGACGACGGGCGGCGTTCGGGAGACTCCTATTCCGGCGACACTTGGATTGGGGACGCGCCGACTCGCGAGCAGATTGAAGAACGGCTCGGGAACGACACCGAAGCGCGATCCCTGCTCTTTGACTGGTCGATGGCGGAGTTTGTGGAGCGCTATCTGCAGGACGAACGGTTGCAGGTGGCGTACCTTGGGCAGGGCGTGATTGGCACCAACGCCAGCCCGTTCGATCCAGGCACCGCATCGATTCGATTCCATCATGCTTCGGGGCGGTTGGGTGGGATGCCTGGCATGTGGGGCTACGTGCAGGGCGGCATGGGAATGGTCTCGTTTTACCTTTGCGACGCGGCGCGCGAGGCGGGGGCGACGGTAGTCTCGGGAGTGCCGGTGGCGCAGATTGTGCCCGGCGAAGGAGTGTTGCTAGAAGGCGGAGAGCGAATCGCAGCGCGGACACTCGTTTCGAATGCGGATCCGCGTGTGACGCTGCGGCTGCTGGGAACGGCTGCCCATGATGCGTGGCGCGCGAAGATCGAGCAGGTTCCCATTGAAGGCTGCACCTTGAAGCTGAATGTGCATCTGCGTGAGTTGCCCAACTTCACAGCTCGGCCGGGTGCGAATGAGCCGCACCATTATGGGCAGATCAACGCACCGCTGACGAAGGACGAGTGGAAGGCGGGATTTTCGGCGGCGCGGCGTGGCGAATTGCCGGAACACTTGTGGTGCGAGCTGTATTTTCAAAGCGTGCACGACGGTTCGGTTGCACCGGCAGGAACGCATACGATGAGCGTGTTCGCGCAGTATGTGCCGTACAAGTTTGCGAGGGGAAACTGGGACGGCCGGCGCGATGAAGTCCGCAACCTGGCGCTCAATTCCCTTGCCCGGTTCTGCTCCAACATAGACGACGCTGTGATTGACGCGCAGGTGATGGGTCCACCGGATATCGAGCAGAAAGTGGGACTCACGGGCGGACATATCTTTCAGGGCGAATGCTTGCCGCCGTACATGTGGGCCAATCGGCTTTCGGCGCGCACGCCGATGAATGGCGTTTATATGTGCGGCGCATGCACGCATCCAGGCGGGAGCGTTATCGGCATCAACGGACGCAATGCGGCGATGGCGGTGCTGAAAGACCTGGGCAAGAAATAGTTTCTTGAGCGCGTTCCGCTCTGGTATGCTCCGCCCTACATGCCGCAGGAGCCCACACTCAGAAGAGGCATTCGCTTCCGCGATCTCGTGCTCTTTTACGTCGTGAGCGGGCTGAGCGTGCGGTGGGCGGCCACGGCGGCTGCGGCGGGCCCGAGCATTCTGGTGGTGTGGGTCGCCGCGCTCATATGCTTCTTCATTCCGCTTGCTGCGAGTGTGATGGAGCTCTCGTCGCGGCTTCCCGATGAGGGCGGATTGTACGTGTGGACGCGCGAGGCATTCGGGGATTTCTCTGGATTCATTGCGGCGTGGACCTACTGGATGAGCAACCTACCGTATTTTTCCGGCGTGCTCTACTTCGGAGCTGCGTCCACTCTTTTTGCATTTGGCACGCGCGGACGGGCGCTTGGCTCAAGCCCGATGTACTACCTTGGATTTGCGACGCTTTGGTTAAGCATCATTACGCTGCTCAATATTCGCGGCGTGGATGCGGGGAAATGGCTGAACAACATTAGCTCGTTGGGTGGATTACTTCCGATGGCTGTTCTGTTGGCGCTTGCTGTCGTGTCGTATCTGCGATTCGGGCCGGCAATCAGGTATCCGCTAGCGAGTTTCGCGCCGCACTGGACATTCGACAACGCGGTCTTCTGGTCCAGCGTGTTTTTTGCCTTCAGTGGACTGGAGTCTGCTTCGGCGATGGGCGGCGAAATCGAGAATCCGCGACGTGTGATTCCGTGGGCAATCCTTGCGGGCGGAACAATTCTGGCAATCGCTTATATCGGAGGAACGGGCGCGCTGCTGGTGGCGCTGCCGCCGGATGCCGTGGGCGGGCCGGATGGATTTGTGAACGGTATCCGCGCGTTGAGCACGCGCGCCGGGATGGAATGGCTGCTGGCGCCGGTGGCGTTGCTGGTGGGACTGAACGCCGTGGGCGGTGCAGCAGCGTATCTTTCGTCCACATCGCGGCTGCCGTTTGTTGCGGGCATCGATCACTACCTGCCGTCGGCGTTCGGAAAGATTCATCCCAGGTATCGGACCCCGTGGGTTGCGATCGGCGTGTACGGGCTGGCAGGGATCGCAGTGGCGATGCTCGGACAGGCGGGCACGACTGTGCGGGGCGCGTATGACGTGCTGGTGGCCATGGGCATCATCTCGTTTTTTCTGCCTTACCTGTTTCTATTTGCGGCGATGATCAAGCTACAGAGTCGACCCGTCGATCCGGAGGTCCGGCGTGTGCCGGGAGGCAAGCCGGTGGCGATTCTGGTTGCCTCGGTGGGTCTGGCAAGCGTTGCGCTGACTATTGTGCTCTCCGCGTTTCCGGCAAGCGACGATCCGAATAAGCCCCTCGCAGTAGCAAAAGTTTTGGGCGGGACCATCGTCCTGGTTGGAGCCGGCGTTGTAGTCTTTGTGGTGGAACGACGGCGAGCACGAGTGCTATTAGTCCGATCGGCGCAGACGAACGACGTCGCGCCGGACCGGCTTCGGCGCTAAGAAGTCCACGGGCGCTGGCGTCACTTCATTCCCAGCGATGAACACACGCGGCCGCGCAGGCGCCGCGATGAAGTACGCCAACTCCCGGTAGTCGTCGAATTCATGGATCGCGAAGTCCGCTTCCTTGCCAGGCTCGAGAGAACCAAGACTGTTGCCGAGATCGAGACTCCACGCGGCGTTGATGGTAGCGGCGATCAGCGCTTCAGCAGGCGACAAGCCCATCTGCAGGCACGCGAGGGACAGCATCATTGGCATCGAAGGAATTGGTGAAGAACCCGGGTTGAAGTCTGTGGCAAGAACGATGGCGAGACCTGCTTCGATCATCTTTCGCGCGGGCGGATATTGGGTGCGGCCAAGGACGAAGACGGAGCCCGGCAACAGCACAGGCTGCACCGAGGCTGCGCGGAGCTGCTTCAGTGTCTCGTCGGTGATGGTCTCGAGGTGGTCCGCCGTGGCCGCACCGAGTTCCGCAGCGAGTTCAGCGCCGGTGCCCGCTCGAAATTGTTCGGCGTGAATGCGCAGGCGCAGGCCGTGGTCGCGCGCCGATTTCAGCACCCTACGGGTCTCGGCAACCGTGAAGGCATGATCGTCGCAGAATGCGTCGCAGTATCGCGCCAACCGCGCCGTGGCGATCTCGGGAATTAACGCATCGGCAACCCAACCAACGTAGTCCGCGCGACGCTCGGCAAACTCCGGCGGAATCGTGTGGGCTGCGAGCAAGGTGGGGACGAGACGCGCAGGTCCTTCCGCATCGACACGGGCAATGACCTGCAGCATGCGTATCTCCGTTGCGCGGTCGAGGCCGTAGCCGGACTTGGCCTCGATCGTGGTGGTTCCGGAGCGAAGCATCCAGTCGCGATGTTGGCGGGTGGCTGCGAGCAGTTCGTCGACGCTGGCTGCGCGCGTGGCCGCAACGGTGCGAAGAATGCCACCGCCCGCAGCGGCGATTTGTTGATAGGTAGCGCCGGCGATGCGCTGCTCGAACTCAGCGGCGCGATTGCCGGCGAAAACCAGATGCGTGTGCGCGTCGACGAATCCCGGAGTCACGCATTTTCCACCGGCATCGATCACCACTGCTTGGGGCGGGATTGCGGATAGGAGTTCGGCGTACGGAGCAGCGGCGGAAATGCGGCCATCTTCAATCAGCATGGCTGCATCGGAGATGATGCCGAGTTCGCGCAACTCCGCACCGATACGGGGGCGCGGTGGGCCGGCCAACGTGACGAGCTGCCCGATGTTGACGACTGCTGTGGCGTCCGGCATCCCTACTTCCCTGCCATCGGAATGTGGATTCCCTTTTTGCGAGCAGTCTGGCGGGCGAGATCGTAGCCAGCATCCGCATGGCGGGCAACGCCGATGCCGGGATCGTTGTTCAGCACTCGCTCGATGCGGCGAGCGGCATTGTCGGTGCCGTCAGCTACGGTGACTTGGCCTGCGTGGAGCGAATATCCCATGCCCACCCCGCCGCCATGATGAAAGCTGACCCAACTGGCGCCGGAAGCCGTATTGAGCAGCGCGTTCAAGATCGGCCAATCTGCAACCGCATCTGAACCATCGAGCATTTTCTCGGTTTCGCGATAGGGGCTGGCGACGGAGCCGGTGTCGAGATGGTCGCGGCCGATGGCGATGGGCGCGGAGATTTCGCCTTTGTGGACGAGGTCATTAATCGCCAGGCCCATCTTGGCGCGCTCCCCGTACCCGAGCCAGCAAATGCGCGCGGGCAGGCCTTGAAAGGCGAATCGGCCACGGGCGAGTTTCAACCAGCGCGTCAGAATTTCGTTTTCAGGAAAAAGCTCCAGCGCTAATTCGTCGGTGCGGTCGATGTCTTTGGGATCCCCGGATAGCGCGACCCAGCGGAAAGGGCCAGCCCCGGTGCAGAAGAGTGGGCGAATATATTCCGGGACAAAACCGGGAATGAGGAAAGCATCGGCGCAGCCGGCATCGAAGGCGAAGCGGCGAATGTTATTGCCGTAGTCGAAGGCCACGGCACCGGCGCGCTGCAAGGCCAGCATGGCATTCACGTGGACGACCATGGAAGCGGTGGAGCGGCGGACGTATTCTTCCGGATCGCGCTGGCGCAGCTCCGCTGCCTCACTCAGAGTGAGTCCTTGTGGGACGTAGCCGTTGAGCGGATCGTGGGCGCTGGTCTGGTCGGTCACTACATCCACTTGAACGCCGCGGCGCACGATCTCCGGCAGCACGTCCGCGCAGTTGCCGACGAGGCCGACTGAAAGAGCTCGGCCTTCACGGCGGGCCGACCCGCAGAGTGTGAGAGCTTCATCCAGGTCTTCGGTTACTCTGTCGCAGTAGCGCGTGTCGACGCGGCGCTGAATGCGGGAGCGGTCGACGTCGATGGCGAGGACAACGCCGCCGTTCAGCGTGACGGAGAGCGGTTGCGCGCCACCCATCCCGCCTACACCCCCGGTGACCACGAACTTGCCTTTCAACGAGCCAGGTTCGCTGGAACGGGCGAAATGCTTTTCGGCAAGCGCGGCAAAGGTCTGAAACGTTCCTTGCAGAATGCCCTGCGTACCGATGTAAATCCAGCTGCCAGCCGTCATCTGGCCGTACATCATGAGGCCCTTGCGATCGAGCTCGTGAAAGTGTTCCCAGTTGGCCCACTTGCCGACGAGGTTGGAGTTGGCGATGAGGACGCGCGGCGCCATGTCGTGCGTAGGAAAAACGCCAACCGGTTTACCGGATTGGATCAGCAAAGTTTCCTCATCGCCGAGCTGTTCGAGTTCGCGGACTATCGCATGAAAGCACTCCCAATTGCGCGCAGCTTTGCCGATGCCGCCATAGACGACGAGGTCGGAAGGGCGCTCGGCCACCTCAGGATCGAGGTTGTTCATCAGGCAGCGGAGAGCTGCTTCCTGCTGCCAGCCTCTGCAGCGGAGCTGGTTACCCCGGGGGGCACGGATGGAAGGAGTAGCGAGTGTCATCGATGGCTCCTGCATCTGACGATATAGCTCGAGGGGTTTGGTGGGCCAGCCTCGGGGTTACGAATCGAACCGGCGTCGCAAGCACCGGGAGAGACCTGATCGCACGAGACGGCCCGTTCTGGCCCTTGGTTATTCTTTGCTGGCCAATCTGGTACGAGGCGATGAGATCGTGGGAGATTCGACGAATCCCCTCTTAAAGTCCAGAGCAGAGCTGCCGATTCTTGAGAAGACAGAGGAGCTTCCGTGATCCGGTACTTCACAGGGATTCTTTCGGACGTAGTCGTCCATCCTTATCTTTGTCTCCTTCTGCTGCTCCTCGCCGCAACCCTTCTGTTGTACGTCTCTGACCGGCATCGCAAATCGAGGGAGGCGAGCATTCGGGAACTTGAAGCGTTGTTTGCCTTGCGCGACCTGCGGGGCTCGGTTTATCGGAAATCGAGATAGGGCTCCAAAAGTGGCCGGCAAATTAATTCTGAGTGTCTCGCTGGACGCGAATCGGGCTCAAAGCATCGAAGGAGATATGAAGCGGATTCTTCTCGGAACCATTGCTCTGCTATGTCTGGTTGGCTGCAACCAGACAAATCCAAGCCCTGAAACCATTCGACAGGATACGGCGAAGGCTACGAACGAAGCGGTCGCCGACGCGAAGGCCGTTGCGAAGGGTGTTGCGGACGGTCTGAAGCAACAGAAAGGTTCGAAGGGTCCTGTCGACATCAACAAAGCTTCGGCGGATGACCTTCAGACACTGCCGGGCATCGACGCAGTCCGGGCGCGGAAGATTATCGACGGGCGACCGTATCAGGATCCCAGCGATCTGCGGAAGCGGCACATCGTGACGACGGCGGAATACGATCGGATCTCGGGCCAGCTGGTTGCGCAATAAGAGAACCGACGGGCTAAGGAGGGAAGATGCCGGCGGGCTGTCGGCCAGCTGCTGATTTATCCTTCCTTTGTGCCGAACACACTTGTAGAATGCGTCCCCAATTTTTCTGAAGGCCGTGATGCCGCCAAGGTCGATGCCATTGTCGAGGCGATGAAGATTCCCGGCGTCTATCTGCTCGACCGGGAAATGGACTCTGACCACAACCGCTGCGTGATTACGCTGGTTGGCGAGCGCGAGGCGATCGAAGAAGCCGCGATTCGCGGGGTCGGCAAGGCTGCCGAGCTTATCGATCTAACCAAGCATCAGGGCGCGCACCCACGGATGGGCGCGGCCGACGTGATTCCTTTCATTCCGATTGACGGCGTGACGGTTGAGGATTGCGTGGCTATGGCCAAGCGCGTCGGCGAGGAGATCGCGACGCGGCTTCAAATTCCTGTTTACCTCTATGAAGCAGCGGCGAGCTCGCCCGAGCGGCAGAATCTTGAGAACATTCGGCGCGGTCAGTTCGAGGGAATTCGCGATGAGATTGCAACAAATCCCGCGCGGAAACCGGATTTTGGTGAGGCGCGCGTGCATCCGACCGCAGGCGCAACGGTGGTTGGCGCGCGGAAAGCCTTGATCGCTTACAACATCTTTTTGAATACTTCGAATGTCGACATCGCCAAGAACATTGCTAAGGCGGTGCGCTTTTCGACGGGAGGACTGCGCTTTGTGAAGGGTGCGGGTTTCCTGGTTCGTGGCATGGCGCAGGTTTCGATGAACCTGACCGATTTCGAGCAGACTCCGATTCACCGCGTCTTCGAATTTGTGAAACGCGAAGCCGCGCGGTATGGGGCTGTGCCGGTTTCGAGCGAGATTGTCGGTCTGATCCCCAAGCTGGCGCTGGAGCAGGCGGCAGAATGGTTTCTGCAGGTGGAGAACTTCGATTCGTCGCTGATCCTGGAGAATCGTCTCGCCGCGGTGATGAGCGGGAAAATGGCCGTGGGCGGGCTCCGGGCGGGCATTGAGCCATTTATCGAGCAATTGGCTGCACCAACGGCGACTCCCGGCGGTGGTAGTGCGGCGGCGGCAAGCGGGGCGATGGCGGCAGGACTGGCGGCGATGGTCGCGAGTATGTCGCGCGGCAAGAAGGCGTACCTGCAATATGAGAGCCAGCTGAGCGAAGCCATTGCGCAACTCAGCGTGCTGCGCGAGGAACTAAAGGCCGCCATCGACGCTGACGCAGAGTCCTACAACGAAGTGCGCAAGGCCTACCGGGCCGCGAAGGAATCGGCTGACGGGAGCAAGCGTATTGCGACGGCGCTGCGGCAAGCGACGAATGCGCCACTGGGCGTGGCCGAAAAAGTTGCGGAGGTGCGCCGGATTGCGAACGTACTAAAGCCAATCACGAACCCAAACATGGGTTCCGACCTGACGACGGCAATCGCGCTGGCAAATGCGGGCCTCGAAGGCTCGCTCGCCAATGTGCAGATCAATCTCGATTCGCTGGAGCGCGAGTCCGACGAAGACGGCTCCTTTGTGACGAAAACACGCAACCGGGCGGAGACGTTGAAGGCAGCGCATTGAGTTACGCCTATTCGTTCCCACAAGTACGGCCAAGGGATTATGCTGTTGTGCGACACAAAAACAGCTCCCTTGAGGTGCTCAGTGGGAAAGACAGGAAATCTCCTGTTTGTTGTATTTGCAGTTTTGTTCTTAGCCGCAACATCACAAGCGAATGCAACCGGTGAGGCCCAGCAAAAATCGGCCTTTGTCCGGCTGGACCGGGTTACCGCTTCCCGGCCGATTACCAATGGAATTGAGATCCGTTCCGGCACTGCCGTCATGCTGATAACGGCTCTGCGCGATGACGTGGTGCGCGTCCGCGTGGGCCCCACGGGACAGTTGCCCGAGGACGCTTCGTGGGCGGCGCTGGCTGCCTCCCGCACTGCGTCTGTCGCGGTTACTCCGGAGTCAAGCGGATCTGCGGTGGGATTCAAGACCGCGAAGCTTCACGTTTCGATTCGCGAAGATCCGCTCGAGCTCAGTGTGACGGACCTGGAGGGTCATGTCATCGCCGAGCAGCTGCCCGGCAGACCGATTGAATACAACGGCGCAGCATTTCGTGTGTATATGAAGTCGCCTGCAGATGAGCACTACTTCGGACTTGGCGACAAACCCGGGCCTCTCGATCGGCGCAATGAGGCGTTTACCGATTGGAATACGGACGCTTTCGGATGGCAGGAATCGACGGATCCGATTTACAAATCGATTCCCTACTTCATGACCTTTGATAAAGGCATCGCGGCCGGTGTTTTTCTCGACAACACCTGGCGGGCGAGCTTCGAGTTCAACAAGGAGTATCGCGACGGTTATTCGTTTGGCTCCGAAGGCGGTCCGCTGGATTTCTATGTGCTCTACGGCCCTGAGCCGAAAACGGTGGTTGAAACCTGGGCCTGGCTCACAGGGCCTGCGCCTTTGCCCCCGCTTTGGTCGCTGGGTTATCAGCAGTCGCGCTACAGCTACTATCCGGAGTCGGAAGTGCGGCGCATTGCCGGCATGTTACGCAGCGAACACATCCCGGCGGACGTAATCTGGCTGGACATCGATTATCAGCTTAAGAACCGGCCGTTCACAGTGGATCCCGAACGCTTTCCGCACTTCGACCAAATGATCAAGGACCTAAAGGCGGAACATATTCGCACGGTGCTGATCACCGATCTGCATATTGCGGACCTGCCCAACGCGGGATACAAACCGTACGACGAGGGCGCAGCCGGGGATCATTTCGTCAAGAATCCTGATGGATCGACTTACGTCGGTGTCGTGTGGCCTGGTAAGGCTGTCTTTCCAGATTTCACGCAAAAGGCTTCGCGCGATTGGTGGGGCACGCTCTATGCCGATTTTGTGAGCAGAGGCGCGGCGGGATTTTGGAACGACATGAACGAGCCCGCCGTTTTCCAGGTTGCGTCGAAGACCATGCCCGACGATGTGCAGCATCGCATCGAGGAGCCGGGATTTACGACCCGCACGGCGAGCCATCTCGAAATACACAATGTGTTCGGCATGCAAAACACACGCGGAACGTTTGAGGGCCTGCTGAAGCTTGCGCCCAATGTGCGGCCCTTTGTGATGACGCGCGCAAGCTATGCGGGAGGCCATCGCTATGCTGTGACGTGGACCGGCGACAATTCAAGTAACTGGAGCCACCTGCGGCAGACGGTGCCGCAACTGTTGAATCTGGGCCTGAGCGGCTTCGCCATGGCTGGCGCGGACGTGGGCGGATTCGCCGCTTCCCCGCAGCCGGAGTTACTCACACGATGGCTCGAACTGGCGGCGTTTCAGCCGATCGACCGCGACCATACGGCTATTGGCACCAGGCCGCAGGAGCCTTGGGAAAATGGCACGCCCGAAGACGTGAATCTGCGCCGGCGCTACATCGAGGAGCGGTATCGGCTGCTGCCTTATCTCTACACCACTGCGGAGGAGATGAGCCGCACGGGAATGCCGATCAATCGGCCGCTATTTCTCGAGTTCCCCAATGGGGCCGTCGACGGGCAACCGCTCGATTTGAGCAACAGCGGGGCGTTTCTTCTTGGACCCGATCTGCTCATTGCGCAGAGTCCATTTCCGGACGAAGTGGACGACTACACCGTGGGGTTGCCGCCGGTGGGGTGGTACGACTACTGGACCGGGGCGCGCGTGGACGCGAGCACGGGGCGCAAAGCGATCGACAACACGGCGGTGGTGCAGCCGGAGGTACGCATTCATCGCACGCTGGATACGCTGCCGGTCTTCGTGCGAGCGGGCGCGATTGTGCCGGAGCAGCCGCTAGTGCAGAGTACGGATGAGAAGCCGCAGGGGCCGCTTACTTTGCGTGTCTATCCGCCGACTGCAGTCGGCAATGACTGCGAAGGCAGCCTCTATCTGGACGATGGTGTCAGCTACGACTTCAGAAGAGGCGAGTTTTTGCGAATGAAGTTCACCTGCCGTCTGAGTGCCCAAGGGATCATCGTGATTGTGGCGCCGCGCGAGGGAAAATTCGCACCTTGGTGGCGGCAGTTGTCGGTTGAAGTGTATGGCGCGGGCAAGCCAGCTAGCAGCGCGACGGCGTCGGCGATCGATGGTTCGAATGTGGCGGTTGTTTCGACTGGATTCGATACAGAGCATCACCGGGTTTCAGCGCTGGTTCCGGACGACGGCAAGGGGCTGGAGTTGCAGCTAGCATACTGAGAAATCTTCCGGTGGTCGGGATCCACCTGGGGTGCGAAGTTTTCATCGCTTCAGCCTCTGTGACGACTCACACATCAAGGTGTGTGGTAATCTACACATCAGAGGTGGCTGCTCTATGCCAACGAACCTGGCACTTGACGACAAGCTGATCGACGAGGCCCGCCGGATCGGGGGACATGCAACGAAAAAAGAAGCTGTTACAGCCGCGCTCGATGAATATATTCGGCGACGGAAGCAGATGGAGATTCTGGGACACTTCGGAACCGTCGATTTCGACCCGCGCTATGACTACAAGAAGATACGTCGCCTTGATCGAGTCGACAGCGGCAAGCGATGAAGGTACTCGTCGATACCTGCATCTGGTCGCTCGCTCTTCGGCGCAGGGATAAGGCTTCGTTGAGCGTCGAAGAGCAGCAGGTTGTGGCCCGCCTCGCTGACGCCATTCAGGACGGGAACGTCATCATGATCGGCCCGATTCGTCAGGAAGTGCTATCGGGGATTAAGGAAGAGTCGCAGTTCGTCAAAACTGAAAGGCTACTCGATCCGTTTCTCGACGAGGATCTCTTTACCGCGGATTACGTCGAGGCGGCGCGCTTATTCAATCTTTGTCGCAGTCATGGGGTGCAGTGCGGTCCCGTGGATATGCTGATTTGCTCGGTGGCCGTTCGGAAGCGCTGTTTGGTCCTGACGGATGACCAGAGCCTGTTGCGGTGTATAGAAGTGCTGCGGAAGAACAAGCTTCTTCCTGCGGTTCGCTCCTAAGTCTGAACCCAATCTGCGGCCTTGCGACGACTGCCCAAGCTGATACCCTAGTGTCATGAAATTCGGCGTTCTGGTCTTTCCTGGCTCCAACTGCGACCACGATACCTACAACGTGATCGCCGAAATCGCCCACCAGCCGGTCACGTTTCTCTGGCACGACTCCGAGGACTTGCAAGGTGTGGATGCGGTCCTTGTGCCGGGCGGCTTTGCCTACGGAGATTATCTGCGCACCGGAGCGATCGCACATTTTTCGCCGGTGATGCAGGCAGTGAAGCGGTTTGCCGATGGGGGCGGCCTGGTGCTCGGCATCTGCAACGGATTTCAGATTCTGACGGAATCTGGCCTGTTGCCGGGAGCACTCATGCGCAATGCGGGATTGAAATACATCTGCAAGCAGGTGCACCTGCGCGTCGAAACAACAGACAGCGCGTTCACCAATCAACTGAAGGAAGGCGAAGTGCTGAAGATCCCCATCGGTCACATGGAGGGCAATTATTTCTGCACGCCGGAAGATCTGCATCGGCTGACCGCGGAAGACCGCATAGCCTTTCGTTACGCGACGCCGAACGGTGAGATTACGCATGGGGTGAACCCCAACGGTTCACTCAGTAACATTGCCGGCATTCTGAATGAGGAGCGCAATGTGCTAGGGATGATGCCGCATCCGGATCGATCGAGCGAGAAGCTGCTCGGATCGTCGGATGGCTGGAAGATTTTCGCATCGATGATCGAGGCGCTGGCGGTGCGATGAAGTCGTCAGAGTTTGCAGAATCGGGTCCAACGGGATGATCGACATCCACACACATTTGCTCTACGGAGTTGACGACGGGTCGCCCGATTTCGATACTTCCCTCGTAATGGCGCACGAAGCAGCGGCGGAAGGTGTGACCCACATTGTCTGTTCGCCGCATGCGAGCTATGAGTACCCGTATCAGGAACGGCTCGTGAACGAGCGGTTCGCGGAATTGCGCGAGAGGCTGCGCGGCGAGGTCGAGCTGAGCCTCGGTTGCGATTTCCATATGAACGCGACCAATATCGCAGAAGCTCTTGCGAGTCCGCTGCGCTATTCGATCGGTGGCAAAGGCTACCTGCTGATTGAATTTCCGGATGTTGTGATTCCGCCGCAGCTGAGCGATGCAATGAAGCAACTGCAGACAGCCGGATACACGCTGATTATTACGCATCCAGAAAGGAATTCGGCGATGGGGCGCAACCCGGAACTACTCGCCGAGTGGATGCGTGAAGGTTGCCTGGTCCAGGTGACTTCGGCTTCGCTGTATGGACGATTTGGCCGTGCCGCCGAGGCTTTTGCCAATGCGCTGCTCGACCGCAACTGGGTTCACTTCCTGGCCAGCGACGGGCATCATCCTGTGCGGCGGCCGTCCCGCCTGCGCAAAGGCTATACGTACGTGGCGGAACGATGCGGCGTGGAGACTGCGGAACGCTTGTACGTGAGCAATCCGCGAGCCGCCGTGGACGGGGAAGAGTGGCCGGCGCAACCGGAGGCCGTGGGGCTTCTGGAACATGTACCGCTCAGGTTTGATCCTCGGACCGTGACAAGGAAACAAACGACCGAAGGTGGCGTGGGTGCCAAACGAACCGAGAAGCGTGGCTTTTGGAGTCGTATGTTTTCACGCTGACGATTAGGGAGTTTTGAGCTAGAGGCTGAGACCGCCGTCAACGGCCAACACCTGGCCGGTCACGAATTCTGAATTTGCTGCGAAGAACAGCACAGCTTTTGCGATATCCTCAGCAGTGCCATTGCGCTGCATCGGGGTTTTGGCCGCGTAGTGGGCTGCGGCCTCCTCCCCTTTGTCCTGTTGATCGATCCAGCCGGGCGCAACGCAATTGACCACAACATCCGGCGCAAAGGATTTGGCCATGACCTGCGAGAGCATGTGGAGCGCGGCTTTGGACGCGCAGTAGTGGCCGTGGGTCGGCCAAGGATGGAGGCCGCCGAGCGATCCGAGGTTGATGATTCTGCCATGCGTAGAACGCAGATGCGGAAGCGCCTCGCGCGCGAAGAGAAAAGGTCCGCGGGTGTTGATCTCAAAGACAGCGTCCCACTGTTCGAGCGTGATCGAATCGAGCGGAGCAGTTTCGTAAACCGCGGCGTTGTTGATTAGAAGGTCGATGCGCTGATGAAAGGCGACCGTTTGTTCGACGGTTTTGCGAACCGCGTGTTCGGAGCGAACGTCGCATTGGAGTGCCTGGGCACGACGGCCGAGCTTCTGAATTTGCTCGATGGTTTGCTCAGCGTCTGACGTGGATTCACGATAGGTAATGGTGATATCCGCACCTGCACGCGCGAGGACGAGAGCGATTGCGCGGCCAATGCGCTTCGCACCGCCTGTGACTAACGCCGATTTTCCGTTCAGGGCGAGAGTTGGCATGTTTAGGTTGTGAGGGATTTGTCTCTCGAAAACTTCGCCGTTGTAAACCTATTTTGGCTGCGGCTGGGTTGAATCGGGTTTTGTTCCGGATTGGTTGGCAGACTCGGCCGGCTGGTCTTTGGATCTATTTGGGGATCCATCTTTGTTGCCAGAGTCTGTCGGCTTGTCTTTGCCTGCGCCGTTGCCCGAGTCCGCCGCCTCAGGATGCTTCTCGTAGATGGAATATTGCTGACCGGGCCGCTTCATTCTGACTTCGAATGTCATTTCGGGCTTGTCGATCTTGTAGTCGCTGCCAAAGGTTTTGAAGCCCTTGGCGATAACTTGCAGGACAACCTTCGAACCCGTGGGAAGTACATCGATCGAGGCTTTGCCGTCTTCGTTCGTCTTCAGCTCCATGTTGCCCTTGTCGCCTTCAAGCTGGAAGACAACTGCGGCATTCTCGATCGGTTTTCCGTCGTCGTTGCGCAGGATGGTGACCTCAATGCGCGACGTCGGCGGCGGCGCCTTGTACTTGCGGCCCCGATGGGTTGTCGTATCCTGTGCGAAAAGGGCTAGCCCTGCTGACAGTCCGAGGACCACTGTGGACACGAGAAACGGACGGAAACGGCGGAAATCCATGATTCTCAATTGTACCCGTTCGCAGGGATCACCGACGAGGCTGCGGTCGCGAGGAGCTGGGTCGCAGGCGCGTTAGTGTCCTCTTAAGGACTTTGGGCTGAGCGTTGGCTCGTGACGCCAAAGGCACGCAATCGCAAGGATTTCAGGCAAAAGTGCAGGAAAAGGTAAACTAGAAGTGAGGTCGATATGCCGGACATTCAACGCAGAATGACGCCCACAGTCAGAATCGGAAACGTGCGTGTGGGCTGGGAAGTCCCGGTCGTGGTGCAGTCAATGACCAACACCGATACGGCGGACATAGCAGGAACGATCGAGCAGGTGGCGGCTCTGGCGCTGGCCGGGTCGGAACTCGTTCGCGTGACGGTAAACAACGAAGACGCGGCTGCGGCCGTCCCCTATATCGTGGAGGGACTCGAAAAGCGCGGACTACGCGTGCCTATTGTGGGCGACTTTCACTACAACGGACACTTGCTCTTGAAGAAGTTTCCTGCCGCGGCGCGGACTCTGGCCAAATACAGAATCAATCCGGGTAACGCATCGATTGGCAAAAAGGATAACGACAATTTCCAGGTGATGGTGGAGTGCGCCGTTGAAAACCAGAAGCCGGTGCGTATCGGCGTCAACTGGGGATCGCTTGATCAGTCTCTTTTGACCCGGATGATGGACGAGAACAGCCGCCGGCCCGATCCGTTGCCGGCACGCGACGTAATGATGGAAGCGATGGTGGTGAGCGCCCTGGAATCGGCGAAGGCTGCCGAGCGTTACGGACTCGGCCACGACATGATTATTCTTTCTGCCAAAGTGTCTGGTGTGCGCGACCTGATTGATGTTTATACGAACCTGGCAGCACGCTGCGACTACGTGCTGCATCTTGGGCTGACGGAAGCCGGGATGGGTTCGAAGGGCTTAATTGCATCGACGGCGGGACTGGCTCCACTGCTACTGGCGGGCATTGGCGATACGATCCGCGTGAGCCTGACGCCGAAACCGGGCGGCGACCGCACAGAAGAAGTTCAGGCGGCGCAGCAGATTTTGCAATCGCTTTCTATTCGCAGCTTCATGCCGCAGGTAACGAGCTGCCCAGGCTGCGGGCGGACTACGAGCACCTACTTCCAGGAGCTGGCGGAGCAGATTCAGGGCTACCTGCGGACCTCGATGCCGGAGTGGCGCAAGAGGTACGCCGGTGTTGAAGAGCTAAAGCTGGCGGTAATGGGATGTGTGGTGAATGGACCTGGCGAATCGAAGCATGCGAATCTCGGTATCAGTCTACCGGGCACTTTCGAGGAGCCTAAGGCTCCTGTGTATGTTGACGGCAAGCTGTACACGACACTTCGCGGCGACACCATCGTGGCAGAGTTCAAGCAAATTCTAGATAAATATGTCGAAAGCCATTATGGGCAAGGGGCTAAGAGCGAGGAACTGGTGGGGACACGGTAGGCTGACTCGGCATGAGTCCCCTGCGGCAGCGTTCACTGCGTAATGTGGACCTTCGGCATCTTTCATGGGTGAAGCGAGTGGCGTACGCTTCGAAACAATTCCCCGGAAAGAACGGCGATGTGGCGAATTGCGCTTGTCCTTGCTCTATGTCCTGCGATCGGATTCGCGGGGAATCCTAAGCCTTGCGTGTCGCAGGCGGAGGCTCAGAAATATCTCAATAAAGACATCTGCATTACGGCACATGTATATGAAATTGTGCAGCTTTCTGACGGGACGCGATTTCTGGATGTGTGTCCGCCGGAGACGCTTGATGCGCAATGCCAGTTCACCATTGTGAGCCTACGGCAGGACCGTGGCGATGTGGGAGAGCTGGAGAAGTTCCGCGAAATGAACGTGCACATCCGGGGGTTGGTAGAGCCCATGCATGGGAGAGCTGGGATGATGTTGAGCCATGCACGACAATTTTATGGCGGTCCGCCTAAGTTCCGGCCCAACCCGCGGCTTGTGCGTGGATTTCAGGGAGATACGGAACGCCCGGCGGGGAATGACCCCAATTTGCGCTCGCAGGGCGGAGCTCGCGCCTTTATGAATTCGCGGGATCAGGAAGCGCGGCCAGCGAGGTAGGCGAGATTCCACTTCTTTGTGGAAAGTGGTTTCAAAGATGAATGTTTGTGGGAGATTAGCGTCCGTTTCGGCATTTAGGAATAGCAACGAAGCAATCTCAGAGAGACGTCGAGCGTCAGGAAGTGGAAGCAGCAGGTTCGGGGTCGTCAAGCTGGGGAGCGAAGCGAGCTCCGGCGAGAAGAATCGCGCAGGAGATCACTAGAAATATGAGGGTCGAGCCGAGTCCGGTGCGGAGGTTGGTGCGGTCGCTGATGGCGCCGATGATCTGAGGCGAAAACGTATCGCCGAAGCAGTGAATGATGAAGAGGTTCAGTCCGACGGCGGTGGCGCGGACCTCGGCTCCGACTGAATTGACGATGGCGGTGTTAAGCGGGCCGGTGTTAAGGAAGAGAAAGAACTCGGCAGCGAAGAGCGATGGCACTGCCCACCTGGCCGGTCCGAAGAAGAGAAGCAGGCCGAAAGGGAGAGTGAGCGCGACGCTCCAGAAGGAGAGCAGGTAGAGGGCGCGGTGGTTGGTGCGCAGCCAGCGCTGGGCGATCATGCCGCCGACGAGGGTTCCGGCGATGCCATCGAGCACGGTGCTGGCGCCGACGAGTTGGCTTGCGTGGCCGACCGAGAGGCCGGCAGAGCGGCGGAGGAACTCCGGCACCCAGGCCGAGATGCCTCCCATGGCGAAAGTTAGAGTCGCCAGACCAAACGTGCCAGTGAGAAATGCTGGGTTGGTAAAGAGGCCGGCGAACGTACCGCGGTCGGGTGTGGCCTTCAGCTGGTCGCTGGCCCCGCGTACGGGCTCACGCCCGATGAACCAATAGAGCGCTGCGATGACGAGGCCGGGGATTGCGCAAATAAAGAACGGCGCGCGCCATCCCCAGAGAGGGCCCATTTGCCCGCCGGCCAAGTAGCCGAGAGCGGCGCCGACTGGAATCGCGATGTAGAAGATGGAGAGAATGCGATTGCGTTCGCGCTCGGGGTAGAAGTCGGCCAGCACTGCTGGGGCAAAGATGCCGAAGGTAGCCTCGCCGACGCCGACCAGCGCGTGGCGAATATAGAGGGTCGTGTAGTCGTGAACCCATGCTGTGGCGAGGGTGGCGACGCTCCAGACGACTGCGCCCGCAATGATGAGCGGCTTGCGCGGGAAGCGGTCGCCGAGCCAGCCGGTGAGCGGGGCGACGAGCATATAGGTGATGAAGAGCGCGGTGGTGAGCGCGCCCATCTGCTGGTCGGTCGAGTGGAATTCGCGCTGAATGAGGGAGACTTCGCCGGGCAGGATGTAGCGGTCGATGTAGTTGAGCAGGTTGAGGGCGAGGAGCAGGAGAAATGTGCCCAGGGCGGGGTTGAGGGGCGCGCGCAGAGGTTGGGGTGAATCTGCCAAATATTTCTCGCTTGTAAAAGGAAAACCCCGGGCAGGCACGATTATCCCATAGAGCGGTGAGTGCATTGCGCGCTCGACCTTCCCCCAAGAAGACAATGTCCGATTCCAATTGAGCTAATCGTCCATTTTGTGCGATCGGAGAAATCTCCTATCTCCAGACTACCGAGGGCGGGATGAAGCGAGACGTCGGCTGGGGTGCATCGATGGCGGTGGCTGTCGCTGCCGTGCTAGGGGTTTCGCAATTCGGGGGCAGAGCGCCGCAAGGGACACCTGAGCTGGCGCGAACCCAGACCGAAGCGGGTTCGCATAAAACTAAATCTCCGACCAAGTCCAAACTCAACCCTGGGATCTGCGATGACCTGGAAAAACGGCTGCAGGCATTCTTTGGAGTGCTTGATGAAGATTCGATCCTGGCACCAGGTTCATGCACTGCGGATGGGCGGCCAGCTTTTCCTAAAATTAAGTGGAGGAGCGCTCGCAGCCTTTCGTATGTCATCGCCACGATGGACGACCCTGTCTATACGCACTTTGCGCTCGGATTCGATCGCAAGGCAGAGGCCATCCAGCAGGCGGCGGCAGATGCGGGATACGTCTACGACTCGTCGTGGCTTCCCTGGGATCCTGAGGAGAAGAACTTCCAGTATCTAAATGACCAGGACAAGGCCGACGAGCGCAAGAATGCACGGGAGGAACAGCCGGGAGTTCTTCTGTTTCGGAAGGCACTGTCGGACGTATCGGAAACAGACGCTGACGCCGCATACCGAGAGGGGCTTGCAGTTTTTGTCGTGGGAGACGATCCGACCGACGGTATTCATCGGGCGCAATTTCAGAATGCAACCGCGTGGATCGCCGCGTTGAAGCATCAGGGAGATCGCGACACGCCCCACTACGAACTCCCAAAGGCAATCCTTGGGCCTTCCTTCTCGGGCTCGCTGCCGTCGCTTGCCGCACTGCTCAACGACATTCCCCTTGGCGCCACTCGGGGACAGAGAATCGATATTCCGATCTACAGCGGTGAAGTCACGAGCGGTTCTGCAGTGGGTTGGTTTGAACGCGCGACTAAGGATAAATTCAATCTGCGCTTTGCCAGTTTTCAAAGCGAAGACAGCCATGCGCTCAGACTCTATTGCCGCTATCTCGAGACTTCCGGATTCCACCTGGAGAATCTGGCCATAGTCTCCGAGGACGAGACAGCATTCGGTGCTAACTCGTCAGGGTACTGTGAGCAAAACGGAGCTGTCGACATCTACTATCCGCGCGACATCTCCGCCCTCCGGGGCGCCTATCAGAAACAGTCGCTCTTCGGTTCGGGCAATGCAACTCCGGCAACCAATCCGCGTCGGACACTCGCACCCGATCTCGCCGACCCTGAGAGCCAGGAACACGACACGATCCGCACATTCAGCGGAGGCCAGACGGCGCTTTCGCAGGAAGCCGTCCTGCAGCAGATCGTCAGCTTCCTGCGTGCGAATCAATCCCAATACATCGTCCTCCGCAGCAGCAATCCTCTCGATCAGCTGTTTTTGAGCCACTATCTTCGTCTGGCGTACCCGCAGGGCCGCATCGTGATCCTTGGCGCCGACCTATTGTTACGCCGCGAGCGCGGAGCGTCACGGTTGAGCGGACTCATGACTTTGAGCAATTATCCGCTTTACCCCTGGGGTCCAGAATGGATACAGGACGGCCAGCAACGAAGAGACAGCAATATCCACCCCTTTCCGGAAGAAGGCATGGAGGGAACGTACGTGGCGATGCGGTACTTGCTGAGATTCCAGGAGGCATGTGTTCGCATCGACAAGAACTCCAAAATCGATTTCGCGGGGATCGATCAGTTGGTTAGTTCCGGGTATCGGTTCGAAGCAAGTGGCCAGACTATTAAAATCACGAGTCCGCTTGCCGAAATATCACCTGACGAACCGGACGAGACCTATACGCGGAAGGTAACGCTCACGACCGACACCAGCACCTACGTTATCAAGGATTATCGAGAGGACGATCCGAGAACACCCGCTGCCGTAAGGGGGAGTCCTCTCGGTTTCTATCCCCAGTTTCTTCCGGTTGACCCCGAGTTCAAGATTCCGGACTACAACACGCCGTTCTGGTTGCGGTCGTCCGGCGGCGCACCCACCATCGAAGCACCGCCGCTGTGGCTCTCCGTCCTCGGCGCGGATGATTTCTGGCCGGTCGCAGCGCTGAGCGATCAAACGGATGAAGTGAATCAGGCCAAGAGCCAACCTTGCATGGCGTGCGCCTGGATCTTCGCGCGCGGGACGAACGCGTTGGAGAGCAACTTACGGCTGGCGCACGAAATCTTCATACAGCAGGACATCAACTCTAAACCGTGGCCTCCGATTCCGGGCAGTATGAGGTTCGCCATCCTGTGTCTGGCCGCTTGGGTTGTCTTCCACTCTTTTTGTTGCTGGTTGCCTTCGGTGACCCAGAAGCCTAATTATCGCGCCTATTTTGTTACTTCACGGATGCGGGCCGGCGCTTACTCCCGCTTGATGATCGTAGGAAGCCTCGCACTCTCCTCGGCGGCAACTGTTTTGGCGTGGGGCTATGGGACATTTTCTCCGGAGGGACAGCCCTTCGAATCCGCTCATGCCGACGTGTTGCCACTTCTGGTGCTATGGATCGGCGTCGGCGTTTCACTCTTCGCAAACTTGTGGAAAGTGCGACGGCAAGTTGAAAACGACGGCTGGGCCCCACCGTTCCCGGTTGATTTGGGAAGGCCCGTCCTACTTTACTTCATCGGGACGCTCGCGTTCTATTCGATTTTTTATGTCTGCGGGGAAGCGCCAATGACTGTGGCCGATCGGTTCCCGACCTATTGGCGGGCGATGCACATGGCCAGCGGAGTCTCGCCGCTCATTCTTCTCATTGCTCCCTTCGCCGGCATCTACATGTGGTTTTGGTACGCACTGCAACGCCTGGCTCTGTCCGGGCCTAGCCGGCCAAGACTACCCCGGCTGAGAAACTTAGCGATTGTGTTCGAAGGTAAGAAACGGAAATGGCTGGACATGTTCAGTATCGAGCGCGTTGGTTATCCGGTGGAGCGCGAGGTCGATCCTGCGCCGAAAAAGTCGCGGATTCTGATTGTGTTCATCGTTCTTTGGATCGCGGCGCGGTTTGCCGCCAATGGAATCCCCATCCGCACATTGGCCGGGACGCCGGCAAGCATCTTTGTCTGCTTCGTGATGGGCGCATGTGTCACCGTTTTGCTCGTCACGGCGTGGCGGCTCTTCAGCGCATGGATCTCGCTTCGACAACTGCTTGCCTTTCTGTATCGGACTCGGCTCCGCCGCAGTATGGCGGCCATTCCCGGTGTCTCCTGGGGTTCGGTGTGGAAGATCAGCGGTAATGTCCTCGACATGCGCGATAAGCTCCTGTCCTCACAATTCGAATGCTCTCTACACCTGGAAAACTCGCTGAAAACGCTGAAGGACTACTGGCCCCTCCCCAGGACGAGCCCCCGATTCGACGAAGTGTTCAAAGCGTTCAGTAGCATACAGGAGGCTCGGCGCGGTTTTGCGAACTGGTACTCAAAGCAATTCGACCAGACCAATGCTCACGATGAAATAAGACTGAAGAATCTACAGGAAACTTTTGCGAGAGCGGCAGGCGTATTCATGACTCAGCTTCTCCTGCCGGCATGGCGCGAGGAAGAGGGTCCCGAACCGGTCGCGTCCTCGCTTGACGCAGGCAAGCAACTTGCGCCCCAGGAAGAGACATTGCTGAAGTCCGTCGCCAAGCTGGAGCCGCGCATCCGCTTCGCGGAGCAGTTTGTCTGCCTTGTCTATCTGGCCTTCATCCAAAACACCCTCGCCCAGATACGCTCCTTTGTTCTCGGCATACTATGGCTGTTCGTGGCAATTACAGTCGCGATGGCAAGTTACCCATTCGATCCGCGTCCCGCGATCAGCGGTGCGATCCTCTTATTATTTCTGGTACTGGGTTGCGCGGTTGCAACTGTGTACGCGCAGATGTACCGCGATCCGATTCTGAGCCTAATCACCAATACCGCTCCGGGCGAACTCGGGGGAGATTTCTGGATCAAGCTAGCGGGATTCGCGGCGGGTCCGCTCTTGGGCCTGATCGCGACACTCTTTCCGCAGATCGCCGACTTTGTCTATTCCTGGGTGCAGCCGAGCGTTTCTTCTATGAAGTAGAGCGCGGCGGGCGTTCGAGCTTGCTTACGGCTATCCGCGGTGCGTTTCGCGCGGGATGACGATCGTTCACACTTCTGCGCGGTGGGTTACGTCCATCTCGCTGAGACGGAGCACGAGGCACTTGGCGGCTCCTCCAGCTTTGAGGAATTCCGTCAGGTCGACTTGAATTTCCTGGTAGCCGCGCGCTTGCAATTCGGCGCATAGTTCCGCACTGATGCTGTTGAGGAGAATGGTTCTGCCGATGTTGACTGCGTTACAAGCAAAGTGCAGAGCGTCGGCTTCGGAGACCGGGATTCGTTTCGCTTTGGCGTAGCGGTCTTCAATTCGCTGCTGCGATTCGGAATCGAAGGCGGCTGGGTAGTACATGACTTCGCCGTTGGAGAGCGGGCAGAAGCATGTGTCGAGGTGGTAGAAGCGCGGATCGACGAGGCGCAGAGGAACGACCTCGATGTTCCAGAGATCGGTCAATTGCCGGAGGCTGTTCTCATCGGTGCGCGGCCCGTGGCCGGCCCACAGGCGGGAGCCATCGGCTTCGAAGAGCGCATCTCCTTCGCCTTCGAAAGGCGTGCGGCGCGGAACGTCGCAAATGGCGAAACCCGACTCCTGGAACCAGCGGCGGAAATGAGGCTCCTCGCCTTGCCGTTCGGGATGATAAAAGCTGCTGAGAGCCACTGTGCCATCGAAGACCAAGCCGGCGTTGGCGGTGAAAACCATGTCGGGGGAGCCCGGTTGCGGTTCGACCAGGAGGACGTCGGCAATATTTGCAACGGCGGTGTGGAGCGCTGTCCATTGATCTGTGGCCCGCTGGCGGGACGAGCGGTGCACATTTCCGGCCATCCAGGGGTTGATGACGTAGTTCACGTCGTAGAGCGTGGGGGGGCACATGAGAAAGGTGGGCTTGGCGGGCGCGGGGCCATGCAGCCTTCCGTTCGAGCTCAGGTGGGAACTCATGTCCCAGTGTGCTGCGGTCTGGGTGGCGCGTCAATACGAGGGAAAACGGGGCGGTCTACATAGAAAGATGTAGTCGCATGCGGCGGAGAAGCCTCTGGTCCTACGGCTCGGGGGCTTGAGACGTGGTAAGTTTCGACATCTCAATGCGAGAGGTTGTAACGGGTGCGCGAAGTTTGGATGGTCGCGGACGCGGGATGCCGCAATCAGAATTGCTGGGAGGCGCCGGATTGTCCGACGAACCTGGCTACCAGGCCACGCGTTCGGGCAGGAACTCCGCAAACAACTCGTCGTAGTAAGGCTTCAGGGCCTTCGTATCAGGCTTGGTGTGGCCCTTGGAGTAAAGGTCGTACTGGTTGAATTTCAACACCCATGGAAGCATCGCGCGATCCTGCTGGTTGGTGAGGTGCTCATATGCGCCATGCTTATGCCAGGGATAGAACGAGTGATAGCGCAGCATGTAGAGCGCTTCGATGTTTAGGTGGGGCTTCATCGCCTCGGCGATATAGCCGTCATGGCTGAAGGACATGTGCACCTTATCCAGGCCGCAATTGGGCTCGTAGATGCCATATTTCGTCTGGTACTCCGGCACATTGCGGTCGGGATTGCCGGCGAAGTACTCGTGATACACGATGTCGGTTGACCAGGCGCACCCTATCGGAAAGGTGTCTCCTACTACCGCCCATTGCGGCTCGCCGTAAAGACACAGGCACTTGCCCAGGTCGTGGAGGAACCCCGCCAGGACCATCCAGCGCGGGTGTTCATCGCGCCGGATCGCCTCGGAGGTCTGCAGCAGATGCTCGATCTGCGTCAGGTCCGTATCGGGATCGCTGTCGTCCACCATCGTATTGAGAAACTCCGCTGCCTCCCAGATGGTCTTCATTCCCTTGTTGAGGCCGAAGTACTCTTTCTCTTTGCGCAGCACGAACTCCACGGTCTGATTCTCGTGGTTCAGGCGATAGAACTCGGCCACCCCGGGCTGAGCCTTGGCGTCGTAGATTCGAAACTCGTCCTGCGACTTGTCCTCGCGATAGCGGCCTTCGACAAAGTCGTCCCACTGATCGAGCGAGGCGAGCGGGTTCAATTCTGCAACAGGTTTCGGGGTGGGAGTTGTTGCGCTCAAGGTGCCTCCTCGGGGAATCCGGTCAACGAGCTTCCCCAGGTGTTTTTATCAAAACACAACCGTCGGGGAAAGTGAATCCCGGTGAATGAATGGTTGGAGAACGAGCGGCACTTACTCCTTAGGGCGGGGGAAGCGCGCTTCGACGGTGGTGGCGATGCCGCCGCGGGGGCGGAATTCTCCGCGGACGACGGCCCAGACGGGATCGCAGGCCTTGACGATGTCTTCGAGGACCTGGTTGACGATGTTTTCCTGGAAGATGCCGAGGTTGCGGTAGCTGAAGAGGTATTCCTTGAGGGATCTGAGCTCGAGGCAGCGCTGGCGGGGCATGTAGCGGATGTTGAGGACGCCGAAGTCAGGCAGGCCGGTTTTGGGGCAGACCGAAGTGAGTTCCGGATCGTCGATGGAGATTTCGTAGCCGGGGAATTGATTTTGCCATGTTTCGATGGCGGGGAATTTGAAGTCGAGTCCGGCTTTGGCGTGGTCGTCGGTGTAACGGGGTTGCACAGCCATAGGCTCATTGTACGAGCCGCGCGGATGACTGATCGGTGACGCGAGAGCGGATTTTTTGCTCCCTCGGGGTGCGTTCGGGAGTCCTATATACTGGCTCAGGTTAGGTGGATGGCTACAGAAAGAAAGGGATTGGATCGCGGTTGGCTCTGGGTGGGCGTCGCGGTCATTCTGGTGGTAGTGTTCTTCTCGGCACGGTCCCTGACACGGGAACGGTTGCCGGTCCGCACCGCGATCGTCGACCGAGCGCCGCTGATCAGTACGTTGAGCACGAACGGGCGAGTGGAACCAGAGACGAAGTATGTATATCCGAGCCCGATTGCAACTACTGTGAAGGCGGTCTATGTGCAACCCGGCGATCGCGTGCCGAAGGGAAAGCTGCTGGTGGTGCTGGACGACGTGGAGGCACGGGCTCGGCTGGCGAGTGCCGAAAGCGGTGTGAAGAGCGCACAGGCAGCCCTGGAATCCGCCACGCAGAATGGAACGCTGGAGCAGCGGCAGGCGGCAGCAGCGGAGTTGGCGCGCAACAGGATCGATCGCGACCAGGCGCAGCGGAACCTGGAGGCGTTAACAAAGCTGAGTTCAACTGGAGCAGCTTCAGCGAGCGAAGTGGCGGCGGCCCGGCAGCAACTGGATACAGCAGAAGCCAATATCCGCGCGGCCGAAGAGAGCGCGCACGGGCACTTCTCTCCGGCGGAGGTGGCGCGCGCGCAGGCGGCGCTTGCCGATGCGGAAGCCAATGCCGCCGCGGCGCGCGATGTGATGGCGAAAACTTCGTTTCGTGCGCCGATCGCGGGAACGGTCTACTCGGTCGACGCCAGACCCACCGAGTATGCCGAAGCGGGCAAAGTGCTTTTGCAGATGGCCGATTTGGAGCACGAGTATGTGCGCGCGTATTTCGACGAACCGGATATTGGGCGGCTTGCGGTAGGTCAGCAAATTCAGATCAAGTGGGATGCCAAAGCCGGCGAAGTATGGCACGGGCATATTGTGCGCACGCCGATCACGGTGATTACGTACACGACGAGGACCGTCGGAGAAGTCATCATCAGTATTGACGGCGGGGACGGAGACTTGCTGCCGGATACCGATGTGACGGTGACGGTGACGACGGCCAGCGAAGCGGATGCGTTGAGCATTCCACGAGAAGCACTCTACTCCGAGAATGGAAAGCCCTACGTGTTCAAGGTGGTGAAAGATGCGCTGGTGCGGACCTCGGTGACGACGGGGGCGACCAACCTGACCCAGGCTGCCATTCTGGCGGGACTGAGCGCTGGCGACGTGGTGGCGACGGGAACCACTACCGGACAGCCCTTGCAAGTGGGCGTGCCAATCAAGCGGGTCGAGTGAGAAGCGGATTCTGGACAGCCCTTTTTGCGGGCGTAGGAGCGGGCCTGATTGCAGTCGGGGCCATCGCCCTGCATGCGCAAGCTGCCGCGGGCTCCTTGGCGGAAGCCCACGCGGCGTTGCAGTCGGGCGAGGCGGACAAGGTACTGATACTGCTCAATTCCCTTCCCGCATCGGCGGAAGCGCACAACCTGCGATGCCGCGTGCAGCTGATTCTTGACCACCTGGATGCGGCGACGAGTGAATGCCAACAGGCAGTCAGCTTGGGTGGGGAGAACTCCGGCTATCACCTGTGGCTCGGCAGGGTGCTCGGGGAGAGAGCGTCGCGCGCATCGTTCATGACCGCGTTTGGGCTTGCAAAGCAGGTTCGGGCCGAACTGGAGACGTCGGTGCGGCTGGATCCGCGCAACGCCGATGCGCTGGCGGACCTGGGGGAGTTTTACAAATCCGCGCCGGGAGTGCTGGGCGGAGGCGAAGACAAAGCTGAGGGCGTGGCGGCGGAGCTGGACAAAGTGGACCAGGCGCGGGCACACCAGTTGCACGGATGGATTGCCGAGGGACACAAGGACTATGGAACAGCTGAACGCGAACTAACGGCAGCGATCGGGGTTGATCCGCATCCAGCGCTTTCATGGATGTCGCTGGCCAGCTTTTATCGAAGGCGGGAGCGCTGGACCGATTTGGATGCTGCGGTCGAAAGTGGAATGAAGTCGGCGCAGCACGATCGAAAGGCCGGGGTCGCGTTGTACAACGGCGCGATGGTGCTGACGAAAGCGAATCGGAATTTGCCGCTGGCGGCCAAGATGCTTGGAGAGTATTTGAGTAGCGATTCGAAGACGGAAGAGGCGCCTGCCTTTGTTGCGCACGTGCGACTGGCGCGGGTGCTGGCGCAGCTTGGCGATAAGGCAGGGGCTGCCCAGCAGCGAGCGGCTGCTTTGGCTTTGGCGCACGATTACAAACCGGCACTGGAATTGAAGTTCTAATTTGAGATTTTGAACGGAACGTATTGGATGACAGCACGACACACAACCCGCGCTGCCTTGCTCGTCGGCGTGCTGACAGCGATGGCGGTGGTTGTGCCTGTGCGCGGGATGGCGCAGGTGTCGCTGGCGACGGTTGTGGATCTTGCCGAGCACAACTCGACTGCGGTGAGGCTGGCTGAGGCAGACGTCCAAAAGGCAAGCGCGGCGCTGGCGCAGTCCAAAGACGCTTATGTGCCCAGCCTCAACTTCGGTTCAGGGCTTCCGGCATTTCCGGCCGTCGGTTTCACCGGGGGAGTACCGTCGATTTTGAATGGCACAGTGCAATCGCTAGTGTTCAGTCTGCCGCAGAACCAATACATTCGCGCTGCGCGCGCGGGGATTGAGGCGGCGAAGCTCAGTCTGAAGGATGCGCGTGAGCAGGTGGCGCTGGATGTTTCGACGGCCTACCTTGAACTTGATACGGTGAATCGCGAATTGGAGAATGCGCATCAACAGGAGTCCTTCACCGGGCGGCTGGTGCAGGTAGAGCAGGAGCGGACCGAAGCAGGCGTCGACCCGCTCAATGAACTGTTGGAGGTGCGATTGACAGCGGCGCAGATCCGATTGAAGCGAATCCATCTAGAGACGCGCGCTGGCACTCTTTCAGAGCAGATTGCCGTGCTGACCGGTCTGCCCGTTGGCTCCATCACTCCGGATCATGCCAGCATTCCCGAGATCCCCGCTGTGAAGGCGGACGATGGGAGCAGAACTCTGCCTGGAATTGAGTCGGCGCAAATGCTCGCAGTCTCCAAACAAAAGGTGGCGCGCGGAGATCTGATGAACAGGTTCTTTCCCCAAGTCAGCTTCAACGCGCTCTACAGCCGCAGCACGACGATTCTGAACGACTTCAACCTTTACTACGCAAAAAATATACCGACCGACAACTTCAGCTCGGGGTTTGGGGTTCAGATTCCTATTTTCGACCTGGGACGCGGCGCAAAAGCCAGAGAGTCGGCCGCTGAAGCGCTTCGTGCAAAAGTTGAGGCGGAGCAGGCAGAGCGGCAGAATGAAATCCAGATCGCCGAGCTGACAGGAAGCTTGCGCGAGCTCGATACGCTGGCCGAGATAGCGAGTCTCAAACGACAGATTGCGGACGAGCAGCTGAAGAGTGTGCTGGCGGAGCTTGAACTGGGCAATGGGACGGGGAGCGGACCGGGATCGACGCCGCAGCTTACACCGAAGGCCGAGCAGCTGGCGCGCATCGAAGAAAGCCAGAAGCTCCAGGACTCGCTGGATGCGGGGTTCGAGCTCGAGAGGGCGCGACTCAATCTGTTGCGCGCGCTGGGCCACATGGAAGACTGGTTGGGCGAGCTGCGGGGGAAATAGCAGCGTAACCCCTTTCGACACTAGCGAAAACGGGAAAAATGGTAAGATTGAAGGGATGCCAATGCCACTGAAAGCACTATTTCTGAACCCACCCTCTTTCGAGGGTTTTGATGGCGGCGCCGGATCGCGCTGGCCGGCCACGCGCGAGATTGAATCCTACTGGTACCCGGTATGGCTGACGTATCCCGCCGGCTTGTTGGAGGGCTCGCGGCTGCTCGACGCGCCACCGCACCATGTGTCCGCGGAAGAGACGATCAAGATTTGCAAGGAGTACGAATTCCTCGTCCTCTTCACATCGACAGTTGGCTGGGAGGGCGATCAGCGGCTGGCCGAAACGATCAAGAAGGCGAACCCTGCTATCCGGATTGCGTTCGTTGGACCGCCGGTGACGACCGATCCCGACCGAGCGCTGAACGAATGCGCCGCGCTGGACTTTATCTGCCGCCGCGAATTCGACTATTCCGTCGTCGAGTTTGCGCAGGGCAAGCCGCTGAACGAAATCCTCGGCATCAGCTACAAGCTGAACGGAAAAGTAGTACACAATCCGGATCGTCCGCAAGTGGAAGATCTGGATGCGATGCCGTGGGCCACGAAGGTCTACAAGCGCGATTTGGATGTGACAAAATACAGCGTGCCGTTTCTGCTGCAACCTTTTATCGCGTTGTATTCAACGCGTGGATGCCCGGCACAGTGCACGTTCTGCTTGTGGCCGCAGACGCTGAGCGGACATGCGTGGCGCAAGCGCTCCACGGACGATGTGGCCGCGGAGTTGGCGTGGGCCAAGAAGAATTTTCCGCACGTGAAGGAATATTTCTTCGACGACGATACCTTCAATATTCAGAAGCAGCGCACCGTCGAGCTTTGCGAGAAGCTGAAGCCGATCGGCGTAACGTGGAGCTGCACATCGCGTGTGACCACGGACCGCGAGACGCTGAAGGCGATGAAAGATGCCGGATGCCGCCTGCTGATCGTCGGTTTCGAATCGGGCGACCCGCAGATCCTGAAGAACATCAAGAAGGGCGCCACAGTGGAGCGTGCGCGCGCCTTTGCCAAGGATTGCCACGACCTGGGCCTGACTATTCACGGCGATTTCATTCTCGGCTTGCCCGGTGAGACAAAGGAATCGATTCAGAACACGATCAAGTTCGCGAAGTCGCTCGATGTGGAAACGATCCAGGTCTCGATTGCCCATGCCTATCCGGGAACGGAGTTCTACGAGTACGCGCGGGAGAATGGATTCATCAAGAATACGACGTCGATGAGCGACGAGGGCGGTCACCAGATGGCGCACATCGAGTACCCAGGCCTGCCGACAGACTACATACTTGAAATGGTGCATCGCTTCTACGACGAGTACTATTTCCGGCCGAAGGCTGCGGCGCGCGTCATTTGGAAAGCCATAGTGAATCGCGATGTTCCGCGGCTTTATGTCGAGGCGAAGTCGTTTCTCAAGCTCCGCTCTCAACGCAACAAGATGGTGAAGGATGCGCGCCGCCATCAGGCCGATCCTCCGGCTCCGGTCGGCGCGGGCGCATAGCGAATCGGAATACGAACGATTGAGGGCGGCGCTCAAAATGAGTCCGCCCTCTTTTTCTTGCATCTGAGAGAGAACGCTCGCGATGGCGCATCAACCCCTCAGGCCGCGGCAGTATCTGATCCTCGGATTGGTCGCGCTCTGCGCACCACTCGGGGACACATGCCTATCCCGCGGCATGACGAACCTGCCTCGCATTTCGCTCGCACATCCTGGCTCACTGATTGCCGCCGTGTTCACACCCTGGGTGGCGGCGGGGATTGCGTTGCTTATCGGATTTTTTGCCAGCTATCTCACCGCGCTTTCGTGGGCGGATTTGACCTTCGTTCTTCCGGCCACAGCGTTCGGGAACGTCATTGTGGCTTTTCTCGCGCGCTTCTGGCTGCACGAGCCCATTTCAATTCAACGGTGGGCCGGGATTGTTTTAATCACGGTCGGTGTGGGGTTTGTGGCGAATGGGCCGTCGCTGACGGAGAGGCCGGCACCTTCAGCCGAAAAAGTTGCGGATTTGGGCGCTGTGGTTGAAGGGGAGCACGTGCGATGAATACTCCGTTTCCTGTTGCGAGTTCGGGATTCTGGACCGCGGCGTTGATGATTGCCGCGGTGATCGTGAGCTCGACGGCCGGTGAGGTGCTGACCGCGGCGGCGATGAAATCGATTGGCGACCTGGATGAGATTCGTGCGCGCTCTGGGGTGAAGGGCGCGATTCGCGCGGTGATTACTTGTCCCCTGTTTTTCGCCGGCGTGAGTTTTTTAGCGCTGGCGTTCTTTGCGTTGCTTTTTGCGTTGAATCATCTGAACCTGAGCCTGGTGGCTCCGGCGTCAGCTTCGCTGACACTGGTTACGAATGCGATTGCGGCGAAAGTGTTCCTGAAAGAGAATGTCGATCGGCGTCGCTGGACTGCCGCGGTGCTGGTATGCATTGGTGTGTATTTTCTTGCGCACTAACGGTGTTGTGTTAGATTCCGAGCCATGATCAAGATCGGCGGCTTAGTCAGCCTCGCTCTCGCTGCCGTGCACGTTTCTATTGTTTCGGCACAATCGCTCGTCGCTGTGAAAACCCCGGTTGAGCCAACCCAGAGCGCTGTGCCATCGAGCGCGACGACATTTGAAACACCGCGCTGTGCGGAGATTGCGGCGATGGGTATCGAGTACAAGCCTCTCGGAGATGCCTGCGAGTTTGCCCTCGCGCGCGGGACCTTGCCCAACTTCATTTGCGAGGAGACCATGTCGCGAGCGGCGCGGGGCAGCCTCGGCGAAGAGTGGAAGCCTGTGGACGTTGTGTCCGCGACCGTGACGTATGCGAGCGGCGCGGGCGACCGTTACACGAGCTTGATGATCAATGGACGCCCGGTCGACTCGTTGACGGGTTCGGGCGGATGGAATTCGCTGGCGCTTTTCGGCTCGCAGTTGACGACAATTTTTCTGCCCGCGACGAAGACCGATTTCAAATTCCACGGCAAGGGGCTTGGCGATCGGGGCGCAACCGCAGTGTTCGATTTTCGATTCGAGCGGGCGAACAACTTCACGTTTAAGCGCGGCGCGCTACGACCGGGATTGTCGGGATCGATTTTTGCGGACGCGGCGACCGGACAATTGCAGCGCGTCGAATCGTACGCGAGTGAATTGGACCCGAACGGAAATCTTGCTTCCTACAACAGTGTGCTTGAATACGGAGAGATGGCAATTGCCGATCTTGGAAGGGTTCTGGCTCCGGTTGCAGGCAGCGTGGAGGTCTGTTTCACGAGCGGATCATGCGATCGGAACATTCTTAGCTTTCAGGGTTGCCGAAAATTCGGCTCGGAGTCGCGGATCATTCCGAACCCGGCACAATGAATCGCATGAAACCGGTCGGCTTGAGGTCGGGAACAAAGAAGGATTGTGGTGCATCGATGGCTCTGCAGATCGCTTCGGCCGCAAGATGACCGGAGCGAGCGGCGCTTTCCATCGTTGAGGCCCAGCCGGTTGCGGTCCAGTCTCCGGCGAGCACGCAGTTGGGCCAGGGAGACACGGGGCCGGAGTCGGCACTGACGCCGGGCGGGGCGCAGGACGTGGCGCGCACTTCCTTGATCAACGCAGCCTTTTCAAGCTTTGCCGTGGCCATCGCAGGGAAAAACTCAGCCAGCTCGCGGACCGTGCGCGCGATTGCTTCACTGCGATCGAGAGCAGCGAAGGTTCGCGAAGCGCTGACGACCAATTCCAGATAGCTACCGTGGAGTTTTCGCCAAGGCTGGATTTTGCCCTTGTTGTACATCCAGTGAATCTCGCGGTCGAGCAGCACTGCGTGGTCGAGATCGGTAATTTCGCGGTCGAACCAAAGATGCACACTGCAGATGGGCCAATGTTGTCGATAACTCAGGCGTTGCGCGAGAGCGTTCGCACCCTCGGCAGGAGGCATGTGCGGCAGCAGTTTCGCCGTGGCTTCAAAGGGTAGAGCCAGCACCAAGAAATCGGACTGAAGAGCGCGGTCGCCAACGGACCATTGCAAAGCTTCTTCGTCCCAGGTTATTGAGTCGATATTTGAGTTGTAGTGAACGGAACAGCCGCGCGCCTGGAGATAATGCTCCGCGTCGCCATAAAGCTCGCTGAGCGGGACGGTGCTCATGCCCATGTGGCCGGCCTGTGCGGATTTCAGAAACACTTCGTGCAGTACGTGGGCTGAATCTGGGACCGAGATCGCATCGAGATCCGCGTTAAGCGCGCTGGCGATCACGAGCCGCCAGAAGCGCTCGATTGCGCCCGGGGTCTGGCCGTTTTGTTTGAGCCATGACTCCAGGGACACGGACGAATGCTGTGGGACTGGCCGTATGAGTTTGCTGAAGGCCTTGGCGAGGGAGAGTTTGTCGGCGACCGTGAAGGCTTTCGCAGCCAGCAATTTTGGCAAGCCGTGGAACGGAGCCGGCAGCCAGGATGGGCCGAGAACAGAGCGGCGGCCGCCGGGCTCGATCATCGTCATCTCGTGGGTCCAGTGAATTTTTTCGAGGACACCGATGCGTTTGTACAAGCCAATGAGGTTGGTGCAGCAGCCGAAGAGCACGTGCTGGCAGTTGTCTATGACTTCGCCAACGCCGGGGTGCAGATAGGACGAGGCGCGGCCACCGAGATAGCCGCGGCGTTCGACAAGCTGCACGCGGAAGCCAGCCTCGGTGAGAGCACAGGCGGCACTAATGCCGGCGACTCCGCCGCCTAGAACCGTCACGGTTTTATTCGAGCTCTTCTGCAAGTAGTTCAATCTTGATATTGTCCTGATTTGGTTTATCCCAACAGCCTGGCCGCCGCGACGCGCACCATTCCCAAGGATAAGATGGCGAGTTTCTGCCGGAGGGGAACGGATGCGCGTTTCGAGAATACATCGTAGTCGGCGCGCTCAATGCGGCGAAGAAGCGCGTAATAGATCGAGACCAAGACCCAGAGCGCGGGACGGCTTTCGCGATGGATCAGTGGTAGCAACGCCTCGGCCGAACGATAGTAGGTTTCCGCACGTGTTGCGATTTCTGCGAGCAATGCTCTTTCGTTCAAGGTCGGCGGCGCGCCGGGGCTCCGGTGCAAGAGCGATTCCTGCGTTATGTTGTGCGCAGCCAAATTTTCGAGCGGGAGATAAATGCGATTGCGCGCGGCGTCTTCCTCCACGTCGCGCAGAATGTTCGTGAGTTGGAATGCGATACCCGTTTCTTCGGCGAGCTTCTCTGCGGAGGGATCTGTGTAGCCAAAAATGCGAATGCAGACGAGCCCAACAACGGATGCAACGAGATAGCAATATTGATAGAGATCGGCGAATGTGGCGTAGGTGTCGGGGGCGCCGCGGGTAGCTGTTTTCAGGTCCATGGTGGTTCCGGCAACAAGCTCGTCGAGCAAAGCGAGCGGGATGTTGAAGCGCTGCGTGGCATCGCGCACGGCAATAAAAACAGGGTCTTCAGTGGTGCCGGTTGCGTTCGCGTCGTGCCAAGCCGAGAGCCATGATTCAAGGCGGCGACGGCGCTCAATGTGTGGAAGGCTTTCGTCGTCGGCGAGGTCATCTGCCTTGCGCATGAAGGCATAGATCGCACAGATGGCATTTTTGCGCGGCGCGGGCAACGCGAGGAAGGCGTAATAGAAATTCTTTGCTTCGCGTTTGGCGATGGCCCTGCAAATCGAATAAGCTGCGTCCAATTCCCGTGATTGCGTCAAGTCGCTTTCCCTATTCAACGCGGACCCAGACGCAGGAAGGGCAAAAACTTGCCGCTGACGGCACGAAGCGCAAGGGCCATTTTGGTTCGTTTCGCGATGGCTGGGCGCGCGCTGAGCACATCATAGTCCTGCCGCTCGATGGCGCGTAGAATCGCGAGGCCGCCACGGCTGAAGAGGTCGAGATCGACAGCTAGTTCCTTGCCGACCATGCCGATCAGTGGCAGGCCTTCTTCAAAAAGGCGGCGCGCAAAATCGACTTCATAATCGAGCAGAGCGCGAAAGCCCGCGGTGGCGACTCCCGCAGCGATGGTTTCGTCGCTGACACCGAAGCGCCGCATGTCGTCCTGGGGCAGATAGACGCGGTCCTTGGCAAAATCAACGCGCAAGTCCTGCCAGAAATTTGCCAGCTGCAACGCCGAGCAGGTGGCGTCAGAAAGACGGAAGCGTTCCTCGTCGCAATAGCCGCACGCGTACAACACGAGGCGGCCTACGGGGTTCGCGGAATAGCGGCAGTACTCGAGGACTTCCTGCATGCTGCCGTAACGCGTGATGACTTGGTCCTGGCGGAATGCGGTGAGCAAATCGGCAAACGGCTGCTTGGGAATGGAACAGGAACGAATGGTTTCAGCGAGAGCGACAAAGACGGGATGGCGCGCGTGACCTTCATAGCAGCCGTCTAATTCCCTGCCCCACAAATCGAGCAGGGCCAGAGCCGCGGATGGGTCGCCGACTTCATCGCCGAGATCGTCGGAGATGCGGCAGTAGGCGTAGATGGCGTGGAAATGTGGACGCAGCGCTTTGGGCAGAAACCAAGTGGCGACGTGGAAGTTCTCGTAGTGCGATTCGGCCAATTGCTTGCACCATGCGCGAGCCTCATCGAGCGTGGGCGCAACGTCGGGCATACGATAGGAGGCCGGCAGCGCGGCCCAGCCGCGGCGCAGCAATGCATCGTTGTCCGGGTGCAGAATGGCAGTGGTCATGGCTTGCTGGATTTTCCCTTAAGGGCTAACGCCCGTCGCATCCAATTCTGGTCGATGTACGGGCTAAAGCCCGTACCCTTCAATCTGCCCATTCTTTGGACACCGCGTCAGGGCACGATTGCGGTTTTGATTTCGCTGCTCCGCTTCATCAACTTCTCAAATACGCGATTCAGTTCGTAAAGATGGGCACGGCCGGTGATGAAGGCGCCCGCCTGGAATCGTCCGCCGGCAATGAGATCGAGCGCCTTGCGGCAGATGGCCGGCGTGTGGTGAAAGGTTGCGCGAAGTGTGATGTCGCTGTAATGGATGCGATTGGTGTCGAGATTCACACGGGTTCCCACGGCGCAGCCGCCGAAGAAATTCACAGTGCCGCCTTTGCGCACCATTTCAACTGCTTCTTCCCATGCGTCGGGAACCCCGACGGCTTCAATGGCGATGTCGACACCGCGATCCTTGGGCGTGAAGGCGCGGGTTTCGCGGATGGCTTTGCGGATTGAGCTGGCTTGCACCACGTGTGCCGCTCCAAGCTGCTTTGCGGCTTCGGCCTGGCCATCGTGTTTGACGACGGCGATGGTTTCGCATCCGGCCAGAGCCGCCACATGGAGAATCATCAGTCCAAGTGGGCCTCCACCGATGACCGCGACCAGATCGCCGGGACGCGGATGGGAGTCCTCAAAACCGTGGACCGCACAGGCCAGGGGCTCTGTAAGCGCCGCAAGCTCGAGCGGCACATGATCCGGTACGTGAAGGGTGTTCTTTGCGACAATGCGCGCCGGGATGCGTATGAACTCGGCATAGGCGCCGTTGTTGAACAGCAGGTCGTCGCAAAGATTTTCCTGTCCGCGCTCACAAAAGTAGCATGCGCCACAAGGTGCGGAGTTGAGGGCGACGACACGATCGCCTGGACTGAAATCGATGACGCCCGCGCCGGCCTGAACGACGGTTCCGGCAAGCTCATGGCCAAACAGCGCCGGGGGTACGATCATGCGCGCGTGATATCCGCGGCGAAATACCTTCAAGTCCGTTCCGCAGGTGAGGGCTGCGCCGACCCTTACAATCAACTCTCCAGGAGCCGCTTGGGGGACGGGCACGCTTTCGATGCGAACATCTTCGCGCCCATGGAGAACCGCGGCCCTCATGGTTGTTGCCATCAGGAGCCTCCTACTTTGCTCCCGCCCCCAAGCGAGGTTCAATCATGATTTTCATCGAATCCGCCTTGGGGTGCGAAGCCACCTCAATCGCCGTCACCGCGTCGTCGATCGAGTAGCGGTGTGAAATGAGCCGAGTGAGATCAAATCCGTTGCGATAGCCACCGAAAACCAGATCGGTTACTTCATCGAGAATGCCGAAGGATGATGAATAGGAGCCGAGAAGCGTCTTCTCGTCGACGCAAACAGCTGCAGGGTCGATGGTGGCCTCGCCGTGCTGCGTTTGTGCGAACAGCATAACTTTACCACCGGGACGGGCTGCATCCATCGCAGTACGAATCAATGCAGTACCCCCTACGGCGAGAATCACAGCGTCTGCGCCACGGCCATCGGTCTCCGCGAAGACACGCTCGACTACGTTTTCAGCACCCGCATGGATTGGATGCTGCAAACCGTATTCAGTCGCAATAGCGTGGCGTTCGGGATAGAGGTCGGAAGTGAGGACCTTGCCGGCGACGCGGTTGGAGAGGACTGCATGCATCAGTCCGATAGGACCCTGGCCGATGACGAGCACGGTATCGTCAGGCGCGAGATTGAGGAGTTTCACGCCCTTGAGAACGGTATTGACGGGCTCGACGAACGCGGCCTGCTCGAAGGGAACGCCGTCTGGGATGCGCACAACGCCGCCATTCGATACAACGAAGTCCATCACGCGGATGTATTCGGCGAAGCCGCCGCCCGAGGGCTCGAAACCTGCAGTGACCCCCGTCTTCTTATACAAAGGACACTGTGCAGGCGTGCCCTTGCGGCAGTAGAAGCACTCGCCACAGGGAACGTGGTGAAAGGTCATGACACGTTCGCCGACGCTGTAGCTTGTAACACCCGGGCCAGCAGCCACGATGACGCCCGCCATTTCGTGACCGAATATGCGCGGGGCGGAGTGGGAGCCAAAGTGGATCTTCTTGAGGTCTGTCCCGCATATGCCGCAGGTGGCGATTTTCACCAGAAGCTCGCCGGGGCCGATGCGGGGAACGGGCACGGTTTCGACACGCATGTCGTTTATTCCGTGATAAACCACGGCCCGCATGGTGGTGGGGATCTTATATTCCAGTTGGCGCGCAGGGTTTGAGGTTTGGGTTGCCATGCGTCGGGCTGATTTGACCTCATTCATTCAAGAAATTGGAGAGCGACTCGGCGATGCTTTGGGAAGCCTTTCTGCTATTTTCGCCCATCCGAGCCAATGAGGGCCAGTACCAAGGTCGCAATGCTGCATAAATCCCGAAACGAAAGATTTGAAATTGACCTTGCTGGGACAGGAAACGGTTGAAATCGGGCAACTTGATGCCGAGCGGGTCACTGATGGCCTTGATCGCATAGAAGGGGATGCCGCGCATTTGGGCGAGGCGGGCTATGGCCGCTGCCTCCATGTCTACGAGAGCGGCTGAGTAAGTGGAGGCGAGGCGGCGCTTTTCGGCTTCGTCGGCAACTCTGGGGCTGGTGGCGAGCCAGAGTGGGCCGGCATCGGCGTCGCAACGGAATCGCTCGCCGGTCTGGACATCGATGACGCCGGCGACGTTGTGGGCGTTACCAGGGGCGAGGTCGGACGTGAGGGCTCCGGCCCAGCCGATAGAGAAGACGAGATCGATGGGTGCGTCTTTCTCGACTTCGGCGAAAGCACGCGTGGCGGCGGCCTGGCCTGCTCCGGCGCAGGCGGCGACATAGAGGTTGTCGTCACGGTGTGCCCAAGTGTGTATGCCGTTGCTGGACTTGTGTTTCCAGCCGCGGACAAGGGGTTTGAGTTCGCCGGGCATCGCGGCGATGATGGCAGTGCGGGTCATGCCGGGCCTCACGGTGCGTAGCCGTTGGAGCGGAACCATTCTATGGCGGCGCGCATGGCGGGGTAGACGGGGACGATGCGGAAGCCGAGTTCCTGTTGCGCGCGGGCCGAGGAAGCAAACATCTTTTTGCGGCCCATGCGTACTTCTTCGAGAGTGGCACGCGGTTCCTTGCCACGGATGCGGCCCGTGATCCACTCTTCGAAAAAAGCGTAGGTGGCAGCGACAGCGAAAGGGACTTTTGTGGTGGGTGAAGGGATGCCGGTAATGGCGGACATCTTGTCGAGAATCTGCTTAAGGGTCAGGTTTTCTCCACCAAGAATGTAGCGGCGGCCCGGCTTGCCCTTGGTGAGGGCGACGACGTGGGTGCGCGCTACTTCGGCAACGTCAACGAGGTTGAGGCCCGTGTCGACGTAAGCCGGGAACTTGCGGTTGAGGAAGTCGACGAAGATGCGGCCGGTGGGCGTGGGCTTGGCGTCGTTGGGGCCTATCGGAGTTGTCGGATTGAGGATGATCACGTGCTGGCCGTCTTGCGCGGCGGCGAGGGCCTGCTGCTCGGCGAGGAACTTGGAGCGCTTGTAGTGGCCGACCATGTCGGCGAGTGTGACGGGCGTGTCTTCGTTGACGACGATGCCATCAGTGCGGAAGTGCATCGTGGCGACGCTTGAGGTGTAGACAAAGCGCGGGACTTTGGCTTCGCGGGCGAGGCGGAGCAGGTCACGGGTACCGTCGACGTTGGCGCGGTACATGGTGTCCGGATCGGGAATCCAGAGCCGGTAGTCGGCCGCTACATGCATCACGGCATCGCAGCCGGTGAGCGCGGGCGCAAAGGATTCGGGGCGCGCGAGATCGCCGACGATGGTATCGCCGGGAATGCCTTCAAGATTTTTGAGATTGCTGGATTTGCGGACGAGAAGACGGAGATCGGCGCCTTCGGCGGCGAGGGCTTGGGCCACATGGTGACCTACGAATCCGGTGGCTCCAGTAAGGAAGACTTTCATGAAGGCAGGGACCAATTAAGAATCGAGACTGCCCCTTTAATCGTTATTTGAGAAAAGACCTTGGACGCCGCTCTTTCGGTCTCGATCGTAGGCTTTCTTCCCTCTCCAATATTGTCCGTACGCCCAAAGACATATGATTACCGCGAAGAGGAAATATGCGCCAAACTTCAACACAAATGCCATCGAGAAGTCCCCGGCGTTACCTTAGAGATTATTCCAACTTGTCAGGGTGCAGGGCTATGTTCTTTTCGCCCGCGGCCTTCTTTTCGTTGTAGGCCTTGACCCAGTCTTCCCAGTGCTTGCCGGCGGCGCGGTCTTTGCCGCTGAATTCTAGGCGTGCTATCTGCGCGTAACTCACTTTGCGCTTTTCGGGAGCGCTCGGCGTGAAGTACTGGACATACGAATCGGTGAGTGTCGCGCCGGTTTGACGATTGAAGATGTAGGCTTCAAACTTCTCGCCGGACTTGAGCGTGAGAGTTACATCGCCGCGATAGTCGAAGGCCTTTTCAAGAGCCACGCGGAGGTCGTCTTCATTGGCGAGGGTGGGAACCCATCCTTCAAGTTTTTCGTGTGCAGTGCCCGGAGCAATTTCCAGCGCCTCAACCTGCTCGCGCGTGTATTTCAGCACCTCGGCGCTCATGCGTTGGTCTCCTCGAGGACTTCGGCGGAATTGGCGATCTGGACGAGCGACGCAGTCGAATGCGTTCCCCACTCGTTCAGTTGCTTCATCGCGTGTTTGCTCTTGTATGTGCTGAAGTTTCCTTTGACCATGCCCCAGAAACCGCTGAGCGACAGGAAGCCGTCGAGGATCGCAGTCGGCTCATAGCCACAACTCACCATGCAGTTGGCGCATTTGGGATTGCCGCTGCCCACGCCGTACTCTTCCCACTTGGTGGTTTCCATCAGCTCTTTGAAGGTCGCGGCGTAGCCATCCTGGAGCAGGTAGCAAGGCTTCTGCCAGCCGAAGATGTTGAAGGCCGGCGAACCCCAGGGCGTGCAGTCATAGTTACGGTCGCCCATCAGGAACTCGAGAAACAGCGGCGACATATTGAACTTCCAGGACTTCTTGCGGTTGGACAGAATGGCGCGGAAGAGCTTGCGCACGCGGGCGCGGCCCATGAAGTGCGTCTGGTCGGGCGCTTTGTCGTAGCTATAACCGGGCGAGAGCACGATGCCTTCGACGCCGATGGCCATCATCTCGTCAAAGTGGGCGCGCACGCTGTTGGGATCGGTGCCATCGAAGAAGGTCGAATTAGGAGTGACGCGGAAGCCGCGCTTGACGGCCTCTTTGATCCCTTCGATCGCGATATCGTAACCGCCTTCGCGGCATACGGCGTAGTCGTGGTGCTCGCGCTGACCGTCGAGATGGACGGAGAACGTCAGATACTTCGAGGGTGTGAATTCGTGCAGGCGCTTCTTCAATTCGAGCGCGTTGGTGCACATGTAGATATATTTCTTACGCGCAATCAGGCCGTTCACGATCTCGACGATCTGCGGATGCAGCAGCGGTTCGCCGCCCGGAATTGCCACCATGGGCACACCGCACTCTTCGACGGCGGCGAAGCACTCTTCAGGCGTCAGCATGCGCTTCAGGACGTGGGGCGGATATTGCACCTTCCCGCAGCCGGCGCAGGCCAGGTTGCAGCGGAACAGAGGCTCGAGCATGAGCACCGTGGGATAGCGCTTGACGCCCTTGAGCTTCTGCTTCCACACATAACTGGCAACCGTCCACACTTGGGAAATCGGAATAGCCATTCTTGTTTTTTCCCTCAGGGGCTGAAGCCCCGTATTTCTTTTAAAACTCTTTTCGGCAAGACTAAAGTCGTGCCCTTTCAAAAATGCACTTCCCCGGAGAGCCCCGCATTCTTCGGCCGGTCCAGGGGCCTGAAGGCCCCTGCTCACTCCGATTACGCAACGCGTTCCATGGCCCGCTTGTAGGTCGTAAGCGCCAACAGCGGGAAATACTGGCGGTACATGGTGTAGGCCAAATAAAAGACTTTGGGAAATCCGGTGCCCGTGATGAGGCCCTGACGTGTCGGACCTTCTCCGATCGACTCATCCCAGCTGCCGTCATTGCGCTGGCGGATCAACAGCCAGCGGACTCCCTTGGCGATGGAGTCGGAACGATCGTCGCCCGCGGCGAGTAACCCAAGAATCGCCCACGCCGTTTGAGAAGGTGTGCTGGGGCCGACACCGCGCGTGTTGGGATCATCGTAGCTACCGCAGGTCTCGCCCCAGCCGCCATCGGAATTCTGCACCATGCGAATCCACTCGGCTGCCTGCTGCACCTGGGGTTCGTGATGATCGAAGCCGATGGCGTCGAGGCCGCGCAGCACGAGAAAGGTTCCGTAGATGTAGTTGACGCCCCAACGGCCGAACCAGCTTCCGTCCGGCTCCTGCTCACGGAGAATAAACTCGATGGCCTTCTGGACGCGCTTGTCGTCCCGCGTGTAGCCGTAGTTTGCGAGCATCTCCAGCATGCGGCCCGTGATGTCGACCGTCGGCGGATCGAGCATCGCATTATGATCCGCGAAGGGGATGTATTGGAAGATCATTTTGGTGTTGTCTTTGTCGAAGCTGCCCCAGCCGCCGTTGCGGCACTGCATTGCGAATTCCCATTGAATGGCGCGCTCAGCGACGGAGATTTGATAACGTTCGCGTGGATTGTCGACCTTGTTCAGGGCGAGAAGAACCTGCGCGGTGTCATCGGTATCGGGATAGAACTCGTTGTTGTATTCGAAATACCAGCCACCGGGCTCGGTCCTGGGCACTTTCACCGCCCAGTCACCCACGTGGCGGACCTCCTTTGACAGCAGCCAGTCGGCGGCCTTGATCATGCGCGGATCGTTGCGCGGTACCCCTGCTTCGCCGAGCGCGTAGACCGCTTGTGCCGTGTCCCAGACTGGAGAGGCGCACGGCGTCATGCGAAATGTCGGTTCGGGCATCTCCGGCGTTGCAGGCTGCTCGACACCAAGTTTTTCGAACTCGTCGCGGGCGCGGATGACTTGCGGATCGTCCTCGGAGTAGCCGAGGCAACGCAGCGCGATGATGGCGTTCAGCATGGCCGGATAAATTGCGCCGAGGCCATCGGTCATCTCGAGACGTTCGAGCATCCACTTCTCGGCGCGCTTCAAAGCCAGGGTGCGCAACGGGCGAATGTGGACCGCTTCCGCAAGATGGAAGATGCGATCGATCAGTAGGAATGCGTTGCGCCAGGAGATGAGCCGCTTGCGATCCATCCGGAGACGAAGAATCGAATTGGCGCGGCCGCCGACGAAAAGTTCGTCGATTCCCTGCTCCGGCGGAATTTTCTTGAACGGCTTCTTCGCGTAAATAATTGCGAGCGGAACGATGATGGAGCGCGACCACGCGGAGATTTCGTAGATGTTGAAGTAGAACCAGTTGGGAAAGAGAACGATCTCCGGCGGGATGGCAGGCACGGCGTCGTAGTCGTATTGCCCTAGTGCGCAAAGATACATTTTGGTAAATGTATTGCACGCGATGACGCCGCCGTGGGCAAGCACCCAGGTGCGGCATTTCACAAGGCGAGGATCGTCCGGGCCAATACCCATCAGCTTCGCGGCGAAATAGCACTTAACCGAGAGCGAAAGATTGCCAAGGCCGCCGGGGTAGATGCTCCAGCTGCCATCTTCGTTCTGGTAGCGCCAAATTTCGGTGAGAGCACGCTTCAGGCGCCCGGGGTCGCCCGACTCGAGCAGCGTATGGAGGAAGATGTAATCGGCTTCGAGCATGGCATCGGCTTCGAGTTCGCCACACCAATAGCCATCGGGATGCTGCTGTGAAAGCAGGTAATCGCGTGATTGAAGGATCGCGGCCTCAACTTCCGCGAGATCCGCATCGATGCGGCCAAATCGAGGGGCCGCTGGAACTGATTTCAATTGCGAGAGACTCATGCGAATTCAAATGCCTCAGGTTCAACCGCCATGAACGTTGAGTTGTTCATGAATGTTGCTGCCTGTTTTCCCAAGAGTATCCATTTCAGGAGAACAGGCTGCGTTTGGATTTGCTGTAACGACCCTTGAACCCATCAAATTCAAGCCCGCTGAATTTCGATGCAACGCCGGAGCGTGCACAGGATTTACGAGAGCGCAGGAAGAAAAACTATCGAACGGGAACCGGCTCTCCGCCTCCTGGGTCTCCAATCGCCTGGATGATCTCAGGAGGCAGTCCGAAACGGACATTTTCCGGCATGACTTCCACTTCTTCGACGCTCGAAAATCCGTTTTGACGCAGATAATTCACAACGTCCTCGACCAGGATCTCCGGCGCTGATGCACCAGCGGTTACGGCCACTGTCGACACTCCCTCAAGCCACTCGGGATTGATCGCCTGGGAATTATCGATGAGATAACCCACGGTGCCGAGATTGCGCGAAACTTCGACGAGGCGATTGGAGTTGGAACTATTCGTTGAACCAACGACCAGCACCAGACCCGCGTCGTGCGCGACATTGCGGACGGCCACCTGGCGATTTTCGGTGGCATAGCAGATGTCCTGCGTGTGGGGCCCGACGATATTGGGGAACTTCAGCTTGAGCGCGTGGATAATGTCGCGCGCCTCGGAAAGACTCAGTGTAGTTTGCGTCAGATAAGCGACACGGTTGGGATCGGGAACCTGGAGCGCCTCGACTTCAGCGACGTTCGAAACCACCTGGGTCACTTCAGGAGCTTCGCCCAGAGTGCCCTCGATTTCGTCATGGTCGCGGTGGCCGATAAGGACCAGCGAGTAACCCTGCTTGGCGAATTTGACGGCTTCGATGTGAACCTTGGTGACCAGGGGGCAGGTGGCGTCGATGACCTTGAGGCCGCGGCCCTTGCTGCGGTCGCGAACAGCCGGCGAGACACCGTGGGCCGAGTAAATGACACGCTGGCCGTTGGGAACATCGTCGATCTCCTGAACAAAAATCGCGCCTTTTTCGGCCAGTTCATTCACGACATAGCGGTTGTGTACGATCTCGCGGCGGACATAGATGGGAGCGCCAAAGGTTTCGAGAGCGATTTTTACGATGTCGATCGCGCGCACTACGCCGGCGCAGAAACCGCGCGGTTTCAATAGCAACACCCGCTTGACGGTGGGGGAAGTCGCCGCCTGGCTACCGTTGGAAATGGAATCGAGGACAGATGTCGTCACTTCAACAGTATACCTGTGGGTGGTCAATTTGAGGCGGTTGCGGTTTGGGTGCAATCAACATGCGGTCGTTAGGTAGTTACTCGATCGAGATGGCGTACGAACTGGGGCCCAAAGAAGGTTTTTCGGGTTAAGATCATTTTTTATTTGCATTGCACTAGTCGATTAGTACACTATTGTTTTGATGATTAGGAACACCCAGATCGAGCCTGCTCGTTTTGCCTTCCATCTTGATGCGCACAGCGGGGTGCCCGTGTACCGGCAACTGATTGATCAGGTGCAGGGCGCAGTGGCTTCGGGCTCCCTGTCTCCTGGGGATCAATTGCCGACCGTGCGTCATGTGGCCGTGGAGTTGGCTATCAATCCCAACACGGTTTTGCGGGCATACCGGGAGATGGAAATTCGCGGCATGCTCGATACACAGCAAGGCACGGGGACTTTTGTCGCCGAGCAGCAGGCTGAACCTTCAAAGGAAGTGCGTGAGCGCCAGTTGGGACAGCTGGTGAATGAATTCGTGTCCCGAGCCGGCGCTGCCGGGATAACCGTCAACGAACTGATCGATGCGCTGCATGAGTTCAGCCAGCGCGGTCGGAGGAGGTAGCTGTGTATCAGGCAAATCTTTTGCGGTCCAATCCCATTGCAGCGGGAAAGGTGAGTGGAGTGGGGCTGTTGGTCTTTTTCCTTTGCGTGCTCACGGGAGCCGGTACAACAGCCGCGACGAAATCTCTGGCCTATGTCTTGGCTGGCGCCATTCTCGGCGTTTATTTTTTGCTCGGGATCAAGGTTGTCGATCAGTGGGAGCGGGTCGCGGTGCTGCGCTTCGGGCGCTATCGCGGATTGCGCGGACCCGGTGTGTTTCTCATTGTGCCTATCGTGGACACACTGAGCCGCTACGTAGACCAGCGTGTGCGCGTGACGACGGTGAGCGCCGAGTCCACGCTGACACGGGACACCGTGCCTGTAAATGTGGACGCGATTGTCTTCTGGCTCGTCTGGAATGCGGAGAAGGCGATTCTTGAAGTCGAAGACTTCAACGAGGCGATTGCCCTGAGTTCGCAGACGGCATTGCGGGAGTCGATTGGGCGGCATGAGCTGGCGCAGATGATTACGGAACGCGAGACGCTGGGTCGCGAGCTGCAGAAGATTCTGGATGAGAAGACGACGCCGTGGGGCATCACGGTGCAGTCGGTAGAGATTCGCGACGTGCGGATTCCACAGGCATTGGAGAATGCAATGTCGCAACAGGCTCAGGCTGAACGTGAGCGCCAGGCCCGCATCATTCTTGGCGATGCCGAAGTGCAGGTCTCTGTGCAATTCGCGAAGGCGTCCCAGATGTATGCCGATAACCCGGTCGCGCTGCATCTGCGCGGCATGAACATGCTGTTTGAAGCGATGCGGGAGAAGGGATCGATGGTGGTGGTGCCTTCATCGGCGATCGAGACCATGGGGCTGGGTGGGACGCTTGCTGTTTCGGCCATGGCGAAACAACAGTAAAGGAGGCCTTGTTCGATGAACATGACACGTCCCTTCCAAGCGGTCTGTATCGCATTCGCCATGTCCGTGTTTTCCAGTGCCCAGGTCTCAACTGAGCAAACCCCGGCTGGTCGGCAACTTGGCGGATGGTTAGCGGCGTATGACGGGACAGATTGGCAGGCTTACCTTACGTTTCTGAAAACGAATTTCGCGATTCAACCAGGCGGAGCGTTCCAGGACCCAGCCTTCCGCGATCGCACGGGCGGGTACGACCTTACAAAAATCGAGAGTGAAACTCCAACCGAAGTGACGGCACTCATTCAGGAACGGGCCGCTGACGGCTTCGCTCGAGCCGTCTTGGACGTTGAACCCGAACAACCACATCACATCCTCAAGTTGGAAGTGAAACTTATCGAGCGACCGGCCGAGTTTGCTTTGCCCCACATGAGTGATCAGCAACTGGTAGCTGCGTTGCGCAAGCGCCTCGAAGATGAGACGGCCTCGGACAGGTTTGCCGGCGCCGTATTGGTTGCGAAAGAAGGTAAGCCAATCTTTGCTCAGGCATATGGGCTGGCCGATCGGGAACACAACTCCGCCGACACCCTCCAGACCCGTTTTACGATCGCATCCATGAACAAGATGTTCACGGCTGTAGCACTGATGCAACAGGTGCAGGCGGGAAAGGTGGCGCTTGAAGATCCACTGGACAAATATTTGCCTGACTACCCGAACAAAGAACTCGCAGCCAAAGTGACGATTGGAGAGTTATTGACCAACACTGGCGGGACTGGCGATATCTGGGGACCAGAGTATGACAACCATCGCCAGGAGCTCCATACTCCGCAGGACTACATCCATCTCTATGGCAATCGGGCGCTCAGGTTTGAGCCGGGCAGTCGTTGGGAGTACAGCAACTATGGTTTCATTTTGCTCGGCGCCGTAATCGAAAAGGCCAGCGGCCAGAGTTACTCCGATTATGTGCATCAGCACGTCTTCGATCCAGCAGGGATGACCTCAACGAGCTTGGGAATGGAAAATAAGGCAATCCCAAATATCAGCATCGAATACACAAAGATGGGAGCGACTCAATGGACTCCGATTACGGATGTGCCCACCAACGGTGGATCGCCAGCGGGTGGTGGCTTTTCAACTGTCGGAGATCTTCTACGATTTGCGGACGCCCTGCGGTCGAACAAACTTCTCGATGCGCAACACACGAAGCTCATGACGACAGGCAGGGTGGCGAACCCTTTTGGTTTTGACGCCTATGGCTTCGGAGTCCAAACGATCAACGGGAATCAGTGTTTCGGCCATAACGGCAGCTCTCGCGGAGTCAATGGTGATCTTGAAATGTGCCTGGACTCCAGCTATACGGTTGTCACGCTGGCGAATGTAGACCCTCCGGCTGCTGAGCAAGTCTCCCAGTTCATCATTGGCCGGTTGCCACTGAGAGAGCCAAAGTGATCCCAGCTCTTGAGGAAGCAGTTTTTACGATGATTCAAGCTATCTAGAATCCATTATGGATGCGCATCTGCGTCTCTCGATACCCACCACAGCACCTCGCCGAAGATCTTCCATTTTGATGCGTTGCTCACATCCACGGGCGCGTACTTGTAATTGGCGGAAACCAGGAAATCAGAGCCGGAGATGCGCTGAAAGCGAGCGACTTTGAATCCCAAATCCCGGTGCGAAACGACGGCGATACGCTGATGCAAGTAATCGCGGTCCTTGGCGGCCGTGTCGACGAAGAGGATGGAAGCAGGGGTGATGGCGGGAAGCATGGAGTCGCCTGCGAGGTGCATGCCGATCATGTTTTCAGGGTGGGGACACCAGCTGAGAGGCGCGAGCAGGATGTCCTGCACTTCGACCTGAGAAAGGCTCACATTTTCGTGCGGCGGAATGCGATCTCCGTAGGCCGTCGCATTCAATAGCGGAATCGCGACAGCAGTCGCCTTTCCGCCCAGAAGCCGCGAGACCTTGCGGCCTGCGACCAGCTTGAAATCACGCAGATTTACCTGTGCCGAGGTGAGGTCTTTGAGGAAACCGGCTTCCATGAGGCCGGCCGGATCGAGGCCCGCCCGCTCCCAAAAATAGATCCCGTCGGGAGGAGTGGCGAGATTTCCAAGGGCAACGTAGCTCTCCGCAGTCGGTTCGTGGCGTCCTTGCAGCCAGCGGGAGACGGTGGGGGGCGAAATACCCAGGCGTTCGGCGAGACCGGCCTGACTCAGCTTCAAGTCGCTGAGGAGCCGGCGTATCCGTTCCGTCCACTCGCTCGAAGATTCTTTGTGTGCCGCCACTCGTACCCCATATAGAAAATAGGTTCGATTTCATCCGTGCAATTTCGCCAATGAAATGAATAACTTAGCGCCCAATGCGGATATCGTAACAGGGGCTCCGGCTTGTATTGTCGCGTACATCGCGCGGGGAGCGATCACGCATCGAAGTAGCTGACGGGGGAGTTCCCGACGTCATCGCACTCAACTTTTAGCAAGCAAGCCGCTGACGCGCAGTGCAGGGGAAGCGGAATACTGCGGACCGCGTCCTTGAAGTTCATTCCAGATGTTTTCTCATTTTGCTGGAGCGGTGGATCCCGGGAGCAATCATTTATGGCAACAAATCCTGCACCTCGCAAGATTCTGATTGTGGATGACGAGACTGCGGTTGCGGACTCTCTGTACCTGATTTTTTCCAACCGGGGCTACGAAGCGCGCGCTGTGTATTCGGCGGAGCAGGCCATCGAAGTTCTTTCAGAATGGCAGCCAGACCTTGCCATTATCGATGTGATGCTGCCACAAATGAACGGGATCGAATTGGCCGGAATTTTAAAGGGAAACTATCCGACATCCCAAATCCTCTTGATTTCCGGCCATCCCGGCACGAGCGATCTGCTGAACGACGCCAATGCACATGGAAACTCTTTTGAGATTCTCGCCAAGCCGCTTCATCCGACTTTCATTTTGGAGACCGTCTCCGGCCTTTTGCCAAGCCCGCGCAACGGAGCTGACGCGTAGGTGGGAGTTGTGCGCGAGCGCGGTGAAAGATTGAGTTACCGGCTGGCGGCAATCATCTGGGCGGCGTGCTGCAAGCTGGTGTCGGTGACTTTGGCGCCGGAGAGCATGCGCGCAACTTCGTGGGTGCGGGCGCGATCGTCGAGAACGCGGATCTGCGTTTTGGTACGGCCGTGGTCCTCGCGCTTTTCGACGACGAGGTGTTGACCGGCGAAGGCTGCGATTTGCGGCAGGTGGGTGACGCAGAGAACCTGCTGGCCGCGAGCGAGAGCCTTCAGTTTTTGTCCGACTGCCTCGGCGGCGCGACCGCCGATGCCGATGTCGATCTCGTCGAAGACCAGCGTGCGCGGCGTGGGGTTGTTTTTCCTGTTTTTGGATGAACTTTCTTCCACTGCCACCTTCAGGGCCAGCATGACACGACTCATTTCGCCACCGGAGGCAATTTCGTGGAGTGGCTTGAGCGGCTCGCCCGGATTGGTAGAGATGAGGTATTTCACTTCGTCCCATCCGTGGGCGGTCCAGTGGGATTGGTGGGAGGAGTCCCCCTCAGGGGCTAAAGCCCCCTTCGATGGGGGCGAATCAACGTACGGGCTAAAGCCCGTGCCCTTCACCAATTCATTCTCCGACGCGGATTGAACATCGATTTGGAAACGGACCTTCATGGCCAGCGCGTTAATTTGCGCCTCGGCCAGTTTGGCCAGTTTGGCTGCGGCGGATTTGCGTTCGGCGGAAAGAGTCGAGGCTGACTTTCGGTACGTGTTAGAAGCTTCCGTTACCGCTGCGCGCAATGTTTTCAGGATTTCGTCGCGATCTTCGACTTCGGCGAGCTTGCGGGAAACATCTTCTCCGAAGGCAATGACCTCGGCGATGGACGTCCCATATTTTCGTTTCAGCCGATCGAGCAGGGCGAGACGGTCCTCAATTTCGGAGAGGCGTTCGGGGCTTGCGTTGATCTTTTCGGCGTAGTCGCGGAGGCTGGCACTGGCGTCTCCGAGGACTGCGCGGGCAGAGGCAAGCTGCTGCGCGAATTCGACAAATCGCGCATCGTATCGAGCCAGTTCGTCGACAAAACGCAATGCGGCCCGCAATGAACCTTCCGCCGAAGCACTGCCCTCGTAGAGCTGGTCGTACGCGCCCATCGCCGCAGCGTAAAGTTTTTCTGCGTTGGCCAGCACGCGCTTTTGTGTTTCGAGGTCTTCATCTTCACCGGTTTTGAGTTGGGCTGACTCGATTTCCTTGCTCTGGTAGGCCCACAGATCGACCATGCGCAGCCGGTCCTGCTCACCCTGGAGTAAGTCTTCAAGTTTGCTCTGCGCGTTGCGCCACTGGGAATGCGCCGCAGAGACAGCGTCGGTCGAGATTCCGCCGAAGCGGTCGAGCAAAATGCGCTGCTGGTTCTGATCGAAGCTAGAGGAGGTCTCGGTCTGCGCGTGAACGAGAGCCAACTCGGGCGCGAGCTGGCGCAGGACGGCAACCGTGGCTGGCTGGTTGTTGATAAAGACGCGGCCTTTTCCAGTCGAGAGAATCTCGCGGCGCAGAATGATCTCCGTGCCTTCGGAGTCGATGCCGTTTTCTTCAAGAACGGTTTCGGCGGTGGGTGTGGACTCGAAGACGCAGGCGACGACTGCCTTGTCGGCGCCATGGCGAACAACTTCCGCCGACGCTTTGCCACCCATCAACAGCGCCAAAGCATCTACAAGGATAGACTTGCCTGCGCCAGTTTCGCCGGTGAGCAGGTTGAGCCCGGAGCCAAATGTGGCGATGGCATGATCGATGACCGCGTAGTTCTCGGCGCGCAACTCGACGAGCATTCCTTGCGACCCTTTTCGCGAAAGCTGGCCGATGATGAAGTAACTGAATCTCTTTCGACCCGAGCGCAGCATAGCATGACACGGCGGGTAGGGGGCGGTGAGTGGTGGCTCAAAAGAAGATGTGCCAAGGATGAGGCAAACGAAGCGCGGGGACCAGATCGATGACTTGGAAGGTACTATCTCGTCTGATACCGTGAATACTGAGGTGAATTGCGATTTTGACCTTTGCTCTCGCCGTCTTATTGCAGGCTGACAGCGCGGCAGCTCCTCCGAGCACGCCGGTAGCGCAGGGCGCCGGCGCATTGATGGACATGATGCACAACATCGGTTCGATCGCGCTCTTTGTGCTTGCCCTACTCGCACTTGCCAGCCTTTATTCCTGGACCGTTATTCTCGGAAAGCTTGGAACCTTCGGCAGGGCCACTCGGGAAAGCCGGAAGTTTATTCGCGCCTTTCGCAAAGCCTCGCGCCTTAACGAAATTTCAGCGCTCGCCGAGAACTACAAGGCGAGCCCGCTGGCGCAGGTCTTCGAGGAAGTGTACGAGACATACAAGAGGCAGACGGGCGGATCGGGGCCGCCGCGCAATATCACGGCGCTGGAGCGCTCGGCGCAGACCGCGGCCAGCGAATCGGTCACCAATCTGGAACGGCGGATGACATGGCTGGCAACGATTGCCGCGACCAGCCCGTTTGTCGGCCTGTTCGGAACGGTGATGGGCGTGGTGGATGCATTTCAGGGTCTCGGTACAGCGGGCTCAGCAACTCTGCGCGCCGTAGCGCCGGGCATCAGCGAAGCGTTGATTACGACGGCGGCTGGGTTGTTTGTCGCCGTGCCTGCGGTGGTGGCCTACAACCAGTTCACAGCGCGGCTTCGCGTTCTGGCTTCGGCCACTGATGATTTCTGCCGCGAGCTTCTGAACTCGTTCGACGAGATTCCTGAACGCGCGGTGGGTGGCCCACCGCGCGGTGCTGCCGTGGAGACTCAGGAGCTCGAACGGGGCTTCTTCAAATAGAGGCGGCAAGGCGGCTCGGCCCCATCGGGCAGAGAATCGCAGATCAGAGAATCGCAGAAAGGTTCAAAGTGGCATTCACTACAAGCGCCGGTCAGACGCGCACATCCCTGGCAGAGATCAACATCACTCCGCTGGTGGACGTGGTGCTGGTGCTGCTGGTGATCTTTATGATTACCGCGCCGGTGCTGCAGTCAGGCATTGAGGTCGCGGTGCCGAAGACGAAGACGGTTAAAGAAATTACCGAGCAGCGGACCGTGCTGACGATCGATCGAGACCAGCAGGTTTTTCTTGGCGATAAGGCGGTCAATATTCACGATCTCCCGCGCCTGCTGCAGCAGCCTGGGACCGACCCTGCGAAGAAGATTATTTACTTGCGCGCGGACGAGCGGGTACCGTTTGGAGCATTCGCATCGTTGATGGACGCGGTGAAGCAGGCGGGTATTACGAATATTTCCATCGTGACGCAGCCGCTCGATACCAAGGGGCGGGCGTCGGGTGGGCTGTGATTTCAGAGGCCGCCGATTCGTGAAAAAGCATCGGGCAAAACGATGAGCGTTCTGCTGGAAAGGACCGAGCATCTGGAACAGGAGCTGACGCCGGAGCCGGTAGTGGCGCCGGCTGCAGGATCTCTGGTTCTGCACCTCGCGCTGATTGCGGCGGTGGTCTTCTATGGCGTTCTCGGCGGATTCTTCCATCACAACATGTGGGGCAGTCCGGGAATGGGCGGGGCGATCCAGGTGAATTTGGTGAGCAGTTCCCTGCCCTTGCCATCGAACCAGCCTGTAAACCAGAACGTGCTTTCAACCGAGACCCCGAGCCAGGCGCCTGCGCCTCCGGAACCGAAAGCAAAACAGGCCGTGGATGAGACAGCGATTCCGATCTCGGGCAAGCAGAAAAAGCCGGAACACGAGACTGCGCCGAAGACAACGGTAAAGCAGCCACCGCAGCCGACCAATCGAGCCAACTACGGGGAACAGGCTGGGTCGTCGATGCCGCGCGCGACGCAGCAGAGCCTTTCGACCGGGCCAACGTCAGTGACCAATGGTGATTTCGGCAGCCGGTTCGGATGGTACGTGGATGGCATCAGCCGCAAGATGTCGACCAATTGGTACAAGGCGCTGGTGGACCAAAACACGCCGCGAGGAGCCAAGGCGTATATCGACTTTACGATTTCGCGGGATGGTTCGGTGAGCAATGTCCGACTGGACCGAACGAGCGGAAGCCAGACTTTGGACAGCTCCTGCATGCGCGCGGCGCAACGCGTGGACACGTTTGGGCCGCTTCCGGCAGGTTACAACCAAAGTACCTTACTAGTTTCCTATTACTGCGAGTACTAGAACAGTTTCACAGCATCCAATTACAATCAAAGATAAGCGTTGGGCCTAGTCCTGCTTGTTTTTTAGCCGATTCGCGGCGAACATCCCTGCTCAATGCGCCGCGCACTACCTGCAAGACTCAACCGAGGAAGGATCGCGCACTGCATGAAGTCTGGTTCCCGGTTTTTCTTTCCCGCACTCTTCCTTCTTGCAATCTTGGATTGCACCGCATCAATGGCCCAAGACTGGGTGCGCATCGGCTCGAATTTAGGGAACGCAAAGATTCGCATTGCGGCAGCGGATTTCAAGCCGGTGGGCGCCGATCCACAAACTCCTTCACTGAAAGCGGAGTTCGATTCGACGCTCTACAACGACCTTAGCGGCGCGGGTATCTTCGACTTGGTCTCCAAGAGCTTTGTGCCTCCCGCCACTCCCGGTTCCCCACAGGAAATGAATCTGTCGCAGTGGTCGGCGCCACCCGCCAGCGCGGCAATGGTCGCTTTCGGTGCGCTCTCAGCCACAAACGGAAGGCTGGAAGTTTACGGCTGGCTCGACGACACGAGCAATACCGCGAATCCTCAGGTGCTCGGCAAGCAATATAACGAGGCGGCGAGCCTGGACATGGCGCGCACCATCGCGCATCGATTTGCCGATGAGATCATTGCCCGGCTGGGCGGCGGAATCAATGGTATTGCGGAGACCAAGATCTTCTTCATCAGCGCACGCACGGGATCGAAAGAAGTTTGGGTGATGGATTACGACGGCGCAAACCAGCATGCGGTGACGCATCTTGGAAGCATTTCGCTTTCGCCGCGTGTATCGCCTGATAACTCGCGTGTCGCGTTTGCGACCCTTGGCCGTGAGGGCTGGTCGGTCCGGATGTATTCGCTGGAGCTGGGGCGGCTGGTGAGTTTCCCTGCCGGGACTGCCGGCGGCGCGAATCAATCTCCGGCGTGGTCCGGAGACGGGGCGAAGATTGCCTTCTCATCTTCGCGGTCGGGCGATCCCGAAATATGGGTTGCGGATGCAAGCGGCTCTGCCCCGAAACGGATCACGTATTTCAAGGGGCCCGATGTTTCGCCGGTGTGGAATCCGCGCACCAATGCGCAGCTTGCCTGGGTCAGCGGGCGCACGGGTTTGCCGCAGGTCTACACGATGGACCAGGACGGCGCCAACATTCAGCGCATGACCGACGGCGGTTATGCGGTCTCGCCGTCGTGGTCAGCGAGCGGCCAGTTCCTGACTTTCAGCTGGAATCGCAAGTATGGACCGGGCGCGCCTGGCGGCCAGGACATCTACATCATGGACATTGCGACCAAGCGCTGGCAGCAGTTGACGCACGAGGAAGGCACGAACGATTTTCCCTCTTGGGCTCCGGACACACGTCACATTGTTTTTGAACGGAAGCAAGGCGGCCGCACAGAGATCTGGTCGATGCTCGCCGATGGGACAGATCAGCACCAGTTGACGCATTCGGGAAACAACTTCATGCCGAACTGGAGTTGGAAGTGAACGCGGTCACAGAGGTTACTCCCCCGCCTGCACTAACATGTTTAGCGATGCAGGAACTCCTGTGCCAATCGGCACGGGAGGAACTCACAACTTTGAAAGCCGAACCCGCATTCGTTGCGCAAATTGGATGCGGCATCGACAAAAACCACAACGCGTTTCCAGACGATGCAATCCGCACGCAAGCTGTGCAACAGGGCAAGACGCGCGCCTGTTGAACAGAGGAATAAAATGGTTACGTCGCTTGGAAATTGCGGAAGGAGCTACGAATTGAATCGACGTTTTCGAATTTTCTTTCCAGTAGTCCTGCTCGTCGCCCTGGTTGCTGTTGCTGGTTGCAAGAAGAAACAGCCGCCGCCACCTGCCGCAACCGCGCCGCAAGCCACGCCGGCACCAACAGCGCAGATTACCGCAACGCCGTCGCAGATTTCGGCCGGCGATCAGGTGACGTTGAGCTGGCGCACGACCGACGCGACCAGCGCCACGATCGACGGACTCGGCGATGTGCCAACCACTGGCGTGAAGACCGTGACGCCAGCCTCGTCGACCACCTACCACCTGGTGGCGCGCGGCGATGGGGGCACAACGGATGCGACGGCTCAGGTGACAGTGAGTGCGCCGCCAGCTGTATCGGCGCCTTCCAATACAATGTCGGCCGAGGAAGAATTCAGGGCGAACGTCCAGGATATTTTCTTCGACTACGACACGTACGATGTTCGCAGCGATGCGCAGTCGACGCTGTCGCATGACGCTTCGTATCTCGCGAGCCACGCAAACCTGAAGATTGTGATCGGCGGTTACTGCGATGAGCGCGGATCCGACGAGTACAACCTGGCCTTGGGACAAAATCGCGCCAATGCCGCAAAGAATGCTCTTGTAACCGCTGGAATCGCGGCCGATCGCATTCGCGTTGTCAGCTACGGAAAAGAAAAGCCGTTTTGTTCCGAATCGAACGAGCAGTGCTGGCAGCAGAACCGCCGCGCTGGATTCTCACTCGATCAATAATTGTAAACTTAGGAAGTTGCTGCTGGCCTGCTGGTCGGCAGCAGCTTCCGCTTATAGGTGAAGGATGCAAATCACAGACACTTATCGCAACAGTCTCCTGGCGGCGTCTGCACTGGCCTTGGTTTTAGCTTTGGCGCCGGTTCGCGCGCATGCCGTCTCGAAAGAGACGGTGCAGATGCAAACACAGATCCAGCAGCTTCTCGACATGGTGCAGCGGCTGCAAACCACGATGGACACGCGGTTCGCGGTGCTGCAGAACCTGGCTCAGCAGACAGCGGATCAGGCCACGCAGATGAATGGGACTGTGACTGCCCTGCAGCAGAAGCTGAATACGCAGGTCGATAACCTGAATGGAAAACTCGACACGAGTTCCGGCCAGGTGCAGTCGCTGAATGATTCGGTCGACGAACTGAAGACGCGTATTGCGAAGCTGGAAAAATCCATTCAGGATTTGCAGAGCCAGTTGCAGAATGTACAGAGTGCTCCGCAAGGCGGTTCGCCAGGAATGCCGAACGGGACCGCGCCTGCTCCCAATGGGCCGGGAGCGATGATGAACTCCGGTCCGCCGGTCAATCAGGCTCCCCCGCTCGAGCAGACTTATCAGGCAGCGTTGAGCGATTTCAACGCGGCCAAATATCCGCTGGCCACCAACGAATTTCAGGACGTGATTCACTACTATCCGATGGATCCGATGGCGGGCAGCGCGCAATTCTATTTGGGCGAGATTGACTACCGGCAACGCGACTACGATGACGCGGTGAAGGCTTACGACGTGGTGCTGGAGCAGTTCAGCGGAAGCCCGAAAGCCGCGACCGCGCAGTTGCACAAAGGGCTGGCGCTGATCGCGACGAACAAGCGCGATGCTGGGACGCATGAACTGCGCTCGCTGATTCAACGCCATCCGCAGACCCCCGAAGCACAGCAGGCACGAGCCAAACTGAATGAGATGGGCGTGCGTGTCGCCGCCCGTTAGTCCTCACGCATCGTCGCATTCCCTTCCAGATCTTCCCCTCGGGATACCCCCTCGCTCCCCTTTCTCGCTAAATATCTCTTCCGATTGAATTTACCCGAGTCGATAATTTACGCTAACCTCAATCGAGTCAATCGCTTTATGGCGAAATATCTCTCGGCCAAGGACTTAGCAGCGTTCCGAAATTGGAACTTAGCTTTCGTGCGTTTATCTTGCCATTGTGCACCGACAGAGTCGTCGGCTCAGTCGGGCGGATACCCGCCCCCCGGACTCTGGGAGCAACGTCTCTTTTTTCTTGACTTTAGCGACAGTCGGTGTCGCCACAGTCGTCTGCGCATTGAACTTATCCGCAGAGTCGTCTCAGGAAGGGGAGTTAGGAAAGCTTTGAGTTTTCAGAACATCCCTCAGCGGCTAAAGCCGCCACACATTTCCGGCAATTTGCGGCACGGCTGAAGCCGCGCCCTTTCAAAACTCGGAATTGGTTTCCTTAGAACTCGATTTGGATCGGAAGACGAGGAAAACGTATCGACACTCACGGCCGATGCGAAGAGAGTGCCGCAGACTTACCCACTCCTACTCTGCCTCAAGTAGGCTTAATTTTGTGCAAAGGGTGGTGGCACGAAAACGCGGGGTTTCTTTGTGCGTTGCAGCGAATCGCTCGCATCGGTTAAGCAACTTCAGCTAGTTCGATAAATATAAGCGGACATGCACCAGGACTTATCGGGACTGATTTGAGCCGCGGCGTCGACGATTCGTTTAGTCTTCATAAATGGTTCTCGTGACCGATTGCGACCATGAAAGAAACGAACGCGCGTATGAAGTTGGAGTAGCCCCTTTCTTAACGCGGAGGATTTATGAAGAAGTCGGTCAAGATCGGTCTGGCTGCAGCCGTAGCACTACCCGTACTCGCAGCTACAGCCATTCGCCTTTTCGTGGACGCCAACACTTTTCGTCCTCTCATCGAGAGCCGGCTTACCGCGGCCCTTTCCCGCAAGGTCACCCTCGGCGCTCTGAGCTTCTCCGTCATGACAGGAAGCCTGGTGGCGAACGATCTCGCCATAGCCGAAGACCCGAAGTTCGGCGAGGCTCCATTCTTTACCGCGAAACGATTGCGCATTGGCGTTCAGATGAAGCCGCTCATTTTCGACCGTCAGCTGGTGGTGCGGAGTTTTGAGGTCGATGCTCCCCAAATCCATCTGTTGCGCGCCGAAGATGGCAGTTGGAACTTTTCAACCTTGAGCCACGGCCTGAACCATGGGGCTCCTTCTTCACAGAACACCACGCAGACGGCCGCTTTACCGGATCTCCCCGTCGGCCTCATCACCATCAAAGAGGGAAACGCCACAATCGAGACGCTGCCCGTGCAGCGAAATCCTCAGATCTACGACCATCTCGACGTGAAATTGGAGCACTTCTCCCTGGCAGAGGCCTTTCCCTTCACGGTTAGCGCCTCGCTGCCCGGCGACGGCAAGGTAGCGGTCTCCGGAACCGTCGGGCCTATCAATCCGCAAGACGCCGCGGCCACCACCTTCGACGCCCAACTCACCATCGCGCACCTGGACCCCGTTGTGGCCGGGTACATCGACCCCGCGGCTGGAATCTCCATGATCGGTGACCTCGACGCCCACGTCGTCTCAGACGGAGTGAATGTCACCAGCGACGGCAAAGTTCACGCTGAGCACCTCATCCTCCTCAAAGGCGGCAAGGCCGCCCCGCATGCCGTCGATGTCAACTATCGGGTTGTCCACTCCCTCAAAGGCAACAGTGGCCAAGTCTCCGATCTCGCCCTTCAGACCGGCGCTGTCGCCATTCACATCAAAGGCACCTATCAATTCGCCGCAAACGAACCAGTCTTCGATCTCAAGCTGCTGGCCCAAAGTGTCCCGATCGACGGTCTGCAGGCGCTTCTGCCCGCCGTCGGCGTAAGGCTTCCCAACGATGCCGTCCTCCAGGGCGGAACGCTGTCGGCCAACTTCGACATCAAGGGCTCGGCAAAAGACAACGTCATCGCCGGCTCCTACGAGATCAAAAATACGCAGTTGGTGGGGTACGATCTCGGCTCCAAGATCGTTGGCATCGCCGCCCTAGGTGGCATCAAGACCGGCGATACCACCGCCGTCGATGTCGCTCGCGCCGACATCCGCATCACCAAATCAGGCAGCGAGAGCACGAATATCTATTCGGTGCTTCCTGCCCTCGGCGCGTCTACCGGCAGCGGCACCGTGTCCCCTTCCGGTGCGCTCGATTTCCACTTGATCTCCAAAGTCACGAGCGCTAAAGGACTCAATAAAGTCGGCGTAAATATCCTCACAAAGTTGAACAGCACATCTGCTGCCGACAAACCCTCGACTGCCACCGGTATCCCCATCAATATCACCGGCACAGCGGAGAACCCCGTCATCACCGCGGATGTCAACGGCCTGGTGAAAGGCAACGCCGCAGCTTTGCGCAGCAAAGGCGCCGACATCCTCCATAAGACCGGCCTCTCGAAGCTCTTCGGCAAGAAGAAAAATTCTGATTCAACCACCCCGGCAAAATAATTCCAGGGGGCACATGGCTGGTTTAGGCACCTGCAACGAGATGGGCGTGCGCATCGCCGTCCACTAGCCCTCGCTTTTGCCGCTCCATTGAAAATCATCGGCTGGAATGCGCCGCCCCTACGGGGCTGGATCCAAGTGGCGTTCTGTTCCCAGGACTTCGTCCTGGGCTAATGTCCCCGCTCCCTCCGGGAGTGAATGCGGGGGCGCGCGAGCCGATTCCCATTTCCTCCGAGAGCTTTGCTACTTTGGCCTCTTCAAGCGGCGGATTCCGAATGCATCAAGCTTCTGATCCGTGCTGAGAACTGGAAGATTATGCTGGATCGCCTGAGCAGCAATCATGCGATCGAATGGATCGGCGTGGGCGTTCACGAAGCGCGCTGCGCGCAGCAGAGACTCGGCTTCCAAGGGGAGAATCGTGTATCCGAGGCGATTCTCGATATTGAGAATCTGATCGCTCTCGAACTCGACCGCCTCGGGGATCTTGCCGTACCGCACCTTCAGACTGATTTCGTAGATGGAGGCGGCAGAAACCAGGATCTCATTCTTGAGGTCTTCGATCAGTTTCCTGGCCCATGACTCCATGTGCGTGGGGTTTATCGCGGACCACAGCACATAGTGCGTGTCGATGAGGACTCTCATTCGCTGTCCTCGGGCTTCTCTCCGGACTCCTCTCCGCGCCAGGCCCTCATTTCGGAATCGGGAAGTTCGTCGAAGTCGGCGGGGATTTCGAAACCGGGATGGGCGAACAAGCCTAATGCCCGCTTTTTCGCTGGTTTCAAGGCAACGATCTCGGCTACTGGCGTCCTGTTCCTTCCCGTGGTGAGGACAATCTTTTCCCCTCGCTGCGCCCGCTTCACCAGATCGGAAAGCTGGGTTTTGGCTTCGAACATGGTCGCTTCAATCATCGCGGCCCTCCACAATGCTAGGTTTATCTTAGCTAGGATTGGACCGATTTGCAATGGGGGCTTGGGGCTTTGCCGTCCGGGCCTACAACTGAACTTTGAGGGCGAGGTTCGTGCTATCCCACATCTCAGAATCGAGATGTGGGGCAACCAATCTAGTGCTCGCTCGCGCTCCCCGTACCTGGGCCACTCGCCAAGAAGAGTAACTCTGGTTCTACCACCCCGGCAAAATAATTACAGTGGGCAACATGACTGGTTAAGGCACATGCAACGAGATTTGTTTCGCGAAACGCCCATTGCTTCAACGAACCGGGGCGCCCCACAAAAGGAAAAGCCCCGCTTGCGCGGGGCTTTTCCGTGAGCCTTCGAAGATAACCTACTGCAGGTTGGCCATGAGGGCGTCGAGCGCGGACTTCGGCGGGCGAGTGAGGGACTCGGGGAGCGTGGCCAGTGGCTCGTCGATAAGATTGAGATGGTCGATGAAGGTGGGCTTCTCGGTGTTGATGTAGAAGACGCCGGTGAGGACTTCGTTCTTTTCTTCGGCTTCCATCAGGGTGCGGACGGCGTTGGCCTTGTCGGTGGGGTCGTAGTCCTCGTGCAGCTTGCGCAGGCGGAGGTTCGAGCCGTCGTGCATCTGCACGTCGTAGACCTGGCCGGAGTCGTAGTCGACATCGATTTCGTCGAAGCTGGCGACGAAGCCGATTTCGTTGATGGGCTCGTCGTTCTCCTGCATGAATTTGTAGCTCTTGGTCGAGCCTTCGTGATCGTTAAACGTCACGCAAGGGCTGATGACGTCGAGCATCACGGTGCCCTTGTGGGCAATGGCAGCCTTCAGCATGGCGAGCAACTGCTTCTTATCGCCCGAGAAGGAGCGGCCGACAAAGGTTGCGCCGAGTTGGATGGCCAGAGCGCAGGTGTCAATGGCCGGAAGCTCATTGATGACGCCTGTCTTCAGCTTGGAGCCGATGTCGGCGGTGGCGGAGAACTGGCCTTTGGTCAAGCCGTATACGCCGTTGTCTTCGATGATGTAGATCATCGGAAGATTGCGGCGCAGAAGGTGAACAAACTGGCCGATGCCAATGGATGCGGTGTCGCCGTCGCCGGAGACGCCGAGCATTTGCATCTGGTGTTGCGCGAGAATGGCGCCCGTCGAGACCGACGGCATGCGGCCGTGCACGCTGTTGAAGCTGTGCGAGCGGCTCATGAAGTAGGCAGGGCTCTTGGAGGAGCAGCCGATGCCGCTCATCTTCATGATGCGCTCGGGCTCGACGCCCATCTCAAACATGGCGTCGATGATGCGCTCGGAGATGGCGTTGTGGCCGCAGCCGGCGCAGAGCGTCGATTTGCCGCCGCGGTATTCGAGGACGGGCAGGCCGATGTGATTGAGCTTCGGTGTGGGTGTTGCGGTTGCCATAATTCCCTCAGGGGCTCAAGCCCCGAATCTTCTTCCCTCTGTATCGGCACGACTGAAGTCGTGCCCTGTTACGAAACCTGGTGCCCAATTACGAAACCTGGATCGCGGGGTTCGTGCTTTCCCAGGTCTCAAAGTCGAGACCTGGGGCACCCAGGTTCGTAGGATGGGTTACAGAATTACCCGGTCGTGGTACTAGAGGCCTTCCTTGGTTACGAATTCATCGGTGATGCTGCGGGCATCCATCGGAAGCCCGTTGTAGAAGAGAATGCTGCGCAGTTTGACGACCTGGTCTGCGGGTAGATCGAGCTTGAGCAGACTGGCCAGTTGTGCGTCGCGATCTTGTTCGACGACGTAAACGCGCTCGTGTGAGGCGACGAAGTCATGGATCTCGTGGGCGAAGGGGAAAGCGCGGATGCGGAGGTAATCCGCGTCGAGCTTGTACTCCTTCTTGATTTGGTCGAGGCTCTCGCGCAGTGCGAAGTCGGTCGTTCCGTAGGCGAGAAAGCCGATCTTGGATGATTTGTCCCTGATTATGAGCGGAGCAGGAACCAGCTTTCGAGCGTTTTCGAATTTGCGCGTCAGGCGATCCATCACGGCCTGGTACTCGTCGGGTTTTTCGGTATAGGCTGCGGCGTCGTTGTGGCCGGAACCGCGGGTGAAATACGCGGCCTTGGGATGACGCGTGCCAGGCAGAGTGCGCCAGCCGATGGCGTCGCCGTCTACGTCTCGGTAGCGCGCAAAGCCGCCGAGGCGGTTGAGATCTTCGGCCGTAAGCACCTTGCCGCGGTCGAGGGGCTTGTCAGGATATTGGAACGGCTCGGACATCCAGTTGTTCATGCCGAGGTCGAGATCGGTGAGCACGAAGACGGGGGTCTGCAGACGCTCGGCCAGATCGAATGCGGCCATCGAAAACTCGAAGCACTCTTTCACGGAACCGGGGAGCAGGATGATGTGCTTGGTGTCCCCATGCGAAAGGAACGCGGTGGAGAGGAGGTCCGCCTGCGAGGTGCGGGTGGGCAGGCCCGTCGAGGGGCCGGAGCGCTGCACGTCGAAGATGACGCCGGGGATCTCGGCAAAGTAGCCGAGTCCGGAAAACTCCGCCATCAGCGAGATGCCGGGGCCGGAGGTCGAGGTCATGGAACGCGCGCCTGCCCAGCCTGCGCCGAGCACCATGCCGATGGCGGCAAGCTCGTCTTCGGCTTGTACGACAGCGAAGGTCGCTTTGCCCTCCGGCGTGACGCGGAACTTCTTCAGCAGATCGGTGGTGGCTTCAATGAGCGAAGTGGAGGGCGTGATGGGATACCACGCTACCACGGTGACACCCGCGAAGACAGCGCCCATGCCGCAGGCCGCATTGCCATCGATGATGATTTTGCCCGCGGTCTGGTTCGACTTCTCGATGACGTAGGGATCCTGCTTGACGAGCTTTTCCCGCGCGTAGTCGAAACCCGCTTTGACGGCGCCGAAGTTCAGATCAAAAACCTTCTGCTTTTTCGCGAATTGCTTCTTGAGGCCGGCTTCGACGACGCTGAGATCGATGGAAAGCAACTGCGCAGCGACCCCCACGAACACCATGTTCCTGACCAGCTTGCGCAGCTTGGGTTCCGGGCAGATTGAGGCTGTGATCTTGTCGAATGGCACCGGGTAGCAGGCTACGTCGTCGCGATACTGCTTGAGGTTGAAGCTTTCTTCGTAGATGGCTGCGCCGCCCGAGTCCATCTCAAGCATGTCCTGCTTGGCGGTTTCGGGATTGAGCGCGATCAGAATTTGCGAGCCGCGCCTGCGGGCTACGTAGCCGTCTTTGCTGGCGCGAATGGTGTACCAGGTGGGTAGTCCGGCGATGTTTGAGGGGAACAGGTTTTTCCCGCTGACGGGAACGCCCATTCCGAAGATGCTTTTCAGCAGAACGCTATTGGCGGATTGCGAGCCGGAACCGTTTACCGTTGCTACGATAATGCTGAAGTCGTTCGATATGCGCTTGCGCGCAGCATTTAAAGCGCCCTGCTCTTGACCCAGGGCCAGGTCTCCTGTCGCCATTTGGCGGGATTCCCTTCAAATAAAATCTTGTACGAGCTCGACCACTACTCTACTTGGGTGATTATAGTCACTTATCGGTTGGCTCGTACCACGATGGGACGCGTGGGTTTCGCTCAAGGTAACCGGATCGGCAATGATTTATTGATGCGTTCAAAAAAAGGCATAATTTGCGGTGCATTTTTGGCATTCTGAAAAAGGCGGGGCTGGCGAGGATTGGCGGGGTCCGTGCGACGCGCAAGTGCAATTATTTCAGGAAGTCAGGGCAATTTTGGCTGAATCGTTGCGCCAGCGCACCAGGAGAGCCGTAGCAATCACGACCAGCGCAAGAGTAAGCCCGATCCAGGTGCCATAGATTCCCCAGCGCAGCACGAAGCAGAGGGTCAGGCCAAGCGGCAGGCCGAGAATCCAGTAGCCGATGAAATTGGCGACCATGGGGGCACGGGTTTCGCCGAGGCCACGCAATGCGCCGGTGCAGACGGTCTGAATGCCATCGAAGACCTGGAAAGCTGCGGCGATCCAGAGCAATGAGGGGCCAACGGCGAGTACGCGTGGGTCGGTTGTGTAGAGCGAGATGAGTGCTCTCGGCGCGATGAAGAAGACTACTCCGGCCACCAGCATAAAACTTGTGCCGAGACCCAGGGCGAGCCATCCGGCGCGGCGCGCGCGTGCCGGGTTGCCGGCGCCTACGGCGTGACCTACACTCACCGCGGCTGCGGCGGAAACGCCCAGCGGGACCATATAACTGATGCTCGCGTAGTTGAGGGCGATGGCGTGGGTTGCTAGGGCAACCGGGTTGAGATAGCTCGCGGAAAATGTCGACAGATTCCAGGCGCCGACTTCAAGAAGAATCTGGCCGGCCGCGGGCGCACCGAGACGGACTAGCTTGCGCAGGCGGTCGATTTGCGGAGCGGCCCAATGACGAAATAGCGGGTGGCCCCGCTTGCGTTCGTAACGCCAGGCAAAGACAAGCAGTGCCGCAGCCATGGCCACGCGCGCAACGCAGGTGGAGATCGCGGAGCCGTCGACTCCGAGCGCGGGAAAACCAAGCTTGCCGTAAATCAGAACCCAATTGCCGCCCCAGTTGAGCAGGTTGGCCAGAATGTATGTGAGGGTGATGACGCGGACCTGGCCCACTCCTTGCAGGTAGCGGCGAATGCCGCCGTAGAGCAACAGAGGCAGAGTTCCCCAGTTGAGAATGCGCAGATAGGTGCTGGCTGGAACGGCTACGGCGGGGATGACGCCAAAGCGCGCGATGCCGTAGCTCATAGCAGCGACGAGCAGCATCAGGGGCGGCGTAACAATGAACGCGAGGTAGACGCCCTGCGCTAGCCAACGATGACATTCGTCGTGATCGCGGCGGCCGTAAGCCTGCGAGACGAGCGTGTCGAGGCCGAGCAGCAGGCCGATTCCGAAGAGACACGGAGTGTAGTAGACCGCATTGCCGAGGGAGACTGCGCCGATGGCTTCCGGACCGAGGCGGCCGACCATGATGTTGTCGACAACGCCCTGGGCCATCCAGCCCAGTTCGCTCAACACCACTGGGACCGCGAGCACAATCATGGCGCGCAGTTCCCTTCTCCATTCGGCTTGTGCGTGGCCCATAGTGTTCATGGTATCGGCGAGGACGAGACGGACTGTTGACGCGGGAAGAACGTCTCCCCAATGTCAGACGAAATTAGAAAGGCTCGTTCTGCGAAGACGCGACCGATTCGGTTACGAACCTGATCTGGTCTGCGTGGGATCGTGGCAGAGTTTTTCTGCGGCACCAACGACTGGAAGAATTGGAGTGTTTGGAACCGCGGCCTGGGCAGGTTTCAACTCATGCAGTAACTTCACGAGCCGAGCGAACCCCTGCTCGCGCGCGTTCTTGTTGGCGGGATTGGTGTTGGTAGGGTCCTCGCCGGCGCGCATGAAGCCGTGGCCGGCACCGTCGTATGTGACCGGCTCGTAGAACTTGCCGGCGGCCTTCATGGCATCGGTGGTGGCGGGGAGAGTGGCGCCAATGCGCGCGTCGTTGCCGGCGTAGAACCCGTACACAGGCGCCACGATCGTTGAGACATCGGCTGGGCCGGGACCATAGAAGACAAAAGCCGCGGATAGATCTCGGCGATGGGCCGCGAACGCGAAGGATTTTCCTCCGCCCCAGCAGAAGCCAGCTACCGCGATTTTTCCGTTGGCTGCGGGAATGTGTTTGCCATAGTCGGCGGCAGCGTCCAAGTCGGCGAGGACGCCAGCCGGATCAAGACCGGAGACTGCTTTGACGGTTGCATCCTGACTGGGAAACTCGCTCGATCCGCCGCCATTGGGACCGAAGCCGGAGAGTAAATCGGGGGCGACTACGATGAAGCCCTCGGCGGCCAATTCGTCGGCCATTTCTTTCGCCCAATCGGAGAGACCGAAGATCTCGTGGATCAGAATGACGACCGGAGCCTTTTCTTTGACCTCTGGGTAGACGACGAATGCCTGCAATGTACGCGTGTCGCGCTTGAGCGAGACATATTCATGATGACGCGGGGAAGCATCGAGGCGTGCCTTGGCCCAGTCCTGCGCTTGGCTGCATGTTGCGGCTAGAAACAACAGAGAGGCGAACAGGACATGGGAACGGTGCAGTTTCGTCATGGGGAGGAGTCTAGCTGTTGGCGCGATTTGGCCGCAAGAGAAGAGTTTGGCGATTTCTTAAAATCTGGAAAATGGCGATTGGCTATTGGACGGGCGTGGACTCGACGAGCGTGATGGGACCAAGGAGGCCGGATGGCAATGGATGCAGGTCATCCATGCCCTGGGGGACGAAACGCATACCGTAGCGGCCCCACAAAAGCCGATAATCGGGCAGCGACTGGCCGGCCAATTCGTTGATCGCTGTGTTGGCGACGACGATGCGCAGTTGGTTGGAGCCGGCATGAAGGAATCCCGTGACGTCGATGCGATAAGGCGGACGCCAGACTACGCCGGCGCGCTTGCCGTCGACATAGACTTCTGCGACTTCGCGGATGGGCGGGTCGAGATAGGCGCGCGTGTTGTGTTGCCCCGGTGGCGATGGTAGAGGCTCTGGTTCCGCGGTGCCAAAATCGAGGAGGAGGCGAGCGCCTTGAGCGATTTGGCTGGGCTGAAGTTCAAGAGTTTTCTCATAGACGGCTTTGCCCGAAAAGAATTCCGTCCGAGTGTCGTTTGTCCACGTTTCAAGGCGATCCATTTGGCTCGTGATTCCGGTATCGCTGAAGGTGACCTTCCACTGCTGGGAAAGATCGGTGAGGACTGATTCTCGACGCGCTGGTTCGGGCTGAGGCGGTTTCGCATCGTTCGAAAAAAAGATGAGGCGCGACTCGTACGGCGCGAGATCGAGTGCAATGTTGGTTGGATCAGGAAGGCCAGTAACCTCGCCAGTAAAAGCATCCCACATCTCTGCGTGTTTTGCGCCATCACGGAAATGCACGTGGACATGTTTCACCTCGTTCGACGTGATGGCGACGAAGTACAGATCACCCCCGGAGAATTTGCGGTGAATGAAGCCGATCTCCGGCGAGCGAGGTGTCAGTGTCATGTCAGGCGCGGCATCCTCCGCGAGTTCCGCACCGAGGCGGGATTCGTCCTCAACAAAATGCGCCGAAAGAATGCCGCCGTGAAAGAGCTGCTGCGAGAGCTCGTTGATGCGCGCCGATTGTTCGGCGGCATGCAAGAAGCCGGGAGCAGTGCCGGGCAGGCGACGCGTGGCGATCACGATTCCGCCTTTTTGCGCAAAGGCAAGAATCTTTTCGTAAGTCGCGGGCCGTAGCCGATCGACGTTCGGGAGGACGAGGACCTTGTAAGGAATACCAACGTTGTCGATAGCGTCGGCATCAATGAAATCGAGATTGAATCCGGCATCGAGAATCTGCGCGATGACTTGCTTGCCAAGAAACTTGTCCATCGACTCATCGACGCTCACGTTCGAACCCGACTCATCGAAGCCTGCCGCCGACGTGGGCGATTGGCGTTTCGCGATCGTTGCGCGAAACGAGGCCCACACATCATCGTTCGGCAGCAGGAGCGCCACGTCATTGGCGGGCTCTCCCTGGCGCAGCGCAAAGCTGACGCGTTGCAAATAGCGCGTCAGGTCGGGCATGGCAAAGAACCAGGGGTTATGGGCATCGAAAGCTGCCGCCGCATACATGCGCCAACCGGGCTCGGCTGCGGAGGGCGGCGAGTAGGGCCAGCCGTGGCCAACGAGTTGGTTGATACCCTGCAGAAAATGAAGATCGGCTTCGGCCTTCATGTCGAGCGGAGTGGCGCGGAAGGCAGGCGAATGCAGCCACGTCCATGTCTCCGAGGAAATGACCGGCCGATGAAAAAGATGGCCTGCCGATGCGGCCCAGCGCGTGTCGGAGAATTCTCGATCCATCATGAAGGTCGCTTTGCCTTCGCCTTCGGGAAGGTCTTCAAAGCGATTGCTCGATAACGTCACCGGCGGGTAGCCGTAGGTTTGCGAGCGGAACTGGGTGTAATTCGCTTCGGCCCATGCATGAATCGGCTTGAGAAAGGCGTCGTTCGCCATCTCGGTAAGAGTAAGACCCCAGTCGTGACGGATTGCGGCTGTTTCCGGGCCGATGTCTTCGATGAGAGCAAGAAGATGGGGACGAAGATCGTATCCTCGGCGCCGCTCGAATTCGTCGAGCAGGGCGGGACTCCAATCGGAGCCGTAATCTTCAAGACTGTCGCTGAAGACGGCGTAGGGAGGGTGGTCGCCGAAGGCTGACAGGAGCCGGTCGCCGACCGCATGGAGGTGATTCTGGACCGCAGCCGGGTCATAGTGATCGAGCACAAATCCCTCGGCTCCAATGGACGGCCTTTTCACCATCATGCCCGTGCGACTCGCAATGAAGCAGACAAGCTTGCGCGGTTGGTCGGAAGCGGGAAAGGTGTATCTGCCCGCGACTGGGGTGGAGAGCGGCTCGGCGTGCGCGAGTTCGTCGGAGGAAGGGGGATCGGGAACAAGAAATGCCGTGATGAGCGATTCGCCTGTGTCGATGTGCGGCGCAAGCGCGAAGGTTGCGCCAGCCGGAATAGTGTTTGTCTCGACCCGCAGTTTGCCGGCGGATTCGGTGACTGGAATATGTGGGCCGCCAAATGGCCAGCCGCTGCACAACGTCACATCGACACGAAGGCCGAGGCGGCGCGCTTCCTGAGCGGCAAAGCCTAACGCTGCAAGATGCTCGGGCGAGAGAAACGGCGTGTTGTGGAATCCTGTTTGGGGATCGTCAAGCGCGAGCGGATACAGATTGGCGATCTCAACGCCGCCGATGCCGGCAGCCTTCATCTGCTCCAGTTCGCGGGTGATTTCGGAGTTTGTTGCGGCAGGCCCGAACCACCACCAGCGCATCATGATGCGGCTCGAGTCCGGCGGATTGGCAAAGCTGCGATGTAATTCCGAGATAGATTGCGCTGTCTGGGCCCACGCGTCATTCGACGTCATCAAGCCGGAGACTAGGAGAATCACGGGCAAGAAAAGCGTGTGCGTATTGAAGTGCAAGGTGACCCGAGGAAATTTTGAAATGGATTCCATGCACTCCCGCTGGGGCGATTCATTGATATCAAATGCAACCTCGCTCTGCAAGGGAATCAACCTGAAGTCGCAGAGGCACAATGCCGATTGACCCGCCGTTGCTGTTATCTTTATGGAAATCGCCGTCCGATGCGGGACAACGGCGCCGCCGCAGACATGCAAGTTCCTCGGCAGGAGATGAAACCAGCGCATGAAGCAGTCCGCGATTGCAAGCGAGCCTCTCTCGAACACCACGCCACCCACCACGAACAAGCACCTGATTCGCTGGGTGGAAAAGATGGCCGATCTTTGCCGGCCCGATGCCATCCATTGGGTCGACGGCTCGAAGGCCGAATACGATGCGATCTGCGAGGGCCTGATTGATACGGGGACTTTCATCCGGCTGAACCAGAAGAAATGGCCGGGCTGTTTTTATGCTCGGTCTGTCCCCGGCGACGTGGCGCGGGTGGAGGACCGGACGTTTATCTGTTCCTTCTCGCGCACGGCTGCCGGGCCGACAAACAACTGGGAAGACCCCTACGTCATGCGGCGGCGGCTGAAGCAACTGTTTCGCGGATCGATGCAGGGACGCACGATGTATGTGCTGCCGTTCAGCATGGGGCCGATCGGTTCGCCGTTGTCGGGAATCGGCGTGCAGCTCACGGACTCGGCCTACGTGGTGGCGCAGATGCGGACAATGGCAAGAATTGGCGCAGACGTGTTCGCGGAAATCGACAAGGACGAGAAGCGCGTGGTGCCGTGTATGCATTCTGTCGGCATGCCGCTGAAGCCTGGCGAACCCGATGTGCCGTGGCCCTGCAATGAGACGAAATACATTGTGCATTTTCCTGAGAGCCGGGAGATCTGGTCGTATGGCTCGGGCTACGGCGGCAATGCCCTGCTGAGCAAGAAATGCTTTGCCCTGCGGATTGCGTCGAACATTGCGCGCGATGAGGGTTGGATGGCCGAGCACATGCTGATTCTCGGCGTCGAAAATCCTGAGGGCGAGAAGACCTACGTGGCTGCGGCTTTTCCTTCGGCTTGCGGAAAGACCAACTTCGCCATGCTGATTCCTCCTGCCGCGATGAAGGGCTGGAAAGTGTGGACAGTGGGCGATGACATTGCATGGATTCGACCCGATGCTAAAGGGCATCTGCGCGCCATCAACCCAGAGGCGGGGTTCTTCGGTGTGGCCCCTGGGACCGGAACAAGAACCAATCCCACGGCGATGGCGACGCTGGCACGAAATTCGATTTTCACCAATGTCGCGCTGACGCCCGATGGCGGGGTGTGGTGGGAGGGCATGACGGACAACCCGCCCGCGGAGTGCCTGGATTGGCGCGGCGAGCACTGGACGCCAGAGATTGGAAAGGCGACGGGGCGCACGGCGGCTCATCCCAACGGCCGCTTCACGGCGCCTGCGTCGCAATGCCCCAGCATCGATCCGGACTGGGAGTCGCCGGATGGGGTGCCGATCAGCGCAATTATCTTCGGGGGCAGGCGTTCAACAACGTTGCCGCTGGTCTATCAGTCCTTCAACTGGTCGAGCGGTGTCTACGCGGGAGCGACCATGGGCTCGGAAACGACTGCGGCGGCAACGGGCGCGGTGGGTCAGGTGCGACGCGATCCGATGGCCATGCTTCCCTTCTGCGGCTATCACATGGGGGACTACTTCCGGCATTGGATCCGCATGCAACGCCAGCTCGATGTCACGCCGCGCATCTTTCATGTGAACTGGTTCCGGAAGGATGAGGGCGGGAAGTTTTTGTGGCCGGGTTTCAGCGAGAACATGCGCGTGTTGCGCTGGATCGTCGAGCGCGTGCATGGCCGATCGCAAGGGCGCGAAACGCCGATTGGCTGGGTTCCGCGCTATGAGGACATCGATTGGAGCGGCCTGAAATTCTCCCGCGAGAGGTTCGACGAGTTGATGGCCGTGGACCGCACGGCCTGGCGCAAAGAAGTGATGGCGCACGAGGAATTGTTCATCAGCCTGCATGACAATTTGCCGCCGGAGATGATCTACGAGCGGGAACTGCTGATTTGCCGGCTTTAGATTTCACCAATGACCATTGATTCCAAATGGCTTTTGAATGGCTAATGCGATTCAATAATTTTTCATTTATATTAAAGAGTCCAGCGAACCCCAGGCGCAGTGCGGTCCATATTGATGGACCTCTTGAAAGATTTCTTTGGTGATTCCGAGTGCGGAACGCTAAGGCGGTTGTGTATTTCGGAGTCTGAGCGACACGACTGTCTCTACTTTGCAGATCAAGAAGGTTGCTATGGATCCAATGGGCCGATCGAACAGCCGTCACCGCACACCGAAACCGCAGGGGCTCTACCATCCGCATCATGAGCACGACGCCTGCGGGATGGGACTTGTTGCCAACATCCGGGGCGAAAAGAGCCACGAGATCATCCGCAAGGGGCTCGAGGTGCTGATCAACCTGACGCATCGCGGCGCCGCCGGGTGCGACCCCGAGACGGGCGACGGAGCGGGAATCCTGATCCAGATTCCGCATGTTTTTTTCGCCCGGGAGTGCGGCGAACTGGGCATCCAGTTGCCTGAGGCCGGCGCCTACGGCGTGGCCATGTGTTTTCTGCCGGTGGACAAGAGCAGCCGCCTGCAATGTGAGGGTGTTTTCGAGCGTATCGCGCAGGAGGAGGGCCTGACTGTCCTTGGCTGGCGCGATACGCCGGTGAATGGGGACGCGATTGGCCGCGAAGCGCGTGCCTCGCAGCCTTACATTGAGCAGCTGTTTGTCGGTCGCCCGACGGATCTCGACGAAGAGGCGTTCGAGCGGCTCCTCTACCGCGTGAGACGCCGAACCGAGAACGAGATTTTCGAGTCTGAAATCGAGGGCAAGGACGACTTTTTCGTTCCGTCGTTTTCGTGTCGCACCATCGTGTACAAGGGACTGATGCTGGCTCCGCAGATCGAGAAGTTTTACTTCGAGCTCGCCAATCCACTTGTGGCGAGCGCGCTCTGCCTTGTCCACCAGCGATTTTCCACCAACACATTTCCGAGCTGGAAGCTGGCGCACCCTTATCGCTATGTGGCGCACAACGGCGAAATCAATACCATTCGCGGCGATGTGAGCTGGATGAACGCGCGCCAATCGGTGCTCGAAAGCCCATTGCACGGCGATCAGATTGGAAAGCTGTTTCCGGTGATTGTGCCGGGAGGCAGCGATTCCGCTTCGCTCGATAATGCGGTTGAATTCTTGTATCAGTCGGGCCGTTCCCTGCCCCACGTGATGGCGATGCTCATACCCGAGGCGTGGTCGGGCAATCCCGACATGAATGAGGATAAGCGCGCATTCTACGAGTACCACGCCTCGCTGATGGAGCCGTGGGACGGACCGGCGGCGATCGCGTTCACCGACGGGCGCGTGATTGGCGCGACCCTCGATCGGAACGGGCTGCGCCCCGGCCGCTACATCGTGACCAAGGATGACCTGGTGGTGCTGGCCTCTGAAGCCGGCGTGCTCGAAGTGCCGGCGGAAGATGTGCGCAAAAAAGGCCGCCTGCAACCAGGCCGCATGTTCCTAGTCGACACGATACAGAAGCGAATTATTTCGGACGCTGAAATCAAGGAGCAGTTGGCGGCGCGCCAGCCTTATGGAAAGTGGCTCGAAGAGCAGCAGGTCTCTCTGGAACAACTGCCCGAGCCTTCGCGCACCATCGCATCGAATCCGGAGACATTGTTGCGGCGCCAGCGCGCATTCGGCTACAGCGAAGAAGACATGCGCATCCTGCTTGGGCCGATGGGCGCGAAGGGCGAGGAGCCAGTCGGGTCGATGGGCACCGATGTGCCACTGGCCTGCCTTTCGGATCGTCCACAACCGCTGTTCAACTATTTCAAACAGCTTTTTGCCCAGGTCACGAATCCGCCTGTCGATCCGATTCGCGAAGAGCTGGTGATGTCCCTAATCAGCTATATCGGCACGGAGCGCAACATTCTGGATGAAGCTCCCGACAATTGCCACACGCTGAAACTGCCGCATCCGCTGCTGACCAATCGCGACCTTGAAAAGCTGCGGCGTGTTTCTTCAGGCGATCTGCTGGCAACTACGCTGCCGGCACTGTTTCGCGCCGCCGATGGCGAAACCGGACTCAAGCATTCACTGGATGACTTGAGCAACCGCGCGGCCCATGCGGTGGCGTCGGGCTATACGCTGCTCATTCTCTCCGATCGCGGCGTCGATCCGACTTACGCGCCGATTCCCAGCCTGCTGGCAATGGCCGCAGTTCACAATCGCCTCGTGCGAGAGAAGACCCGGACCCAGGTTGCGCTCATCATTGAGAGCGGCGAGCCGCGCGAAGTAATGCACTTCGCTCTGCTGATCGGCTACGGCGCAAGCGCCATTAATCCCTATCTCGCCATCGAGTCATTGCACGATCTGAAACGACGTGGTTTGTTGCCGCACAACATCACCGGCAATCACGCGGAAAAGAACTTCATCAAGGCCATCAACAAGGGCTTGCTCAAAACGTTTTCGAAGATGGGCATCAGCACGCTGCAAAGCTATCGTGGCGCGCAGGTGTTTGAAGCCGTCGGCTTGAATCAAGCCCTCGTCGATGCCTACTTCGCAGGAACAGCCTCCCGCATTGAAGGTGTGGGGCTCGACGTGCTGGCGCGCGAAGCACAGATGAAGCACAGCTATGCTTTTCAGCCGCTCACAGAGTCAGAGACGGAGCTTGTTGTTGGCGGGCACTACCAATATCGCGAGGGCGGCGAATATCACCTTCTGAATCCGCTGACCATCAGCAAACTGCAGCATGCCGTGCGGCAGAACAATCCCGCGACTTTTCAGGAATATACCGATCTGCTTGACGATCAGAATCGCCATCTCTGCACATTGCGTGGACTGTTGAAACTGAAATATGCCGACGAGCCGATTCCTCTTGAGGAAGTCGAGCCGGCGAAGGAGATCGTGAAGCGGTTCACGACCGGAGCGATGAGCTTTGGGTCTATTAGTAAGGAAGCACACGAGACGCTTGCTATCGCGATGAACCGTTTGGGCGGCATGTCAAACACCGGCGAGGGCGGCGAAGACGAAGAGCGATTTAAGCGGGACGCCAACGGCGACTCGCGCCGGAGTGCAGTGAAACAGGTGGCTAGCGGCCGATTTGGCGTGACGACCAACTATCTTGTGAATGCCGACGAATTGCAGATCAAGATGGCCCAGGGTGCGAAGCCGGGCGAAGGCGGGCAGTTGCCGGGTCACAAGGTTGACGAGGTCATTGCGAAGACACGTCACTCGATTCCTGGCGTGGGATTGATTTCTCCGCCGCCGCACCATGACATTTATTCAATTGAGGATTTGGCCCAGCTCATTTTCGACCTGAAGAATGTCAACCCGAAGGCGCGCATCGCGGTCAAGCTCGTTTCGGAAGCGGGTGTGGGTACAGTGGCCGCGGGCGTCTCAAAAGCGCACGCCGACGTGGTGCTCATCTCGGGCGACAACGGCGGAACGGGCGCTTCGCCTCTAAGCTCGATCAAGCACGCCGGGCTGCCGTGGGAACTTGGCCTGGCGGAAACACAGCAAGTGCTTTTGCTCAACGACCTGCGCGGTCGAATCAAAGTCCAGACCGACGGCAAACTGCAGACCGGCCGCGATGTGGTGATCGCTGCGCTGCTGGGAGCCGAGGAATATGGCTTCGCGACAACGCCGCTCATCACAATGGGCTGCATCATGATGCGCAAGTGCCACCTGAACACTTGCTCCGTGGGCATCGCGACGCAGGACCCGGTGCTGCGCGCACGCTTCAGTGGACAGCCGGAGCACGTGATCAACTTTTTCTTCTTTATCGCAGAACAGATGCGGCAGCACATGGCCAAACTCGGCTTCCGCACCGTCGACGAGATGGTGGGCCGCGTGGATAGGATCGACGCCTCGATCGCCGATGCGCACTGGAAGGCGAAAGGCATAGATCTCTCCGCGATTCTTTACGTGCCCACGGTGCCTTCGCGCGTGGCGCGGCGCAAGATGCAGGCGCAGGATCATGGGCTCGATCAGGCGCTTGACCATGCGTTGATCGCCAAGGCTGCGCCGGCTCTCGAGTCGAAGACACCTGTCGCCGGAAGCTTCGCCATTCGCAATGTTCACCGTACAGTCGGTGGCATGCTGGGCGGCGAGATCGCGCGGCGCTACGGCTCGGCGGGACTCCCGGACGAAACGATTCATTTCAAGTTCGCCGGATCAGCGGGGCAAAGCTTTGGCGCGTTTGTGCCCACAGGCGTGACGCTTGAGCTCGAAGGCGATGCCAACGATTATGTCGGCAAGGGTCTTTCGGGCGGGCGCATTATCGCTTATCCGCCGAAGACCTCAAGCTTCCTGCCGGAAGAGAGCATCCTTGTCGGCAACGTGGTTTTGTACGGAGCGACCAGCGGAGAAGCATTCCTGAATGGAATCGCGGGCGAGCGATTCGCGGTGCGCAACTCTGGCGCGACAGCAGTTGTAGAAGGCGTGGGGGACCACGGCTGCGAGTACATGACCAACGGCCTCGTAGTAGTGATTGGCGCGACGGGTCGCAACTTCGCGGCGGGTATGAGCGGGGGGCGCGCTTTTGTTTATGACGATCAGGGTGACTTTTCATCGCGCCGTTGCAACAAGTCCAGCGTCGATCTGGAGCCTCTCACGAGCGAGGAAGATGTAGCCGAGGTGAGAGGGCTGCTTGAACGCCATCGCGATCTGACCGGCAGTCCGCGCGCCGCATGGATCCTGGAACATTGGGCAGAAGCACAACGGCGATTCATCAAGGTTTTCCCGCACGAATACAAGCGTGTGCTCGGAGTGCCTCGCGTTGAATCGGAATATTCGCCACAGATTCTTTCGTCGCCTCCTGTGACGGCTACTGCGGAGGCACATCATGGGTAAGATCACTGGATTTCTTGAAATCGAACGCGAACAGCCGGTCCGCCGCAAGGTGGAAGATCGGGTGCAAGACTGGTTTGAAATCTACGAACCATTCCCCGAAGAGAAGCAGCGCGACCAGGGCGCACGCTGCATGGACTGCGGTGTCCCCTTCTGCCATACCGGCTGCCCGGTCAACAATCTCATCCCCGATTGGAACGACCTGGTGTACAACGGCCGCTGGCAGAGCGCTGTTCGCCGCCTGCACGCGACCAATAACTTCCCGGAATTTACCGGACGCATTTGCCCCGCGCCATGCGAAGCGTCCTGCGTACTGGGCATCACTTCACCGCCCGTCTCGATTAAGCTGATCGAGCGCAGCATCGTGGAGCGAGGATGGGACGAGGGTTGGATTCACCCCGAACCGCCGGAGCACAACACCGGCAAGCGCGTGGCTGTGGTCGGAAGTGGACCTTCTGGTTTGGCCGCCGCGCAGCAGTTGCGCCGCGCCGGACACTCGGTGACGGTCTTCGAGAAAAATGACCGCATCGGTGGGTTGCTCCGCTACGGGATTCCCAACTTCAAGCTGGAAAAGCATGTCATCGATCGCCGCATTGAACAGATGCGCGCCGAAGGCGTCACCTTCCTAACGAATGCACACGTGGGCGTGAATGTGCCGGTCGATGCGCTAACCGGCCACTACGACGCAATCCTTCTCTGCGGAGGCGCAGAGCATCCGCGCAACCTCTCGATTCCCGGACGCGAGCTCAAGGGCATTCACTACGCAATGGAGTTTCTGCCCCAGCAGAATCGCCGCAATGAAGGCGACTTTATCGACCCGGAAGCATCCATTTGCGCCGCGGGCAAGCGCGTGCTGATCATTGGCGGCGGCGACACCGGCGCAGACTGCCTGGGGACGAGTCATCGTCAGGGTGCAAAGAGCGTGCACCAGTTCGAGATTATGCCGAAGCCCCCGGATTTGCGCGCAGCCTCCACGCCATGGCCACTGTGGCCCTTGCAACTCCGTACAGAGAGTGCGCACGAAGAAGGTGGCATTCGGGACTGGAGCATCAACAGTATCCGTTTCACCGGAAATGAGAGCGGTGAAGTGCAACAGTTGCACGCTACGCGGGTGGGGGCGCCACCGAAGTTCGAGGCGATCGCAGGCTCGGAGTTCACCCTTGATGTCGATCTCGTTTTGCTCGCAATGGGTTTCCTTGGACCGGTGCGCAACGGCATGATTGAGCAACTGGGCGTGGCGGTCGATTCGCGCGGCAACGTGGCTACCACCGATTACATGTCTTCGGTCGATGGCATCTTTGCCGCGGGCGACATGCGGCGTGGCCAGTCGCTGGTAGTCTGGGCGATCGCGGAAGGGCGCAAGGCGGCTTCAGCGGTCGATGGCTACCTGGTTCAGAAAGAGGCTGCACCGCCGTCGCAAGTCCATCGCGCGCGCGCGTAATGAATCCCCCGACGCCTCTTAGTAGCGCGTCCCCGACATGATCAATTCGCCCTTCGAGCGCATTGCGATGCTGTCACAGAAGCGCAGATGCAAGAGAGAAGGGGTCGGCCTCGCAAGCCTCCCGGTACAACCCCGCGGCTGCTTCAGCGTCGACTGGTTTTGAAAACAGGAACCCCTGCATGTAATCGCAGCCTAATTGGCGCAAGCTGGATAACTGTTCCTCCGTCTCCACACCCTCAGCGACCACTTCGAGTTTGAGGGAGTGCGCCAGTTGCATGATGGCTTTCACAATATCCGCGCTACTGTTTCCGGCGCTCAGATCACGAATGAAAGAACGGTCGATCTTGAGATCGTCGAATGGCAACCGCTGGAGACGACTCAACGAAGAGTATCCAGTTCCGAAGTCGTCAATTTGGAGCCGGATTTTCATCGCCTTCAGCCGGTCAAGGATCTCCAGGGTTTGCTTGGTATCTCCCATGATGGAGCTTTCTGTCATCTCAAGCGCCAGCGACTTGGGATTCAGTCCGGATTCGGCGAGAGCAAACTGCACATCCTCCATCAGGCGGGGATCGCTCAATTGCCGGGCGGAGACATTCACACTGATTGTGAGAGAAGGACCGGAAGCAAAGGTCTTCTGCCATTCGGCCATCTGACGGCAAGCCTCGACCAGAACCCAGCGCCCAAGGAGGACGATGAGGTCGCTTTCCTCGGCAACGGGAATGAACTCGCCTGGGAGAATCAGCCCGCGTTCGGGATGATTCCAGCGAACGAGTGCCTCCAAACCACAAAGCCGAGAATCGCTGGCCGCAACGATCGGCTGGTAGTAAAGCACCAGCTGGTGGGTGTCGATGGCTTTGCGCAGACCGGTTTCGATCTCAAAGCGAGTGACGACCAACTTGCGCAATCCCTCATTGAAGAATTCAAACCGTGCTTTACCGTTGGTCTTGGCTTGATACATGGCGGTGTCCGCATTGTTTAGAAGTTCTTCCGGAGTCCTGCCAGTGGAACTGAGGGCAATGCCGATGCTTGCTGAGACAAATATCTTGCGACCATCGATATGAAACGGCTCGCCGAGCCGCTTGAGAACACGGGTTGCGATCGTAGAGGCGTCGGTCTCACACTGGATCTGACCGAGGAAGATCGCGAACTCGTCTCCCCCGATACGCGCCACAACGGATTCCGCAGAGCCATTCCGACGTGAATTGGAGCGGACGCCGGCACGCAGCCGCCCGGCGAAATCGATGAGCAACTCGTCGCCAGCTGCATGTCCGAGGCTGTCGTTGACCAGTTTGAACTGGTCGAGGTCGACGAACAGGACAGCGAAGAGCTTCTTTTGCTGCCGAGCAGTCTCGATCGCGGACCCGAGGCGGTCCATGAAGTAGGGACGGTTCGGGAGGCGCGTGAGCGGGTCGACGATTTTGCCTTCCGTAATATCCGTCTGTGAGCCGGCCATGCGGATTGCCTTGCCGGCCGGATCGCGGACCGCGATACCGCGACTAAGCGTCCAGATATAGCCGCCGGATTTCTTACGCATGCGGTATTCACTTACGAATTCCGGGGTTTTGCCGTCGCGATGCGCTGTAATCGCGGCGCGAACCCGCTCGCGGTCTTCTGCATGGATGTGGCTGAACCACTGTTCCGGTGTGGTCCAGCACTCACTCTCTGAGTAACCGAGCATCTGCCCCCAGCGTGGAGAAAAGTAGATTTCACCGGTAACGAGATTCCAGTCCCAGAGGCCGTCGTTGGCGCCACGGGCGGCGAGGGCATAGCGCTCTTCACTCTCCTGAAGAGATCTCAGTGCACCTTTGAGAGCCCGATCGCGTGATTCGATCTGGGAAAGCATCTCATTGAAAGAATCGACGAGAAGGCCGGTTTCCCCTCCGGCAACTCCAGCGCGCACGGAATAGTCCTTCCCGGTCGAAATGCGGTGGGCTACAGCGGCCAGTTGTACCAAGGGGTGCGCGATGGATTGCGCAAGGCGAAGAGACGCAAGAAAAGTGGCGAGAACTGAGACAAAAAGAACTAGCATCGCGATCTTTGCATATTCGAGAAGCCGCGAGCGAAAGCCGCGCAAATCGAAGACGAGGGCTATTGACCCGGTGCGCTCTCCCTTGAGGACGACACCGCGAAAGAGAGTGAGGGATTCGCGGTCATAGTAGGCTCCGTCACTGCGCAGCACAGGAAGGAGCGGAGTGTTTGGTCCGCCAGATCTGCGGTAGTCGGCAAATACACGTCCCTGGTTGTCGTAGAGGCAAGCGACAAAAACACTCGGTTCGGTGGCGAGGGCGCTTAGCATCTCTTTGGCGGTGCGCTGATCGTTGAAGGCAAGAGAAGCAGCGGTGTTTGCGCCGAGGGTGTCGGCCAAGGCAGTGAGTTCGCGAACGGCGCTCGCACGATAACTCTGCCACTCATAGATGGCGAATCCAAGAGAAGCGAGCAGGACGGCGAGCGCGCTCGCGGAGATAACGAGGAGGCTCAGGTTGAAACGGATGGAGAAGTCTCTGATCCGCACCGCTTCACCTCCCCCGATCCGCGGTGCCGCTTTGAGTCACCAAGGTGGCCAGGAGCAACAGCCGGGAGCTGATTTTGAGATGGGACGATTCGGCGCCACTCAGGTTAATGTCGAAGCGAATTTTGTCATCCGCAATGTGGAAGCGGATCATCCCGCCGTCTGACAGGAAGTTCGCAGTTTCTCCCACAGTGAGAACGGGCATCCCGCGGAGGCCCTTTAGGATTGCAGTTTGGCGCCCGGCTTCGTCGCGGCTGAGGAAGAGGATGTTGCAGCCCGGGATCTCCTGCGGTTGGCTTATCAGTCGGACATGGAATATCCGGGCTCCGATGGCCTTTCCATCGATGGTGCTTTGAAGTTCCTGGCGGCGTGGCTCGTCGTCGAAGATGCAGAGATTCAGAGAGGGATCGCCGCTGTTCAGGACGCCGGCAGGCCAATCGACAAACTGCGCGAAGTGGAAAAGAAACGCAGCCTTCACCTGGTACTCTTCGGGAGCGGATTGGGTAGCGGCAGACTGCGACAGGCCTGGAAAAAGCAGGGCGATACACAGGAGTGCGAGTAGACGAGCAGAAATGCAGGTTCGCCCAGACGGTGTCTTGAAAGCCGAATTGTTTGGTCCCCGGTAGATAAACGACCTCCTGCTCAGAAGGACCACGTAATCTTGCCGTAGGCCACACGCCGCATCAGGCCGGATTGCACTGTGGTATCGGGGCCGGTGAATTCTGGGTGAAGGTCTTTCAAGAGATTTTGCCCCACAACACTGAGCGAGACGCGTTCTTGCGCGTGCCAAGTCAATCCGGTGTCAAGCCGTGTGTACGAGGGAATGGACTGGGCTGGGAGGCGGTTGACAAAGTACGCCGAGGCATTCCACTGGAGCTTCCATGGCAGGTCCAAGCTTGAACGCAGTTGCGCCTGGTGATCGGGAGTCCCGCCTTCAGTTCCCGAGGCGGTTCCGGAGTCTTGGCTACCGGCAAATTTGTGAAGATGCAAAGAGAAAAACGAATAGCCGGGACTGAGAGTCCAGAGCCTTGTCACCTTCCAGTTTGCGAAGGCTTCAATGCCCTGCGCTTCTCCGTAAAGACCGTTGCCAAAATAGGTGGGGATGAGCAGATGAACTGGCGCAGGATTCGTCTCAGTCTGCGTGGCTCCAGGCTCTTGCGACACCAGGTCGCGATACCGGTTGTAGAAAACGGTCGAATCCAGCGAGAACCGGTTGCTCAGCGTGGTCCGGTAGCCGCTTTCAAGTGCCGTTAGCTGCTCGTTCTTCTGGTTTGGATTCCCAAACAGACTCACAAGGATGGGAACGTTGCCAGGTCCAGGGAGAGCCTCGAAATTCACGCGGAAATCGGTGTCACTGCGGGCGGGAGTGCGGTCGGCGTGAGAGACTGCACCCCAGATCGAGTTCTTGTTGTCCGGGGTCCATACCAGGCGGACGGAAGGCTGGTAGTCAAATCCGTTGTAATCGTTATGCTCGACGCGCGCGCCCAGGCTTAGGAGAACGCGGTCTGGGCGAATGGCGATCTCGTCCTGCGCAAACGAACTGAAGAGCTGAGTACCGCGGTTCTGAGGAGTGGCGAAAATTCGGAAGGTTGGATCAATGTCGTCCTTACTGAGCCGGTAGCCGAGCCCCCAGACGATATCCTGTCTCGCGCCCCAGACAAAATGGTGCTGAAAGTCGGCGTCGAAGGTGTTCAGGCCGAAGCCATAGGAAGAGTCGCCGCGATTGGTGCGGTCGAAGTAGACCTGGAGAGAAGTCTCCGATCCTGGCGAGATGGTACGATTCCACCGCGCAAGCAGACTAGCGCCCGAGAAGCGGTCGCGCAGAGCGACGGTCGCATTCTCCGGCGGCTCCAGGGATACTGGTATGAAGGCTAACTCTCCCGCATTGCCATGGTAGATTTCTCCCTCGGTGGTGAGGGAGTTTTTCACGGTGAGGGCGGTATCGGTGCGGAATCTGCCTAGAACGAGGCGCCAGTCGTCATGGCCGTCCAGCCCGGCGAACGTAGGCAGGGCGTTAACTTGGAAACCTTCTGCAGATACACGATAGGCCCCGAGGGCACGGACCTTGCCACCGTAACTTATTATTTCCGGCCCGATACTGCCGTTCCCCGCACTGGCGGTAATGGAACCTCCCTGGGTATCTCCAGCTTTGAGCGTGATGATGTTGATCACACCGTTCACAGCATTCGATCCCCAGACGGCAGCCCCGGGGCCGCGAATGACTTCAATACGTTCGATGTTAGCGAGGGGAACATTCTGCGAGTCCCAGAAGACGCCGCCGAAGATCGGCGTGTATACCGTGCGGCCGTCAACAAGGACCAGGAGCTTATTGGAGTATTGGCCGTTGAAACCACGCGCGCTGATGGCCCATTTGCCTGCGTCGATCTGCGCAACGTCAAGGCCGGGAACCATGCGGAGCAGGTCAGGGATGTTCAGTGCGCCGGAGTGGCCGATATCCTCACGGGAGATGACGAAGATAGCCGCGGCAGCCTGGGAAGTTTTCTGCTCCTTCTTGGATACGGAGGTCACTTCGATGCTCATCAGGTCTTCAAGGCTTTTCTGAGTAAGGTCCAGGATCTGTCCGGCGACCGAAAGACGCCCGGAGAGGGTAAGAAGCGCGAACCCCGCCAGGAATAGGGCCCGTTGGGCTCCTCGCAGGTAGACGGTGGCAACATTGGAGAAACGGTGCAGTTTCGGGAACAAAAAACACGGAGGGGCGTGAACCTGCATATGAGTACACCTGCTTTGAACCGAATCGACAGGGACTGAATGTGATCTTTTCATTCGTCTTTTCGGCCACACTTGTAACCCGCGCGCTCACCTGGTGAAGCCGCACAATACCCTGCAAGCGATCTGGTGTTCTCGCCGTTGCGATGACCCGGTGTCCCGCGCCTGGCATAATCTCTGCGATCTTGCGGCCGAGACCCTTTGTGCTTCCGGTGAGCAGAAACCTCTAATCCATGTATGTCATTTCCATTTATCTCCCGCAATGAAGAGGCGGGCCAGACGCATAACGATGTATTTCAATCATGATCCTTTCCGTGAAGACTGACTGAGCAATTGGGATCACCCGTGCAGGCGCTCACATAAGGCCCGCAAGCATGCACCGGCCTGGGCCAGACCAGGGGAAAGGATCAGAATCGGTTCTTTGGGAGCGTTCGACGGTCCTCTTCGAATAGCCGCGCGCTTGGGAGATTGGCGAAGTTTCTAAGAAGTCGACTTGCGTCCCGAGGCCTCCCGGCTGCGTCCTTACGGAAGTGCTTGCTCTTCGCTATTCCCACCCTGAAGTGGCTTTGTCAGGGAGTTAGCCGATAAAGGTCTACGCCGCCGTTATAGTTCGGCACATAGATCTGACCACCGTCAATAACGGGCGGGTCAAACTTGTTGAACAGAAACTGGATGTTAAATTGTTGCGAGTCCCACAGGACTTTCAGCGACCCATCCGGAGCGAGGTGCACTGGATCGTAGACAAGCAGGCGCCCGTTCACGATGTTGGCGTTTGCGTTGCCGTATGGGATCGTGCAGACGAGGATCGCCGAATCAGGATCCGCTCCATTGCTTGAGCCGGAACAGAATCCTCCCGGCATCCCTCCCGGAGGATTCTGGCGTACATTGTCGCTTGCGAATTCGTGGCCTTGCGCAACATAGGTCAGATTTCCGGTTGAGCTAACCTTCCACTTATGCAGTTGCGAATTCTCGCCCCACGCAAAAATCGTCCACGATTGAAGCAGAGGGTCGAAGAACTGGACCGGGGTCATGTGGAGATGGGCCGTATCGCCTAAAGGAAAGAAGTTTAATGTCTGGGGATTTGTTGGGCAGGGATCGACGGGGCCCGGGCTCATGGTCAGCCAGACAGGCGGCGCCGCAAGTTTGGCGCAGTTCGTCTTAGGAGTCGCGAGATCCTTGAGGGTCGTTCCGCCAAGCTTAGCCGTTTTGATGGGGTACGCGATTCCGTCCTTTCCGGTCGCAATACATACGCCGATCGAGAAGATACAGGCCGGGCCAGCCGACCCCCAGTCCTCGTCCGACCATGCGCCGATCGCCATCTGCGGAAACACGAGGACGGTTGGGGTCCCTTGATCATTGATGTGCGCCACGAGCCTGGCATTCTTTAGCGGCATGCTCATTCCACTGCCCACAGGCGTGAGAGCTGCGGAGGCAGCACTCACGCCCGCCAACCGCGCAGCTGCCGCTGCCTTTTGACCCGATCTAGCCAGGTCGGTCCACGGCGTCCAGTGGTCAACCACCTTGAGAGAGGCCGGAGATCCTCCTGAAGACGGCGTGTACTTTAACTTGAGGAATGACTCACCCCATTGACTTACACCGTCGAAGTCACCATTGCCGGTGAGAACGTACAAGAAGCCTTGGGCATCTGCTGCAGCGCCTTGTCCAGCCATCCATATACCAGCGCCCTCGCCCGCCGTCGTCGCCAGCATCGCGCTTATCGAATTGCCTGCCACATCGAAAGCAAAACAAAAGCCGGAGGCGCCAGTGCCGGTTTCGAAGATCGTCCCCGAGCACCCCAATACCGTCTTCACACCATTAACATTCGTTTCGACCAGCGACGATCGCTGTTTGCGCATCTGTGAATTGAAGATGTGGTTTCCACTTGGTTCCTGGATCAATACGGGGGGAACTACCTGACTTCCATCCGCCACGTTGAGCACGAACATGAAGTAGCGTCCCGTTTGCGGTTTCCCGGTATCGTCTTGCGAAACCCAGCAGGTCTGATACAGGCGCTGCGTGTCTGGATCAATCACTCCCGTTGAGATGCAACCCCAATGCTGATTGATGTTATGCGAGTCGATCGATTGCGATCCGGTGATAGGCATACCCAGCGACACCTGCCAGATGCTGGAGCCGTCGTGCGCGTCGACCCCGCGCCACATCGGCCATCGATGGAAGCACCATTACGTCGCGCGTCCCAAGCGAAGTTTTCACATTGGGCAAGATCAGCGGCTGGGCCTCTACGCCGCGCGCATCGCCGATAACCGGAATTGTTGGGGCCTGGACAATTCCCTTGGTCCCGACCGAAGCCTGTGTCAATACAGTCTCTTGAGAATTCCATCCACTTCTCGAGTTATCTGCAGAGCGAGTCGGCCATGGAACCATTGTCGATTGGGCGATACAAACCTCGGTGACCGAGGTTAAACACGTCAAGATGAGCAGACCACGACTAGAGAGCTTCATGCGTCTTCCTTTCGGCGGTCACAAGGTGAAGAGAGAAGTAACTCGAATCGCACTATCCTGTGCCGCTCATTCCTTGCCACCCACCGCTCAATTCGCAGAATGGCGCCGCGCAGCTTAGGCGTCAAATCGGTCACCAAAAGCTGACGTGCGACGCAACTTGACCTTGCGTTCTACTCGGAGGTTTCTAAAAAGGCGGTCGTTCATCGCTGCATAAGCGCAGCTTATGCCGAGTGACGGTTTGTGTTACTCAATTCGCTGTTGAGTATCCGAGCTTTTCAGTGGATAACCGGGGAAAGAATGCTCGGAAAAGTGGGATCGATAGTCTCAAATAACTCCTAACATGTCAAGATAATCTTGTTCAACACTGACAGTTTGTTATAGATATTCAAGACATATTTACTAACTATGCAGCATCGTTCGAAGAAATGATTAATACATTGCAAGTAGCCGCGATCGTTGGCGGAGGGCGGCATGTTTAAGAATCCATTACATAGAAACAGTCATTCAACAAACACACTGAAAAGACCTCATGCCCCAAAACAACTCAGCATCAATTCCGATAGCACGAACGCAGCCAGGGCAACCGTCAGCTTGCGGTGTTTTACCTCAGAGTATTGACCGTGGATATCTTTCCCGGAGCAGCAAGCGCTTCGAGCGTATCAATGTCGAAGTAGCGATAGAGGTCGAGGCAAAAGAGTTCAGGAGCGGAGCGAAACGGAACCGGCTTATCAATCAGGTAGGCCAGAGACTTCAGGGCGTTCCGGCTTACTACCGCAGAAAAGTCCTCCGGTGCAATGGCAGCTGCCGTCAGGGCAATTACCTGGCTGCGAATTCCGTCTGTCTCCACCTGCACTGGATGACCTGTCGAAATGCGAAGCCAGTCTGCCACCGCCGCCAATTGCGCGGCTTCCAAACCTAAAGGACGCGCACCGCTACTATCTGCCAGTAACTCCCAGGACACGCGATTTGGAAATTGGTCGTCATTGAAGAACAGATCGAGCGCCAGCACTCGTTCGCCGCGGTCGATATGCTGGGCCACTACATCGCCAGCTGCCTTGTAGCCTTTGTCATTGAGCACGATGGTTGCCGGCGCATTCTCCGGCGCCGCACTCTCCCGAAACAAGACGCCGTTTGCGCTGAGTTCGTTTGAAAAATCGAAGCGATACGACAATGTGCGAAAATCGAAGTTGTTGCCGTTATCCAGAGGCAGAGACCGCACAAGAGAGACCGGCATATACCGGACAATAGACTCCAACTTTTCCCGCTGTACTTTTGCCCAGGCCTGGTCCGCTGCATTACCTTTCGGAATTGGTTCACGCTGTATCTGCTGCGCCAACTTTCTTGCCAGGGTCACAAAGGTCAAGTTATCGGCGGGCACTCCGATCGCCAAATCCTGCGGAGTCCGGATCTCACCGTCACTGAATATCTCACCGTCTAACACCGGCAATTTAAAATGCGTGCTGAAAAAGCGGTAAGCCCGTTCCCTGTTCTCTAACTGATAGTTATGGGTACCCGGATCGAGATTCTCCCCCCAAGCAAGTTCGTCTGCAGCCTCATAGAGTTTGAAAAACGGCTTCACATTGTCGTATAAGTATGGCTTCACCAAGGGCGCCCGAAAGCAGCAGCTATCAAGGCCATTGTGGATCACCATTGTGGATCACCATTGTGGGGCGGGGCGCCCGTAATGCGATCAATTCAGGATAGTCTTGCCCCTCCATCAAGTCAGGGGCATCCTCCTCAATTTCATCTGTATCCACTGGATGGGTAAGATTCGATTCGCGCGAACCGATACCAGCGACCTCGACTTCGACGGCGACACCCGGATCGAGGGCACTCAAAATCACCGTTTGCCATCCTCCTCCGGAAAGCCCCGTTACGCCGATCCGCGTCGTATCGACCTCGTGTAAATTGCTCAGATAATCCAACCCGCGCCGCATGGAAAGATAGAAAATGCCCACGGCATTGGAGCCTACGAGATTCAATTGGGAAGCAAAATCGTGAGCGTTTTCGGGGTTCGTGAGCTCTCCGAAACCGAGAAACTCAAGGTCCAGCGCGATGATTCCGCGTTTGGCGAAATTGATGCAGCGCTTTTGTTCGTATTCGACGTCAATCCCCTCGGGCTCATGCCCGAGAAGGTTCAGAACGGCGGGTGCTCGGCCGGTGACTTTGGTTGGCTCATAGAGAAGCGCGGTCGAAGAGAAACCTGGCACAACTTCAAAGCGCAATTTGTGAATGCGGTAGCCGCGGTTACTCTCAATAATCCCAACTTCTTCAAACTTCGGCGCAGCATCCACCCATTCCCGCGGCCAGCCATAATAGACGACATCGTTGAGTATGTGCTTGCGCACCCGTTCTTCTTCCGTAGTCCAGCCGGCAGACGTTTCAAGAGCGGGCAACGGAGGGATGCGTTTGAGTAAATACTGCTGGATTTGGTACTCCTTCCAAGCAACATCCCGCGAAGGCTGCGTCAACGATTCTTCCACGTAGGGCTTGCTGATCTGTGTGTGCGCAGAAATTGCACTCGTCACGCACATGCAGCATAGTATTCCGGCGACCTGAAGCCTACGAAAGCTCTTTTCTTGCAACCTAGATTTACTCCGCGTGCCGATGTAGCTCATTGAACTTCCTCGGTTGAAACTCTGTGTCGCTGCCCGCTCGTGCGTCGGCACAAGTACAGCACTCTCCGAAATAAAAGTGGTGCCAAGGCATGTGTAAGCAGCGTGACCGCCATCTTACACTTCACCCAGGCACCCTGGTTAGTCGAAGATCTATTAGAAGTTGAGTTTCAGCGCCATCTGGAGAATTCGAGGGTCTCCGGCAGAGCTGATTTGTCCAAAATTGCTATCCTGAAGCCCAGCATCGGGATTCCCAAAATTGACATTGTTGAACGCGTTGTAGAACTCTGCCCGGAACTCATACCCAATGCGTTCGCCAGCCTTTCCGGCCTTCAATAGAGCCAAATCCTCTGTGAAGAGCCGGGGACCACGAAGAGAATTCTTCCCGATGTTTCCGTAGGTTCCGATTGCATTGGGAACAAAATCGGCGGTATTGAACCATTCATTGATTAGCGCGGCGTGGGAGCGCCCGGAACTGAGCTTGGTCTGCCCAATGTTTGCAACAGTAATGTCGGGACGATCATTCCCCATCGCACTGAAGGAATTGTCATCTTCCGCAAAAGAAGTGAATGGAAATCCCGTTTGCCAGTTCGTGATGTAACTCAGGTTCCAACCGTTGACCGCGTTATCCGCGATACCTTTGAATGGAGCGCGAGGGAAAGCATAGTTCCCAGACAATCGGAAGACCTTGTTATCGTCTCCGGCGTCCGGACCATAGTCGAGTGAGCGGCCACAGCCGCAGGTATTGATGCCGTAGACTCCAAATATCCCAGGCTGTCCATTGGGACCGTAGTCATTCAACGAACGCGACCAGGTGAAGTTAGTTTGGAAAGAGAGGCCGTAGCTGAGGCGCTTTTCGAGCTCCAACTGGCCAGCATTGTAGTTGCTGTTGATTCCGGAGTTGATTGAAGCGATGAACCCGTAGTTTGGATAGAGAAGCCGCGATTGAATATTGGCCTCAGTCGACTGCCCTGGAATGTAAACCGAGGGGTTCAACTGGAGCAGCCCTGCCTCCTGGTCTCCGGTGCCACCGAGGTGACTTCCATGATTTCCCGCATACTCTGCCCGTATAAACCAACTGGAGCCAAATCCGCGCTCCATGGTCAGGTTATACGTCAGGATGCGGGGCAGGCGGAAATGTCTGTCGAAGATCTGTGTAAATGAGATGTCCTGCGGAAACGTAGCGGAAGAACCCGGATTGATCGGTCCGAACGATCCGGGGAATGGGTTTGCTACACCTGCAGCCGCGTAGGGATTGGTGAAATTGGTGTTCGTGATGCTGATGATAGGAGCGAACGGAGGAATCCCAACGACATCTTCAAACGCCACCCCATTCGGTGCTTGATAGTAAAATCCTGCCCCTCCACGAATGCTTGTCTTGCCATCGGCAGTCAACTGATAGGCAAATCCTACACGCGGGCCAATATTACTCAGGTTGTTGTAGATCGATGACGTTGGACATCCAGCATCGTGATGGCTCCCGCCGAAGAGCAGATCCTGAGGCGCATTCGGGTAGCGCGTCGATTGCGCTCCCGGCACAAAACATCCAACCCGTCCCTCGCTATCCGTGTAAGGGAAGAATGGATCCCAGCGTACGCCTGCGTTCAGTGTGAGCCGGGAGGTCGTGTGCCAATTGTCTTGAACGAAGAAGCTCCAGTCATTTCCGCTGAAGTTCAGATACAGACCACCTGCCTGAACGAAGGCGGATGCATCTCCCAGCAGAAAATCGGAGAGATTGTTACCGCTCTGATCACCACCGAAGGTGTAGTTGCCATCCGCCTGATAGGAGTTACCCATGGGAAGGTTAAAGTGCTCCCATTCGCCCCCGAACTGGAGTTCATTTGGTCCCTTGACAAGGGTAGCGATTTCTCGATCGGATATGTCGCTATGGTTCCATGTTCCAGGAGACGGCTGCTCCCCTACCGTGAATTCGCCGGATACATTGACGTTGAGTGTTGCCGGGAAATTTGTGGGCTGGGCAATATTTGCGCCCGCCTGAGCGATGCTGAAGTTTGCAGGCGATTCCGTCAGACCGACCTTCCTAGTCAATCCGAAATAGCTGTTGAGAAGAGTGTTGGGCGAAATCGTGTAGATGTCGACCATACTGATATTCTTTAGCTTCTGGTCTTGTGGATCTTCGTCATTCCCTTCAAGGATGTTACTCGTTGGCGGGATGATAATCGGGACCTTATAGTGGAGTTGGAAATAGTGCCCACTAAGATGATGTTTACCCAGGTTATAGTCTATCTTGACCAGGTATTCGTCGGTATCCTGGATAGATGGAGCACCGTTGTACGTCAAATAGTTTGGCCCAAGTTGCGGGGCATTCGGCAGAGGAATGTGATTCAGTAAATAGAGGGCCGTTGGGTCAAAGGCCGCAGGACTGATCATATTATTGCTGTTGAATTGATAGGGCGAAGTAGGATCGGGGTTCGTCAACACGGTCCCTGGAAGAAGGGCCGAGAAATCTCCGTTACGCTCGGCCTGCGTTGGCACCTGGGAACTTAGACCATTTGCGGAAGTATTTTGACGTGTGCCTTGATAGGAGCCGAAATAGAACAGCTTGCCTTTCAGGATAGGTCCGCCGATGGTTCCCCCAAACTGATTCTGCTTCAGCGGATCGGGAGAAGTGGCAAAGTAGTTCTTGGCATCCATGTCAAAGTTGCGAAGATATTCAAAGACGTCGCCATGAATCTTGTCGGTCCCGGACTTAGTGACGACGTTCGCTACTCCGCCCGTTGCGTTCCCGTAAGCGGCACTCATGTTATCGGTCTGCACGTTGAATTCCTGCAGGGCGTCCGGGCTGGGAAAAGGCAGATTGGTGTTGATATACATATCGTTGTAGTCAACGCCGTCCAGCAGGTAATAGACTCCGTTGGAGCCGCCGCCATTGACTTTCGCATATTGCTCACCGGGCAGAACGCCACCTTCGCAATTGGCGCCGCAGTTCTGACTTGAAACGTTAACTGCGCCGGGAACCAGGAAGACCAACTGTTGCGCCTCGCGGCCATTCAAGGGCATGCTTTCCATGCTTTTCTGATCGATAACCTGGATGATCGCCGCATCGTCCGTGGTCACCTGGTTTGTGTTGCCCTCCACTGTGACCTGCTGGGTTACAGTTCCGACCACCAGCTTAATCTGCTGCGTAGCAGCTTGACCCACTTGCAAAGCGATCCCTTTTTGCAGGTAGGTATTAAACCCGGTCATTTCAACCGTCAACTGGTACTCGCCAACCGGAAGGCTTGGAAACAGGTATTCCCCTGCTGCTCCGGATTTGACCTGCTGCTTATATCCGGTTTCGACCTGTTCGACGGTCACCGTCGCCCCAGGAACAGCCGCACCGGAGTTGTCTTGGACCGTTCCGCTCAGACGCGCCGTGGTGTACTGGCCAAACGCTGTCGTCGTCCACAACACCAGAACGAAGAGTGACAAGAAGAGAAAAGCGGGTGTGAATTGTGCGCGGTTGACGAGTCGACGTCCTGCATTTGGGCTTTTATCCGCCTGTCTCATTTGTGCTGCCCCCTCAATGTTGAAGTGTTTCTGGCTCCATGAAATGCTGCGGCTGTTTGCTTTTGTGGTGGACAGTTTCTGTTTCAATCGATTGTGATATGTTTCATTCGTGTCTGTTTTTTTACGATTTATCGTTCGCAATGTCAAGCAAAAAAGCTCGGATTCCCTTATCATGTCGAATTTCCTCCGGGCGGTGGCGGTCCGTCAGCAACGATATTGGGCAGTCCTATCCGCAACTTGCGAAGAGCCGCCCGGTTTCCGAGGTTTCCTGCGGAAAACCCGAAGCGTCGGCCCCCGGGGGATGGCGCTGCTCATTTCGTTTCATTGCGTTACGGTAATCTCTGGGCGTCCTGGAATTGGCAGGGAGGCATCCGAAACATGTGTGGGGATCTGAAACCCGAGAGCGGCCTTCGATGAGCTTCACGAGCGCGAACGACGCCCGCAAACTGATTCGACCGCTCCGGGGCGAACTGAAACGATTGCTGCAGCAACTGGTCCAAACCAATAGTGTGGCCGTCCCGCCCGGCGGAGGTGAGACACCAGCGCAACAGGTGCTCCAAACCTTTTTCCGAGCAAATGGCGTGCACACCGAGCTATACACAACGGAATTTATCGAGAAATCGGGGAATCCGCTGGTGAGGACGACCCGCAGGTACCGCGCGCGAAAGAATCTTAGCGCGCGACTTCGTGGGAGGGGCCGTGGCAAGAGCCTGCTGCTGAACGGCCACATGGACACTGTGCCTGCAGGGAAAGTGCCATGGTCCCGCTCGCCTTGGTCAGGTGTTTGCCGGGGCGGCTGCATCCACGGCTTGGGATCTTTCGATATGAAAGCCGGAGTGGTGGCCAATGCCGCCGTAATTTGCGCGCTTAAAAAGGCGGGCATAAAAACCGGTGGTGACATCCTCTTTGAATCGGTGGTGGATGAGGAGTGGGGCGGAGGTGGCGGAACGATCGCGGCGCGCCTTCGAAATGGCGGGGCCGATGCCTGCATTATTCCCGAAGGCACGCAACTGGAGATCTATCGGGCCACGCGAGGAGGCTTTGTCGTCGACTTATCTGTGGAGGCCGGAAACTCTGCTACTTATTTCTCTAAGTCTCCACTGATGAGCCCTGCGGTTCCTATCGGGCGTCTCCTGGGATGGGTAGACGCGTGCTCGAAAAAGCGCGCCAAAATCAAGTCACGGAGCGCATATGCCTCGTTTCCAGATCCCGTGCCGGTCCAGGTCTTGGCAGTACAAGCGAATCTGCTCGATCCGGAAACTCCATTGAGCGTGCCTTCTCGGGCTACGGTGCGGGTGTACTTTCAATTTCTGCCGGAAGAAGATGTCAATGCAGTGATTCAGGGTATTAAGGAATCACTCAAGCAATTCGAAACAAGCGACGCGTTTTTTCGCACATATCCAATCCAATGGACTCCCCTGATTGGGACGCCCCTACTGGGCCATGAGTTGCCTGCCGATCATCCCTGGACTCGCTGCATGGCCGAAAGTGCGTCTGCAGTCCTCGGGCGGAAACCGGTGATCTCAGCAGCGCCGTATCCATGCGACGCGGGACTGATACATCGCGATTTCGGCATTCCGACACTGCTGTTCGGCCCGTGCGGCGCCGGCGCACACAACCCGGACGAGTATGTCGAATTCGACTCCGTGTTGCGCACTGCGGAGGTATTGCTGGCAGCAGCCCTGGAATGGACGGACGCATAACTCGGTTGTGATGATTGATAAGTGCCTTCGGGGCCTTCGCAACTCACTTCGACCACTCTTCCGCCGTAGGGTCCGTCTTTTCTCGCGTAGCAAGATACAGCAGGAGCCCGGCACAGACCCACACGACGCCAAGAAGTTTGGCGTTCAGGCTGAGGTTGAGCCAGATAAATATGCAGACTAGAATGCCGCAGAGCGGAGACAAGACCGGAAGAAAAACCTTTTCCTGCGAATGAAACTTGTAGTGGATGAGTGCGGCCGCGTTAACGCCGATGAACGCAATGAACGCACCGAAGTTCAGCAACTCCGCTCCCTTTTCGAATGTCAGCAGAAAAGCGCCCACCAGCGTCACGACGCCAAGCAGCAGTACGTTATTGCGCGGGATTCTCGTTTTGGAACTCACGACACCGAAAAATCGTTTGGGAAGCGCTCCCCCGCGTCCCATTCCATAGAGAAGACGTGCCGCACCGAACTGCGCTGCGATGCCAGAACCCATATTTGCAATCAGCAGGGTCGCATTGAGTAATTGGAAAAGAAAGTTGCCGCCAACGCGTAACGCAACCTGCACATAGGCTGTATCGACCATCGACGCAGGGAAAGGAACGCGCGCCGGCCATGCAAGCTGCGCGAGATACACTTCAACGGCAGAGAGCACCCCAATTGCGAAGCATGTCAAAACCGTCGCTAGAAGGATGTTCCGGCGGGGGTTTTCCACTTCCTCTGACATCGTCGAGATGCCGTCGAATCCGATATAGGTCAAAACGGCGATTGAAGCCCCATGGAACAGACGACCGGGAGCGAAGGTTGCGGGATCGTAAAACGGCAGCAGCCATTGGCCCCCGACGGGCCGCGCTACCAACGCGATGTAGCGCACCGCATCCGCGATGAAGATAACGACAACTATACTCATGCCAAGTGCCAACAGGGCGTTTACGCGACCCGATGTTTGCACGCCGCGCAAATTGAGCCCAGTGAAGACAAGAACAAAAGCGACAACCCAGGCCGCATAGGGAATCTGCGGCAGAATATTCTGTGCCGCCGCACTGCACCAGATGGCGCAGATGATCGGATTCAGCATGTAGTCCATGAGCATGGCCCATCCGACGACATAGCCGGCCAGCGGATGAATCTCTTTGCCGACATAGGTGTAAGCCGAACCCGCGCTAGGATAAACGCGCGCCATCCTGCCATAACTTACGGCGGTGAACAGCATGGCAACCATCGCAATCAGGATTGTGGTGACGACATGTCCACGCGCTGCATTGCTGACCACGCCATAGATGCTCATGGGCGCAGTCGGCTGAATGATGATGATGCCGTAGAGGATCAGGTGATGCAGCTTCAGCGTGCGCCGAAGACCAGGGGCCGCGGAATCACGATCTATAGTGGCGTCCATGCCCTAGTAATCCTCTCTTGCGCGCCATCACTTGATAAACCGAGTACGACCTGGAGAACCCGGGCGCCAGCTGTGCCCTTTTCAATTTGGAGATCTCCGAACCCTTAGTGCTCTATCCTCTGTGGAGCGCCAACCCGCAAGCCTCCGCATAACGCGATAACGACTCCCGGATCTTGTGATGAATCGTTGCGGTCGGATTGTTACGGATCGCGCGAGCGCGAATAGCCTCTGCCTGACGAGGAAGGTATTGGGCGACGAGAGGCAATGGAGCAGGACTCCCCTCCAGATTCTGTATCAACAGAGCGAGAGATTTGGATATCTCGGCGTTAGGCCAATAATAACGGATTCGGTCACTCAGGCTGTACGCCCTTGCAACACGCACCGGATGTTCTTCGCCGTGGTAGTACGCTTTCCAGTTCCCAGGATTCTCAATCATGACTCGTTCGATGATTGCACGAATATTCGAACGTTGCTCGCTGGCAATCCATTCCTCTTCGATGCGTGCCAGGCCGAATATCGCTTCCCGCATCATGAATGTCAATTCGGGGCCTACTTTCAGAATGCCAAAATGACCGTTTACGAGCTGCCGAAGCGACTCCGCTGTTTGATAATCCGTGGAGTGAGCTTCAAAGACGATCCCTTCGTGTCGCAGAATTGACTTACTCAGGTCCGAGGCTCTCTCCGGTGCGTAATCCGCCACGGTTTCGTTTCCAAACTCAACTCCCGGCTGAACGACAACACCAATGATCCGTTTCCAGGCCGACGAAAGATTCCTCCGTGAGAATGCCCGACGGTGCACGTCCAGCGTTTCTTCCAGGCTCACTGTCGATGTGACCTCGATCTCCATCTCCTCCTGCGCCCCACCCGGAGTCGGCACCTCGGTTCCGACGACATAGACCGGCTGGCTTGCGGAGTTCCGCGTTATCGATTCCGCCACCTCGCATAGCTGTGCTGCTCGCTCTGCGATCACTTCGTTTGAGAGCACCCGCGGATCGTCGCGACATGCCATACTCGCGTCGAGGTGAATCTTGCTGAATCCAGCCGCCGCATAGGCAGAAACCATCGCGCAGGCCTTCTCCATAGCGACCGCAGAGGACTGAGTTCGCCATGGATTTGGTCCAAGATGGTCTCCGCCCAGGATCACTCTTTCGGTTGGGAAACGCATGTCTTGCGCAATGGCGTGGACATAGTCCCTGAACTGAGCGGGCGTAAGACCGGTATAGCCACCCTCCTGATTCACTTGGTTGCATGTCGCTTCGATCAACAGCGGACTTCGATCATGACCAGCCTGTGCGAATGCCGCTTCCAGCACCAAACGATTTGCCGAGCACACCGCGTAGATGCCCTTCCACTCCCCTGCACGATTCTCCTGCAGGAGATGACACAGATCGTCAACGGAAGTACGAGAGACCGCGGGTTTGTCAGAGTAAGAGTTCATATTCGGCCTTTACAACTTATCCTCTGTTAATATCGATTCGCGCACGCGCCGATTCGTGGCGTGCGGAGCAGCGCAAATCCAGCTAAATCGCGCCGCGAGAAACTCGCGCAAATCGCCGAGGGATCTCACGGCACAAGGGTGCCCTGCCGCCAATGCTGCAAAAAGAATCTTTGGCGATAGGCAGAATCGCGGAAAGCCTCAGTGCCTCCAGTGCGCGTAACGGATAATCCTCCGGCAAGATTTCCATAAGCGACACATCTTTCCAAAGGAGCTTTGCGCACCCATTGGTGCAGAAAACCCGCATCAAATGTGTCCCCGGCTCCTACAGTGTCAATCACATCTACTCGCAGCGAAGGTACATCGATCCTTTGGCCTTTCGTGTAAGCCGAGGCCCCGCGTGCTCCGCGTTTCACCACCAGCAGCGGCACTTTAGCTGCGACATGCTCGGCAGCCGGTTCTACTTTTGCGATCTTTGCTAACTCATCTTCTGTGCAGAGCAGCACGTCCACGAGTGGCAGCACATCTTCGAGCACACCGCCCCACCTATCTTCCGGATCGTCGTTGGTATCGAGGGATGTGGTCAGTCCGCGCCCCTTCATCTCTCGGAAGAGCTCGGGAATATGCGGAAAAAGCTTGCGATGCAGAAAGAGCGAGGACAAATGAAAATGCCTCGCAGTTGCCAGATAGTCGAGATCCAGATCCTCGATCCCCATCTCGAACATCGCGCCGGGATAAGTGAGGATTCGGCGGCTGGTTGTGAGCGGAAGAATCAAAGTGATCCCGGTGTTACTTCCACTTGCGGAGCGGACCACGTGGCCAACCTGCACACCTGCTTCCTTCAACCATTGGCAACACATCTCTCCCAGCGCATCAGGGCCGACGCGCGAGCTGAAGGTAACTTTGTTGCCGAGAAGCGACAAATTGTGCGCCAGGATAGCCGAGGAACTTCCCAAAGTGAGCGTGAAACCGCTGGTAAGAATCTCTCGTTCTTCCGGCAGTTCCTGAGGCGCCCCATAAACAATCAGATCGGGATTAAGCTCACCCACAATCGCGATGTCTGGCTGCTCCGAGGCGCCTTGGTGCGTGTTACTATCCGCCATTTCAATTACATCCTTACTCTCAGCCGTCTACGTTATCGGAATTCGCATCGGTATTCGGGAGGCCATCTACCGAAGCGCAGTCGTTGACTCGGGGCGCTTCTTTTCAGCGGGAACAAATCCCGTCGGGATCCTTCCGGATATAGACACCGTAACAGTCTTGGAATTCGTAGTTGCATTGAGACCTTCAGCAATTACATGCACGGTATATTCGCCCGAATGAGTAAAAGTGTGGTGGACCTTCATCCCGTCCAAAGTGGTTCCATCACCGAAATCCCAGTGACAGGTCAGCACTGGCGATTCCGCCGGCGCTCCGTCTGCACTGAAGATTAACGTCTCACCTGCCTTTCCGCTCGCCGCCGAATGCACATCGAAGGGAGGCGGCGCAACCGGGGTGGCATTATCGATCAGCTTAAACATGCGAACCGAGTGAGGTGGCTGGACGAAATCGATTGTTGCGGCAGGGTTATCTGTTGCGGCGGAGTTATCACAGCAGCTTTTATCGCCAAATTCTTCGGTTATCTGATACTCGCGCTGTTCTTTCAAACCAAGACTCTTCAGGTCGATGGACCGCTTGCGCTCTTCCTCAGTCCAATTGAAGATCGTGAGAATCGATTGGCGACTGTCCTCTTTCAGCAAGAAGATGCTTGGCTGCTTATCAGCAGAATCATAACTTAATAGATCTACAGGGAAGGACGAACGGCCGAGACGGGCCATATCAATCAGGTCCGTGTTCTTTACCAGGGCGAGCCGTTCGGGAGAAGATCCTAGAGTTGGAAGATCGTCTCCAAGTTCAAACATGCCTCCAGCCACCGCTGCCAGCGCGATCGAAACCTTTGCCTCTTCGAGCGTGAGCGGATGCTGCCCACCATGCCATGGCTCATCATTCACGGTCTGAGTGGAGACCGTGAACGCGTCAGGGTCGGCGATAAAGAAATTGCGATTCATGTAGTAGCGTGCGGCAATCCCTGAGGCGGCATCCCGCGTGGCGCCGAATGTATGCCCAGTATCCTGGGAAATGCGCCCGGTATCGACAATTCCTACAGGGTTGAGCATAGGACTGCCATCCTTGTCGAGAACGACATCTTCTCCAACGGCGGTGCGAATGATATTCAGTCCTATACGTTGAGCTTCGAGGGCAGTCGTATTGGGACGATAGTATGCACCTTCAACGGCGGTGTCGTCCATGAAGTCCATTTTGATGAAACGAACTCCCCAGTTGTAGAGCGTGCTATAGGTCTGCTTGAGATATCCCTGGGCTCCCGGATTCGTGGTATCCAGTACATACAAAGGGTCGTTGTGGTTCGTCACATGACCGATGTGGATCAACTGGCCGGCGGAGTTATGCAGCAGCCAGTCCTTATGGTTCTGAAAGACCCAAGCTCGATCCGACACCTCGAAGGGTGCCGTCCACACTCCAAACGTCAGGCCGCGGCGACGCACTTCGTCGCCCACATATCCAAGTCCGCGTGGAAACAGATTAGCGTCGGGTGTTGTATATTCACCGCGCGCGTATTGGTATCCCTCATCGATCTGGTAATAGCGATAACCAAGCTGCTTCAGGTTTTCCGCCAGGTACTCTGCCGTCGTAATGGCGGCTCCTTGATTGAGTCCGAAGTAATAGGCTGTCCAGCTCCACCATCCGATCGGAGTGGGGGTATCGACGCGGGCTTTATGCAGCAGCTTGATTGCACGGCCATACTCTTCCAACTGCGCATGGTAGTCAGATCCAACTGAGAACATGAGGCGCTCGGACGATAGGCTCTCCCCGGGCTGAACGGGAAGGCTCAGGCTTACCTGTTCAGCGGCGGGCGAACCCCGGAGCGACTCACCCTTCATGATTTCAGTTGTTCCCGTTGCCACTGCTTCGTATGAGAGGATCTGCGTGTCGTCGGCCGCCGACTTCTGCTTTAAATGGAAGATCGTCAAAAGCCGGTCGGAAGTGAGCGCGCCAATGAAGAGACTTTCACCACTCTTGCGGTTGTAGATGAGCTGGCTTTGCACCGCACGATGCATGCCGTGTGGACCATCGGCTAGGTCACGAATCGCGAGCTGAGGCCGATCCTCGCTATAGCTGTCGGACAGAATGCGGTCGGCAGATGCCGGCCCGTTCAAGCTTATTACCGGCGCGGCGGTTACGTGAATGGTCCGGATCGCCTGGACACTGATCGTCTGCCCGGTCGTATTACGCACCTTAACTTCGAGGTCGCCCCACAGCTGATCCCGGTACAACCTGTAAGTGCAGACAAGATCCGGCGCACCTGGAAGCCCTGTGTGGGTTACCGTGAGTTCGGATCCCGAACCAAATTCATCATGAAACTCGGACTGTGCGGTCTTGTGCTGCGGATAGGCAGATGATTGCAACACCTTGGAATTTACGTCTGCCTCAACACCGGACTGCATGACTACACCAGGAATTCCGGAATGCGTGAGGGAGTAGGATCCGTCTTCTTCGATGGTCACCGACAGGCTTTTCCCCTCGATCGACCCTAGACCGCGCGTCCCATCGTGGGGCGTCGACGCTTCCTGCATTTTCCCGTATGCATCGGTCCCGCACGCTAATACACCTGCAGCGAATAGAGCGCATGAAAGCCGCCCAAGCCAATAGTTCACAATAAACTCCTTTGTTCTTTGCCGGTAACTCGCAATTTGTGGAGCGTCCCCCCCCCGCTTGGGACGATAAGCACCCGGAGGGCGAGGAGTTAGGCATGCACTCTGCGGCTGACTGAAACGATCCGATTCGCGAGAAGGCCGTCATTTATTGAACCAAAAATTCGAGTTCCCAGGATCATCGAAGCTTCCCAGGCACGATAGAACGCATTGAAGGTTGCAATCAGAGCCCGATTGCACTTTTGCGCCAGTTTGGAGTCCACAGAGCGTTTTCGTACGATTACGATCTAGCTGAGAACGCAAGTCGCGATGCATCGGTATGTTTCGCAATATTACGAATTGGGCGCTTTCGTGTCAATCATGAATTCGGGGGCGATGGACTGATTGGTGCACAAGGAAAAAAGCTGTCTTCGGCGATGAACCAGCGGCAAGCTACTCATGGCTATGGAATTGCATGTTCCTTCAAATTCGGCGAAGGTATTCCTAGACATCCATGCGCTCTGGAAATCTCCCTGGTGCTTCAAGTGCGAGGAAGTGCATACTCGGCTATGTTGATGTCGAGAGGCCGTTGCCCCGAAGAGCCTGCAACGATTTACAAAACGTTTTCGAAGCCGTCCAAGTGAAAGGCTTGACGGTTGCGAAATGCGAATATATTCTTACATACGGCTTCGAATTCGATACATTCGTGAAAAATACTTCGGCGATGCTTTTGAAGCTGCCCGACCAATGAACGGAGTTTTATATGTCACAACTTCCGAGCGCGTCCTCAGAGACTAGCCTCCACGACGCCCCCGTATATACCCTCCAGGAGATTCTTCGGCAGCCGCTTCTTTGGCCGACCACCCTTGAAAGGGTTCGTTCCGCGTCGAACCGGCTGCAACTTCCAGTGAAGCTTCAAAATGCCCGGGTTCTCCTGACCGGAGCCGGAACGTCCGCCTACGCAGCTAGTTCCGTGGCCTCGGCATGGCCCCGCGCGCAAGCCATACCCACTACCGATCTTCTGATAGATACAGAACGCTATTTGGCAGGAGTCGACGCCGTCATCTCCCTCGCTCGGTCAGGCGATAGTCCGGAGAGCCCCGCAGTAGTCGAGCGTATTCGTGGTCTCCGGCCAGATATTCTCCAATTCGCGATCGTCTGCGATGAAGACGGTGCATTGACTCATTCGAGTCTTGACGGTCACATCGTTCTTGATCCGCGCACCAATGACCAAAGTCTTGTAATGACGAGCGCATTCTCCAACCTGGTGCTTGCGGGACTGGTCCTTGCCCAACCGGGTGCAGTATCCGCTACGGTCGAGGCTTTCAGCAAGCACGCGACTGAATTGCTGCCCGACCTCGATCGCGCATGCCGGCAAGAGGCGGCTCACGTCCGGGACCGAATTGTGATTCTCTCCTCATCGCCGTTGCTTGGCTGGGCGCGTGAAGCGGGGCTTAAAATGCTCGAAATGACAGCCGGTCGCTTTCCTGTCGTCACGGAGACCTATCTAGGATTACGTCATGGACCGATGTCTTTTGTCAAAGCCGACACTCTAGTCCTGTGTTTGTTATCCAGTGACCCGGTGCGCCGCCGTTACGAGATAGACCTGATCCGTGAGCTTCGCGCAAAAAAGATTGGTCACTTAGTCGGAATCATCGACCCGGCTGGATCGGAAGGTTTATTTGACAAGGTCATTCCAGCCGTGGCTCCTCAGGCAGACGACAGTCTCCGCACGCCGTACGAGATCATGGGCCCGCAATTGCTGGGTTACCACATGAGTTTGCGCATCGGGCTCAATCCCGATAACCCCAGCCCGGAAGGCGTCATTAATCGGGTGGTGCAAGGAGTTAAGATTCACCGGGTTAAATCCGTTGAGAAGGTCGCTTCAAAGCGGTAGATATACGTCGCGCTGCCGGTTGAAATGGCTCGCGCCGTCATCGCCGTTTAAGCACACCTGAGATGTACTAACCTCCTAGGAGTGAAGATTGACGGAAACAATTGCTCACCCGAAGTACTTCGAAGTCGGAGCCATGAAGGTGGAAGTTCATCCAGACGCCCGCGCGGCCGGCGTAGCTGCTGCGCAAGCCGCAGGACAAGAGCTAGTCGAGTTAGCGAAGGCGCTCGACTCGGTGGGAGTGATCTTTGCCACCGGGGCTTCCCAGTTCGAGATTCTTAATGAACTCACGCGTCTTCCACATTTGCCCTGGAACCAGATTCGCGGCTTTCATATGGATGAATACGTAGGTATATCTTCGGATCACCCAGCCTCTTTTCGTCGCTATCTGCGTGAGAGACTCACCAGTAAGGTGCGCATGAAGGAGTTTTTTGAGATCGATGGGAGCGCGCCCGATCCGGAGAAAACGAGCAATGACTATGCGAACAAGCTTCGCTCCGCCGATCCGCAGTTATGCTTCCTGGGTATCGGAGAGAATGGTCACCTGGCTTTCAACGACCCTCCAGTAGCAAACTTCACAGATCCCCTGGATGCGAAGATCGTGCAACTGGACGCCATATGCCGCCAGCAGCAAATGGCTGAGGGGTGGTTCGCCAGCGTTGATCAGGTTCCAGAACGCGCGATTACACTGACTATCCCCGCGCTTTTTCGCGTGCCCATGCTCATCGTATCCGTGCCGGGCAGCCGCAAGGCGAAGATTGTAAGGCGTGCTTTTGAAGAACCCATTTCAACAGAGTGTCCCGCCACTATCCTTCGCACTCATCCAAATGCCACCGTCTATTTGGACTTGGAGTCGGCGAGTGAACTAGACGAAGTAGTGTATTCCAAGTAAGAAGATCTTCGGCGATTCGCACCCAAAACAAAAACCGGATCCCAGGAGTTGATTGCCATGCTTGAAGACGCAAAGAATGAAATCGACCGCCGGACATTTGTGAAGCAAGCCGGAGTGACAATGCTAGCCGCAGGCATGAGTGCCAAATCCTATGGCCGCATTCTCGGAGCGAACGATCGCATTCGTTTAGGTCAGCTCGGCTGTGGCGACCGAAGCCAAGGACATGTGCACATGGTGTCGTTGGCTTCCAAGCAAATCCCGGTAGAGACGGTTGCGGTTTGCGATCTCTGGAGCCTCGCACGGGAACATCGAGCTGCTCAGGTAAAGCGAGCGTTCAATCTTGAGCCACAGAGTTTCAAGTATTCCGAACAAATGCTCGCGTTGAAGGATATCGACGGCGTGATGATCGCTACCGGCGATTTTCAGCATGCCAAGTTATGTGCGGAAGTGGTGAAGGCCGGAAAGGATTGCTATGTTGAGAAGCCGTTTGCCAACGTGCTCTCCGAGGCCATTGAGACGCGTGATTTAGTCAAACAGTCGAAGCAGATTGTCCAGATGGGAACTCAACATCGCAGTCAACCATACCCCCTTGCGGTCAGAGACATCATTCGCTCGGGGCGGATCGGCGACATCGTTCACATAGAGCAGGAATGGAATGTGAATGAAGAACGATGGAGATTCACGCCGATGGACACCGGCTATAACAAGGAAATGTTGATGGATGCCAACATGGAGTGGAAACAATGGCTCTATGGCCGGACATCGCAGCTAAAAGAAGAAGACACGGACTGGAAGCGGTGGCTTTTGGGAAAACCGGACCGGCCATTCGATCCTCACGTCTATCTTGAATTCAGGCTTTATAAGGACTTCTCGTCTGGACTCTTCGATCAGTGGCTCAGCCATGCCTGCGACTTAGTCCATCTTTGGACAGGGGAAACTTATCCTGAAAGCGTCGTTGCCAACGGCGGAATCTTCGCCTGGAAAGATGACCGACAAAACCCCGATACATGCGTCACGGCAATCGTGTATCCCAAGGGTTTTCTTTATACCTATAAGTCGATATTTGGAAACAGCTATCGCAGCTTTTCGAGGATCAATGGACGAAGCGGCACCATCGAGAACTATGGTGGTGAGGGCGCTTCTCTCTTTACGGTCACGCGCGAAGGCGGCCGGCAGGAATTCGATCCATTCGACAATGGACCGGTCTACACGAAAGTCCCCATCGTCGGGCCCACGAAAGACGGCGAGGAGCTTGTCCACGCGACGGGAGCTCCTGCGCCCAACTCTCTCGGTCCGGACGATGATGACGTAGGCCATTTGGTGAATTGGCTTCAGTCCATGCAATCCCGGACCCAGCCCAACGCCACCGTCGACCATGGATTCTCGCATTCGCTCGTCTGCATCATGGCAGCACAGTCCTTCTGGAGTGGCAAGAAGCTGTATTGGGATCCGCGGAGCGAACAGATCGTCGATCATCCTGTCGGGAACCCCGCCGTCTGACACGGCCTGCATCGAGTGCCACGGGCCAGCGAGGAGTCTGATGAGCGAGACGCGATGAATGCCGCGAACGTAACTCAGATTAGAGATGCATCGCACCGACCTCGCGCGAAAGGACGGGTGCGGTGGTGGATCGTTTGGACGCTCTTCTTTTCCACGGTTACGAATTACATCAGCCGTCAGACCTTTTCTGTTTTAGCGCCGTTGATCACTACGCAGTACCATCTGACGCATACCGACCTCTCCAGAATTCTCGGTGCGTTCCAGCTCTCGTATGCGGTCACATGGCTTCTCGGCGGTGTTTTTCTTGACGCAGTCGGAACGCGGCTCGGACTCGCGCTGGCAGTAGTCTTCTGGTCCGTCGTCAACATCCTCACCGGCTTCGCCTCATCCGTTTTCGGCTTTGCGGCCTTTCGATTTCTCCTCGGAATCGGAGAAGGATTCAACTGGCCCGGCGCAAGCAAAACAGTCGCCGAATGGTTTCCCAGTCAGGAACGCAGTCTTGCTGTAGCTATCTTCGATAGCGGTTCGAGCGTGGGCGGAGCCGTCGCTGCTCTGATCATTCCCCTGATCGCATTGGCCTATGGATGGCGCTCCGCATTTATCTTTTCTGGAGCTCTCGGTTTCGTTTGGTTGCTGGTATGGTTGCGCGTATACCATCCCCTCAACCGTCATCCACGAGTTACACGGGAGGAAGCGTCGTTCATCCGCGCCGGTCAGGATGTACCTTCCAGTTCAAAGGAACGGGGCGTCCAGCGTTGGCTTAAGTTATCCCGCAATCGAAATGTGTGGGGCATCGTTTTGGGCCGCGCACTTACCGATCCCATCTGGTGGTTCTATGTCTTCTGGCTTCCTCAGTATTTAAGCGATGCACGCGGATTCAGTCTGCACAGAATTGCCCTCTTTGCCTGGATGCCGTTCATTGCTGCGGATATCGGCAACTTCACCGGAGGCTGGATTTCAGGTTACTGGATTCGGCGCGGTCTCCCCGTCCTGCGTGCCCGCCTCTGGGTATGTGCCGTCAGTTGCCTGCCAATCCTTGCGGGCATCCCTGCCGCCAGCACACATAATGTGTATTTCGCGTTGGGATTGATCTGTTTCGCGTTGTGGGGATATGCAAGCTGGTCTACGATGGGGCTTACTCTGCCTTCCGACCTGTTTCCCCAGGATGTAGTGGCCACAGTTACTGGATTGAGTGGGCTGGCAGCGGGTCTTGTCGGCACGCTCTTCACCATTGCGGTAGGGGTTCTCGTCGATCGTTTCTCTTACGGACCCGCGTTTTTGATTGCAGGTTTGATGCCCTTATTCGCAACGGCATGCGTATTGATTCTGGTTCGCACTCCAGACGATTCTTCGGGATCAGTCGCAGCAGACATAATTCGGAGATGAAACATATGAGGTCCCGCAACCTTACTCCCATGAATTCCTTTGCGCCATCTACGATTTGCCTTGCTTGCCTTATCATCCCGGTTGCCGTTCCCGCTCAGGTTGACGTACTCACGCACCACAACAACCGGGAGCGGACGGGTGTGAACTTGCAGGAGACGGTCCTGACGCCCGCCAATGTCAATTCGCGACAGTTTGGCATGTTCTTCAAACGTGTAGTCGACGATCAGCTTTATGCACAACCGCTCGTCGTGACTAACGTGAAGATAGCGGGTGGATGGCACGATGTCGTATATGTCACCACGGTCAACAACAGCGTGTACGCATTCGATGCGAACGATGCGAGCGCGACCGCGCCTCTCTGGCATGTCAACTTCGGAACTCCCGCTGGCGTGCACGATGCGGACTTCACCTGCACCGACATCAATGGCAATATGGGAATCGTGGGCACGCCTGTAATCAATGCTGACAAAACCGCCTTGTATGTGGTCGCGCTGACGAAGGCGGGTGGGCAGTTCTCGCAGCGCCTGCACGCCCTCGATCTTGCCACAGGCGCCGATCTCCCGAACAGCCCGGCAACGATCACAGCACCTGATTTCGATCCTCTCCGGCAGAACCAGCGCCCAGGGCTCTTCCTCTCCGGAGGAAATGTGTTCATCGGCTATGCTTCGCACTGCGACAATGGCCCGTATCATGGATTCCTGCTGGGCTACAACGCAGTGTCGCTGAGACAAGTCGGTGTCTTCAATACTTCGCCAGGCGGAGAGGAAGCCAGCATCTGGCAGTCTGGACAACCACCTGCAGTCGATGACAAGGGCAACATCTATTTCATCACCGGGAACGGAAGTTGGAACGGCACGACACAATTCAGCGAGAGTTTTATCAGACTTGACCCGCGTATGCGCTTGGTCGACTGGTTTACACCCACCAATCATTTTCAGCTGGACAAGGACGACAACGACCTGAACTCTTCGGGAGCCGTCCTGATTCCAGGAACGCATTTGGTGATTGGTGGAGGCAAAGAGGGCGTGCTCTATGTCATCGACACTAACCACTTTGGCCATCTAGGCGACGAACATGCAGTGCAACATTTTCCCGCGACCAGTTCCCACCTGCATAGCATGGTTTATTGGAAGAGCGCCAGGAACGGCAACATCCTCTATCTTTGGGGCCAGCGCGACAGGGCGCGCGCTTACAGGTTTAATGGCGATAAGTTCGACGAGACTCCATTCATGATTCGACCGGATAAGAACGATGGTCATCCTGGAGCAATGCTCTCTCTGTCCGCAAACGGCGAAAAGGATGGGATCCTTTGGGCTGCGATTCATGCCACCGGAGACTCATGGAATGAGTCCCGTCCCGGCATTCTGCATGCCTATGATGCAGACGACATAAACCACGAGCTTTGGAACTCACTCGAGAAACCGGAGCGTGATAACTGCGATAACTACTCCAAAATGTCCCCTCCGACGGTTGCAAATGGAAAAGTGTATCTGGCCAGCTTCGGCAAAGAAAATATTGGAACCGGACAGATGTGCGTTTACGGCTTGCTTCCCAGCGGACCTCCGCCGGACGCACCGGCCAGCGTGCATGCCTCGATCCAGGGTCGGTTCGTTGAAGTGAAATGGAGTCCTGTCCCCAATGCCACAACTTATGCCGTGGAGAGTACGCAGGGAGGCGTCGCGCACATCGTTGCATCTGGCTTGACTCGGCCGGAGTTCACTGAAGCTGCAGCAGATGAGGGAATGACGGAGTATACCGTGACGTCAGTCAATGCGAATGGCCACAGCGTTCGCTCGGCCGTCGCCGAAGTGGCAATTCAACACGTCCCACTTCCACGGCACAAGCATTGACGGACGTTGATGGATCGTGCCGGTCTTATGCCTGGCTTGCAATAGCCGAAATATTCCTCTGCATCCACTTAGCCTGCGTAAAATCCGGGAAATCAATGGGCGCGCTTCCGCGACTCACGGAAGTTACACTAAGCGGCCCAATAGCGGACCAGGAAGCTGCGTCATACACATCCAGATCCGGTGGAAGTCCCTCTCGCACGCATTGCAGCAGACGATAAAGCATGATGAAATCCATGCCGCCATGTCCGCCGATCTTTGCCGCGAGCTGGCCCTCCTTCTGCCAAAGCGGATGCGCATACTGCTTCCAGGTATCGATAGAAATATACGACTCATCCTTATTCTGCCCGTCAAGGTAGATACGAGGCGGGTAGTCCTGGAAGATACCCTTGGTCCCGGCAATCAGGTTGATGCGATCGTACGGGTGAGGGGTGGAGACGGCATGCTTGACCGTGATGGTAAGTCCCTTCGCGGTCTTGATCAGCGACGTGTTCATGTCGCCGGTAACATATCTCTCTTCGAGACGAGGATCTCCCGGCTGAAGATGATCCTTACGATATTGATCGAGACCTCGCTGGGGAGAGCTCATCGAGACGATGTAATCGAAGCGGTCGCCGCGCTGCATATCCATGTAGTTCGCAACCGGGCCAAGCCCGTGGCTGGGATATAGGTTGCCGTCGCGCTTGGTATGCTCGGCTCGGCGCCACAGGCCTTCCCCCTTGTCGGAAAACAGTTCCTCGCGAAGATCGTGAAGATAGGCGCCTTCGCCATAGAGGAGGTCGCCGAGCTTGCCGTCATGCACCATCCGCAGGATCAAAGTTTCGTTGTAACCGTAGCAGCAGTTCTCCAACATCATGCAGTGCTTGCGCGTTGCTTCCGAAGTCTTGACTATCTGCCAGCACTCATCGAGGGTAACTACGCCCGGCACTTCGATGCACACGTCCTTGCCATGTTTCATCGCGGCGACAGCCATCTCCGCATGCCAGTTCCAGGGAGTGGCAACCAGAACCAGATCAATGTCATTCCTGCGCAGCATGGTCTCGAAGGCATACGGGCCATCTGTGAAAAGCTGAGGCTTAGTCTGGCCAGCCGCCACCACTAAAGAAGCGGCATGCTCGGCATGCTCCGGTACTACATCGCACAGCGCAACCACCAGGCCGTCTGCCGCGAGCAGATTCTCCAGCAAGGACGTCCCGCGTTGGCCTGTGCCGATAAATGCGACCCGCGGATTTCGTTTCTCAAAAGGGACACCGATCATCGTCCCGTCGTTAGAGGCGTCCTCTGCGTCGGCCTTCGCTAAATTCATTACGCTTAGGCCAACTGCGCTGGCCGCTCCCAATTGCACAAACCTGCGCCGGCTCCACGATCCCAATCCGGCGTTCTGATCGTCAGAATTCATTGATTCGTCCTCTTTGTACGGCACTTTGACATACTCATTGTCACCAACTGTGGGTGAATTAGGAATTGCTGGCGGGTTCGGCGCGGAGCACGGTCGGATTTGCCCTACGTTTTCGCCGCTCCGTCATCGATCCAAATTCGTAAGAATTCGCAGAGTTCGCAAGTAAACGCAACACTTGGTAGCGAGACTAGAGGACTACGCCTTCTATGTCAAGATATCGGGGAGCTAGGCATTTGCTTAGGAAAGCCGGGAAATTAGATATTTACAGAAATCACCCATCCCGCTACGCTCTTATCGAGCAAAGAAAAAGGAAATGAAACGCCAGATTGCGAAAGATAATGGTTCTTTGCTTAGATGATCCGAGGAGAATTGAATGATCGCAGCGGAGCCTGTGCGAATGAGCGAAACCGTCGTGGACGTAGAGCAGAAACTGCAGAGAAACATCGCGGTGGACGCCTATCGCGGCTTTGTCATGCTGCTCATGATGGCAGAGGTGCTCCAGTTCTCCCGCGTCGCTCTCTCCTTCCCCAATAGCATCATTTGGCGAACTCTGGCCTTCAATCAGACCCACAGCGAATGGGTCGGCATGAGTCTTCATGACACGATTCAGCCATCCTTTACATTCCTGGTCGGCGTCGCCCTTCCCTATTCCGTAAGAAGCCGCCAGAGAAAGGGAGCCACGTTCGAGCGCATGCTCGGCCATACAATTTGGCGCAGTTTTCTGCTCGTGGCATTAGGAATCTTCCTCCGGTCAAACCAAGGCCCCATCACCTATTTCACCTTCGAAGACACGCTGACCCAGATTGGCCTCGGTTACACGTTTGCCTTCCTTCTCACCTTCGTTCGTCCGCGCTGGCAATGGACCGCATTTGCAGGAATTCTCTTCGCCTACTGGCTGGCATGGGCGCTGTATCCGGCACCTGGCCCCAACTTCAACTACGCGGCCGTCGGCGTGCCGGACGAATGGCGCCAGCATCTCTTCACCGGCTTCGCATCGCACTGGAATAAGAACAGCAATCTCGGCCAGGCTTTCGATCTCTGGTTCTTAAACCTGTTTCCTCGCACTAGCCCATTCCTTTTTAACGACGGTGGTTATCTAACCCTGAGCTTCATTCCGACGCTCGGCACCATGCTGCTGGGAGTCGCCGCAGGCCGTTGGTCTCTCGCTGCGTCTCCGAACATTCCGCTGCGGAAGTTTCTGCTGGCAGCTGCCGCATTGATGGCTGCGGGACTCTTGCTTCACCTCACCGGAATCTGCCCAATCGTGAAGCGGATTTGGACGCCGTCGTGGGCGCTGTTCAGCGGTGGCGTATGCTTTCTCTTTCTCGCCGCATTTTCATGGGTCGTCGATATCAAAAAGCAACGCGGCCTTGCGTTCCCGCTGGTCGTCATCGGGATGAATTCCATCGCCGCGTACTTCATCGCTCATCTTTGTGAGAATTTTGTTGAGAGCAGCTTTCGCATCAACCTGGGAATGCGCGCTCTGAACATCATCGGAACTGCCGTGGAGCCCACAGTTCTGGGAGCTCTCACTCTGGGAGTTTACTGGCTAATGCTTTGGTGGATGTATCGCAAGAAGCTCTTCATTCGGATCTAGGTCGTTGAACCAATGGTCCGCCGAGATGCGGATTCATTCGTAGCTTCGCGGAGTGAGTTGCAGAAAGAACTCATCCGCAATGGAAGAGGGACGGCGAGGCGCGCTCAACATACCAGCCTCTGCTACACCAGAATCAAATTGCAGCCCTGCCCACGCAGCTTTGCCTGGATATCTTCGTCCAGACTGGTGTTGCTGATGACGGTGTCAATCTGTGAAAAGGGCGCGATGCGCGACATGCTGCGTTTGGAAAACTTGCTGGCGTCCGCGACCAGAATAATCTCGCGTGCGATGCGAATCATGGCTCGATTCACCATCGTCTCTTCCAGATTTGCCCCGCTCACTCCAAAGTCCAGGTCGCATCCCGCCCCGCTGAGAAAAAGCTTGTCGGCGGAGAACTGTTCGAACATTTCTTCGGTGAAATGGCCGCTGATCGATGCCGACTCGCCGCGCACCGTTCCTCCCACAATGAAAACCTGCGCGTCGCGAGCGTCCAACAGCTCAGCAGCGATGTTGACCCCATTGGTGATGATCTGCAGCCCTTGCTTCTTCTTGATCTGCCGAGCAATTTCGAGCGTTGTTGTGCCTGAATCCAGAATGATCGTTTCGCCATTGTTGATCAGCATGGCGGCCGCCGCGCCGATGCGCCGCTTTTCGTCGGCGTGCGTATTTAGACGCTCGTGTACGGGCGACTCCCGCAAGATAGTGTCCGGGAGGACAGCCCCTCCGTGCGAACGCAGCACCAGGCCGCGCTGATGCAGTTCGTTCAGATCGCTTCGGATTGTCACTGCCGACGTATTGAACCTGCGGGCGAGCCCATTGACTCTCACACGGCCTTGACTGCGCACAATCTGCAGAATCTGCGTCCGTCGCTCCTCGGCCATCATTCCATCCAATGGCGTCTCTCCCGCGGACGCCGCCATCCCAGGATCCAAGGGGATTGCCGCCTCGGGCACATCCGCTGTCTGGCTATCCTTCGCCATCATCAACCTCGCGTTTCATACGATTGCAGCGTAGGACCAGTTTATCGCGAGACCAAAAGAATAAGAAGATAAACGGAACCATGAGGGAAGAAACCTTCGATCCCAGAGAGTCCGGGCCATGATGACCTGCAGGCCCTTCCGAAGGGTATACCCCCTCCCCTCGTTTTTGGCTAAATATCTCTTTCCATTGGAGTTATCTTTATCAATAACTTACGCTAACCTTAATAGAATCAATTACTTATGGCGAAATATGCCTCAGCAAAGGACTTGGCAACTTTCCGCCGTTCACCCTCAGCTTTCGTGCTTTGGCCTAGCCTCTATTGTGCGCTGGAAGGTGGTAATGCTCTGTAACGAAGGCGACAGATCTACGTCCCTTCTTGTCGCCCTTGGGCCTTCGGCATTCGAGATCGAACGAACCCCGTAGTCGTGAACGAAAGTGAAAATCTGGCGCAAAGGGCGTTTTTGGGGACTAATCCTCTGGAACTCGCTGTGGGGTGAATTCATCAGCATCCCGAAGCAGGCCATTGGGAGGCTCAACAACTTGTGCACACAAGTCTCGAGCAGTGCCAAAGGTTATTCGGCGTGGAGTGTCGTGATCGGATCGAGGCGCATGGCGCGCAGCGCAGGGACGTAACTAGCGGCGATGGCGACGGCGGTGAGCACGGCGGTTACGCCAGCGAAGGTGGAGAGATCGTAGGGCGAGACACCGTAAAGCAGGCCGGCCATGAGAT
>CAZAQN010000006.1:0-143694 GCA_964487345.1 uncultured Occallatibacter sp. | reverse complement strand
CGATACTCCGGATACTTAGCCAACGGCGTTGCGAAGTGGTTAATCCAATGGTCCGGCCGAAGCAAGATTGTATCTCACCACTTTGGCGGCGCATGCAATGCGTGAAACCGCCTCGGACATGAAGTGAGGATACGTAGATCGCATCCCCTTGCCCCCACAATCGGTGCGACAGTTCTCCGCAGATTTCAGCTACTGGACAAGCAGAATCGGCGCACGCCAGAACGCTGCTTTTTGTGTCGAGGGATCGAGGATCGTGACTTGGCAGTCGTACTCACCGCGCGGCAGAGTGTCCACGCCCAATTCGAAGGTCAGCGGCATGGTGCCGAGCCGGCTCGTCACGTTTGGAGCGATCGATTTCGGCGGCGTTTCAAACAGTTTCTGCCCCCTCTGATACAAACTGACAAACGCAAAGAGCTGCTGTTGCGAAGTCGGCGCGGGCGCTGGCGAACTGGACGCCTGAGTCTGCGCCGGCTGCTGCTTGTAGGCCTGGAAGTACACGTAAATCTGGCGGCCCGTGCCAAACACGCGCGTCACGCTAGGGATGAACTTCTTTCCCTCCTGCACCAGCGGGTTCACCGCATCATCCTTTGCCCGGTCTTTCGCCTTCGCGGCATCGTAAATCGCGTCCTTCAAATCCACGCGCTGGCTGCTCAGCACCACCGCGCTGAGCGGAACGCGCTTCTCTTCTTTATTCAAGTTAGGAATCACGAACGTGGTCTGATACGTGCCGATTCTTCCCGTCTCATCATCGCGCGCCAGAAACTTGATCATGTATTTACCCGGCAAGAGGGTAAATCCGGTGTCGTATTCGATGGGCCGCTTGGCGAGCTCCGCCGCCGTCGCGTCAGACAGTTTGATATTCACGTTGTCGCGGACGTTTGAAACCGTCGTTCCTCCCACCAAATCTTTGATCTCGCCCACAAAGTCAATGAGCGTATGTTCCGCCCCGCCACGCTTGGCCAACGCCAACTCCCGACCAGGAATCTTGACCACAATAGGAACGAAGTATTCGGCGCGATTCAGTTGGAAGTAATCGACCTCCATGGCAATTGTCAGATCGGTGATGGGATCTTCGAGCATCAGCGCATCTTCGAGCTGGCGCTCGCGATCAATATCATTGAATTTGCTGAATGCCTTGTCGGCGTAGTAGCCCTGGCGATAATCGAGCTTCGCCTCCTGGTTGCCGTTGAGCGATATCCGGATACGGCGGAACTTGCCGTTGGGATCCGTATTGGTGGTGTAGTAGCCAAGAATGTAGTAGTTCGAAATGGCCTGCTGCGCCTGTTCAATTCCACGCGAAAGGTCGTTGTTATCGAGAAATGCCTTACCGCCCGTATCGCCGGCCAGCGCATAGAGAGTGTCCTGCGACTGCTGGAAGTTCGAAGTTCGCGTCATCGCCGACGTTCCCGTATACATCGCCTGCCCACCCGGTGAGCCCTGGGTCGCATCGCCCATGGGCGCCTGCGCCACCAATCCACGCGCGTCCACAGTCCAGATGGCAACGCCCGCCTTGATCGCCGCATCCGCTGTAGCGTGCATCTGCGCCTGGTTGTCAATGCCGTTCAAGCGCAGTCCGCTGGCAAAGTAAATGAGCGATTTCTTCTCATTCACATGTCCCAGCATCGAAGCCGCCGTCTGCAACGCAGAAAGTTGTCGATCTGTATTGAAGACGTTGAACGAGCTATCGTCCTGCCCGAATGCCGCTCCGGTGTCAGCACTGCTGGCGTCGTCTGTGGCGCCTGCGGAGCCCTGCCCTTCACCCACGACCATCGTCTCCAGGATGCTCAGCAGCCGGTTGCGGTCGGAAGTGAAATCCTGCAGGATCTGCACTGCACCGCCGTTGTAGCGCATGATCGCGACCAGATCGACGGTCGTCAATTGTGTGCGCACGAACTTCTCTGCAGCCGCTAAAGCGCGCATCTCGTCTGCCGGCGGCAGCGACGTCATATCGAAGTAGAGCGCCAGCAGCCGGTGATCCTTGTAGCGCTCGTTGTCCATGGTCTCCGACGCAATCTGCGCGGATGCCAGGCGGTTGTAAATCTTCACATCTTCCGTCGCCGGTGTCTCGACGGGCAGCGGCTTGGCGATCTCCGACAGATTCTGCGGCTCACAATAGCGAACTGTCTGCGGCGCGCCATCTTCAGTGAGCGTAAAGTCCTTGGCCGTGAGCCCCTTGATGAAGTTGCCCTGCTTATCCTTTACCTCGACAGCTTCGACCACAAGCTGCGATTTGACGGTAAGCGTAAAACCCTGCGTTTCGCCAGGTCCCTTGTTCTGGCCCACTTGCTGCGCAACTGGGACACCTGCGGCCGTCAACAAAAGAACGAGTGCGCTCAGGTTTCGCATCGTCAGAACCTCAAATGCATGTTGAGTTGAAGGTCGCGCATTTGTCCAGGAGAGACGGGCAGCCCGAACTGCGTGCTGGTCACATAGTTGTACCAACTGGAAAAGGCTGCGTGGTTCAAGGTATTGGTCGAGCTCACCGCAACATCGAGATAAAGTTTGCCATGCGGACGAAACGTGCGCGCCAACTGGCTATTCAACGTGAGTTGGTCAGGCCCGGTAATCGAATCTCTTCCGACTGTCCCCCACTGTCCGGCGACTGGCGCCGTGAACGCCGCGGCATTCAGGTGCGCATTCGTCCCCGAGTGGTAAATTGAAGCGCCGGTCAGATCGGGCCGAATGATATTGGAATATCCCGTGCCTGGAACCGTGGCCGGATAGATTGGCGTCTCGGGCATTCCTGTTCCGTAGGACAGCGTGCTCTGCACGGTCCACTCCTTCAGCGCCCTGCCCCTCCAGCCGCCCAGCAAGGTCCCGCCTTCCAGGCCCTGTCCGCTGGTGTACTGCGCCTGCACGTTCAGCAGTTGGCGTTGATCGAAGCTCGATAGCGCGCGTTCGGCCCGCGGATCGAGCCAATTCTGCGCGACCGCCCCCGATGGAGACGTCAGGTTCGCCGACTGAGTCCCGCCTCCGCTTCCGATCGTATGACCCATGCCGCCCTGATACGCATCGTCGTCGATCGACTTGGAGTAGGTATAGGCCAGCGACGCCGCGAATCCGCTGCGCAGCCTCCGCCGCAACTGCAATTGCCCTGCGTTGCGAATCAAGTTGCCGCCCGAGGTTTCGTATGTAAATCCCGACGGGCAACTGGGACAAGGGTTGGCTTCACCCAGCGGATAGCTGTTGGGCAGCATCTCCTGCGGGCCGTGCGTTCCCTTTGTTCCAAGGTAGGTGGCCGTCATTTGCAGCGCAAAGGGCATGTCGCGCTGCACGGCGAGATTCCAGCTCTGCACATAACCAATGCGGAAATTTGGGTCAATACCAAATACGTCGCTGGTGAGAGTAGAGCACGGATTGAATCCGCTGGCGAGCGTCAGCGGACATGCGGCGCTGTTTTGTGCATTCACGCTCTTTGAGAGTGGCGCCTGCTGCGAAAGCTGCAGCACAATGCTCTGATACACCGAAGTGTCGGTATAAATGCCATAGCCCGCGCGAATCACCACCGTTGACGCGGGTATCGGCCGCCATGTGATGCCAATGCGCGGCTCGATCATGCGCCGATCGGGCCGTATCAGCGATGCTGGATAATGCTGGCCGGTCACAGCTCCCATAGGGTCGCTGCCCAGCACCGGCGCCACGGCGCTAAATCCGCTGGCGGCATCGATGTTCACCAGGCGCCCAAACAACTCCGTCATCGGCGCGGTGAAATCCCAACGCACTCCGGCGTTGATGGTCAGAATCGGCAGCACGCGCCAGTCGTCGTTGAAGTATGCCGAATACACCGTTTCGCGAAAGTATTTATCGGCATTGCCATAGGCGATGGAACTTGTATCCGGTATGCCGATCAGAAAATCGGCAAGATCAGAGCCGCTGGCTGCACTCGCCGCTCCTTCTGTCGCCGCGCCGGTGAAGGTGAACGCGCCGCGCGGATTCTGCTGAGCGAACTCGTTGTACTCCTGCTTCCGGAATTCACCCCCAATCGTGATGTTATGTTTGGCGTGGTAGATCAGCGTCGACGCGGTCAATGAGTCGCTGCGATTGCGGTTGAATGCGCTGTTGCCGTCACTCAAACCGGCAAAGCCAGACACGAAGCTCAGCGCCGTCGGGCCCCAATTGGCTGGGTCCTGATCGTTGCCGGCGATGCCTGCCAGGCCTGAGACATTGATGCGATTCTCAAAGTTCGGTGTCACCGCGGTCCTGATCCGGCTGAACGTGTAGTTGGCGTAGAGAAACACCCGCGGCTTGAGCCGATGCGACCAGTGAACGCCGGAGTTAATGCCGAGTGTGCCTGTCTGATCCACAAAGCCAAACAGGTTCACGCTATCGGATCGTGCGCTTTGCAAACTGAAGTTTCCGTAAACCTCGTCCTTGCGCCCAATATTCTTATCCAACCGGAATTGCGGCGCATCCTGGTGGGTGTTGTTCAGCACCGGCGCCTGGTAGTTGTAATTTGAAACATTGGTGATGTTGGGCAGTGGATACAGCTGCAGCAGCGCGGCCGCCTGGCTGCTGACCGGGACCTGATTGCCGGGGTACGCCATGCCAGTTAAAGGATCGTAGATCGTTACCGGCTGCCCCAGCGCATTCAGCAATCCGGCCAGGTTGCCATTTCTTTGATCAAGAGTCGGCACAAGGCCGGAAACGATCGCTGCGCTGCTGTTGCGCGACCACTGATAGGTAGCAAAAAAGGTTGGTCCGCGCGGCATTAGGTGCGGAATGTTGAGCGGCCCCTGCAGACTAACCACGCCGGTGAAGTTGTTATAAGCTGGCTTTGCCGGTTCGATGCCGCTGACCGAATACGCACGCGCATCGAGCGCCGAATTATCCTCGCCAACCACAACTCCACCCGTATAAAACCCGTTGCCTCTCGAACGCGTATTGCCGAAGGCCGCATTCGTCGCATATTGCGATGTTGCCGCGTTATTCACGCTACCCTGCACAAGAAAGCCATCGGAGCTCTGCGCGTTTTCTTCGGGTGCCTTGGGAATTTCAGTGGGCGCGCCTGCCTGAGCGGGCTTCTGCGCCTCCGGACTCTTCAGGACCGGTGTCGGCGCCTGCGGCAACCCTAGAGTCGGGTTTGCAATTTGCGACTTCGCAGTCAGTTGGTCTACCGGCAAGAGCTTCAGCTCCCAGGCCGCCGCAGGCATATTCGGCGCGATTGTCACGTCGGTTTGGATCGTCGCGAAGCACTGCATCTCGATCTCAACCCTCCATTGTCCGTCTTTGAGATCGTCAAACTTGTACGCGCCATCCTGGTCTGAAACCGCTGTGAGCTTCGCCGCACCTTGCGCGGTGATCGTCGCTCCGGGAAGCGGCAATCCTCCAAACGTCACCACTCCGCGATACTCCGACGCCGCAGCCATTGCGGTGCAGCAAAGCAACGCCAGGCACAAGACAGAAATTTTGACTACGCTCCGCGAGTGCATTCAGTCGTTCCTGTATCGAGCTAGTTCAGAGAAGGATGGTCGATAAGTTCCCCAAGGATCTCTCGACCTGTTCCTTTTTGCGATTCCGGCTTCAGGCCTCACTCTTCCTTCAGTGCCTGATAAATGACGGCTTCGTCTTTTCAATTAGCTGTCGGCTGCTCAATCTGGTCGATCACAATCACGTCCATCAGCTCTTTTTGTGCCACGAGCTTCAACCCCAGCTGTTCTTGCAGCGCGGTAAAGATCGATGGCGCGACCGGGTCCTGCGTTTGGGCGCCGTCCGGTGGCGGCCTCATCATCGCTCCAGTGCCAATCGCCATGTCGGGCATAAACCAAAGCGTGAAATCATAGTTCCCCGTCAGCCCTGTCTTGTCCACTACTGTGGCGCTAATCTGCTGCGAAATCATCTGCACCAGCGATGTGATCGGCGTGCCATTTGCATTCAATTTCATCTCCTGCGTCGACGACATGCTCATCATCATCCCCGGCCCTTTGGACGGAGCTTGGCTGCCCGAGCCTGGTCTCGCCGCCATTTGCGATCCTGCAGACCCGCCCGCTCCAGGTGGGATGGGTGGGGGTGGTGCGCCCGTACCTGTGCTTGCCGGCGACGGTTGATCCCTTTTTCCAGCGTCCGTGAGCTTTGCCTCTTTCAGCTTCTGCCCACCTTTCGCCACCACCAGGGTGTACACCTCCAGTTCCTTCTTCTCGTGATGGAATTTGAGGCCGAAGCGATCCTCCAGAACCGGCAACAACATCACAAAGCGCTCTTGCATGCTGAACGCCTCTAACCCTGGCGCATCTTCGGGCGCAACCTTCGCATCGATATCAAACCGCGCTGACTTCACCCAATCCGGCTCGTTCAAGATTCGGTCTTCGGAAACTCCAAAGGCCTGCCGGACGAGCATCTGCAGAGGCATTCCATGAGCCTGGAACCCGTCGGGAGTGACAGAAATCCCGATCCGCATCATTCCTACTCCTTCGTCTTTGTGGGTCTTGACCGACACTACATCGAACGCGGGAAGCGCTGCGGCGCCTGCTGGCGTTTGCGTCGCCTGGCTCTGGCTGGTGCCAGCTGGCGGGACCGGAGAAGCGGAAGCGGGGGCGCTCACCTGCGCCTGCAAGCCGCGCGCCGCAACAAGAACACCGGCGGTGAGGAGCGCGACTGCATAGGTTCCCGGAGATCTGGTTGCCTTTTCCATCCTGTGCGCAGCCCGAGCTGAGTAGTTTCCGCGAATTCCGGCAGGGGAAGCCGACTTGTACCTCTGGCCTGTTCGAGGACGTCCCAGGTCAGACGCTTGGACCGTGGTTTTCGTTCGCTGCTGTGGCGAACATTTTTTCCTGGCCGGCGTTATCAGACACTAGTTCGAAGACGGTTTCTCCGCATGGTCGATCACAATCACATCGTCCATCGCCTTGCCCGCTTCAATCTTCAATCCCAACTGCTCCGGCATCGCTGTATACAAGCTGGGCGGCGCGTTCGGATTATCGCCTGCAGCCGGCGGCTGCGGCGGGTTGGTGCCGCGGAACTGCGCAAATTGCGAATCGTCCGGCGTCCACTTCAGCCGGAAGTTGTAGCGGTCCGTCAGGCCCGTGTGATCGACCACCGGCTTATCCATTACCGATCCCTGCATCCCGTGTGCAAAATCGGTTATCGAGTTGTTGGAGACATTCAGATCTCCGAAGCCACGGAAAAAGAACCCTTGTCCCTGGCTGAGCGGAGTATCAGACTTTTCCAACTTTGGGCCGCCCGGCGCAACCGTGACGATGTAAACCGAGAGTTCCCGCTGTTCATGATGAAACTTCAGCTGAAATCGATCCACAAGAAGCTTTTGGACCATGCTTCGAAACTGTGCCGAGTTCGGTTGCCCCTCCACATCCGGCACACCGTCGATATCGAACAGGTCATTGCCAAACCAATCCGGTTCGCCAAGAATCTGCTTCGCATGCAGCCCGTACGCAAACGAAATCAGGTCATTTACATTCGTATTAATGGTGATGACATGTCGTCCGCGGAATGAAAACAGCTTCCCCGGAGTACCTGGCTTGCTGGGCTTGATCGTCGCGACATCGAACGACGGATCGGCATTCTCCGCCATCGGCTTCGGTGGCTCAGGAATTGGCCATGCCGCATCTTCTGTGACCCGTTCCATGTTTAGCGCCAGCGTGCCAGGCCCCTGCGTCCAGTTCCCCGTCAGGCTCTTTCCGTCGGGCGACATCTTGCCTTCATACGATCCACTGATTGCATCGATCGAATACTTCAACACACCGCCTTCAAAGCTGGCCTTGTTCGCGGGAATAGGCCGTCCACCCTGATCGATGCTGTAATCGATCACCGCTAGATTGCCCTTTCCATCCCTGCTGATCTTGTTCTCAATGCGCAGATCCCGATTCGCTTGCGCAATGTGCAGCGTTCCCTGCCATATCCCCACAATGTCCGTCGGCGAAGCTGCCGGCGCCGCGGCACTCTGCCCGGCCGATGCAGCCTGTGCACTCTGCGGCGCGGCCGCTGGCGAAGAAGCTTGCGCTCCAGAGCGCACTCCGGCCGCCATCATCAGTCCGGCAATCGCAGTGCCTAACCACCAAAACCGCCAACCCATCGATTTACGGCTCACATCCATCTCACACCCCACTTGCTCCCTCGTCATGGAAAAAGAGGCCTTCTGCGCCTATCCCTGCGATATCGCAGAGAACGCAAAACACCGTTCCTTCCGGGCATTCGAAAAGGATACATGGGAATGACGAACCGGCCCCTTCTTTGTTGCGCGATTCACCAGTTTTTTGTGACCGATTTTTGAAGCCAGCGCGTCATCCTTGCTCACGTTGAAGCATGCGTCGGCGTTGTCCAACGAGAAACTACTGCTCGACCGGCTGCCAAGCTTGTCCTCGCGCACGCTCGCCGCTTCAAACTGCTGCTTCCTGCCCGCAGTCTCCTCCCAATCCGCTCCCATATTTTGTACTCGAAGGTATCGCCAACACGAAGATCTGTGCGCCGAGTGAAAGCGCACAGAGGATGAGGAACAAGAAGCGCTCGTCTTCGAGCTTGCAATAATGCTCTCTAGCCTAAAAGCAATTTGCGGATTTTCTATATGTCCGCTGCCCGACATTAGTCCATTCGGCACAGTATGCAGGCGGAAGATGGCGAGTCGTGCTCAACAGTACCTGGATGGAATTGCGCAGTTGCACTCGAGGGGGACGACTTCTCTTGTGAACGTGATTCTGTTTGGCAGTGTGGCGGGCGGCGCCTTTTCGGAGGCATCCGATGTGGATCTCCTCATCGTGATCTCCGACGAAACAGTCCCAGAAGATAGACGCCTCCTTCGCAATGCTGTGAGAGACCTCGAAATCATGCAAGGGCTTCGATTGCCCGAAAGCCGGCCCAGGAACCCGCTAGAGATGTTCGCTGAACACGCCGGGGGACACGGGCACTCCTGCTTCTTCTGTACTCGAGGCGACCTCAATTCGGGAGAAGTAGCGGGAATCCTTGGCCTGCGTGCTACCTGAGCAAAAGCAACCATCTTTGGTTTCCGTCGCACTGGCAGAATATCTTTCAGGGTGTAGTTCCAGAGAAACCGTAGGAGAGAAAACCATGAGTGAACAAAATGCCGTACTCATCGGAGACCAGCACGCGAGCGATGACGGGCAAGCACGAGAACAAACCCTGCAAGAGGAGGCAACCGGAAAACACTTCGATGAGACCGGGACCGCAGGATCCAATAGCCCTACACATAGTCCTCATCACAGGACGTGTTGCTGTATGTCCTGCTGGCCGAAAAATATCAATTCGTACCTTTAGCGAAGGCTCGCAGTGACGAGACTCTCGATCCAGCCCTGGTTTTCGTCGACGCGGTCTGCGGAGTTGACGCTGTCGTTCCTGCTGGCCCTCGTTGACATGCAAAGTCTCGAAATTCAAACTGCGTCACAACTGAAGCAAGAAACGAGCGTATTCGTTTGAGAACAATTACGCTGATGTGCCCCTTGTCCGATCCGGCCCGCTTCGAATGCGTCGTTCCGCAAAATCGCCGTGGAAATTGTGAAAAAGTCGAGGAGCAAATCTGCGGGAACATCCGCTACAGAAAATATCCCGCCGGGACCCAACTTGCCGGCGGGATAATTATTAATACTACCTAGCATCATCTCGCATCTTGGGCGAGATATGTATGACTCTATTCCGCCATTAAAGGTCGGTCTGATCAAACTGATACGTGCCCTGGTTACTACTTCCAGATCATCTCGACCGCCTTATCAATTGTCTTTTGTCGCTGTTCGATGAATTGGCTTTAGTGCTGCTCGACGGCCGAATGAAACTGACAACATTTCCTTGACGCCTCACTGCGGCAATTACACGTGAGTTCCTACTCCATGCGAAGAGCGGTCATTGGGTCAAGGCGCGAGGCGCGCCACGCCGGCAAGGTGCATGCCAGAATAGCTGTCACTAGGAGCGTCGCGCTGACCAAGATGTAAACTGCCGGATCGAGAGCACGAGTTCCGTAAAGCATCGATCGGATCAGCTGCGCCACTCCGGTGCTGGCGATCAGCCCGAGCACCAGTCCCGAAAAGGCGGGTTGTAGGCCGTCGCGAAGCATGAGCCGCATCACTTGCTGGCGCTGTGCCCCGAGAGCGATACGGATGCCAATCTCGGGAGTGCGTTGGGCAACTATGTAGGAAAGGACTCCGAACAAACCAATCGCAGCGAGGAAAAGCGAAATGAAAGCGAAGGCAAGCAGCAAGGTTGCATCGAAGCTGGCGGCGACGGTCGACTTGCCAAGGATTTGATCCATGGTGAAGACATTGGCCACGGCTAAGCCTGGGTCAATGCCGGCGATCGCCCGCTGTGCAGGAAGCGCCAAGGCCGATGGCGCCTGTTTCGTTCGAATCACCAAGATACCCGAACGTTGCGTGCCTGAATAAAAGGGATAATAGACGGTCGGAGTGGGAGTGCCGGAGACATTTTCCAACGTGTCGGCCACCACGCCCACAATCTCCAGGCCCTTATCTGCTCCCGGCACCTCGACATCCGCCTTGATGTGCTTGCCCAGCGGGTTTTCGCCTTTCAGGAACTGCAGAACGAAGTCCTGATTGACGATTACCTCGCTGCCGCGGTCAAGCCGCTCATCGGCATCAAAGAGGCGACCCTGCAACAACGGTATCTGCATCGCATTGAAATAGCCAGGATCGGCAAAATAGGTAGAGGCGTCGAGTACCTGGCCTTTGGGTAATGCAGGATGCTCCTGGATGGTGAAAACATCGTCGCGCTGGTGGCCTTCGCCGGGCAGGACGGTGCCCACAGCGACAGCTTGCGCGCCAGGCAACTGTCGGACCCTGGCTACCAGCTGCTCGTAGAAGGTGACGACCTGCGCGGGTATTTTGTAGCTGCCCTTGGGGAGATTGATTTCCAAGGTAAGCACGTCATGGGTGGCGCAGCCAACATCCACGGAACGAAGTCGGGAATACGTCTTGAGCAACAGTCCGGCAGATGTAAGCAGGACTACTGTTAGGCCCACTTGGAGACCCAGCAGAACGCGCCGCAAACGCACGCCACCCTGGCCGCTGCTGTAACTCCGGGACGACTCGTGCAGCGTCCTGAGGATCTGTTTGTCGTTCGAGGACAAAGCGGGAATCAACCCGGCAACAACTCCGCACACCAGCATCACGCCCATCGTGAACAGGACGACAACGCCGTCGATATGAATGGAATCCGCACGCGGAATGTCCTGCCGCGCGTGAACGAGCCAGAGGAGCGCGATCTCCGCAAGCGCAAGACCAATGACCCCTCCCGCGACGGAAAGGACGACGCTCTCGATCACCTGTCCGCGGATGAGGCGCGTGCGGCTGCCGCCGAGGGCAGTACGGACCGCGGTCTCTTTGCGCCGGGTTGCCGCACGCGCCACAAGAAGGTTGGCGATATTGAGGCAAGCGATCAGCAGCAAACATCCTGTGGCCGCAAACATTGCGTACAGACCGGCCTTGAGCCGAAAGACCTCCGCGTCGAGAATCGGTCGGATATTGGCTGCGTCGTTGACCGGGCCAACTGGAAACTGCCGCCGTATCTGTCGTTGGATTGTATTCAGCTCTGCCGTTGCTTGGTCGATGGTAACTCCAGGCCTGAGCCGGGCTATCGCATCCAGGTTGTGAGCCGTGTGCATGCTCATCACTTCCGGAGAGCGCTCGTGATAAATGGGCGTCCACAACTGGACCTTGGGATCCGGGTAGTTGAACCATGCGGGAAGCACTCCGATCACCGTGAATGGCCGGGCATCCAGCAGGATTGTCTTTCCGATGACGGCGGGGTCGCCACCATAACGCCGCTTCCACATGCCCCAATTCAGGACGACCGTGGGATTGGCATCGCGGCGATCGTCATTCGGAAGAAACACTCTCCCCGTGGCTGCATCCACACCAAGCAGCTGAAAAATATTCCACGATGCCTGTTGTGCATGCGCCAGTTCAGGCAACTGGCCGCCCGAACCGGAGAGATTGTAGTCGATCCCCTTTTCGACGGCAATTCCTTCAAAGCTCTGCGCCTGCGCTTGCCAGGAAGCAAACGTGCCGCCTGCCAGCACATTGTCCTGGAAGGTGCCTTTCGAGTTTGCCTCGTAGAGCCTGACGAGCCGGTCCTGATCTTTGAACGGCAACGGTTTCAGAAGCACGGAATGCACCACAGTGAAAAGGGCAACGTTCGCTCCGATTCCGAGGCCCATTACCAGAATGGTGAGGACGGAAAAGCCGGGCGTGCGGACAAGAGTACGTATGCCAAATCGAACGTCACTGAGAAACACTTCGAGACCGTGCCAACTCCACGTATCGCGGGCCTGGTCGCGAAGCGTCGTGGGGTTGCCGAAGCTGCGCAGAGCCGCACTGCGCGCCTCATCGGGGTCCATGCCGGCGGACTCATTCTCCGCGATCTGCTGGTCAAGGTGGAATTGCAACTCATCTTGCAACTGCTCGCCGGCGCGGCCGCGACGGATCAGCATTTGGCACTGCATGAAAAGCTTGTGCAACCAGCGCATGAATCAGGACTCCTGCACAACAAGGTTGATGGCTTCAGAGAGGCGCGCCCAGTGCGTAGTTTCAGAGTCCAGTTGCTTACGACCGGCAGCGGTGAGCGAATAGAACTTCGCCTGTCGCCCCGTCTCGCTCTCGGCCCACTTCGCTTTGATCCAGCCCTGCTGCTCCAACCGGTGCAGCGCCGGATAGAGCGAGCCTTGCTGCACCTGCAATACCTCGCCGGAGATTTGCTGGATTCGCTTGGCGATAGCCCAACCGTGGCGGCCCTCAATGGAGAGAGTCTTGAGAATAAGGAGATCGAGAGTTCCCTGAACGAGATCGTTTGGTTTACCCACACTATGATTATCTACACAAGTGATTGTAGATAGTCAAGGTATTCTTTTTGAGCGAATGACGCACTCTAGGTTCCTGCGGGCGTAGTCTTGGTGCCCTAAACCTATTACTTACGCGGAGTCGGCGGCGTAAGGTGTGCGATCCCAGCGAATTGTGGCCAAGACGAAACTCAAGCTTGGCAAGATCACATCGCGAGTGTCGAACAAAGAGTGAAATCCACCTGCTCACACCGCTCAACGAGTGAGTTGGCGATTATGCAGCGATTCAATGGATTTACCGGTAATTGTCTAAGATTTCGACGAAGCCCTCCGTGTTGTTGACGTAGAGGGCCTTGAAGAGCGACGTAGGCAGAAGGCCGTCGCAAACCTGCTGCATTTGTTGCGCGGCGCTCACGGTAACAGGCAGATCATGCAAGAGCCTGGAGCCCAAGGTCAGCTGACCGAGCCGGCCGAAGGGAAGAGCGATCTTGGCATTGACGGTCGTTTCGAACTTCTGACCATCAACTACGAGATGAATGGCATCGGCAGAGGCCCGGCTGAGGACGAGAGCGTTGGTGCCGGTGTCGAGCAAGAGTCGGAGCGGAGCGCTGCTCGCAGTCTGCGCTTGCGCCAGAAGCAATATGCGGTGCCCATCAATCTCCAAAGGTAACGGCTCTCCATGAATTGAATGCTGGAGTTCACCGCTCTGCTCGAAGCGGATGGAGCGGTTCTGGTAGTCGAGCAGGTAGTTGAAAAGCGACAAAAAGCTTTGGCCGAGGACTCCTTGAGCCTGAGGGGCCCGCGAGCGTATGCCGGAGAGATCGGTCAGAAGGACAGGCGCGTTTTGAGTCTGCACGGGACCGAGTTGAAGCGACTTTGCCACGGAACGACCAGGCGCCCAGGCGCCGGCGACTGTCGCCTGATGTGCATCGCCTGCGGAGATGGAGAGAGAAAGTCTGCGTGCGAGCGAGGAGTCGAGGATGACGTCGTCAGAGCCGGTGTCGAGGATGAAGGGAAACGGACCCTGGCCGTTGACCAGAACCGGGACTAAGATGATCGAAGAATCGGAGATCAGGCGGAACTTGACCTCGGATTGACCGAGGACAGGGCTAGAGCCGGCAACCAGCACACACCAGAAGGCAATGCTGGCTGCAAATGGGCCGGTGTGAATGCTTTTCATGGGGTCCTCCCTTTGAGGCTGTGGAGACCCTAGCCGGGACCGTGTTCCGTGGTACTCATACAGGGGTGATGTTGTGGTCAGGTTTCGCTGAGGGATTCCTGAGGTCAGCTGATGGCGAGGACTCTGCGCTTTGACGATGTGGAGATCGATACAGAGGCGTTCCGGCTGAGCAAAGCCGGCACCGGCTTGCAGGTCGAGCCCAAGGCGCTGAAGCTATTGATTTATCTTGCTGAAAACGCCGGCCGGTTGGTGGATCGGCGGGAGCTGATTTCAGCGGTCTGGGGAGACGCCTTCGTATCGGACCACGTTTTGAATCGGGCGGTGGCACAGCTGCGCAAAGCCCTTGCAGATGACGCCAGGGAGCCGCGCTACATCGAGACAGCGCCGACAATGGGCTATCGGTTCATCGCGGAAGTGCAAGAACTGCAGGCTCCCCGTGCCGTGACCGCGGCGGTGCCTCCAACCGGATCCGCCGCCCGCAGACCGATCTGGCCGATAGCCCTTGCCTGTTCACTGCTACTAATCCTGTTTCTTGCCGCTGCGGCCTGGCATGCGCGGACAAAAATGAATAGTGGAGTTCAGGTGCGGTCGCTGCTCGTCCTCCCGCTTAAAAACCTATCCGGGGACCCGTCGCAGGAATACGTCTCCGACGGAATCACTGAGGAAATCATTACTGAACTGGGGCAGATCGGTTCGCTGCGGGTGATCTCGCCTCTCACTTCAATGCAGTTCAAGGATGCGCACAAATCCATGCCGGAGGTCGCGCGCGAACTCAATGTCGAGGTTGTTGTAACAGGTGCGGTGATTCGTTCCGGAGACCGGGTCCGCATCGATGCACAGCTCATTGACGCGCAAGCCGACCACCAGTTGTGGTCGCACAGTTTCGAAGGCGATTTTCGCGACACGTTCGGCCTGCAGAGCCAGGTGGCGGATTCGGTTGCCGAACAACTGAAGCGGACACTGAACAATCGGGCGCAGCGCGCCGACACGCCACAGATGAACACGCCAGCTTACGAGGCGTTGCTGAAAGGGATCGTGGCCGAAAACAATACGCCGGAATCAGAAGCGCGGGCCCTCGAGTTCTTTAAACGGGCAGTCGCGCTTGACCCGAACCTTGCACGAGCCTACGCCGGCATCGCGCGCGCCGACGACTTCCTGGCCGGCTACGGGACTGTCCCGCCGAGTGTCATCGCGGAGGCCGACGCAGCGGTTGCCAAAGCGCTCCAGCTCGATCCAAACCTGGCCGAGGCCTATGACGAACGTGGCTGGATCGGGATGGACGACCACTGGGACATGCCGAGCGCTCAAAAGGACTTTCAACATGCGCTCGAACTCGATCCGAATTCTTCCGACGCGCGCAATGGCTATGCCGACGTTCTGGTAATCACGGGATCGATTGACCAAGGGCTACGTGAAATGGCACGCGCCCGGGATATCGACCCAGGATCTCCGCTGGTCGAAACCAACGATTGCAACCTCTTGAGGCTCACGAATCACCTGCAGGAGGCACTGGCCCACTGTAACGCCGCGCTTAAGTTGGATCCTACCTATCGCTGGGCGCATTTTGTCGCCGGTGAAGTCAATGGCGATCTGGGTGATTTTGGCAAGGCGCATGAAATCATGAGGAACGTCGGCTTCGGCTGGTGTGACACGGAACTTTGCCAAGCTGCATTTGACGAAGTTCACGGCGCACCGGGAAAGCGTGGAGCATTCGACAAGTGGATGCGACAGAAAAATGTGCCGCATGATCCCTTTTTCGAAATCTTCGATTACACGAAGCTCCACCGGTTCGACGAGGCGTTCGCCAGCATGGAAAAGGCATACAAAGAACGAGACAACATGGACCTGATGATCTTCATAGGAGTGGACGCGTCCCTGGAGCCTTTGCGCTCCGATCCCCGATTCAACGCTTTCCTGCGCAAGACAGGGCTGCCGCTGCCGCCGAGCGGCAAGTGAAGAGGAACCTCGTCGTCGCACTTGCCGTCAAGGCCTGATGTCATTAAAATCTCAGCTGGCGGTTCGGCGAACTCCTTTAGCTGCAGTGTCAGCTCTTGCCAACAGGTGAGGTGCACCGTGGTTTGATAAGCTGATTAAGGTGGGACTTCGTGTTCTAGCAAGCAGTCCGGTCAATTTCGGAGCGAAATCCAGTAAGTCCGTTGTTACCTCGGGGCGTAGCGCAGTCTGGTAGCGCATCTGCTTTGGGAGCAGAGGGTCGGGGGTTCGAATCCCTCCGCCCCGACCAGGTATGGTCCTCCGGCGAAGCCGGAGGCTTTCGGTTCCTGATCCCACGAAGGGGCCTAGTCGCAACCGGTGAAAAGCAAAAGCAACCCCAACAGCAGACCTTATTAAGCGATCGGTTGTCGCAAGCAAAAGCACAGCAGCAGGAACACTACCGAAACTCTCAATTCGACTCAGAATGATCTTCTCGACCTTGCGGCATTTTAAGTGTCTGCACTCGGGAGGGGAATCCAGGCTTCTCAATTCCCATTCGTGCCCGTCAACAAGTGCTCGGACACTTCCCTGCCCCCGCATCGGTTTAGCTGGATCTCTCCGGTCAGCTTTTTTTCAGTAATTCGAGCACTTCAATGCCCCGGACTACGCTGATTTCCGCCGAGTGGCACCGGACTTCAGCGAACCACATTCCGGGACTAACTACAATAAAATGTGCTTCTTGTGGACTATCTCGGTCGGCTATGGAATTTGAAGTGGTGGGCAGTGAGGGACTCGAACCCCCGACATCCTGCTTGTAAGGCAGGCGCTCTAACCAACTGAGCTAACCGCCCACTTACAGTGGGAGACCACGCGGTCTACAGTCATGATACCAGCGCCCTTCTTCATCGTATCGAGTCACAGTACCGCCGTGCCCCGCGTTGGTACACTTGCCCCGTGAGCCGTCTCATTGTCAACGCCGATGACTTCGGCCTGACCTCCGGAGTAAACCGCGCCATTGTGGAGTTGCACCAAGCCGGCGTGCTCACCAGCACCACGCTCATGGCGAGAGCCCCTGCGACCGACGAAGCCATCGCACTCGCGCTCGCGAATCCGTCCTTGGGCGTCGGGTGCCACGTTGTCCTCGTTGATGGCAAACCAGTCCTTCCTCCGCGCGAAATCCCCACCCTCATCGACTCCCGGACCGGATGCTTTCCTCCCAAGCTGACCACGTTTCTATCGCGGCTCTTCACCGGCCGCATCCACTCCGCCGAAATCGAAGCTGAAGCCGCAGCGCAGATCGCGCTGCTCCAACGTAGAGGCCTGCGCCTGACCCACATCGACACTCATAAGCACACGCACATGTTTCCTGCTGTCCTGCGTCCGGTCCTGCAAGCGGCCGCAAAGGCCGGCATCCAAGCGGTGCGCAACCCCTTCGAGCCGGAGTGGGCAGTCCGTGCATCGCCACGCGCGTCGATCGTCCGCAGCGCCGAAGTCTTCGCTTTGCGTCGCTTCGGACCCTACTTCCACAGCATCCTCTCCAAAGAGAGTCTCGTCACCACGGACGGAACCATCGCCGTCGCCGCCACCGGCGTCGTCAACACCGACACCGTTCGCTCCTTGCTGCAGCAACTCCCTTCGGGCACATGGGAGCTGGTCACTCACCCCGGTTACAACGACGCCGACCTGGACAAAATCCAAACTCGCCTCCGCGGGTCACGGGACGTCGAACGCAATGCCCTGCGCACCATCCGCGAATTCCCAGCTGTCGATCTCATCTCCTTCGCTGCGTTAGATCCTTCGCCCGAACAGTTCACCGTCGTGTAATCTCAGTTCTGCATCTTCCCTGCCCTTCGGTACGTCGAACTCGAAGGCATACACAACGAAACGGAGCGACACTCAGCCATGCGCATCGGCATCACCTGTTATCCCACGTATGGCGGCTCGGGCGTGGTGGCCACCGAACTCGGCATCGAACTCGCTGCAAGCGGCCACGAAGTCCACTTCATCTCCTATTCGCAACCCTTTCGTCTCACTGGGCGCGACAACGGCATTTTTTACCACGAAGTGCCCGTCTCGAATTACCCGCTCTTCGAGTTCCCGCCCTACGACCTGGCACTCGCATCGCGGATGGCCGAAGTCGCGGAGTTCTACGAGCTCGATCTACTCCACGTGCACTACGCAATCCCCCACTCCGTCAGCGCGCTGCTCGCACGGCAAATGCTCGCCGCACGCGGCCGCTGCCTGCCCTTCGTCACCACGCTTCACGGGACCGACATCACTCTGGTCGGCCTGGACCGCAGCTATCTTCCCATCACGCGCTACTCGATCCAGGAAAGCAATGGCGTCACGAGCATTTCAAACTACCTCAAGGAAAAAACCCTCGCCGACTTTGGCATCACGAGCCCTATTGAGGTCATCCCCAACTTCGTCAACTGCGATGTCTACACGCCATACAAGGACGAAGCAGTTCGCAACGAAGCGCGCCGTCGCCTGGCAAATCCCGGCGAATCCATCCTGATGCACTTGTCGAATTTCAGGCCCGTCAAACGCGTCACCGACGCCGTCAAGGTCTTCGCCTGCGTGCTGAAGGAAGTTCCTGCCCGCCTGGTCTTGGTCGGCGATGGCCCCGACCGCTCGGCTGCAGAGTGGCTCGCGCACGAGCTCGAAATCAACGATAAGATTCACTTCCTCGGCAAGCAGGAGCGCGTCAACGAGCTGCTTCCGCTCGCCGATCTGATGCTCATGCCCAGTCAGCTTGAGTCCTTCGGCCTGGCCGCACTCGAAGCCATGGCTTGCCGCGTTCCCACCATCGCGACCAACGTTGGTGGCGTGCCCGAGTTGATTGACGATGGAGTCAGCGGACTTCTTTATCCCGTCGGCGACGTAGACAATATGGCCGAAGGCGCGATCCGTCTCCTCAAAGATCGCGAACGCCTCGATGTCATGCGCGATGCGGCGCGAAAAACCGCGCGTTCCCGCTTCTGCTCTACTCTTGTGCTGCCGCTTTACGTCAAATACTACGAACGGATCCTCGCGGCCGCTCGCTGAACGCCGCTGACTTAAACACGCCCGCTCGCATTCGATTCCACCTCGAATCGCGGAACGAATCCGACCCGTTCCCAAAAATCCCGCACCACCGCGATCGTCTCCGGCGCGGTCTGTCGCGTTGTCCGCAGCAACAACTCACTGGCCGGTCTTTCCTCCCGCTCCGCCAGCTCACTTGCCTCCACGACGATTGCCACGCACTTTTCCGCGCGATAAGTGCACGCGGCCAAATCGGCAATCGACAACCGCGTCGTCGGCGTGGCCAGCACCGTCCGTGGCGGAGCCATCCGGTCGAGCAGCCAAAAAATCTCCAGCTTCGATTCCAGTTCGTCCGGCACGCAGTCAATCGCCAGATCCGCATCGCGAACCGCGTCCTCAATTGTGGAAACGAATTGCACCGCGGGCAGCGCCTCTGCGCTCAACTCGCGGCGCAAGGCCTCGCGTGCATGATGCAGATTGGCGGGCATCACGTCTTCGAGCAAAACGTTATAGCCAACGCGCGCAGCTGCCAGCGAGAGCCACCTGCCGAGCGGGCCAGCCCCAACAATCGCCACTGTCGACAAGAAAGCCTTACTTGGCTTTCAGGGCCTGGAGCACTTCGTCTGCGCTCGGCTTCGAGCTCATCAGGTGTGTGGCCACACGCGTACGTTCGTCTTCCGAGAGCGTCGGCGCAAACGCCAGAATACGGCGCAACGTCACAGAAACATCGTCAATGTAATTCATTAAGCGGATCGCTTCTCCGGACAGCGGCATCGTTTTCCTCGAGGGTTGAAGTCAGTTCTCATTGTAGGGGCTCAGGTCCAGCCGGCGAAAGTCGCCGTCCGTCAAAGGTCAATGACCTTTTGATCAAGCACGAAAATGGGTGCCCCAGGTCCCTCTTTTGGGACCTGGGATAGCACGAACCTCAAAATGCGCACTTACACTGTCAAAACCTTTACGGCAGTTCCCTCACCCAGATATTCCTGAAGCTGATCGGTTCACTCTTGTCTCCGTGCGCCTGCAGTTTGATCGGGGCAGCATCATATTTCTTGTAGAACGGCTGCCCAATATAGAGCGTCTGCCCCTTCAGCTCAAAGTGATTGTCGACGAGGACGCCGTTGAGGAAGGCAGTGGCGTAGGCGGGCGTTTTGACCGTGCCGTCGTCATTGAAGATGGGCGCAGTCCAGACGACGTCGTAGACGTTCCACTCGCCAGGTTTGCGCATGGGATTGGCAAGGGGAATGCTCTGCTTGTAGAGACTGCCAACCATGCCGTTTACGTAGGTCTTGTTGTTGTAGGAATCCAGCACCTGCAATTCGTATCCCGAATCTCCCGGTCCCGTCGAGGCAAGAAAAACGCCGCTGTTTCCGCGTGCCTGGCCGCTTCCGGTAATGTTTTCGGGGATTCTCCACTCAACATGCAGCTGATAATTTCGGAACGTGCGCTTGGTTTCGATGTTGCCCGAACCCGGATCCTTGCTCACCGTAAGGATGCCGTCGTGCACCACCCATTTTGCCGGCGAGTGATCCTGGGCGGAAACCCACTCGTCGAGATTCTTCCCTTCGAATAGGATGATCGCGTCCGACGGTGGCGCCGAATCCGTCGCGCCCGGAGTCACGATCTTTGGTTCCGGCTGCCATATTTCAGTGTCTTCGGGCTTGGGCTTTTGCTGCGCGGCGAGCGGGATAGCCGTTGCAACAATGATCGCGAGTTTCAAGTGATGCGGAAGTCGAGTGTTCATAGTGCAGATGAGCATACACCGCCGCCAAGCAGGAGGATCCAATCCACATTCTGCTTCCCCCCGGGGAAGGACTCTCGCTGCTGCACCGGGTTACCGCAAGCTCGCTGGCGGCGAAGTCACCGCCGAAAGTTCCTGGAAAACCGGCTCCGGCAAATGCAGTCCCGCCGCCTGAATGTTTTCCTCAACATGCGCAACAGACGAGGTCCCCGGAATCGGCAGAGTCGCGCGCGACCGCTGCAACAACCATGCCAGCGCCACTTGCAGTTGCGTCGCGCCGAGTTTCTTCGCCGCCTTATCCAGCACATCGTGTGCCTGCCGATTCTGCCCCAGCGGTGCCCACGGAATGAACGCGATCCCGTTCTCCTCACAATGGTCCAGCAGGAAATCCCACTCGCGGTCGGCAAAGCTGTACCGGTTCTGCACCGAGACGATCGGCACAATCTTGCGCGCCCGCTCCACATGTTCGAGCGTCACGTTGGACAGCGCAATATGCCGAATCTTTCCCTGCTGCTGCAAGTGCGCCAGCGTCTCCATTGATGCGTCAAACGAAACCGCCGGATCGGGAATATGCAGCTGGTACACGTCAATGCGCTCCAGCCGCAGCCGCTTCAGGCTGCCCTCGACGGCTTCTTTAAGATGCTCGGGGCTGGCATTGTGGATCCACTGTCCCGGCCCCACGCGTTCCCATCCGCCCTTCGTTGCAATCACCAATCCCGCCGGATAAGGCGCCAACGCCTCCGCGATCAGTTCCTCTGAAACGTACGGTCCATACGAGTCCGCAGTGTCAATAAAGTTCACGCCAAGATCGACTGCACGCCGCAACGTTGCAATCGCTCCAGCGTGATCCGCCGGCGGTCCCCACACTCCCTTGCCGGTAATGCGCATCGCGCCGTAGCCAAGCCGATTGACCGTCAAGTCTCCCAATGCAATCGTGCCCGCGGCAGCCGCGGAAACAGTTTGTGTGCTCATGCTGAAAAATCTCCTCATCACTAGGATGAGGGATCGGCGCCCATGGGTGCAAAGAAGGAAAACTGCAAGCGCGCTCGAATCCCGTGCGCCACGCCTGATCCCAAAACAGTGAAGCGGCCCACCCTCCCACAAGGAATGAACCGCCTCACTGCATTCCGGACGAAAGCGCCAGCCGGAAATGTCTAATGCATTTGCTTCATATACATGTGGAATGTTGCCCTTTGTTTCTACTTAAACATCCATCTTTAAGAGCACTTCTCCACATCCACGTTGAGTTTTTGAATTCATAGGGTGCGCTTGAAAAGCGGCGTAGCAATCAGCAATGTCCCGATGCCAAACGCAAACAAAAACAGCAGATCGTATTGAATGGCCACAAAGCCGCCATCTTTAAGAAGCACCGCTTTGAAGCCGTGGACGCAATAGGTGAAGGGATCAATGACCGAGATAGCTTGGAGCCAGCGCGGAAAGGCAGCGATGGGATACATGCCCCCCGAGGGATATAGGAGAAGGGTGTTGAGAACTCCGAACATGGCGCGGGGAACCAGCGGATCGTTCACTCGCACCATGAGTAGAAACATCATGCCGTTGAAGGCAATGGAGCCTGCAACGATAAGACAAAAAAGCTCGGCCACGGCCTCGGGATGAAAGATAACTCCGAGACCGGCCATGAGCGACCCGATTACGGCGATGCTAATGCCCGCCAGCACGGCCTTCACTGAGCCGGCGATGTTCATGCCGAAAACTAACTCGAACTTAGTGATGGGAGTTACAAGATAGCCCTCGTGTACACCCCTTGCCTTGTCGTCGATGTAGAGCATGCCACCCCCAATCATCACCGAGATATACATGGCCAGGGCAATCGTGAGGGGCAGAAGAAACTTCAAATAATTCACATACGGATAAAGCTCCACCACCTCGAGCGCGATCGACGTCGCGAGCCGGCTCTGGGTCTGCGGCGCGTTCATCGCGTCTACCAGCGATTGCATCTCGCTTTCCAGGCTCGACGACATGAACAAATCGGAATTGTCCACGACGAATCCAAGCTTGGGTGCGTCCTGCGCGTACACTCGCCGCGAGTATTGCGCGGGAATGATCACTGCCGCGTCGATCTTGCCCGTGCGCACATCTTCGCTCGCCTGCATATCGTTCTGGTACTCGACGGTTGTGAAGGTCTTGATGTTCACGGCGATCGCGTCAAAAGCCTCGCGTACTTTTACTGCCTCCGGCCCATGGTCGTGGTCTACCACCGCCACGTGTGTGCCCACAATCTTGCCGCCGAACGCGTTGCCCAAAATGATCAACTGCAGGATCGGCATCATGAGCGACATGATCATCAGCGTCGGCGAGCGGAAGAACTTGCGCATCTCGCGCTCGATAATGGCGAACATTCTGTTCATGGCTGTGCTCCCGGCCGTGGCGGCATCATGAAGACGGCTTTCACCTGCTCATCCCGGAGCTGGCGGCCGGTGTAGTGCACGAACACATCGTCCAAAGATGTGTTCTGCACACTGAGCGAAGTAAGCTCTTCGCCCAGCGATGCAGCCATCTCAACCAGTTGGGTGGTCGTCCTCGAACCGTTCGAAGTCAGCACGCGATAGACCCCGGCCGATTGCGACTGGACCTCCGTGACATCGGACAACCCTTCAAGCCGCCCCTTCCACTCCGGATCCTCGCGATTGAACTGGACCTCGACGACATTGGAGCCGGGAACACTTTGCTTCAGCTCAACCGGCGTGCCAAGCGCCACAAGGTTGCCGTGATCGACAATGGCAATGCGATCGCAAAGCCGATCGGCCTCTTCCATGTAATGCGTGGTCAGCAGCATGGTGAGGTTGCGTGTCTTCTTCAGATTGTTCAGCATCTCCCACACCGCAATGCGTGACACGGGATCGAGCCCCGTGGTCGGCTCGTCGAGAAAGAAGATGCGCGGATTGTGGACAAGCCCGCGAGCGATCTCGAGCCGACGGCGCATACCGCCGGAAAGCGTCTTGGTCTGCGCGTCCCGCCACTTCGTCAAATCGACGGCCTCCAGCACCTCGGCAATATTCTTCTCACGTTGCGCGCGCGGCACGCTGTAGAGCTTGGCGTAGATGCTCAGGTTTTCTCCCACGGTCAGATCCGGGTCGCTCGTCAGAGCCTGCGGAATCACGCCGATCATGCGGCGCACATCGTCGGAGTCCTTGCTCACGTCGTGGCCGCCCACGATAGCCCTTCCGCTCGTGACCGGGATCAACGTTGTCATCATGCGGATCAGCGTGCTCTTCCCAGCTCCATTGGGCCCCAGCAGTCCAAAGATTTCGCCCTCGTCGACCTCGAAGCTGACGCCCTTCACGGCTTCAAAAGTGCCATAGCGCTTGACAATGTTTTCGACGGCAATCGCGATGGGCGCGCCACTCTTGCCGTTGCTGTGGATTGCCGAGGGCAAACCCTCAGTCTCTTTTGGCGGTTTGCCTACTGCCGCCGTCATGGCTTCACCAATCTGCTCTTCGGGATGTAAACCTCTGCAGTCATGCCGGGCACGTAGCGCTCGTCAGGATTCGGAATAAGCAGCTTGATCTGCACCGTTTTGATGTCGCGCTTACGGCCGCCATTGATGTCGCGCTGCGTGGCAAAATCGGCGAGCGAAGATTTCGCGATCACCTTGCCCTGCACGCTCGCGCCGCTCGGCATTTCCACACGCAGGCTGTCGCCCAGTTGCACCGCATCGGCCTGCGTCTCGGGCAACGGCGCGTAGACCCACGTCTGCGTCAGGTCCATCACCGTGGCAATGGTGCCGCCTGCCGCGAGCACCTCTCCCTGGCGTGCCGCGAGCACATTCACTTTGCCGGTAACAGGCGCGATCACCTGCGCGTACCCAAGTTCAACATCGGCCTGCTCCGCAAGCGCCTGCGCGTTCTGCACCTGTCCGCGCGTCGAGTCGACCGTGCGCGCCGAAACAACCGCCAGCAGCTCGTGCGCGTGAGCTTGCTTCAGCGCGGCTTCCGCCGCCGAGACACTCTCCCGCGCCGATTCCATTGCCGCCTGGTCGGCCTGCAAACTCGTCGCCGCATCGTCTTTCGACTGCTCGCTCATGATTCCCTGCTGCGCCAGCGCAACCGTCCGCGTAGTGTCAGCCTTTTGGTGTTCGAGGTTCGCCTGTGCCTGGGCCAGCGCAGCTCGTGCAACCCGAACCTGCGCCTCGGCATTGATCGCGGCGCTTGAAACTTCCCCCTGGTTCTGCCGCTCCGTCTCGACCGTTTCATTCAGCTTCCAGCGATTGCTTGAGACCGTAGCCTCCGCAGCCTTGCGCGCCGCTGCCAGATCGTCGCTTTCGACCGTTGCGATCAACTGTCCAGCCGTTACCGATTGCCCTTCTTCGACCGAAAGAGTCTGAATGCGGCCGGGGATCTTGGCGCTCACCAGCACCTCATTGGCGTCGACGGTGCCAATCAATTTCAAGTCGCTCGGCGATCGCGCCGTCACCAGATACCAAACCAGCGAGCCCAGCGTCAGCAGACCCAGAATCATGAAAACCCTATTTCGTGCGTTCATCGTGCCTCCGAAACATCAGCCGATCGGTATTCACTTCAGGCATCGGCGAATCGGCGAGGATCTGCGCAGCCAGCGCGGCGCCTCGCTCCCGATCGGTAAAGATCGCCTGCCCCAAGAACTCCACCAGAGCCTTGCGGCGCGCGGCCAGAGCGTCGGGCGCGAAGGGCTCCGTCGAAGAGAGAATTCGCCACACCGGCGCACTCAGAAAATAGAAGACGTTCGCTCCGAGAGCCGCGAGCTGAATCTGCAGCCAATCGGCCTGGATCAATTCGCCAGACTCGATGCCCTCGCGCACCATGGACTGGTACATGGTCATGGCAGGCGCAAAGATTCGCTTGACCAAGACCTCCAGTGCGCTCGATTCTCCTTTGTGCAGGCGAATCATCTCCTGCTGCATCAACCCCTGAAATTCGTGCTGCGTCAAAATCCGGTCAAAGTGCTCGAGGGCAGAGCGCAATACGCGCTCGCCTGGCGAACATTCGCGCAGGAAGACAGCAAGCGTCCGGTCGCGTATTTTTGCCGAGATCATTTCGAGCGCCGCAAGATAGAGGTTCTCTTTGCTCTCGAAGTAGTAGTAGAGCAGCGCCTTGTTGACGCCCGCTGAATTGGCAATTCGGTCGGTGCGGGCGCCAGCTAAACCATGGGTGCTGAATTCACTCAGGGCGGCGTCAAGGATGCGGGCGCGAGTCTCGGCAGCGCGGTCAGAGGGGGCGTGAGTGGATGTCGGAGTCATTTTTTAACTAACTGGTTAGTAAACTTACTCCCATTTGTTTCTGTTTGCAAGCAGATGACAAGACTCTTTTTGCAAGTTGCTCAAATAGATGAGCTTATTCTGGCTTCACCGCCGGCAGAGGATTGTTTAAGGTGCGCTGAGGGACAGCAGGACGTATCTTTCCCGCCTGACTCCTAACCGACTTTTCGCATATTTGTTCAGCGAAGTCGGCAAACAAACCTGTCCCGAACAAACCAGTTCTAGACAAACCAGTCCAAGCGCCCTTCGGACACGCTCTCGGGCCGCTCCGCATCGCTTTCAGTTGCTGCCAGTTCGAGGGTCTCCGCATCTTCCTCTTCATCTTCAAGCCCACGATCCGGAGCCTGTTGCTGGCTTGAAGAATAGTGCTCATCGCTCGAGCGCTCGGACGCTTCGATTTCGAAACGCGGCGCTGCTCTGTCCATCGGCTTCTGCAAATTCTGCAGCGAGACGGCGCGGATTCCGGCGATGGGTGCGAATTCCATAGTCTGCTGACCCTTGGATTGACCTATCGGCCAGTCTGCAGAAAACATCAGTGTTTGCGATGATTTTTTGATCCGGCCGGGTTACCACATCCCAGACCAAACTCTTGACCACGCCCCGGGTCGAGCAGGCGCGGCCCAGGTCCCTCCGCGCCAAGTTCGTCCCACGGATTCCGAAGCGGGCAAGACCCAAGCGAGAGACAGCCGCAGCCAATGCATCCATCCAGCTGGTTGCGAAGACGCGTCAACCGGTCGATACGCTCATCAAGATCGCCGCGCCAGCGCGTCGAGAGACGCTCCCAGTCCTCGGCCGTGGGCGTCCGCTTGTTCGGCAGTGTCGCCAATGCCTCGCGAATCTCGGCCAGCGGGATGCCCGTACGCTGGGCCACCTTGATGACAGCAACCCGGCGCAGCACTTCTCGCGCATAGCGTCGTTGATTGCCTTGGTTGCGCCAGCAGTGAATCAGTCCTTGGGCCTCGTAGAAATGGAGAGTCGAAACTGCGACCCCACTGCGCGCCGCCACCTGGCCAACGGTGAGCTGCGTGGGCATCGGGACATGCTGGTCTTCTGTCACTTCGTTTTCCTCTTGACCTCAAGATTACTTGAGGTATTACGCTTGATGCAAGAGACGCAAAAAGGAGCGACATGAATGCTCTCATCAAGATTGGCCTGATCTACGGTTCAACCCGCGCAGGAAGGTTCTGCGACAGAGTTGCCCAATGGGCAGGCCAAATGGCGGCGACCGCCGGATTCGAAGTACAGGCAATCGATCCAGCAAAGACCACCGACGAAAACGAACTGCAGCGCCGTATCGGCGAGTGCGATGGGTTTGTCGTGGTCACTCCGGAGTACAACCATGGCTACCCCGCGCCCCTCAAGTCCCTCATCGATTCCGTCGGCGCCGGATGGCAAGCCAAACCCGTGGCTTTCGTCTCGTATGGCGGCGTCTCCGGCGGATTGCGTGCAGTGGAACAATTGCGCCTGGTCTTCGCGGAGTTACACACCGTGACGATTCGCGACAGCGTCAGCTTTGCCGGCGCATGGGAACAGTTTGACAACGCAGGCGCATTGCTCGAACCAGAGCGTGCCGAGCGGTCGATGGCGAAGATGCTGGCACGCCTGCGCTGGTGGGCCGTGGCGCTCAGTACCGCGCGCGCCGAGTTTCCCTATGAGACTGCCCTCTGATCAGATAGTTCCACGATCCCCAATGTTCGCGACAGCCATTTGGCTAAATCAGTGCGCCCGTGCAAACGAAGCCGGCGCCACCATCGCCGCTGTTTCAGCGGGAGCCAGCAGTTTCATGCCTTGCGCAAGACTCAGGCCAGCCGGAACTGGCACGAACCCGCCACGGACTTCGCTGGTTTCGCGCGAAATCGTCTTCAGAAACAAAGCCCGGCCGTTCATGTGAATCTCCAGACGCTCCGTCTTCCAATCCGTGCTGCTGACCTGCGTGCGTTGCAAGCGAAACCAGCCGCCTTTGTACAGCCGCCCCAGAATGCCGTAACCGAAATCGACATTCTCCTCCAGTTGCCCTTCGAGTCGTTCCATCCGCTTCAAACGCGCATCGATCCAAAGATCGCCGCGCATCGCATGAAAGATGCGCGCCTCAATCGAGTGCGGCGGGTAGTCGGGATTGGGGCGAAAGCGAAGATGAAAGCAGCCATTCTCAACCCCTGAATCTTCGAAGAGAAACGCCTCGGGCAGAAGAGCCAGAATCCTGCCAATGCGCTTTTCGTCGTCGTTGAAATCCTGCCTGTGGCGCGCCTGCTCCTGCGGCGAACGCAGAAGATGATCCAGCCGCTCCTGTTCTTCCTGCTGGTCAACCGCATTCAGCGGCCGTCCACTGCTCAGGACGAGCCGGGTAACCGGCCCATCGGCGGTCTCCACTTGCTCCACAACTTTGGTCTGCTGCTGCGCCTGCTTTTCGATCCAATAGCGCCAATAGCCGTGGCGTTGGTGATCGTGCAGTTCGTTGTAGACGACATCGCGCACAAGCTGAACAGGTGCTTCCGGTGGCTGCAACTCGACATGCACCTGGGCATGCGAGGCAAACGGCACGCAGGTCAGAATCGAGGGGATCAACCATTGCACACGCATCATCATGTCTCCGGGACGGCAGGATGAGGAACCTGAGTGGAGTATGACGGCGATGTGATGAAGGATTTGCAAGGAAGAGATGAAAAGGTCAAAAATACCGAAGATTCAGGCCAAAATCCCGGAGAAAAACGAATCAAGTTGTGCAACAGTTAGTGCTTTGCCCTGCCTTGCTACACTTGGGCCATGCAGGATGAACTGGAGTTTCGGCGTGCGGCGGAGAAGGCCCTCGAGCAGCTCAAGAAGCACCTGATCGCGCGCGAGGAAGAAGCCGAAGCCGGCTTCGAAGTCGAAGAACAGAACGGCGTCCTCAACGTCTCCTTCGAAGAGCCTCCGGCCAAATTCGTCATCACACCGAACACGCCTGTGCGGCAGATCTGGATCTCCGCGCTCTCCACGAGCTTCAAATTGGATTGGGACGACAAGGCGGCCGTGTTTGTGCTGCCACGGACCGGCGAGTCCCTTGAGCCACTCGTCGACCGGCTGATTCAACAGAACGGGCAGGAAAAGTCCGCTTCATCCTAGCGAAAACCTCGAACGAGGCCGAATTCTGCTTGCGAAGGAAGAGGAAAAACTGCGCATCTAGGGGAGGCGCGACGGTCAGGCGTCACCGCCCGACCGTCCGCACTCGCCTACTTCAGCTGATAGATCGCTTTGAGTTCCCTGTCCGCCAGAGCCGGCGGCAGCGGAGCATAGGAGAGCGCCTCGACTTCGCCTTCACCCGACTTCACGATCCAGCTCAACATGTCCTTCAGCACCTGGCGATTCGCCGCATTGCCTGAGGCCACGGGAACCAGGAGGTAAGTAAAGCTGGAGATTGGATACGCATTCGCGCCGGGCGCATTGGTGATGGAGACCCGGTAGTCAGCGGGCATCTGCTTGGTGCTTGCGGCCGCCTCTGTCACGCCGGGGATCGAAGCCGTAACCCAGTTGCCGGCGGCGTTCTTCACCGCGCCAAAGGCGATGTGATTCTTCAAGGCATCGATCAGGTCGACGTAGCCGATCGCGCCGGGTAACTGACGCACCAGCCCCGCGACGCCGGGATTCCCTTTGCCGGCTACGCCCACAGGCCAGCTAAGCGCGGAACCCTTTCCCGGTCCATCGGCCCAATCCTTGCTTACCTTGCTCAGGTAATCCGTGAAGATGAAGGTCGTCCCGGAGCCATCGGAACGGTGCACCACGATGATCTTCTGGTCAGGCAGCTTGGCGTTGGGATTGTCCTTCGCAATGCGCCCGTCATTCCAGTTCGAGATCTTGCCGAGGTAAATATCCGCCAATACGTCGGCGCTGAATCGAAGTTCGGTGACTCCAGGCACATTGAAAATCGGAACCACGGCTCCCATCACAGTAGGAAAATGAAGGAGCTTGATCTTCGACGACGCCAGCATATCGTCGGTCATGGGCATGTCCGAGGCCCCGAAGTCGACCAGACCGGCCGTGACCTGCTTGATGCCGCCGCCGGAACCGATGGCCTGATAGTTGACTTCAACGCCGGGATGCGCGGCGCTGTACTCACTAAACCACTTTGAATAGATAGGGTACGGGAATGTTGCACCCGCCCCGGTCAGCTTCTGCGCCTGAGCTGAGCTCAGAGTTAAAACCATCAGTCCAACAGCAATCAAAGTCTTTTTCACGGATAGCTCCCTTGCACAATTGGTGCCGGAACTGATTCTCTACGCGAAATGTTACGGGGGGTTTAACAAATGGCCCGAATCGTCGCCCGTCGCATGAATGCCGATCATTTACGGCCTATTCACTCATCTTCGGCGCCAATTCTCGCGCGATGGCAAGAGGGCGAATGCGCCTAACGCAAGCAGATCGAGAAACTGCCCTCAATCCGCTGCACGCGATGCCGCCGCAGCCGGTTCCGTGGTTTCGCCCAAGCCATGCGGCTTAGGTGCGAGCGGCAGCGTGAAATGAAACGCCGCACCCGCGCCCAATTCGCTTTCGGCCCAGATGCGTCCACCGTGCGCCAGCACGATGTGCTTCACAATGGCGAGTCCGAGGCCAGTGCCACCCGATTCGCGGGAGCGCGCCTTATCCACGCGATAAAAGCGCTCGAAGATGCGCTCCAAATGCTCCGAAGCAATGCCGGGGCCAAAGTCCTGAACAAAGAATTCAACCTCGTCTTCCAGCAGCCGCGCCCCGACAAGGATGCGCTGGCCAGCCTTCCCGTACTTGACCCCGTTCTCAATCAGGTTGCCGAATACCTGGTTCATCGCGTCGGGATCGGCCATGACCGCGGCGTCAGGCGCTCCCGCCGACTCCAGTTCGATCTCGGAATCAACAACAATCCCACCCAGCGACTCGATCGCATCCTGCACCAGCGCGCTGGATTTGATGGGTTGCAACGTCAGCTTGTAATCGGGGCTCTCCACGCTTGCCAGTGCCAGTAGATCTTCGGTCAGCCGGTTCATCCGGCTCGCGTTCTTATGAATGATCCCCAGAAACTCGCGCGTGGTCTCCGGGTTAGGCTTCACTTCCTCAACAAGCGTTTCTACGTAGCCCTGGATTGACGTCAGCGGAGTGCGCAGCTCGTGGCTGACGTTGGCAATAAAATCGCGCCGCGACTTCTCCGCAGCTTCAATGCGCGTCACATCGTGAAGCACGGCGATTGCTCCACCCGAAGGCAACGGTGCCGCACTGATCTCAAAGATGCGTCCCGGCGCAAGCGAACTAGCTCGACCGAAGCGCACTTCCCCATCGTGTAGCGCGCCTCGAATGCAAGCCAAAAGTTCCGGGTCGCGCACCGAGTGAATCAGCGGACGTCCGGGGCGAATTTGCGTCCCGGCGATGCGTTGCATCACAGCGTTCGACCAGCGAACCTGCCCCTCCGGAGTAATGGCAACAACGGCCTCCTGCATGGAGTCGAGCATCGTCGCAAGCTCATGCCGGCTGCTCTCGATCTCGGCAAAACTTTGTCCCAGCCGCTCCGCAGTCTGGTTCAACGCACCTTCCATCGCCGACAGTTCGTCGCTGCCGGCAACATCGAGTCGGGCGCTCAGATCGCCCTGCGCAATCCGACGCGCGAAGGCCACCACGCGCTGCAACCGCGCTGTCACTCCGCTCGCCGCCCACGCCGCCAAAGGCAATGCCACGGCAAGCGCGATCAGGCCCGACCAGAGCGATTCGCGATCGAGAAAGTGCCGCGTTGAACCCGCGGTCTGCCCCACAAAGCGGCGCAGGATCAATTCCATCGCCACTGTCTGGAATACCAGCAACAGGACGAACAGTCCCATCAGCTTGAAAAATACTTTACGGCTCACTTGGGGCCTGCTCATCCGGGCTAACGCCCTGGCCTTAGTCTGTCTTGGGGATCTCGAATCGATAGCCTGCGCCTCGCACCGTCTTCAGGTAGCGCGGATTCTCCGGATCGACTTCGATTTTCTCACGGATACGGCGCACATAAACGTCGACGGAACGCGGGGTCACGAACCGCGCGTCACCCCACACGGCATCGAGCAGGTGGTCGCGGCTGAAGACCCTCCCCGGATGCCGTGCCAGGTAGTCGAGCAGACGAAATTCCGTTGCCGTGGTCGTCGTCAGCTCGCCGCGCACCTTCAATTGCATCGCGTTGGCATCGATGATCACTTCTTCAAAGCTGATGATCGACGGAGTCGTGGGCCGCTCGAACCGGCGCAACACTGCCTTGACGCGCGCCACTAGTTCTCGCGTGGCAAATGGCTTGGTGATGTAATCGTCGGCCCCAAGTTCCAACCCCAGGACCCGGTCGTTTTCTCCCGCACGTGCGGTCAAAAAAATGATAGGAATCGTCGACAGGCCGTTGTGGCTCCTAAGCCTGCGGCAAACATCCAGGCCATCCCCGCCCGGCACCATGATGTCGAGAAGAAAAAGCGCCGGCGGCTGCCGTTCGGCGTCCGGAATCAGGTTGGAGGGGGTATGAAACACCCGGGTCAAAAAGCCCGCCGCTTCCAGGTGATGCTGCACCAGCCTCGAAATATCAGTGTCGTCTTCCAGTACAAATACGGTTTGGCTCAACCGGTCTGCCCCTCGCTCGGCGGCCTGTTGAATTTCAGTTGCAAGGGCCGCACAGAACCGTTACAGCGGTTCTCCAATTGCCTTGCTCAGAAACCGCAAATGCCAAGTGGCTTTTTCCTTAAGGAAAAGCCACCTCTCAGAATTCACCATGGCAAGTGCATTGGAGAACCGCTCTAACAGAGTAATTCAGGGGGGCAAAGAGAATGCAAACGTTTGATGAATTCGGCCCTGGGCTGATGACGAATCGAGGTTTAGTCCGGTCCCGCCGCAGACGCGGAATCCGCCAGCGCTTGGAAGCTCGGACCAGCCGGCCCGCCTTGCAAAGGCGATTCGCCGCGCGATTCCCCTTGTTTTTGCTCGCGGCGGTTACGCTTCTTGCGCACCTCATCCACGGCCACAAGAATCAGGGCAGTAAAAGTGACCGCGAGCAACGCGATCGCCGGCAGACCGTGCAACTGATCGAGACCATCCGCATTGAAATCTCCATAAAGCAGCGCGAGCCCGACAAACACAAAGAAAATGTGCGCGCAGAAGACACGCAGCGATGCCTTTCCCAAGGTCGGAAATGGCTCGATGGCCACGATACGCAGAACATACTTCCTCAGCCAATAGAAGAAGACTGCGAAAGCGATCAGATTCGCGACCCGCAGCGGCCCGATCTGCCACTTATCTAGCTGAACGGCCAACGCCTGGGTCGTCAGTTGCGGGCCGAGCCACCCATAACGAATCCCGATAAAGAAGACACAAGTCGCCGCGGACACGCCGGCCAGCCACCCCGGGAGCGGCCGGAACGGCTCTCGCTCCATCGCGCTTCTTGACCCGATCCACAGACCCACCACCCAAACCGCCTGCCACGCAAAGAGATTGAAAGCGCCCGTCTCCTGCAGTGGAATTTTGAGATGCGTCGCGTGCACCACCCAGTTGTGCACCACATCGCGCAGCCCAAACTGCGCCAGCAACCAAAAAAAACCGCTCGCCAGCAAAATCTTGCGCCACCCAAACCGCACCGACGCCGAAAGCATCATGGGCGTGAAGAACAGAAACGTGACATACATCGGCAGAATGTCGAGCAGCGGTGGACAATACAGCAGAAGCACCGATCCCAGAATCGCCGCCTTGGGATGCGCGAGATAAAAGTCGAGAAGGTTGACCAGTGCAGCCTTATGCGTGTGAACCGCAAATGAAGCCACAATTGTGAAGGCGAAGGCCAGCATCAGCAGGTGATAACCGTAAATCTTGAAGGATCGCTTCCATAATTTTGAACGGGCATTCCCTGGGTCCAGCACAAACTCGCGGATATAGAGCCTGCCTACCAGCAGAGCTGAAATAAAAACAAATCCCTCCGCAGATGAAATGAAGCCAAAGGGTTGGTTCACAAAGTCGCTGAAGCGCGTGGGAAGGTGAGTCAGCGTCATCCAGACAAGGAAGAGCCCACGCAAGGCATCGAGTTCGGGTCGACGTTCGAGCTTGTGCACCATCGTGTGTTATCGCATCGGCGCCGGGGAAGGTCGCTCGAGAAAGACTTACTCCATTAGACGCCATCTTTGTGGCCGAGACTCGGTGCGCAAGCAGAGATTTCTGGACGACGTTTTCAATCTCAAACAAATGCCTCGACTTTTACTTGACTCCGCCTGCCATTCTCTGCAAAACTCCGAGCGCGTATCCAAAAAAAATGCGGAATTCCTCCCCACTCCAGTGGCCGCGAAGTACCCCCTCGATTCGTTGATTGGTAGGATGCGCACTGCTCCCGCCGTGGTGGCGCGGAGACACAAAACAGCGGAGGAATTATGAAGAAATATGTTGCGGAATTGGTAGGCACTTTTGTCCTGGTGCTATTCGGCTGTGGAACCGCAGTGGTCGCCGGCGATAAGGTCGGCATCCTGGGAATCGCATTTGCATTTGGATTTGCCCTCATCGGCGCGGCGTATGGCATCGGCCCCATCTCCGGCTGCCACATCAATCCGGCAGTAAGCCTGGGTGTGTGGACCGCCGGTCGCATGAAGACCACCGACATGCTCGGCTACTGGGTCGGGCAATTCGCCGGCGGCATTCTCGCTGCTTGGGTGCTGTCCCTCATCATCGGCGGCGTGGGCGGCGGTTATAACATCGCCGCGAGCGGATTGGGTCAGGACGGATGGGGCCCAGGCTATCAGGGCGAATACAACCTGACCTCGGCCATTGTCTTTGAGTTCGTGGCAACTCTCATTTTTGTGGTGGTCATTCTTGGCGCGACGCAAAAGGCGGCTCCCGCGGGCTTTGCCGGCCTCGGCATCGGCATTACCCTAGTGGTCATCCACATCTTCGGCATTCACATCACCGGCGTCAGCGTGAACCCCGCGCGCAGCTTTGGTCCAGCTTTATTAGTCGGCGGCAAAGCGCTCTCCCAGGTTTGGCTCTTCTTACTCGTACCCAGTGTGGCCGGCGTAGTCGCGGGCTTGCTCTTCCGCACCAAGGCGCTGGAGGCCGAAGAACCCATGCCGGAAATCAGAAACCGCCGCGCCGTCGAAAACGAACTGGCCGTCTAGGTCGTCGATCTAAGGAGCCTCTGAATGAGTCCGTGTTTTGAAAGGGCACGGCTTCAGCCGTGCCTTAGATAGCCCGAAATGTGTGGTGGCTTTAGCCGCCGAGGGATGTTCTGAAACTTGTTCAGGACTTTCCTACGCGAACTCTGAACGCGTGGAGATCCGCTCACCCGGATCCCCACGCATTGCTGTCCGACCTACACGCACGCCACAAATCGCAGCCGCACATAATCGGCAATCCAGTTCCCATCCTCATCGCGAAGAGCCGGAGCGAGCAGCGCCGTCGTTTCTGCAATTACCGGCTCGCGAAGTTCCTCCGGCAGGCTATCCAGCACGCCGCGCCGAAAAGTCCGCAGCCATTCCGCCATTCCTCCCTCGGCAAGAGGCGTCGGCCGCGGGATCAGCTCGATCCGCTCGATACGGAAACCCGCTTTCTCCAGACGCCGCGTGTATGCCTGGGGTGTTGGATAGTAGTTCACTTCGTTCTCAAGCTCGCCATGGCCATAGCGCGCCAGCACCGCCGTCAGTGCCACGAGGATCGCCGCAACATTCCCGTGGCCGCCCATCTCCGCAACGAAGCGTCCGTCGGGCCGCAACACGCGATGCACTTCAGCCAGCATCTCATCCTGCCCGCGCACCCAATGCAGCGCCGCATTGGAGAACACCGCATCGAACGCTCCATCTGCATATGGCAACGACTCTGCTCTTGATTCATCCACGGCGACGCCGCGCCCGCGCGCGGCAGCCACCATCTGCGGCGAGGCATCCACGCCCTGCACAACCGCGCCGGTTGCCGCAAGCCGTAGTGTCAGCTGGCCATCGCCGCAGCCAAGATCGAGAATGCGCTCTCCCGGTCGCGCCCCCAGCCACTCCAGCACGCCGCCTGCCAGCCCGTGCACAAAAGCACCGTTCTTCTCATATGCCTGCGTATCCCATGTCTGCGCCACGACCACCTCCAGTTCCAGTTTCGGTCAGGTGGCAGCATCAAGCAAAGTTATTCTATTTTGTATTTCGATAAGCAGAACGAATACAATATACTTGACACACAAGCCGATTCAGCCTAAACTTACTTTAGTTGAAAAGAGGTAGGCCATGACGAAAACCCTTAAAAAGCCAGTAACTCTCCAAGAGGCAATTGTTTACTTCTCCGACGCCGACCGCGTTTTTGAATATGCGCGTGAGCTTCGGTGGCCCGATGACAACGTGATTTGCCCGCGCTGCGGACATGACAAGCATTCGTTCCTTTCGACTCGCAAAATCTGGTTCTGCAAGGGCTGCAAAAAGCAGTTCACGATCAAGGTCGGAACCATCTTCGAAGACTCGCCGCTCGGAATGGATAAATGGATGGCGGCGTTTTGGATGATTGTGAACGCCAAGAATGGAGTGAGTTCCTACGAGATTCACCGCGCTCTGGGAGTGACCCAAAAATCGGCGTGGTTCATGCTGCACAGGATTCGTCTGGCAATGCAGAAAGGCAACATCCAGAAGCTGGGTGGTACTGGCGGTCCTGTCGAAGTCGATGAAACTTATGTGGGCGGCGAGGGCAAGAACAAGCACGGCGGCGGCTCCTACGTTCTCAAAGAATCTGCGAATTGGTATGGCAAGCGCAGAGTTTTCGTTAAAGGGGAACGAAAGACTGGACGCGGAACAGAGAAGACGGCGGTCTTCGGAATGCTGGACCGTGGCACTCGCGAAGTGCGCGCCGAGGTAGTTCACAACGTAAACCGCGAGACGCTGACCAACGCTATCTTGGAGAACGTCCAGCGTGGCAGCAAAATCTATTCCGACGCATTTCAGGCATACAAGTCTTTGCCATCCGACTACATTCACAAGGCCGTGAATCACGTTAAGGAATATGTCCGCGGAGATGTGCATACCAACGGGCTTGAAAACTTCTGGAATCTGCTCAAACGGACGCTGCGCGGCACTTACGTGGCGGTTGAGCCCTTCCATTTGGACGGCTATCTGGATGAACAGATTTTCCGCTTCAATAACCGGGCGACGAAGGATAATCCCCTCACCGATGCGGACCGCTTCACGCTGGCAATGAGTCAGGTGATGGGCAAGCGCCTCACCTACGCGGCTCTCACTGGCAAAGGTCAGGGAGCGGACTGACGGTCGATTTAAACGGCAGCATCGCGGACGCATCACGGCTCAGTCCTTGCCTGACTTGTGAGGTTTGGGATTCGCCTCCTTGGGAGGCTTGCCCTGTGTTTTCGGAGCGCGGAAGAGTTTAGACATTCCTTCCTCAAACTTCTTTCGCGCTTCCGAGCCCTTGTGGTATTCGGGTTTCATACGCCGCCTATTTTTAACGAAACCAGTCCATTATGGCGGCCACATTGATGAAAAATCTCCACCATGTGGCCGCCGATTTGCCCCGGACCGATAAATACGCCGGGCATGTCTTGAAGCCATTCGCAAAAGTCGTTTGTGTGTGAACCGCGATCATCGGACCACTCTAGCCTACTTAGAATCATTATTGTTTTCGTTCCACCCCGGAAAGCCGCGTCTATCGCTGAATCAATAATCTGAGGAGTCCACAAAGTCACAAATTGGTTCTGACTGGGGCCGTAATTAGTTTCAGGCATATTCTTTCGTTGCTGCGAGTAGATCGTCATAAATTGGTTCCATGCGGCGTCTTCATCTTTTTGAAAAACTAAAGATTGGTGAGTATCATTCGCGAAAGAGTTTATGATCAAAACTGCCGTGAGGCCCTTAACACCCATGGCAACTTGAGTGGCACTGAGGTTTTTTATCGTCGGGCTAACTGATAAATGGCCTCCGATCCGATATTCGCTTGAGTTTAAGGAAGGATCTGAAACAGTTACGTATGCCCCATCGTGCGGAATGTTAACCACAGGCGGAGGCACATTTACGTTAATCAGCGGCGGGGGTTGCTGGGGCAATGGTTTCGCTCGCAATTGCGCGTCCAAATCGCTGGCACGGCGATATTCATCTTGCCACGCTTGGAAACAAGCAAAGAATAAAAACAACAAGACAATGCCCAGATCGACTTTCCAAGTCATCTTCCCCTTGAGCGGCGTGTGCTTCTCAATGAAATTGAGGATCACGGTCAGCACGCATCCGGCCAGAAGAGTGAAGAGATGGCTGTATACGGCAAGCAGGAAACTGCCGAAATGGTCGAAGGGGTTAGCCATGCCTCATTGTCCGCCCGCTCGGCATTGTGTGGCAAGTATATTATTGCCAGCAGAACTTATGACCTGCAATTGGCGGGCGAGAGCCCTAGATCGACTGCACCGGCAGAAGCGTCAGGTCGTCCACGAGTCCTACTTCCTTCTGCACAAATGGCTCGCCATACTTCACGCCCGCAAGCAAGCCGTAGTGTCGCGCCTCAGCGAAAGTTCGCTCGCGAATCTCTTCTTCCGGAACAAAGAGTCCGCCGCCGGCTGCCTGGGTGGCATATTGCGATTGGTAGGCCATCAGCGCGGCGTGGCGCTGCTCGATGAAGGGCGTGATGTCCACGACAAAGCTGGGACGCACATCGGCATAGAGGCTCGCGTAAACAATCTTGAACGGCCGATGCGGCGCAGTTCCGGTTTCGATCTTCGCCAGGCCGGCAAGAAAACACGCCTCGTATCCCAACGTCGCTGTGATCGCATGGTCAGGATGCCGCGCCTGCCAGTACGGGAGAATCACCACCCGCGGACGTACCTCGCGCAGCACGCGCGCGATCTTGATCCGGTTTTCAAGCGTGTTTTCGACCGCCCCATCCGGCAGATCGAGCGCCTTGCGCCAACCCACACCCAACAGCTTCGCCGCTTCCTCTGCTTCACGCCCACGCTCTTCGGCCGTGCCGCGCGAACCGGCCTCGCCGCGGGTCAAATCGAGAATCGCGGTGTGCAAACCGCGCGCCGCCATGCGCAGCAGCGTCCCGCCGCATGTCTGTTCCACATCGTCGCGATGCGCTGCGATCGCCAGCACATCGGCCTGCGGAACATCGGGAGCAGCAGCCATGCGATTAGTAAACAGTGTTGTTGGAGTCTGTGGTGGCGTCCATGAAAGCCACGTCCCAAGCAGTGCCAGTGACGGTCACGTACTGATTGTTGATGGACGAACCGTCTGCCGTGCTGAAGATATACACCTGCCCACCCTGCGCGACATAGACCTTGTGATAGCCTTCGACATTCGCAATGCCGGTCGCATCGCCAAGATAAGGCTCAATCAGTGTCACGGAGTTAGTCGAAGTGTTGTACATGGTGAGGCAGCCGTACTGCTCTCCAGTATTAAAGCGTTCGCCGTTGTTGCACTTCGTCATGCCAATCCAGAGCGTATTATCGTCGGCAAGAATCAAGCGGCTCACCGCGCCCGGCGCACCATCACTGATGGAAACGGGGCTTCCCGCCGTGTTGTTCGCGAGATTCAACACGGTTAGATTGCCCGTGAAGAGCCCATCCGGCATAAGCTTCTGACCGGCCACATACATCGTGGAACCGGTGACAAGAGCGTTGCTCGATCCGCCGGGAACAGGAATCGTCGTGATCGTCCCGGTCACCGGCAGCGTCCCCGACTGCTGGCCGGTAAGAAAGATCAGCGGCGCTACCGGCAGTAATGAGACGGATGCCACGGAGCCGCCGCACTCCGGGCCGCAATTCAAAACATAAGCCGTTCCACCATCCGCTGAAAACACCGCCTTCACGGGCCGATCGAATGTCAGCGGTGCCCCATAGGTGTTTCCCGTCGCATCCGTCGCGTCGGGACTCTGCGCCTGAAACAGGCACCAGAGCGGTCCATTCTGCGGCTCGCAATCGACTGCCGCCTTCGGCCATGTGCTCGACCCGCCAGAAAACGCTATCGTCTGCGCGGCTGTTAGCTGCCTCGGATAGTAGACGTAGTTGGAGTTCTGCACAAACGCCAGCGCCGTCGTACCGCCGGGATCCACACTAACGCGATAGATGCCCGGCAGGCCGAGTGAGACCACCGCGCCTGTACTCTGGTTCACCATGGTCAAAACGTGCGCCGCTTGCTGCGCGGCAATAATGTAAGTCTGATTGCGCGTGATAAAGATGCTGGAAGAGGTGCCGCTCAATCCCTTCGCAGCTCCAGTCGAACTTTCCTTCGCGTAGTTCACAGGCGTGAAGCTGCCGTCGCCCGATCCGTATACTGCCCCAAGCTGCTCTTCAGGCATATTCTGAATGCTGATGGGAAGCGCGCCCGAATAGCCCGAGATGGAATAGGTCACCCTGGTGTTGTTGTACTTATAGCGCGTGTCGTAGAAGGCATCGACAATCTGCAAAGCACCCTTGGTGAGAGCGCTCGGATTCTGAATCGCAATAAGCACGCGCGTCGTCAGCCCGCTCGGTGGAAGCTGGCGACCTGCAAAGAAGGTTGTTGAACCACATCCGGCCACCGCGGCTGCAACCACCAGGGCTCCAGCGGCACTTAACCAAAGACTTCTCTTCTTCAAAATCCCTTACCTCTGGGGTTAGCGCGAAACATGCCGCAGCCGTAACGTAAACAAATGGATGGCGATTGCCGCATCACCGAACGCCGCCGACGGCATCGTCCGGAATCGGTTCCTACATCTCTATTGACTCCCGAAGTATAACAAAGCAACCCGCACCGCTGGCATCGCGGCCCGGGGTGCCGTAGCATGGCAGAGGAATGCCAAAGTTCGCCGACATCTTCGCCACCCGCCCCATGCTTGCCGATGGCGCCATGGGCACCGTGCTCTACGGCCGCGGTATCTTTATCAATCGTTGCTATGACGAACTGAACCTCTCCGATCCCAACCTCATCCTCTCGATTCACGAAGAGTATTTGCAGGCGGGCGCTGAAATCCTCGAATCGAACACCTTCGGCGCAAACCGCTTTCGTCTCGCGCGGCACGGCCTGGCCGCCAAGGTCGGCGAGATCAATGCCGCTGGCGTGCGTCTGGCCCGCCAGGCAGTGGAACACCTGCGTGAGAAGCAGGCCGGAGACGCATGGGTTGCGGGATCCGTGGGTCCGCTCGGCGTGCGTCTCGAGCCATTGGGCAAAACCGGTCTCGATGAAGCCCGCGCGGCCTTTGCTGAACAGATTCGCTCCTTGGCCGAGAGCGGCGTGGACTTCCTCTCCATCGAAACCATGCCCGCGCTCGATGAGGCCCGCGAAGCCTTGATTGCAGCTCTCGAGACCGCCCCGCACTTGCCGGTTCTGGTCATGGTCACGGTCGACGACGAGAGCAACTGCCTCGACGGCTCGTCGCCCGCGCAGGCAGCCGCGCTGCTTACGGAATGGGGTGCGGACGCAATCGGCGTCAATTGTTCCACCGGTCCATCCACGGTGCTCACCGCGCTCGAAGCCATGCGAGGCGCCACCACACTGCCCCTGGCTGCCATGCCCAACGCCGGTATGCCTAGGGCAGTCGAAGGCCGGAACATTTATCTCTGCTCGCCGGAGTACATGGCCAGCTTTGCCCGCAAGGCCATCGCCGCGGGCGCGCAATTCGTCGGCGGCTGCTGCGGCACAACGCCCAATCACATTCGCGCCATGCGCTCGGCCATGCGTGCCATCGACGCGCAAGGCCGCATCGCGGAAGGCGGAGCCACCATCGAGCTCTCCACTGAAACGCCGCCCGCGCCGCTGGGCCAGCGCTCGAAGATCGGCTCTCTCATCGAGCAGGGCAAATTCATTACGTTGGTCGAAATCGTGCCCCCACGCGGCATCGACTGCGCCAAGGAAATCGATGGCGCACATTTGCTCGCTCAGCTCGGCGTGCACGCCATCAACGTGCCCGACTCGCCACGCGCTTCGGCGCGCATGAGCGGGCAGAGCCTCTGCATCCAGATTCAGCAGCACACCGGCATCGAGACGATTCTGCATTACACCTGCCGCGATCGCAACATTCTGAGCATTCAATCGGACCTTCTCGGCGCCTCGTCCATCGGGCTGCGCAATATTCTCTGCCTCACCGGCGACCCGCCGAAGCTCGGCAATTATCCTGATGCGACTGCTGTCTTTGACGTTGACTCCATCGGTCTCGTCAACCTGGTCCGGCGCTTGAATCACGGTCTCGACATCGGATCGAACACCATCGGCGCCTCCACCAACTTCACCATCGGCATCGCCGCCAACCCAGGCGTGCCCGACATTGAGCATGAGCTGCGCCGCTTCGCCTACAAAGTTGAGGCGGGCGCCGAATACGCCATCACCCAGCCGGTCTTCGATCTCCGGCTGCTCGAAGAATTCCTCGAACGCATCAAGGAGTTCCGCATTCCAGTCATCGCCGGTGTGTGGCCGCTCACCAGCCTGCGCAACGCGGAGTTCATGAAGAACGATCTGCGCGTTTCCATGCCCGAGGAGATTATGCTGCGCATGGCTCAGGCCGACACGCCCGACGCAGCCCGCCAGGAAGGCATCAAAATCGCGCAGGAAATGCTCGAAGCCGTGCGACCCATGGTGCAAGGAGTGCAAGTCAGCGCGCCGTTCGGCCGCTATGGCACAGCAGCAGAAGTCATCGCCAGCGTATTGGCGCAAGCCCCCGCCCTTCCGGAGTTACCCGATGCCGTCGTTTGAAGAGTCGCTCAAGAAACTCGAATCCATCGTCGACAAACTCGAGAAAGGCGATCTCAGCCTCGAGGATTCTCTCAAGCTCTTTGAAGAAGGCGTGGGCCTCTCGTCCGCCTGCAAAAAAGAGCTGGAAGAAGCCGAAGGCAAGGTACAAATCCTGATCAAACAGAGAGACGGGTCACTGAAGGCGGAGCCGTTCCCCACAGAAAAATAAATCTTGCGCACTTTCTAGGATGTAAGCCGTGGCGAATTGAGCCGCAGGCGCAGCCAGTCAAGCATCTCCGGCGAGATCCGCTCTAAATCGACAAGGTGGAAGATGGGTTTTATGTGCTCGTCGCGTCCAGACGCATCTCCGACGATCGCGTCAGCATTCGCGCGAACGACCATCGCATCGCCGGAGCCTATTCGTGCGAAAAAAGATGGTTTGCGACTGGCGCGATCCAGACCACCAAGCACGAGGAGGCAGACATCGGGTCGCATATGATTCAGAATTCTGTTGGATTCGAAGATAAGATTTGTGCCCCGCCCGAGATTGGGCCAAAACCGATCGAGAACCTCTGCCAATTCCGGCTTGCCTAAAGTGAAAATCTCAGGAGCAGTAAGAAGGAATGCACGCCGCGCTCCAGCCGCAAGATAGCGCGCCGTATCCGTGTTCTGCCCCGCAGCCGTCTCTTCCCAAACAGCGTCACGCTCATTATGCACGTGGCTCGTGATCTTCACGGCCGTCCATTCAAGCTCCGGCAGCGCAGCAATCAGGCCACAAACCAGCGACGTCTTCCCGACATTACGCCCGCTTCCGCCCACCACGATGATCGGCATCGCAAAATTCTCTTCGCGGCCTCACCCACTCCGCGCCCCATCCTTTCGCCTTCTCTCTGCGAAAAGGTGGGAAACCATCGACTCATTCCTCAGCCGTCGTCTCTTTTTCCGTTTCGGATTCGGCACCGGAAGACTTTCGCAAGCCAAGCCGCGCCAGCCGCATCAACATCACCTGTTCGCGCAAGACCTGCTTCAACGGCCGCGCCGGCGTACCCCACAGCACCGTCCCCGGCCTCAGCCCCTTATTGGTGACGGTCTTCCCGCTCAGCACTCCTGCCTGCCCCCCCAGCATCACGCCCGGTCCAATCTTGACGTGATCGCCAATCCCCACCTGCCCCGCAAGGATCGCGCCTTTCCCCACGCTGCTCGATCCCGAGATGCCCGTAAGCGCAACCAGGATCACATCCTCGCCGATATCGCAGTTGTGTCCAACGTGAACCAGGTTATCGATCTTCGTTCCTCTACGAATGCGCGTTTCAGCCAGCGCCCCGCGATCGATCGTGCTGTTGGCACCGATCTCCACATCGTCCTCAATCACCAGCGTCCCTTGCTGCGGAAACTGCGTATAAGCGCCGGTCGTGGAATCGCGCACATACCCAAATCCATCCGCGCCCAGCACTGCGCCCGCATGAATGGTGACACGGTCGCCGATCGTTGTTCCGGGATAAACGACCGCGCGCGGATAGATGCGGCATTTTTCGCCCACCTGCACTCCGTGTCCGATGATCGCGCCCGCGTCGATGCGCGTGTGCGCGCCGATCCGCGCCCCAGATTCGACCACAGCACAGGCTTCCACCACGACGCCCACGCTCAGAATCGCATCCTGCATCACGACTGCTTTCTGATGCACTCCTGTAGCTGGCAACATCGGCGCAAGCAGCTTCGCCGCCCTCGAAAACCAGAGCCTTGGATTGTCGAATTCAACAATGCATTTGCCGCGTGGATAAGACCCCGCAACACCAGGCAGAAGCACAATCACTCCTGCTTTGCTGGAAAGGGCTTTCAAAATCGTCGCCGAGCTGTCCGCAAACACGACATCGAAAGGGTTGGCGCGCTCAGAGAGACCCACTGCATCGACCATCCACTCTGGATCGCCCTGCACCAATTTGCCGCCCAGCCTGTCGATAAGATCGCTCAGCGTCATACGCGTCGCTCCTTCGGGGTCCCAGACGACAGGTCTTCGTCGTCGGAGCTGTTCAATCAATAGAGTCCCGGCGCGCCTGCGGGACGCGTCTTCCAGCGGCGATGAATCCACAGCCATTGATCGGGATAACGCCGAATCCAGGACTCCAATACATCATTGCATTGCTGCGTCGCCGTCAGAACATCTTCTTTCGTCTGGCCCGTCGGCGCGAACTCGAGCTGCGAGCCAAAATGCAAAACGTATCGCTTCTCCGCAGGCTCCCATAGCATGAATCCCGGCAACACAGCTGCCCCGGTCTTCAGCGCGACATGAGCAAGTCCCGAAGCCGTGCAAGCCTCAATTCCAAAGAATCGAGCGAACACACCCTGCGGCGGCGTCATGTTGGTGTCCATCAAAATGCCTACCGTTTCGCCTTCGCGCATCGCCGTCATCAGCCCGCGCGCGAAATCGTCTTTGTGCAGAACCGAATTACCATGCATGCAGCGGATTCCGTTGACGAACTCATCAAGCAGCCTGTTGTCGAGCCGCCGGATCACCATCCCCATCGGGTAGCCCATCAGCGAGTGATAGAAGCTGGATAGCTCCCACGCGCCCAGATGCCCCGTCAGCACCAGGACACCCTTGCCTCGATCCCGCGCGGCAAGATAATGCTCCAACCCTTCGGTGCGAATCCAGCCCTCAACATTTTCAGCCGTGTACCGCGGCATGCGGCAGAACTCGACCAGCTGCCAGCCAAGATTGCGATAGACCCCGCGAAGGAGCTCCGCTCTTTTCCCTTTGGAGGTAACCTCTGGGAATGCGAGCTCCAGATTGCGTTCGCCCACACGTCGCAGACGGCCCAGCGCCCGATAAACCGTCCATGCAATCCCTCCGGCCAGCAGACGAGCCACTCCGCGCGGCATCCATCCCAACGCGCGCGCCACGCCCACCACGAGCCAGTATTCGATTCGCTCCTGCATCTTCAAGGACAAACATCAAGTGTAGGTCATCGCTCCGTGGCAACATCGCATTCGCAGCTTAAAATGGAACCCCAAACTTCGCCGCACGCGGCAAGGGCGGCCTGTTTCCAAGCCGCCCTCCATCGCTATGCGCTTTGAGCCTACTTATGCTTCGCCTCAACAAAGTATTGCGCCACCGTCCGCACGAATGGCTCAGCTCCCGGTGGCACTTCCACCTCGCCTTTCAGCACGGTCTCAAAATGTTCCGGCGCGCCGTAATACAGTTCCGTGTCTTCCTTGTTCTGGCTCACGCTCGTTCCATCCAGATCGATGCCCGCAAACAGCCCCTTGTTGCGCGAATAGCTCAGAAGCTCGGCATTCATCTTCCAGTCGGTGGAAGCTTGTCCGGCGCGGCCAACCGGACCCGCCGCCGCCGAGGCATCCCCGCCAATCTTGAACTTGTTCTTCAGCAGATCCTGAAGCCCTTTGTCGTTCACCGCAACCAACACCAAGTCAGTCGACTGGCCGCCAATTTGAAAGCCAAACGAACCGCCCGCCATGCGAATAAACACTGGAGCGCTCCAGCCGTGTCCCGTGCGGCAGGTGACCACGCCTTGCCCATACTGTCCGCCAAAGACGAACGCACCTTTTATCAAGCCGGGGACCACGGCCACGCACGTGGCCTGCTGCAAGATATTGAGCGGGATGTTCCGGTCCGAGGCAGCCATGATCTGATCCATTACGGTCTTGGCGCTGTCAATCCGGTCCTGCAGGTCTTGTTTGGAACTCGCGCCGAACGCTGGCCCGGCAAGCAAAATAGTTAGGCAGACCGATGAAATTGCTTTCTTCATGTGGGGAATCCTTTCGAGTTCGCGCTCAATTGCGCGCGTTGTAGGGCGATTCCAGCTGGGCAACGCTGGTTTTGGCTGCGTCGGTGTTTGGCCCTGCCTTGTTGGTTTGTTGGCACTGGGCACCGCTTGAGGTTCGAGTCAACTTGAAATTGGCGTTCCCGCCGTTAAAAAACCAGGAAACGCTAAGGGGATTACAAGATAAGAGACGGAGCGCCTCTTGTGATGTCGCGGACGGAAATGAACCCAACACCACAACCTTCAACAGCGCCGTCAAAGAAGCCGCATCTGCAAGACTGACGAGAAGTTTAAGCGGCTTACGTTACGAGCGCAATATGGACAAGCCTGTGGAGGGAGGCCGCTCATTCTGCCGCTCAATTTTTTGGTTGGAGAACTTGGTCGGAGATTCAGGATTCGAGCTTTAAGGGAGCCGAGAAGTCACGCTTAGAGCTGGTTTGCGCCTCAATATGAGCGCAACTAAAAGAAAAAAAGAGGAGTTCTCAGGCATCATGCGATGCATGGGGCCTGAGAACTCCTTTCCCCAGATCTGCGTTGTTTCTGTAAATGAGTTTGTCCTGATTACCAAATGGGTACAAGAGTACGAAGGTTCGCAGCCTCTTAGTAACCACCTCTAACTCCCCTTCGTAATAGGCTCAAGAGCAGCCGACAAACCACCGCCATGCATCGAGCCTGCTTTCCGCGAGAGCGGTCCGTTCAGCGCCCGCATGGACAAATCGATCCGGTTTTCGGCCCCTGTCTTCCGCATCAGCCGCCCCACATGCGCCTTGACTGTCCGCTCCTCAATCCCCAGTTCGCGGGCAATTTCGCGATTCGACCGAGCCAAAAGGATCAGGTCCATCACCTGCCGCTCACGAGCCGTCAGGCGAGGTCCCATCGGGTTCAAGCCGCCCTCGATCGACTGCAGCAACCGGTCGATCAGCCGGGAGAGTAGCCGCCGCGGCGCCCAGATCGATCCGGAGACCGCCACCTCAATGGCTTCCCGCACAACCCGCGGTCCGGCACTCAAATCGAGATATGCGCGCGCGCCGCCAATGATCGAATCCATCACCAGGGCATCGTTCCCGGCCGGACCGATCACGATCAGGCGCAGTGCTGGGCGCTGCCGCCGAATCTCCTTCAAGGTTTCAAGGCCCCTGGGCGACGAATTCAGGTCGATGACCAGGTACTCCAATTCCTGATCCGCCAGCAACTCATCCAGCGACCCGATTACCGGCAATAAAGCCGATTGACCAAACTCCGGTTCCCGCTCAAAGACACTGTTCAGTCCTTCCAGGCGGATCGGCTCGCCGGCCACTACGCCTACGCGAATCGCAAGGGCTGGACTGCTTGTGAGCATCTATATCTCCCCGCCGCACAGCGCCCTGAACCCGCCGCGTACGCCCGGCCGCACGTTTCCGCTGCGGTCCCATCCTTTGTATGAAATCCAGTCTGCCTTGCAGCCCGTTCCTAGTCTCATTGCTTTTGGCAGAATGATTCCTTGCTTTAGATATCTACGTACGCGGACCGCATAGCCGGCTCCCAGAACTCGTGGAACATTTGGCGTCAGCATTTTCTTCCGGATCCAGCGGTCAATTTGAACCCACATGCCGCTTCCTTACTGGACTGTAGTCGGGTCCGGCGTCCCACCTGGCCAAAATGCCTGCCTGAAGGCTTCATCTTACGAAACGCGTTCACGGAAAACAACGGAAGCCGGGAAAGCGGTTAGCAAAAAGTCATGCCTCGGCCGGCGTCATGCAGCGGCAACGCCTTTTTCCTCATCCCACGAATTGTGCGGCGTTCCATAAATAGGGCAAAAGCTGTACCATCAACTGAGTACGGCGTGGTACAGTCTTCTCCTAGCATGACCAGGGCCGATGCATCCAAGGATTAAGACAGCGAAGTCGACGCGGCCACCAGGGAGCGGCGGCCTTGAACGAAATGAAAAACGGCACGGTGTCCCTGGGAATGCCGTAGTCGCGCCAGCGAGGTAACCGCTTTGATTAAGCAGGACATCGTTCATCACGTAATCGAGCGCACAGGGCTGCCCCGCACCAAAGCGGAAGCTGCGGTGGATACGGTATTCGAAGGGCTCAAAGAAGCTCTGGCGGCAGGTGAGCGCATCGAACTGCGCGGGTTTGGCGTCTTCAGCGTCCGCGCCCGCAAAACCGGCATTGGCCGCAACCCCCGCACCGGCACCGAAGTCAGCATCACACCCGGCAAAGCCGTGCGCTTCAAACCCGGCAAAGAGCTCCACACGCTCGCCGAAGGAAACGGCGCCAAGAGCTCGCCCGCATCCAGCTAACGAGTCTTCCCTGCCCGTGAAAGACCTGGAATGGGAAACACAACCTTCATGCCGTCGCTGCTTCTCCACTTCTGCTCTCAGAAGCAGAAACTGGATAGAATGTCCCTGCGCGTCTCACTTCGCACGCATTGGATGAGGCGCTATCTGTGGTGGCCCCTTCAAGCATTGATCCTCGTCGCGCTGACGCACACGGCTTCGCGAGGTGATCCTTTGGAATCCCAAGACATCGCGACAGCCTCGGTCTCCAATCCGAAGCTTGCTCAGCTTTCCGAGCGGGAACAGGCAGGCTTGCGCGGCCCTGTGAAGTCTTACGTTGAAGAATCCACCTATCCGCCCCAGCCACTCGCCGACGGCAAGGAAACTCCGGAGATCAAAAGGTGGGAAAAAACTGAATACGACGTCGAGGGCCATGTTGTCGTGAGGCGGTTCCGCTATGCAGACAACTCCGAGTGGGTCACGCGCTACACCTTTAGTCCGGACGGTCTCCTCCTCAAAATTACATCGGGAAAAGACACGGAACCAGGAACTGAGACCGTCTATCACTACGGCAGCGAGGGGAGACTCGAGAGAATCACCAATAGCAAAGCGCCTGACAAACCCATCACATTTCGTTACGACGAGAACGGAAGAAAAACCAAGCTTTCGATTGCGCGACCCGAAGACCACGTGTCCACCAACGGACTTGGAGCTATATCCTCATCGACCGAGGCTGCTTTCGATGCCGCCCGCACCGCGCCCAATCTGCCCGGCGGAAGCAGTGCAACCACGATTTACGACGCACAAGATCGTCCCGTCGAAATCCAGGTACGGGACGCAGAGGGCGAACTTGTGAGCAAAACCGTGCGCACCTACGACGATCGTGGAAAGGTCATCGAAGAAAAACAGACGATGGACGATGTCACCAAGATGATTCCGGCAGAAACTCAAAACAAAATGCTGGCCCGTTCGGACGTGTCGCTCAACGACCTTCGCGATCAGCTATCAAAATTCCTCGGCGGCCCGGGCGAAATCTGGTCCGTCGCTTACTCCTATGACCCGCAAGGCCGCGTATCGCAGACCACGCGCAGAATGCTTAACCACGCCGAATACACAGTTCAATCTACATATAACGACCACGGTGATGTTGCGCTGGAGATCACACGTACAACTCTGGCCGTAAGCGGCGAAGGGAAAGCCCCCGAGACACACGACTCCGAGGCGCATTATTCCTACGAGTACGACGACCACGGCAACTGGATAGAAAAGAAAGTGTCCTCCCGTTCCAGCCCCGACGGCGCATTCACCTCTTCAAACGAAGCCACCCGCACCTTGGAGTACTTCTGATTTCGGCCAGACCCGAGAAGCGCACCTAACCCTGCTGGTTTGAAGAGTGACCGCGGCGCACGCGCAGTTGGCCCCACCGCAGGTAGTTACATCAGCCGCTGCGCATCCACATCCACCACTAGATTTCTCCGCGGCACTCCAGCCTTCTCCGCATGCGCTAACGCCGCACGCAAAGCAGCATTCAGCACCCTGCGCGAACTAGCCTTGAGTATCAGGTGAAATCGATACACTCCCTTGATCCTTCCAATAGGTGCCGTGCAAGGTCCCAGCACGCGCACAGCTCCGCTGTCCTGACCTTCGAAATACTTGCCTAAGACAGAAGACCAGCGCGCCGCCTCTTCCAGCTTTTCCGACTGAATCAACACGTTTGCCAGGACACCGAACGGCGGATAGTGCATCCACCGCCGATACTTCAGCTCCCGCTCCACAAAGCTTGCATAGTTGTGCGTGCTCGCCGCCACAATCGCATAGTGGTCGGGATAGTACGTCTGCACCACGACGCGCCCCGGCAACTCCCCGCGCCCCGCACGCCCGCTCACCTGCGTCATCAGTTGAAACACCCGCTCCGCTGCGCGAAAATCCGGCATCGATAGCGCATGATCGCAGCCCACCACACCCACCAGGGTCACGCCGTGAATGTCGTGTCCCTTCGCAATCATTTGCGTCCCCACCAGCAAATTAATCTCACCGGAATGCAATCGCGCCAGCAGCCGTTCCATGTCGTGCCGACCGCGCACCGTGTCGCGATCCATGCGCCCGATCCGCGCATTCGGAAAAATCTCTGTGAGCCGCTCCTCCCCCTGCTGCGACCCCGCGCCGAGGTAGTACAAATGCTCGCTCTCGCACTTCGGGCACTTCGCCGGCACCGTGCGCTTATACCCGCAGTAGTGGCACTCCAGCCGCTGCCCCGCAGACGCAATTCCAGCGTCGTCCTCTGCGAATTGGGCCGCCGGCTTATGGTGCGTCAGCGCGATCGCGCAATTCACGCACTCCAGCTTCTCTCCGCAAGCCCGGCAGATGACCGCGAAGGAATACCCGCGCCGATTCAGCAGAATCATCGCCTGCTCGCCCCGATCGAGCGCAGCATGCGTCTCCGCAATCAACGACCGCGAAAAAAGCTGCTCCTTCCCCGTCTCCTGAAACTCCCGCCGCATGTCGATCAGTTTGACCTCCGGAAGCGGCCGATTCATCACCCTCTCCGCGATCGCGATTCGCGTGTACTTTCCCTGCGCCCCGTTCTGCGCAATGGTGTTCTGCCAGCTCTCCAGCGACGGCGTGGCCGACCCTAGCACCACCACCGCCCCCGCCAGCTTCGCCCGCATCACCGCAACGTCCCGCGCGTTGTAGCGCGGCGTCTCTTCCTGCTTGTAACTCTGGTCGTGCTCCTCATCCACGCAGATCAGACCTAGATTTGGCACCGGCGCGAAAATGGCCGATCTTGTGCCCACCACAATCGGCGCTTCCCCGCGATGAATCCGCCGCCACTGTTCGCTGCGTTCTTCCGGAGTCAGCGCAGAGTGCAAAAGCGCCACGCGAGCGCCGAATGCCGCATCCAGCAATCCCACCGTCTGCGGGGTTAACCCGATCTCGGGCACCAACAGGATCGACGCCAGTCCGCGATCGAGCGCCCTTTGCATCGCAGCCAGATACACAGCCGTCTTCCCCGACCCCGTCACGCCATGCAGCAGAAGCGTGCGGAATCCCCCGAGTCCTGACGCGATGGAAGCCAGCGCATCCAATTGCGACGGATTCAATCGAATCGCCTCGGAAGACGGCTCGATTCCGCCTAATCGAAATGCCGCCGCCCTCTCGTCAATGCGCACCAGTCCGCGCCGCACCAGCGTCTGCAGCGTAGACGAAGGCAGCTCTTTCCGTCGCAGCTCAGCAAGCGGCAACTCGCCGCCGCAAGCCGCAAGCTCCGCAAGAATCGCCTGCTGTTTTTCCGTTAACGATGGCAATCTCGTCTCTGGAATCAAAACCGCGAAGCGTTCCGTTCGCCCCGCATCGCGCTCGGCCGCCGAAGTCTCGCGTGCAATCCACTTCTTTCTCACCAACCCAGCCAACACAGGCAGCGTCGCAGCCGTCGCCGTGCGAAGCGTCGACACCTTCACCGGTTCGCCCACCGCCAATCGCTCCAGAACACGATGCTCCATGTCCTGCTGTTCGGGCGACACTATGCTCCGCCGCTTCGAACCTTGCGTCCCACGCCTCGATTTCGAACTCGCCGTATCGCCGTCCAAGCTATCGGCCAGCATGTCGCGCCCTAGATCCGTGATGCGGTAATACACCGTCCGCCGGACCTCTGCCGTGAGTGGCAGCATGCCCCGCAGCACCTCGCCCAACGGTGCCAGATAATACTGCGCAATCCACTCAGCGAGCGCGAGCAGGTGCTCGCTGAGAAGCGGTTCATCATCCAGAACAGCTTCGATCGGCTTCGCCTCAAAATCCGCTGGCGCGACATCCGTCACCGCCGTGACCACACCGATCAGCTTCTCGTTGCGAAACGGCGCAATCACGCGTGCACCGCGCCGCACCTGCTCTCCATCCCGCACCGCATAGGTAAACGTCCGATCCAGCGGCACCGGCAACGCGACTTCGCAATAGCATGTCATGAGAAGCAAGACTCAGTGTAGGCGATATAACCAGTCGCAAACTCCACCCGAGCCACGCGCGCCTTAACCCGTCCACCGGTCCCTGCTTCTCTGTCTGCTGTTTCTCTGTCTCACTGTCTTTCAGTACAATTCATTGCTGTGACCGTCAAAACCGCCAAACCCACTGCTCCCGCGCCCGCCGCGTCGTCCAATAAGAACCCGCCAATCACGCTCTGCATTGACGTCGGTGGCTCCGGTCTCAAGGCCATGCTGCTCGACGCCTCGGGTAAGCCGGTGAGCGAACGCCAGCGCGTCGACACCCCAGCCGTCCCCACGCCGGCCCTCGTGCTCGCCGGGCTCGATGAACTGCGCGCGCAGCTCCCCTCCTTCGATCGCGTTTCCGTGGGATTTCCCGGCGTCATCAAGCGCGGTACCACATTCACCGCCGCAAACCTGCATCCTGCCTGGGTCGGTTTTCCCTTGCAATTGGAACTCGAGAAGCGCTGGAAAAAACCCGTACGCGTAGCGAACGATGCCGCCGTGCAAGGCTATGGCGCGATCGTCGGCGACGGTGTGGAACTCGCGCTCACGTTGGGCACTGGCCTCGGCTCGTCGCTCTTCACCAACGGCCGTCTCTGCCCCGGCCTGGAGCTCGCGCATCATCCCTGGCGCAAGGGCAAAACCTACGAGGATTTCCTCGGCCGCCGCGGACTCGACAAGTATGGCAAGAAGCACTGGAACAAGCTGGTGCAAGACGCCATTGAACAGACCGCGAAGCTCTTCAACTGGGATCACCTCTATCTCGGGGGTGGCAACACCAAGAAGATCGAGTTCGTGCCCGGCAAGAGTGTCAAGATCGTCTCGAACGAAGCCGGACTGCTCGGTGGCGTCGCCCTCTGGCGTGAGTGGTCTTAAGTGCAGATGCTGAACGCACGTGAGCTGTTTTCCACACACCACCCGCTCTAAATCTCTCGTTTTATTAATTGATAGGCAAATGCTCGCCGGTACTTTTGTTATCCCCGTCGTGACGTTAGACACTTCCCTTCAAGGCACGCGACCCTCAGATTAGAAGCAGGCAGACGCTTCAACAGAGAGAACGACACCAGCCCCGGCCTGGCGCACGATCACCGCCTGCAGGGATTCTGATTCAGTTCCCAGCGTCGGCTGCACAGGGCAGGTCTCGCTCTGCGAGAGGGAAAAATGATTTCTGGTCCGAGTGGCACCGTTTCCGCAATCGATTTCGTTCGCAAGATGCAGGGCAAGTCCCAAGCCGCACTTATCAAGGCCAACGATCACGAGCAATACGTCGTCAAGTGGATGCATGGCCCGCGCTCCACCATCAGCGTGCGGCTTGAGGCGCTCCGCAACTCCGTGTACCAATACCTCGGCCTTCCCGTCTCGACATGGACCACCATCGACATACCCGATGAACTCCTTGATGCGCATCCGGAGATGTGGATCAGCACCCCCAAAGGAATGATCCGCCCCGACGCGGGAATCCATTTTGCATCGCGCCTCGTGTCACCCCCCGGGGGCGCCTTCTATGAATTCCTTCCCGATCGCATGTTCTCGCGCGTCACCAATCGCTCCGATTTCTGGGGCGCCTATGCTGCCGACGTGTGGACCGAACGCTTCGAGATCCGGCAGGCGCTCTTCGTTCCCGATGAGGCGCCGTCCAGCCTGCGAGCCATCTTCATCGACCACGGAAGCTCGTTCGCTCTGATGGGCTCGAAGGAAGTCGCGCGCCTGACCTCATGCCTCTATTCCGACAGGCTCATCTATCCCGAATCCGAGATGGTCACCGGTCTTCACGACTGGATCGAGCACATTCGCAAAAACGGCCACGCCGCAGTTTCTCAGGCCCACGATAGCCTGCCGCCGGAATGGATTACCTCTTCCGTCGTCGAAAAGGAAAACAGGCTCCTCGACCGCATTCAGGATCTGCGCGACATCATGTTCCCGTCGATCTCACGCTTCTCCTCGGCTGCGAGTCGAAAAACCGGCAGGTGCTGCAGCGTGCGCGTCCTGTTGCGGGCCGGGACGGTTCTCTAGAGGCCAGGCATTCCGCGATTCCCTGCGGCCCGCCCATGCAAGGACGGCGTCGCCAGCTGGACTTGTCGGCGCGGGAACAGCCGCGTGGAGCTCAACGGCGCGTCTTGCCAATGGCCGCGATCCTTGACCCGGATCTCACCTTAACTCGCGTGCGGCCTTCATCACGTTCTCCGGTCGGCCAAGGTCCCGCCATTCGAACTCATCCGCACGGAACGCGAGAATCTTTTCACCTTGAGTCGATAAACGCAGATACGCATCAACGATCGAAAACGCGCCCCTCTCGTTTAGCTTCGAAAAGATTGCCGGAGAGATCGCGTGCACGCCGGAAAACGCCAGCGCCCGCATTGCCTCCTCAGGCCCCGCCGAGTCAATCCTGCCCCCGCGTCGGCGCAGCCGTCCCGCTTCATCAAACAGCAATGGCCGCGAAGTCTTCCGCTCCTGCACCGCCAGTGTCGCAAGCGCTTTATGCTCCGCGTGGAATCGCACCATTCGCCCCAGATCAATCGTGCTGATCACGTCCACGTTATGCAGCAAAAACGGCTCCGCCGCATCCGGCCCGTTCTCCAGAAAAAACCATGCAGCCTTCTTCAATCCGCCGCCCGTGTCCAACAACTGCTCCTCGTGAGAAATCTCAATCCGCATCCCAAACTTGTCATGCGCTTCCAGATACTCCGGAATCATCTCCGCAAAGTGATGCGTATTCACAATCACCTCGCGCACCCCAAATTCCTTCAGCCGTGCCAGCGTGATCTCCAGCAGCGTACGTCCGGCAACCTCCACCAGTGCTTTCGGCCGGTCATTCGTCAACGGCCGCAGCCGCGTCCCGAGGCCGGCAGCAAGAACCATCGCCTTCACTTGCCCATCTTCTCCAACTCCACATGCCGCACCACCACGTTCACTCCGGCGCTCCCGCGCAAATGCTTCGCCAACTGTTCCGCCAGATACACTGACCGATGCTGCCCTCCAGTGCACCCCAAAGAAACCATCAGGTTCGAGAATCCGCGCCGTTGATACGCGCCCACACTGGCATCCACCAACGCGATGGCATTTGCAAGAAAATTCCCCACGCTCTCCTCGCGTTCCAAATACTCCTTCACCGCCGCGTCCTTGCCCGTCAACAAACGAAACCGCTCTTCCCGCCCCGGATTCGGCAGGCTCCGCGCATCGAACACAAATCCACCACCATTCCCCGACTCATCCGCCGGCATTTGCCGATGAAACGAGAAACTGAAAATCCGCACCGTCAATTCGTTGGCAGGCGAAGCCAAGCCCTGTAGCTTTTCTGAAGAAGACAGGCTGCCCAACGCGTCCATCAGAGCAGGCAACGCCACCGGCAACTTCACATTCTCGGCAAGCCAGCGCAGATTCTTCAGCGCGTACGGCACACTCTGCAAAAAATGCGCCTTACGCTCATAGAATCCGCGAAACCCGTACGCCCCCAGCGCCTGCAGAATGCGTACATACACATACGCGTAGTAATGCTCCATGAACGCGTCGCGCTTTAAATCGATGAAGTGTTCGAGGCAGTCGAGGTAGTACTCCAACAGCTCTTGGCGCAACTCAGCCGGCAAATCGGCCTTGCCGTCGTAAAGCAGCGACGCAATGTCGTATTGCAGCGCGCCTCTGCGCCCACCCTGGTAGTCCAGAAAAAACGGCTGCCCGTCCCGCAGCATCACATTGCGGCTTTGAAAATCCCGATACAAAAAATACTCATGCGGTGCGCCCAGCAAGAACTTCGTCAGCCGACTAAAATCCGCCTCCAGAGCCTGCTCATTAAACGGCACCCCCGCCAACCGCAAAAAGTAATATTTGAAATAATTCAGATCCCATGCGATCGATTGCCGATCGAAGCTCGCCCGCGGATAGCACACTTTGTAATTCAGATCGCGGCCCGCTTCCACTTGAAACCGCGGCAACACCGCCACCACTTTCCGGTACGCCTCTACCGCTTCCGGCGCAATCCTCTCCCCCACCCGATGTGCACTCAAATATTCAAACAGTGTCGTGTCGCCCAGGTCCTCTTCGAGATAAGCCCCCTGACTCAAATCCTCGCCGTAAATCTCCGGCACCGGCAAACCCTTCCGCCGAAAGTGCCGTGAGAACTCCAGAAACGCGACGTTCTCCTCACGCACCCCATACAGAATGCCAATCGCGCTCGAAGCCCCGCCGGTGAGCCGCACAATCGTCCGCCCCGAGCCGCCAAGCTGCCCCTGGAGCGGTTTTACCTCTTCGGCCGGCGCCCTGAAATGCCGCTCAAAAAGCCCTTTGAGAACTTCCATCCCACTCTTTCCGCCATTGATTGAAGTCGCTCTCCAATCATACCCAGCCAAAGGTTGGCGTAGCGCCCCATGAGTGGCGCAGGGTATACCCTCATCCACGGTCGAAGTGAAATCGTTTTTCTTCAGTTAGATCGAGTCGGAGAATCCGCCGACCGGTTTTGCACCACCAGTTGGCCGCAGCGCGGACAGATTCGATGCATGCGAGCCAAGTTGCAACGGGCCATGCGCGTCGCCTACAATCTCTTCGCCAGCGCTTACCTCAGGGACGGCGGCCCGCCATCATCGCCAAGGCACTTCCCGGGCCTCGGGCATAAAAATCATTCCTAGGAAAATGAAGAATGCCACTCCGACGATCAAAAGAGTGAAGCTCCCTGCCGCAAGGTAGAGACCCTTCACAGTCTTCGGTCGAAGCCGCAACGTTCCAATTCTCATTTGCCCTCTCTCCCATTCACTTTCGTGGGGACAGAATCGTCTCCCCAGGCAATCAAATCGAGCAACGACACGGGCCAGCGCATGCGTTCGATTTAGCTGACTGTGCCGCTCACCGCGCTCTGGCCAACGGTCAGATCGCAGTTCTCCGTTCGATCCGCATTTAGGCGTAACGAAGCGGAAGTAGCTCTTTCTGGGGGAAAGGGTTGTATTAGATTAACACGGGCGCCGGAGACCGATTCAAAAGCTTTCCGAGAACACTCTAAATAATTCAACCCGAAGGAATCTGATCTCGTTGCCTGGAGTCTTGGTTTGCGACCCGCGAGAGCAAACACAAGCCTCCCCGGAGCACTCGCCCGTTCTTGTTCGTAATTCTCGACACCTGGCTTACGAAAGCGCAGTCGTGTTAGTGTCCGCCGCCCATTCCCCAAAAAAACAAACACCGACTGTATCCGGGTCCGACATAGTTTTCGGATCATTGGATGCCGCGGCGTAGTTATCCTCGGCTAGCGCGCACTTACCACTTCTAATTTTCCAAAGATGGTCAATTTCGCTCGCCAAACTTGCTCTTTCGTCATCAATCGAAATGCGACGATGAGCAGTTTCATACATTACCTCAAGACCTATCTTGTTAAGTTTGCGAAAACGAGTCGACTCGGCGCTCTTCGCCAAGCCGAAGCATCGATGATATTTAGACGCCGTGCCATCAGGGTTTGGGCGAGAGGGATTAAATGAGCAGGTATCAGTTGGATATCAAGCATTGGTTAGCAATTACACTGCTGGTTTTTGTTGCCGGATGCGGTCAAGAAACGGTCAACGTTCCCACGGTGGTGTCTACAATTCCCGCCAATGGCGCTACCAATGTCGCGGTCAACACACCCATCAGCGCAACCTTCAGCAGGTCGATGAACCCGGCTTCTATCACTACAGCAACCTTTACGGTTACAGGGCCCGGCACCACCGCAGTAGCAGGAACCGTTGCCTATATCGGCACTACCGCGACCTTTACGCCGACCGCGGCTCTCACAGATGCCACGGTCTATACAGCCACGATCACCAATGGGGCCACAGCTTCGACAGGGGCTCCGCTGGTCGCCAATTATGTGTGGTCATTCACCACCATTACTCCTCCGCCGGTGACGATCTCCACGGTACCCGCAAATGCAGCCACAGGTGTGCCGACGACCCAGGCGCTCAGTGCAACATTCAACGAAGCGATGAGCTGTGCGACGCTCGCATCTCCCGCGACGACGTTTGTTCTCACGGGCCCCGGAGCGACAGCCGTAGCCGGCACAGTAGCTTGCGCAGGCGCCGTCGCCACCTTCACGCCAACAGCAGACCTTGTCGTCAATACCGTCTATACGGCGACGATCACCACTGGGGCCGAGGATCTGGCAGGTACGCCACTGGCCGCCAACTACGTGTGGACCTTTAGAACCGTCCCAGCTGCGACTTCGCCAACCGTGATCTCGACAGTGCCCGCCAACCTCGCATCGTCTGTGCCGATCAACCAGGCCCTTAGCGCGACATTCAGTGTCGCAATGAACCCCGTGACCATCGACACTACGACCTTTACATTGTCCGGACCAGGAGGAGTCGCAGTTACCGGTGTAGTCACTTATGTCCCAGCCGGTTCGGTAGCTACGTTCACGCCGTCTGCGAACCTGACACCGAGCACGCTTTATACGGCCACGATTACAACCGGGGCAACCGATCTGGCCGGTACCGCGCTAGCCGCCAACTACGTCTGGACGTTCACCACCTCGGCCACTGCAGCTCTCACGCCACCCACGGTAACTGCGACCATCCCACTCAATGGAGCTATAGGCGTACCGCTGAATCAGATCCTCGACGCCACGTTCAGCGTGCCGATGAATCCTGCCACCATTAACTCAACAACCTTTACGCTCACAGGGCCCGGCGCCACTGCCGTCCCAGGGTTGGTTGCTTACGCAGCGATTGGAAACACGCTGACATTCACACCGACAGCTATTCTGGCGCCGAGCACCTTGTTCACGGCTACGATCACAACCGGGGCTCAGAACCTTGCAGGTACCGGGCTGGCCGCCAACTACGTGTGGACGTTTACAACCGGGACGACCTTATCCACGACCGCACCCGAGATAGTTTCGACTGTTCCCGCCAGTGCGGCGATTAATGTGCCACTAAATCAGGCAGTAAACGCAACCTTCACCGAGGCAATGAATCCGCTCACGATCACGACGGCGACCTACCAGGTTACTGGGCCAGGCGGAACAGCCATCGCGGGAACGGTTTCCTACAACCCAGTTAGTTTCATTGCTACCTTCACGCCCACGGCGTTGCTGATCGCCAACACCACCTACATCGCGACGATTACCAATGGCGTGACGGATGTGTATGGCAATCCGCTCGGAACCACGGGTGCACCGAACCCATGGACGTTTACGACCGGTACTGGGGTCGTCACTCCGCCGGTGGTCCTTGGACCGACCATTGTGCTCTTTGGCGGCTTTGGCGGCGGTGCGGGTATCACCAACCAGGGAACCCTCACAGTGGTCAACGGAGAAATCGGCACCACGGGCACCTCCACAACGATGACCGGATTCTACGACACGAGCGTTGCCGCTGTTGCCGGTGTGTATCCGTGCTCCTATACGGTAACGCCAAGCAATATGGGATTAGTGAACGGGGCGATCAACACCGCCCCCCCGCCTCCGAGCGGCGCCTGCTCAAGTGAAGGAAACGCGAATACCTTCGCTATCGCAACCCAAGCCGCGTTGGAAGCTCGAACCGCGTACACCACACTTCAGGCGCTCCCTCCAGGCATCACTCTGCCAAGCAATGAGTTGGGAAATCTAACACTAGTCCCTGGCACTTACACATCCACAAGTTTCTATCAAATAACTACGGGGCCACTTACTCTCGATGCGCAGGGCGATCCCAATGCGTCCTGGGTCTTCCAGATGGGGTCCTATCTGACCGTGGGCACGCCCACAGCCTCTGAAAGTGTGATCCTGATCAACGGCGCCCAGGCCAGCAACGTCTTCTGGGCGGTCGGAGGTCTCCCCGGCGCGGTCATCAACTACGGGGGCGGCGGAACGATGGTGGGAACCATCATCTCCCAACCGGGAATCACGGTTTCAAGTCCCGGAGTTGCGGCCGTAACGACGGTCAACGGCAGAGTACTGGCTTTGAACGCGTCGTCCACAATCGTAAACACAGTCATCAATGTGCCATAAAGTTTTGCTGAGACCGCGACCAAGGCGCGGTCTCAGCCCTTTTTTCATGCAACGCGGTGTTGAGTAAGCGTTTTTTGCGTTTGGCCTCTCCGGCGATGAGATGGAATAACAATCGCGGCGAGCAATTTGGAGAAGACAATGAGATTGAGTATAAAGATAACTATGGCGGTGACACTTGCTGTCCTATTCGCGCCTGCGTTCACCGCTTTTGCGAGCGAAGCACCAAGTCCATCCGCTAGCGCCGCCCAGAACAATAGTTCCAGCGACTCCAGCATCGCCGTCGTCACAGATCCACCTTCTCCGCTGCCCATCGAATCTATTCCCGAATCATCCATGGCTGGGGGCTCGCCTTATTCCGGTGGAAGCGACAGCTACTATCCAAAAATTGAGTTATTTCTCGGTTACTCCTATCTGCGCGCAGTGCCGACAGACACGAACGGAAACCGGCTCGTGTGGCTCAATGGCGGCAGCACATCCCTTGCTTTCAATTTCAATCGATATCTGGGCATCGTCGGCGACTTTGGGGGCTTCAACGACTCACGCCTCCAACTTACAAGCGCCGGCGCCCCATCCGCCGTCGTCGACTCCGACGGGACTGTCTTCACTTATCTTCTCGGCCCACGGTTCTCCTATCGCAAATTCTCCAGGGTCACTCCATTCGCCCAGGTTTTGTTTGGTGCGATTCATGCAAGTGACGTAACACTGGAATCCGGTTGCGCAGGGGGCGCTTGCACGGTCCTTCCTTCGGAGAACAGCTTCGCCCTCACCGCTGGCGGTGGGTTCGACTTCCGGCTGCACCACCACATCGCCCTGCGCCTCATCCAGGCCGAGTACCTCATGACCCGGTTCGACGACCTCGCCACCGGATCCACCGGCACCCAGAACGACATTCGCCTATCCACGGGTCTTGTCTTCCGCTTCGGCGGCGCACGCGCTCCTGAACGGGAGCCCATCACGTACTCCTGCTCCGTGAATCCATCCGCTGTCTACGCAGGCGAACCAATCGCCGTGTCCGGCACGGCGATGAATCTTAATCCATCGCGAACCGACGTCTACACATGGTCCGTCGATGGCGGAACAGTGACTGGATCCACAAGCACCGCGAACATCGACACCACCAATCTGGCTCCCGGCACTTATACCCTCAAAGGCCATATCTCCGAGGGCGACAAACCTCGCGCCAATGCAGATTGCACCGCTCCCTATCAAGTCAAGGCGCCGGAGCCCCCAACCGTCAGTTGCACAGCCAATCCTTCCACCGTCAACTCCGGCGATCCTTCCACCATCACCGCAATCGGTGTAAGTCCGCAGAGCCGCCCTTTGAGTTACACCTATAGCTCCACGTCCGGCACTGTAAGTGGCGACGGCTCCACGGCAACTCTATCCACCGGAGGCGTGTCGGCCGGCCCCATCACCGTCACCTGCAATGTAGCCGACGACAAGGGTCAGACTGCCTCGGCTCCCGCCACCGTCACCGTCGAAGTCCCAGCTCCCGTCAAGCCAGCGGTCAGCGAAATGTGCTCCATCAGCTTCGAGCGCGATGCCCGACGCCCCACCCGCGTTGACAACGAAGGCAAGGCCTGCATCGATCAGGTAGCCCTTAACCTGCAAAGTAACTCCGATGAAAAACTGGCCTTAGTTGGCAATGCCGCCAGCAGCGAAAAAGGTGGCAACAAGCTCGCGACCCAGCGCGCCGTCAACACCAAAGCCTACCTTGTGGGCGAGAAGGGTATCGATCCAACCCGCATCACCGTCTACACCGGCTCGCAGGATGGAAAGGTCGTCTCCACCACCATCATCCCAACCGGCGCCACCTTCGACACCACCGGCGACACGCCCGTAGAGTAACCCCGCGTCCCCCAGAGCCGCGTCCAGCGCATCACCCCGATGCCTGGACGCCCCTCGCACTCGACGGATGCCGCAGCCAAACCGCGTGCCGCAGCATCGCAACAGCCCTTAGCCAGTGCGGCCGCCTATACGAGATCACCACCAGGCGCAGACACAGCGCGATCGCTCCACCCAGTGCCGTGCAAAAGGTTCGCCGCTCCGCAATAAGTGGTCCCGGAACCAGATTCAGCGAGAGAAGAAACACGATATAGCCGGTAATGGCCACCGAAAACAGCGCATAGTTCACGTTCACCAGCGCAAACGCGAGCCACGCAAACAGCACCGTGAAGCTCGCAAGCACCACCGGCGTCGTATGCAGATGGGCAAGGCAAAAACTCACCGCAATCGCCCCACACATCGTCCCCAGCGTCCGCGCAATCGCACGGCTCACCGTATCGATCAGGTCCGGCTTCAACACCAGCAGCGCCGTCATCGGAATCCAGTAGCCGCTCTGGTAATGCAGTCTGCGATAGATCTCCGTCGCAAGCCCAACCGTGAACGCCAGCCGCAGCGCATACGGCAGCGCCGACTCCGCAAACCGCAGCTGCCGCACCGATTCCGCAGTCTCAATCAATGCCGAGCGAAGCGCCGCCTGCTCTTCCCAGAGATAGCGCGTCAGCTGAAACAGCCGCGCCCGCAAATCGCCAAACAGATGAAGCAGCACAGAAGAAACCAGAAGCTGCACCGCTCCCCCCGCAAACAACAGCAGGCCTTGTGCGACGGCTGCCTTCAACGGCGCAGGAAACGCCGACGCCACCAGGAACGTAATCACACACTGCTGGCCTACCCAGCTGTATCCGTCGGGACGCGCGGTGAGCATGCCATAACCGAAAGCCCACAACGCCGCCGCAACCACCAGCAGAAGATTCTCATGGCCCAGCAGCACGCCCACAAACCCGGCGAAGGCCATGCCGAAGGTGACAAAGATCATCGGCAGCAGATGCGATTCGTCGATGGAGTGCTTCTGGCCAAAGCCGGTGTTGGCCGCGCCGCCCGCGGCCAGCATGCCCGCCGCGGGATGACCCGCAGCAATGCCGACGCCAAGACAGATCGCAATCGGCAGGGTCAGAATCAGGTCGCTGCGCAGTGTCAGGTTTTCCCACCGGAACACCGTGCTGTCGTTGAGGAAACGATGAGGGACAACCGCTCCGGCATCGGGCGCTGACATGCCTTCCAGCATCGCATGAGGGACCAGTCACGTTACTTTGAAATGTTCCACGTGGAACATTCTGGCGGCGTGGAACAATCCAAGCGGCGTTGCTACGCGAAGCTCTTGCCTGGACGGCTAGCCCAAATTGTTCCACGTGGAACAATTGTGAAAACTGACACAGGTGTTGCTCGCGATTTGCGAAGAATTATGCGGAGATGGGACATACTTGTGGGCCGCCGAGGGACGGTTGCGTTATGCGAGGATGATCGAAATCTTTTGCAAATTTGCAGTGGATCAATGCAAATTTAGGGGGGGCAGCCTCGCTCCACAAACGGAGAACATGGCCGATTGATTTTCTGTCTGGCAGGCTGCGGAGAAGGTCGAGATCTCGGGTGAATCCGACGAAGAACATCCCTCAGCGGCTAAAGCCGGCGGCAATTCAATCTGCTTCTCGGCACGAGTAAACTCGTGCCCCTTCAAATAGATCTCTTGACGACTTTTTCCCCAGCCTGCTAGTACCATGAAGTGCGATGGGCATCGACCAATGGAACAATTTCTTCATTATGGTGGGAGGCGGAGCGGCGGCTCTCGCGGGCCTGGTGTTTATCGCCATGTCGATCAATCTCGCGATCATCACGCGGGATGCAACCCATAAGAATCGTGCCGTCGCCACGATGACGGGCTTCACGGCCGTCTTCCTGGTCTGTGCGTTGGCCCTCATGGGAAATCAAAGCTATCGATGGATCGGCGTGGAATGGTTGGTGGTTACGCTCGTTCCGACGATTACTTACCTACGCGTCTATGTGCGGGCCAGAAAAATGGGCAGAAGCTCCGTGGGGCTTAGCGTGAGCCGCTTTATCGCGGGCACATCGTGTTATGTAGCGCAAATCGTAGGTTCGGTCTTACTTATCGCGGGATATGTTGCCGGACTTTACGTGGCCTCGGTAGCGATGGTGCTCTCCTTCGCTTTTTTCATTTCGGGCGCGTGGCTCCTCATCACTGGCATTCACGACAAGCAGGATTAGACAGCTGGCCATGACTCCAAACCAAGGCGCTTGCTGGGAGGACCTCCGCGGCTATCCCAGGGCTCAGAGCCGGGACTTGGGGCACCCGGCAAGCTCATTCTTGAAATCTCCGTTCCCCTTGGCCTTGGCTGTTGCCTTCTATTGAGTCCCTAAAGGCTCTGGGTTTCACTTCAAGCGCCAGGAGAGTCCTAACCAACGTCTTGTCGTCGACGGAGTGAAGAAGCAAATGTGTCAATACGAGGATTTTGAGAACCTGAGCTGAAAAATTATTCGATTTCACATCGGCTCGAAGATCGCGAATGGCGTTCTCGGGAAAGCCCTCAAAGTGGTCCATTTTGACGGTAAGATCGATCATTCTGGTGGCCACGGATTTCCCCAGCGCATCAGCGGTTTCAGTGTAGGCTCTGTCCATGTCGGCAATTCCGACACTATCTGACACCGCGCGGCACATCGAAACTGCAAAAATCTGCGGCAAGAAGGCCATCATGTCTTCGAAGGTCCTTTTGAGTTCGAGAACGGACACCTCACTATTTTCGGGTATCTTCAGCTCTCCCATTGTCTCGATTGCGCTCTTGCAAAGCGACATGACACGGGCCGTTGCCCGAAGTGCAAGGAGATAAGTCTCCTTCAAGACTTGAACTTTGCGCTGACCAGGAAGATTCGCGGAGAAATTGCGAATTACTTGACCAAGTGCGTTCATAGATTGCGAAACCAAATGCAGTTTTTGCTGTTCCGTAAGCCCCGGATCATATGAATAAGCTAGAGGGACTGCTCTCTCCATCTCTTCCCTGGGATTGAGGAGCCTTTTCTCCACATGCGCATCTTTCATCTCCCGAATCTCTTGCCGGGTCTTGGCGACATCCGGATGGTCATCTATGGGAATGTTTACTTCGGCGTTTGCAAAGTCAGCCGCATCTTCTTCGAGTCGCGCTGGGGGAACCTCTTGATAGATTAGAGAGGCGTTCCGAAGTAAGCGGTCGATGATTCGGTTCTTGTCTTTTTCGAAGTAGATCAGGAACATCACGATTTCGGCGTTCTCGGCAGAGGAAATCTTGTCAATCATCTCATCGACCTGTTGCCGCAGCTCATTTCCACGGTCTTCATCGATATGCTCTCGAATGAACCTTGCCACAAAGTAGTAAAAATACTGGGGGTAGGAGAACGTATAGTTTCCGGCTTTCTTGATAAGGATTTTGGCCCGCACCAAAGAGTCGAGAAATGTGCTTGCCGGAAGAGTCAAATAGTTCGTATTCGTGAATGCGCTCATAACGCTGTCAATCTCCGATGGCGAGATTTCGCTCGTTCGAATCGCCCACATGTGGTATGCGATCTCCTGAAGAAAAACCAACTTCTTAGAGATTTGCGGGTCTTCCGGATTCTCCTTCGACATCGCGTTTAGGATTAGGACCTCGTAAAGCGGGCCATGCGAGCCGCCCGCGATTGCATTGGTCTTCTTTCCTTCGATTGCCTGAAGAATGCAGAGGATGAAAAATGGGTACGAAGGCAATCGGTCGCCGTTCAGCATTTGAGAGACGAGGGATTCCATTCTCGCAGCTTCATTGCTCTCTTCTGGGTAATCAATCGAATCAGTCGTGAACCGTAGGTACTTATGAATTAGATTTGCTTGGCTCACGTTGCTCAGGTTTGCAATCTCAGCATGGACAACGTTGCCCGAAGCCGGATCATCCCCTAATGACTTGCTTGCTTGTCCTCCGGAAATGAGCTCCCTTATTCGATAGGTCTGATCGACCATCAGGATGGATGCGCGCGAAAAACCGGAAAGCCACTCATAGATTGCGGTACGCGTCTTTGCCGAGATCGCTGCTTGGTGCCAATCGTCGATCACGACGAATCTCTGATCAGAGCGAAGCTGAAGGTATGGATCAAGCTGGTCCGGGGAATACTGAAGCTTGAATACATTGCGGACAATCTTCTCGAAGTCATCAACGGTCTTGCATTCTATGGACTTCCCGTCCAGCCAGACGGGCGTCCCTAGGCCCTTTAATCTGATGTCGAGGACGATCGCCTTGGAGAGGCTCGTTTTTCCAGACAACGGCGCGCCATGAACTTCCTTAATTCCCCCCTCGGTCAGGAACGAAAGAACGAGACCACCTCTCTTGAGTTGAACCTGTGGAGAGGCCACTGCGTTCTGCAGTTTCAGGTCCGGATACTCGAAGATGTCCTGCAAGGAGACGCCGCGATCCAACCGGGTTGGGGATGCCAGGCCTGGAGCGCTTAGTGCTCTTATCGTTTCGCCGTTCATCGTTAGCAGCTTCTGATCAATCCGGTTGAGAGCGAGAGACTGCCAATCAAATTGAGACTCGTTCTTCGCGCTATAGAGATTGCTCTTCCACGCGAACACGGCTTCCTTGGCGCGTGTGTTCGCTAGGTCGAAAGCCAAAACTCGGAATGCGCTTGAAGTGGGTCTCTTGGGATCGAAGAGCGCAGGGCTTTCATAGTACCGGATACTGTCACCCAACTCATTCTTCACCTCATACCCTGAAGAGAAGTGTTCGTGGCCCGTAATCAGATAGTCAGATGTTCTAGCAAGCAGGTCTCGAAGGTTAGTCAAGGTCTGCGATTCGATCCAGTAAATCGCGTGGTGCATGACAGTAATTGTGAGACTTGGAGTTGCTGCCGCCGAAAGTGTCTCGTGCAGCATCGGCATCGGAAGGAGCAGGTCGCCTTGAGACTCTTTTCGCTGAGAAAGAAGTGCTGTGTTCAACAGATTTAGTTGCACGGTGTAGGAGCCAAGTGCGAGTTTGGCGGAGCGACAAATCATTTCCGAAGTATTTGCAGCCGGCGAGCTGAGACCGCTGTCGAATTCCCAGTAATTCGTTTGGGGGGCGAGCAATTGTCCCAGGTAGAAAAGATTCTTCTGCGGGTCCTCAAGACTCTGTCTGCTCCCGTCGACGGCATTCTTCCGAAACCCCTCTGAATTCTCCTCGTGACTAAGATCATGGTTGCCGGGCACCGAAAGGACTTTGATGTCAATCCAGGGAAATCTTCGCCGCAAATGGGCTTTTAGGTTCGAAATGAAACTCTTGGCAATTTCATACTCGTCAGTCTGCCCTTTGGCAGCGACGTCGCCACTAAAGAGAAGGACCAAGCAGTCGGGGTGCGCCTCCACGGAAGAGATTGCGGATGCGATGGCGTCTGATCTCCCGAGTATTGGGTGCGTTGTGCCTACAGCAAAATGTATGTCGCTCAAGATACAGAAGACAAGTTTCATAGATGTCGCTCAGCCCTCTCTATATTGTGGAAAGGCTCGTTATACCACATAGGCAGGTGGATAGGTCGGTCGTTGCCGGAAGACAGCCAACCGAGGTGGGTCAACCCGCCGAATCGGCAATAAGCTCTTGGTTTGCTGCCACTTATTTGTCTCTTAAGTCCACCGTCGGCCTCGATAGGTCTGCTCGGGACTTTTCCGAGGCCTGAAGGCCTCGGTTCCCGCCGGTGCGAGCTGGCGTGTCGTGCCTTCCCGCCCATTCGCAAAAAACGCGAATGGACGGGGCACCCATTTTTCGTGCGGCTCGGGGCTTCTTGAGAAGCAGAAGCAGATCCCCTTCGGCTTTGCTCAGGGCAGGCTTTCGCTTCCGCCCGGCTTCGCCACTCCACGTGCTCTCGCGCGGGTTGTAATGGAATCCATTACACTGTAATATTCGGGCATGGCTACTGCAACCCTAAGGAAATCGAAGGTCTACACGATCAGCCTGCCGCCTGAACTTGCGCAAAAGGCTGAGGCGCTGGCACAGAGGGACAGCCGCACGATGAGCGAGCTATTCCGTGAGGCTTTTCGCACCTATTCCGCGCAGCAGGCGCGAAGCACGCTGGATGAGCTGGGCGCCTATGCGGCAGGACGCAACCCGAAGGGCTACACCGAGGCCGATGTGCCCCGGCTTATCCGACAGGTGCGTGCGGAAAAGCCGCGCCGCCGCAAGGTACGGTCGAACGGGTGATCGTCGTCATCGATACAAACGTCTGGATCTCGGCGCTTCAGTTTGCGCAACATCGCGGCACGCCGACTTTGGCGCTCGAACAAGCAATGAGCGAAGACGTGATTGCCACCTGCGATGAGATTGACGCGGAAATTGTGCGCGTGCTGACGGAAAAGTTCTCCTGGGAGCAAAACCGGGCAACATTGGCGCTGCAGGCGATTCTGGCGCGTGGCCTCCGTGTGAAAATTCGCGGCACGGTAGAGGTGTGCCGCGATCCCGGCGACGATATGTTTCTGGAGTGCGCGGCCCTTGCGAAAGCGGATTTGCTGGTTGCAGGCGATAAGGATTTATTGACTCTCGGCGCGTACAAGGGAACGCGCATTGTTACGCCCTCGGAGTACCTGAGAGCACAGCAGTAGTGGCTGATTTCCGGGCCTGAAGGCCTTGGCGTTGCTGCTGACCCTTCCGAGGCCTGAAGGCCTCGGCTCCCTCCGGTGCGAGTTGGAGTGTCGTGCTTTCCCGCCCATTCGCAAAGAACGCGAATGGACGGGGCACCCATTTTTCGTGCGGTTGGGGCTTCCTGAGAAGCAGAAGCAGATCCTTCACTTCGCTTACCCCCATCGCACTGACGTGCGTTCGGGGCCCCAGACGCGCTCCGTTCAGGATGACACTTCTTAGGCAGGTTCAGTGGTGGCAACGTCGTAACAGAGCGCTCGAAGCCAACGCCGGGTACCTGGTCCCGAGTCCCTTAAGACTGGGTGCATTCATGTTGTCGCGGCCGAATGAACCCATCCCTCAGGGGCTGAAGCCCTTTATTTTACTGGCCCTTTGCGGCACGGCTGAAGCCGTGCCCTTTCAAAACACCATTCATGCAACCAGGTCTGGTCCCGAGTCCCTTAGTCCCTGGTCCCTGTTCTCCCTGTCCCTTAGCTTTTACCCGGCGCCTTCAGGCCCAGCTCTTTCATGGCGATTTGCAGATCCGCCCAGGCTTCCTTCTTCTGGCGGGGATCGCGCAGCAGATAGGCGGGGTGATAGGTCACAATCAGCCGCGAGCCACGCAGCGAATGCACGCGTCCGCGCAGGCCGGCGAGCGGCTGGCGCTGGCCGAGGAGATAGGTCGCCGCGGTCGCGCCGAGGGCCACGAGAACCTCCGGGCGCACCACATCGATTTGCTCAAAGAGAAACGGCGAGCAGGTATTCGCCTCCTCCGGCTCGGGGGTGCGGTTGCCTGGGGGACGGCACTTGACCACGTTGGCGATATAGACCTCTTCGCGCTTCAATCCCATGGCCGCGATCATGTTGTTGAGCAGTTGGCCGGCGCGGCCTACAAAGGGAATTCCCTGCGCGTCCTCGTCCGCTCCGGGGCCTTCGCCGACGAACATCAGGCGGGCGTTGGCGCTGCCATCGGCGAAGACGATCTTGTTGCGGCCCTTGTGCAGGGCGCAGCGGGTGCAATCGCCAATGTCTTCGCGGATGAGGCGGAGGGCGGCTTCGCGGTCGGCCGGGGGGATGAGGTTTGAGGCTTGCGGAGGGGCTTGAACACTCTTGCGTGCGGAAATGGGTGTTTCCTCTTGAATGGTATTGGGTTCATTGACCCCGGGGGTCTGTTGGTGGGGTGAAGTTCCCTCCCAGGTCCCCAAATGCGAGGGACCAGGGGCACCCGCCGGAGCATGTTGGTTTGGCGAAGATCCCTCCCAGGTCTCAAAGGCGAGACCTGGGGCACCCAATTCACTGGCACCCGATTCACTGGTCTCAGCGGCAACAGGTTCCTCTTCGGTGGTCGCGAGAAGGCTCTGAAACTTTGCGGGGTCGAAGGGGCGCCGGTAGAACTCGGTGAGGCCAAGGTCGCGATAGAAGCGCAGGCGCGCGGCCAAAGCCTGCTGGGTTGCGGCGTCGAGCGAACGGGGCAAGCGGGCTACTCCACAATCAGCTGGCGGCGCGAGCCGGTGGGCGCGTCGGATTGGCTCAGCACCTGCTCCTGCGTTGGGGGTCCGCCGGCGGATTCGTCGGTCTCCACAACCAGGGAGCGGGGGCGGCGCAGGGCAAGAATCTCGTCGAGGATGCGGTCGGCGAGTTTGCGCTTGGGCATCTCGTGCAACTCGATGGCGGTGGATTTGGTGAGGAATGTGGCTGCATTCAAGTCGGCGTCGATGCCCACGCCGTCGCCGGAAACATCGTTGACTACGATCGCGTCCGCGCCTTTGCGGAGGAGTTTGGCGCGACCGTTCTCCATGCGGTTTTCCGTCTCGGCGGCGAAACCGACGATCAGTTGGCCGGGGGTGCGGCGACGGACTACTTCGGCCAGAATGTCTTCGGTCGGTGCCAGTTCGAGCGTCAGGGGCCCGGTGCGTTTGAGCTTGTGGTCTGAAATGCTCACTGGCCGATAGTCGGCAACAGCAGCCGCTTTGATGATGAGCGTGACATCCTTCATTCGCTCGAGGACGGCGATACGCATTTCGTCGGCGGTGACGACCTTGACCAACTCGCAATGCGATGGCGGATGGAGGGACGTCGGTCCGCTGATCAGGACGACTTTGGCGCCGCGGCTCTGCGCCGCATCGGCCAGCGCGTAGCCCATTTTTCCGCTGGACCGGTTGCCGAGGAAGCGGACTGGATCGAGAGCCTCGCGCGTGCCGCCGGCGGTGACCAGGACGATTTCGCCGGCCATATCGTGGCGGCGTCCGAGCGAGTTGAGGACCGCGTCGGCGATTGCGTCCGGCTCCGCCATGCGGCCTGTGCCGACCATGCCGCAGGCGAGATCGCCAGTGCCGGGCTCGATGACGCGCACGCCGCGCTGACGCAGAATTTCGATGTTGGCACGCGTCGCCGGGTGCTCCCACATGTTGACGTTCATCGCCGGCGCGACGAGAACGGGGGCCTGCGTGGCCAGGTACATTGTGGTGAGGAAATCGTCAGCGATGCCATGGGCGAATTTGGCGAGGAGATTGGCCGTAGCCGGAGCGACAACGAAAGCCTCGGCCCATTGCGCCTCGCCGATATGCTCGATGGATGAGTCGTACTCGCCTTCGGTAGAGTTGGTTTCGTCCCAGAGGCTGGTGATGACTTTGTGGCCGGTGAGTGCGGCAAAGGTGAGCGGCTGGATGAAGCGGGTAGCCGATTTGGTCATGACGACGTGGACTTCAAGGGCCTGCCGCTGGAGGGCTCGCACCAGTTCCGCCGCTTTGTAAGCGGCAATGCCGCCGGAGACGCCGACCGTCACTCGCATAGTGAAATTGTAGTCTGATTCTCTTGATGAAGTCGCTGGCGAAGTCGAAACAAGATTACTGGCAGCGATTCACAAAAACTCTGGAATTTACCCTGCTGCCGTAACGTCGCTCACTAGCCGGTGAGTCGGGCCTCTTCGACCGGGAAAGTGTGAGAAAACTTGTAGACATTGATAATCCGAACGACGGTGCGGAGCGAATCGCTCTCGCTCATCACAGCTTTGACCAAGACTTGTGTCTTGCCGTCGTATTTGAACCGAATGCCGCAGGTGCGGACTCCGTCCTGTTTCCATTCCTCGTAGCGGAGTTGCCGGATGCGGTCGTTGTCAAACGTACGCCGGGCGATCACAAAGCCCATAAACCAGGTCTGGACTTCCATCTTCGTCTGCGACACGAGGATCAGTTCGCGGCCAAATAATGTACCAACTTTGACCTGCAACTCACCATCGAGATTGGCCATCCCAATCGACATAACCGTGCATGGATCATAGCATCCGGTGTGATGGGAAGCCATGAAAATTGGCTTGATTGAAGGGTCGCGGAGACAAGTGAACGCGACACAGTGAGTTAGGCGACGGATCACGCGGCAGTAACTGAAGTGTGACCGCAAGTAACGCGCGACACACACCGGAGCAATGGCGCGATCGCAATCAACGGCGGAAAACCTCAGTGAGAGAGGATCGGAATGCCGCGGTCTTCCACGAGCGGCTTCACGACCGGCACTTCCTTTTTCACATAGGAAATTTTTCCTGCTTCGATTTCGTCCTGGGCAATGCGGCAGGCCTTGGTGGATTGGCTGGAGACTAACGCCGCTGAGCCGTTCTGTAATTGGCGGGCGCGGCGGGCTGCCACAAGGACCTTACGATAGTTCGAATCGAACTTGGTTTCAATCGTCATCGGAATCCTCTCCAAAGGGAAGTTGTTGCTGACCTGAAGGACCGTCGATCCCGAAGGCCTCCAGTACGGGTTTAAGCCGCTCCCGGGAATTCGCAATTCGGCAGGCCGCGGCGACTTCCAACACCCTGCTGGAGCGGTAGGCAATCGGTTCGCCATTCCGATAGAAACGCTCTGCCAGCACAATGGCCTCCAACTGCGCCACTGCCCTGTCGAGGATGTCGTTGACCAAAATATAGCCGTATTCGCGATAATTCTCAATTTCCTTGCTGGCCTCACTCAGGCGGCGGTAGAGTTCTGCCTCGTTGACCACACCCTCAGCACGGCTTCGATTGCGCAAGCGGGTGCGCAGAACTTTGGGTGTCGGCGGCAAGACAAATATGCTCACGGCCTCGGGCATAGCCTTACGCACCTGGGCAGCGCCTTGCACGTCAATGTCGAGCAGCAGGTCGTGACCCGCGCGCCGCGCTTCATCGAGCCCGCTGCGAGCAGTTCCGTAGTAATTGCCAAAAACGTCGGCATATTCAAGGAACAAACCTTCATCGCGCATCCGTTCAAACTCTTCACGGGTCGCGAAGTAGTACTCGCGCCCATTTTCTTCCGAACCCCGCGGCGGACGCGTGGTCCACGAGATCGAGAAGTCGACGCCGCCGACTTGTTTACGCAGCTCGCTCACCAGCGTGCTTTTGCCGGAGCCCGACGGCGCCGAAATAATGAATAGAATTCCTGCCACTTTCCCGTTGTTCCCCTTGTCGTTTTTTGACGTTGTTTCGCGCCTATTCCACGTTCTGAATCTGCTCGCGCGCCTTCTCGATCTCTGCCTTCATCGCAAGGCCAAGCTCAGTGATGCGCGTGCCTTTTCCGCCCACGCCGCCGGTCTTGGAAAGCAACGTGTTCGCCTCGCGATTCATTTCCTGGAGAAGGAAGTCGAGCTTCTTGCCAACCTCGCCACTGGCCGAAAGCAATTCGCGGAAATGCGAAATGTGGGTCGTCATGCGCGCCAACTCTTCTGCGATGTCGCTGCGATCGACCAGGACCGCAACCTCTTCAAGGAGACGCTGGCGATTGAATTCGTTGCCAGTCGCGGCGATGAGACGCTGCGTTAACCGCTCCTGGTAGCGTTGCTCGACTTCAGGGCGCAGCGCGGCCACGCCTTCGGTGGCTTCTGCGAGGCGGTCGAGCGAGGCTTGCAGAATCGCCTTCAACGCGTCGCCTTCCCGGGCGCGCATGATTTTCAATTCTTCAAGAAGAGGCCCGATCTGCTGCAGCACGCTTTCAGAGAGCGCCGCAGGATCTTCGTCGCCGTTGCCACGGCCATCGCTTTGCAATGCGCCGGGCATACGCAGAATCGCATTCAAATCGGGCTCGCCAAGGAGTGAGAAATCGCTGCGCGCCGTCTGGAACGCATCGAGGTAACCGGCGACAAGATCGCGATTGTAGCCTGCCTTTTGCAGCGTCGAGCGGTCGACGGAGAGCGCCAGCTCCACATGGCCACGCGCTAGGTTTTCCTTCAGGGCTCGGCGCAGCTCCATTTCCAAAGCGTCGAGACCCGAAGGCAGCCGCAACTGAATATCGAGAAAGCGATGATTTACGCTCTTCAGGCTCAGCGTGTAGACCAATTGATCGTGCACGCGCACTTGGGTGCGGGCGAATCCGGTCATCGAGTAGATCGGCATGCGTACTATTCCCCCGCCTTTGTCGACATTGTCTGCTCAAAGAGCAATTGATATTGCGCCGTAGGATCCAAACCCGACAGATCCGACGTCGGCGGTTCCTGAATGTCCATGAATTGGAGCTGATGGAGCCGCTGGTAAGTAGGCGAATTCGTGAGCAAGTCGTCATGCGAGCCGACCGCAGTGATCCGACCTTCTTCCAGCACCGCGATTCGATTGGCGCGGCGGACGGTGCCGAGCCGGTGAGCAATAACGACCACTGTGCGTCCCTGCATCAGATTGGCTAGCGCGGCCTGGACAAGCGATTCGCTTTCCGCATCGAGCGCCGAGGTGGCTTCGTCGAGGATGAGAATCGGAGCGTCTTTTAACAGCGCGCGAGCAATGGCAATGCGTTGGCGCTCCCCGCCGGAGAGACGAAAACCTTTTTCGCCAATCACCGTGTCATAGCCTGCCGGCATGCGGAGAATGAAGTCGTGCGCCAGAGCGTTGCGCGCAGCCTGCTCGACCAGGGCATGCTTCACGTCAGGCTGACCGTAAGCGATGTTATGACGCACGGTGTCGTTGAAAAGGATGGTTTCCTGCGACACTTGGGCAACCTGGCGGCGCAACGAGCCAAGAGTCAAGTCGCGGATGTCGCGATCGTCAATGGTGATGCGGCCGAAGGAAACATCGAAGAAGCGGGGAATGAGATTGACGAGCGTGGATTTGCCCGCGCCGCTGGGACCGACAAGAGCCAGCACTTCGCCTGCACGAACATCGAGATCGACGTGATGCAGGATCTGATGTTCGCCTGCAGCCGTGGAATAAGAGAAGCCCACGTTTTCAAAGCGAACAGACCTGGTGAAACCCTTCAGGACTGCGGCGCGTGGGCGCTCTTTTACGTCGTCTTCCGAGTCAAAGAAAGTGAAAATGGAAGCCGAAGCGCCCATCGCTTGCTGGAAGCTGTTGTAAAAGTAGGCAAATTTGCGCACCGGATCATAGAGCTTGAAAAGCAGGATAATGAAAGTGCCAAACAGGCCCATGGTCATGTGGCCATGATGAATCTCGTTGCGTCCGATGAACAGAAACATGGCGATGGCGACCGCGCCAATGGCGTCCATCAAGGGCGAGCTGATGGATTGAATGCGCACGCTGCGCAGGTTGGCGCGGAAAAGGCGGCGCGCCGCAGACTTGAAGCGGAGAATCTCCCACAATTCGGTGTTGAAGGCTTTGACGATGCGGTTGCCGGTGACAGTCTCGTGCAGAATGTTCTGAATTTCGGCGAGCTTGTCCTGTCCGGTGCGGGTACGGGTTCGTACTTCGCTTCCGATCTTCCGCGCGGATGTTACGACTACAGGAATAAAGAGCAGCAACGCCCAGCTGAGATATCCGCCTAGTCTGATCACGAGAACCAGCCCGACAACGAATGTGAAGAATTGCTGGAGGAACTCGCCGAGAACGGAACTGAGCGCGGTTTGCACCTTGTCAACGTCGTTGATGAGTGTGGAAAGGATGGTGCCCGTTGGGTGCTGGTGAAAGAAGCTCGAAGACCGACGCATCGTGGCTTCGTAGAGGTGATTGCGCAGGTCGGTAATAGTGCCGAATCCCGCGTAATTGACGAGGTAAGTGCCCAGATAATCGCAGAGACCCTTAAGGATAGTGGAAACTACCAGCGCAAAGGCCACCACGTCCCAGGCATTGTGAATGTGCAGGACGTGGGGAATGAGTTGTCTGAGATCGAAGTGCCAACGGCTGTTTGGCAGGCCGAGGAGGATGGGGCCTTCCGGTGCATCAGGCCTCAGGACCTGATCGAAAATAGGCTGCAGGAGAAGGACGCGAAAGGTGTCAAGTACGCCGACGGCGGCTAGAAGGAAAACGCCAGGCAGCCATTGCAAGGAGTACGGAAACCCGTAACGCAATAGGCGGAAGAATCGCTTCATGCCCGGCGGCCCGCCTGTGGATCAGTGGGCTGGAACGCAGGTTGGAAGCGGTTACCGGACTGCATCCCACCATTGTATCCGGGTAGCTTGTATCTGGGCCGCTCGCGTATGGGCACCTCGTATTCGGGCCTCGGGGATTTGGGCCGCAGATCTCGCGGGCAAACCATCAGCGGCCCGCGCCTTTTTCGATCAAACGAGTTGTGGAAAAGCCCTCAACCAGGGGAACGATCTTGACTTCGCCGCCCCAGGATTGAACCTCGCTGGCGCCGACGACGTTCTCTGGCGCGTAGTCACCGCCCTTGACGAGAATATCGGGCTGCACCGCGAGGATGAGGTTCAACGGCGTGGCCTCATCAAAGATCACGACCGCATCGACGGCGGCCAAAGCAGCCAGCACACGCGCGCGATCGGCTTGGCCGACGATGGGACGGTTCGGCCCCTTGAGGCAGCCCACCGAGGCGTCGCTGTTGATGGCGACAACGAGCCGATCGCCGCAATGGCGCGCCTGTTCGAGCAGCGTGATGTGGCCGATGTGAAGCAGGTCGAAACAGCCGTTGGTAAAGACAACGCGCTCGCCGTTGGCTTTCCACAATGCAGCGCGCTTGACAACCTCGTCGCGCGTGAGCACGCGGTCCTCGGCGTGGAGAGCGATATCAAGACTCAATGCGGCGAGCAACTCGTGCTTCTCGACCGGCACAGTGCCAACCTTGCCGACTACGATGCCGCCGGCGATGTTTGCCAGTTGCACGGCAGTCTCGGGCTGCAGACCGGAGGCGAGGCTGAGCGCAAGCACTGCAACGACGGTGTCGCCTGCGCCGGAAACGTCGAAAACCTGACGGGCTTGTGCCGGGGCCACAAGGCGATTGCCGGGGCGCACCAGGGCAATTCCCTTGTCGCTGAGGGTCGCGGTGAGAAATTCGATGTCGAATGCTGTGACCATCGCCTCGGCTGCGGTGAGAACCGCTTCCAGATCGGCGGGATTGAGGCGTACCGCACCCGCGAGCTCGACAAGATTCGGACAGATGGTGGTGGCACCGCGATAGAGCGAATAATCGGAGCTCTTGGGATCGACGAGAACCGGGATGCCGAGTTTGCGTGCGGCGGAAATGAGGGACTGGCAAATTGCCGGCGTGATCGCGCCCTTGGCGTAATCGGAAAGAACTAGCGCGTGGGAAGCGGGCAAAAGCTCGAGTGCCTTTTTCAGGAGAGCATCGAAGGCGGTTTGCGTAATTGAACCGAGGCGTTCGAAATCCAGGCGCAGCATCTGCTGGCGCCCGCCCAGAATGCGGGTTTTGGTGATGGTCGGAAATCCGTCGGACGCAATGAAATGGGATGTGACGCCGTTGGCGCGAAGGCGGTCTGCGAGAAGCCGCTCGTTTTCGTCGCCTCCCGTGATGCCGACCACCGTTGTCTGCGCGCCGAGGTGGGCCAGATTCATAGCCACGTTGGCCGCGCCGCCGGGCTTCTCATCCTGGCGCAGGCCGCGCACCACGGGCACGGGAGCCTCGGGCGAGATGCGGCCGACATCGCCCCAGATGTACTTGTCGAGCATCACGTCGCCGACGACGAGCAGGCGTTTTCCAGCCCATTCGTCTTCGATTTCGTGGATGACGCGATGCAGTTGTCCGATCACTGTGCCCCCTCGCTGAACCGCCTGGCAGGCCTGACGGGCATGCGGATGGTTGTTGCTATCATAGCGGGGTGGCGGACTCGGCAGGCAGTGCATCGGCAGGCACCCTTCGCACTATTTTTCTCGATCGGGATGGCGTGCTGAACGAAAAGATGCCGGAGGGGAGCTACGTGACGGCGTGGGCTGACTTTCGCGTGCTGCCGGGAGTTCCCGAGGCGATAGCGCGGTTGAACCAGGCGGGGTTGCGCGTCATCGTGGTGTCGAATCAACGTGGCATTGCGCTGGGCCTTTATACGGCGGCGGACGTGGCGGCGATTCACGACAACCTCCAAGGCGTGCTGGAGGCCCACGGAGCGCACGTGGATGCCTTCTACGTCTGTCCGCACAACAAAGAGCAATGTAACTGTCGCAAGCCGCTGCCGGGCATGTTTGAGCAGGCGCGGCGCGCTTTCCCTGACATCACCGCATCAACCAGTGCGATGGTCGGCGATTCCCTTTCGGATATCGAATTCGGGAAACGGCTGGGGATGCGGACGCTTTTCATCGAAGGCGGAAGTGAGCAGCGAAAGGCCGGCGCAGACGAAGCCGCGGAGCAGGCCGACCGGCGGTTTGCTTCGCTGCAAGATGCTGTAGAAGCGCTTCTGACGCAAAGCTGATGCGAGGGACTTCTTAACCAGGCAGAAGCCTTCAATCAGACGTGAATGGCATCAAGGGCCTCGCGTAGCTGCCGCACGTCTTCTGAGAATGTGCGGAAGCGGGCGTAATCGTCTTGATGATCGTCGCCCAGTTGAATGACCGTGTTGCGATAGAGCATGGGACCAGAGACCGGCTTGCGTAACGAGGCGTGAAACTCCCGGGCTCCGGTGAGGGCGGCAACCTCGCCAACGTTCGATGGGCGAATCTGCCCGCAGACCATGATGCGGATACGACGGCCGGCTGCGCGCACAAGAGATGCGGTCCGCTTGCTTCCATGCAACGCGGTGTTTGCTCCGCCGGAGGTGAGCACGCGGTGCGCACCTGTCCGCACCACATCTTCGAGCGCGACCCCGAGATCGCGAGTCATGTCCAGGGCGCGATGAAATGTGACCTGCATGGGCGCGGCAAGTGTTGCCAGCAGACCGGTGTTCTCTACGTCCACAGAGCCCTCCGGCGTGAGCAACCCAAGCACGACGCCATCCGCGCCTTCGCCGGCGGCACAGGCAATGTCATCGCGCATGGAGTTCAACTCCTCCGGCGAATAGACGAAGTCTCCTCCGCGAGGGCGGATCATCACAAACATACCGATTTCGATGCGGGCTCGTACGGCGCGCATCATACCGATGCTGGGTGTCAGGCCGCCTTCGCTGATAGCGCTGCATAATTCCACGCGATCAGCGCCGCCAGCCTCCGCGGCAATCGCCGACTCTACAGAATCGACGCAGATTTCAAGTTCCATGGTGAATCTTCTTCCTTTACTTATTCCCGGTTGATACCCAGACGCGAACAGACCCGTGCTTGCCCCAGGGGGCAGGCGACGGGTCCGACTCTCAGAATCTGTAGTTAGCGGAAAACTGTAAGTGCCGTTCGATGGAACGGATATTATTCTGGCTGGCGATTTGACCGAACGTAGTGTCTGTTACGCCGACGTCCGGATTGCCGTAGCTCACGATGTTGAACGCATTGAAGGCATCGAAGCGAAAGCCGAATGTCTGCCCCTCGACAATGCGGAACTCCTTAAAGGCCGACATATCCACATTGAAGTAACCCGGCCCGCGAACCGCTCCGTTGCTCGATGTGCCGAATGTGTTCGAGGCTGGCACGCCGAATGCGCAGACTCCGTTGTCGACGCCCGCTGTGGTGCACGGTGTCGCCGATGGATCGGTGCCGAACCAGTTGTTGATGCTTCGATTCTTGATGTGCAGCGGGCGGTATTGGTTGGGTCTCGAGTTGCCATAGCTATTGGAGTTGTTGCCGGGGGCGAGGAGCGATTCCGGAAAACCTGAGTACGCAACTGCCGCCGTGGAGATCTTCCATCCACCAATCGCTTCGTCGAGCACGCGATTCATGCTATTGAGAAACATCCTGTCCTTGCCGAACGGAAGATCGTACACACCCGTTCCGGAGATATTGTGTGTCACATCGTAGCCGGAGGGACCATAGTCGGCAGCGCTGTTGTAGTAGTTCTGGAACGCGCCGCTGTAACCGTTCACATTGAGCGCATAGTTACCCAGGCTATTCGTCATTGCCTTGCTATAGGTGTAGTTCACCGTGAATTCAAGCCCGTGACTTACCCGCTGGCGCAGCGTGGTCTCCAGTGCATTGAAGTTCATCATCGCGCGCGATTCCGTGATCATGGTGATCTGGGAACCTACTCCCCCGATCGGAGCATTGATGCCAATGTAGGGGTTGTTGTAATACCGCGCGGTGGTTGGGTCACCGTTGGTTAGATACTGATTGATATTGCCGTAGTCTTCGATGTGCTGGCCCTGCTCGCCAATGTAACCAACCTGCAGCGAAGCCGTGTTGGAAAGGGCAAATTCCGTGGTCAGGTTCCACTCCTGTATGTAGGCAGGCTGTATGTTCTGTGGATACACCTGGTAGGACCCGGTGCCAGCCGAGCTACCCCCTGAGAACCCTTCCTCGACTGTGCGCGGCGCTCCTGCAGTCGTCGAGGTCGGAGTTACAGCCGTGATATTCACTGCCGTAATGAAGGGAATCAGCGCGGTGAGACGCTGGTTGGATGAGTTGCCCTCATAGAAGCTCGTTGCTCCGTATCCGCCGCGGACCACGAACTTGTCGCTTGCCTGGTAGGCAAAACCTAAGCGCGGCATGACCTGGCGGTAATTTGGCTGGTAGCAGGCGTCGTTGCTGCATACGCCCGATCCGGCTGGAGCCCCGGCAGGCACGCTGTGTGCGTAGATTACTTGTCCAGTCGCAATGTCGATGTTGCCGGTCTTGTTGTTCTGTTCGATCCAAGGCTCGTCGTACTCCCAGCGAACGCCGAGATTCAAGGTCAGCTTGGGCAACACCTTGTAATCGTCCTGAATGAATTCTGCCGCGCGCCACTGCCGCTGGCCGACGTTCACACTGCCCAGAGTTGCTGCTGCGCTCGCAACGCGGTCCAGGAGAAAGTCCGCTCCCGGATAGCCCCCACCGTTTGCGGCGGAAGGGTTGCTAGTGAACGCACCGGTGTAATCGAGCGTGCCGAGATAGCCGTAGTTATTTCCGGTGGGATAGTTATTCTGGTACCGGATCGCTTGAATGCCTGCACTCAGTGTGTGGCGGCCATGCTGCCACGTGATGTTATCGATGTAGCTATACGTGTTGTCGATTACTCCGCCGCTGAGCCCCGGCGTTCCGACGTCGGTGATGTCGCTGGTGCTGCCGCCTCCGCCAAAGCCAGCGTTGATGCCGAAGCCCTGGTTCGAAAAGCCCACGAACGTTTGCGTTCCAAAGGGGATGCCGACCTTGGAGTTGCCAGTCAGCCCGAATTGACCCGAGGGATCGCCCGGCGTGCCCTGATTCCAGTTGACGCGCGTAAAGCCGACACGCGCCGAGTTGACCACCGTGGGCGAAAAGACATGCACCCAGTTAGCACCGACGATATGCGTCGGAAAGATGTTAATTCCGGGGAAGGTGATCGCGAGAACAGCTGACGTTCCATCGTATGCGTGCGAGTCAGAGAAGAAGCCCGTGATCTTATCCGCCGCGCGTGGATCGTATTCGATCTTGACATCTCCCTGGTTGTTCGCCTTGTAGTTGCGGTAGGGTCCCTGCAAATCGTTCGCCGTAATCCCGTCCGTCGGCGCAGCGTTGGGCAATGGATAAAGGCTGGGATTGGCAAAGAGATATTTGGCGACAGGGTTCACGATCGGAACGCCCTGGTTATTGGTGTAGGGAGCGAAGTTATTCTGCGAGTCATAGAGTTGAATGGGAGTGGAAGCGGCAAGCAACGCGGAAAAGTCTCCGTTACGCATGGCTTGCGTAAACACGCTTACCGATTGCAGGCCGCCCTGGTGGAAATGCGAGCCAAGGTAGTCGACAAAGAAGAAGAGCTTGTTGTGGAGAATGGGTCCGCCGAGAGTTCCGCCATACTGGACCTGCGAATAAGGACTGATCGGGATCTGTGGAGTGACGTTCTTGTTCTGCCATGAGTTGGCGTTGAACTCCTGGTTCTGCTCATAGCCGTACGCCGATCCATGAAAGTGATTGGTGCCGCTCTTCAGCACACTTACTACGCCACCGCCATTGACGTTTCCGTAGTCGGCGGGCGAGTTAGCCGTCAGTACTTTGATCTCCTGCAGAGACTCGGGAGCAGGCGTATACGCGATCACGTTGTTGAACGTCTCGTTCATGTCGATGCCGTCGAGTGTGTAGTTATTCGACTGGGCGCGATTGCCGTTCATGTTCGGCGTATCCAGGTAGGATGTGCTGCGTTCGATGCTCGTCGTGCCGGACGTGCCCCCGGTGTCGACCGATCCCGGCATGTAGAGCGTAAGGGCCGAGAAGTCCAGCCCGTTGAGCGGCAGGTTTTCAATCGAACGCGTCGAAAAGGTCGATCCCAGGGTGGGGTTGGTGGTGTTCAATACTGTGGCAGCTTCGGAGACCGAGACCGTGGTCACGCTGCTCCCAACCTTCATCTGCACATTGATGGTTGGCGTCTGCAATACCTCCAGCGTGAAAGGCTGCAGCACGCTTTTCTCGAACCCCTCCGCTTCGATCGTGACCTGGTAGTGGCCGATGGGAAGAAAATCGATGCGATAAAGTCCGGTTCCATTGCTGGTCCTGGTGGTGTCCACCCCTGTATCCAGGTTGTGGGCTGTCACGTGCGCATTGGCAATGGCGGCGCCGCTCGGGTCGGTGATTGTTCCCGTAATCGATCCGGTCACGGTCTGAGCTTGCACAGTCGGAAGACAAAGGAAAAAGGCGAGAGCGAAGCCGAGGATGGAGATAGAAGAGCGTCTGGTCATGTGGTCCTCACTTGAAAGAAGGGCAATGTTGGGTATCAGCCTGTTTTGAGAAAAGCGCCTCCCGAGATCCTGGCGGGCGTTTGAAGGGAGAAGAACGGTTGCTCGCGCTCGGGATGAATCCTGAATGTCGGGTCGTGCGAGTTTTCGACTCTTATCCGCGGAGAAGTGGGGTTGCGGATGCCGATCACGGCAGGTATGCCGGGAATGAATAGTACGTTAATACAGATTGATTGAAAACTCCATAAAAATGTTAATTTGATTCATAATCGTGTAGATCATTGAATCTTTTGACGAAATATCGTATGGGCGTAGCTGTTCCTTCGAAGCGGACTTACTGCCAGCGCAGTGTCATCGCGGCGAAATCCAGTTCGAGGCGCCTGGCGTGGAGGGAGGCTGGACCAAGGTAGCCGTCAATTCCATCGAGGTCGGTTTTCCCGGGGCCTTCGATCAGAAAGACTGGAGTCACGGCTTCAGGGGGAAATACCTGCACCCCAGGCAAATTCACCTCTGTGGCCTGCAAGCGTCCGAACACGGCGCCCCTGGGTTCTCCTTCGGTGCGCAGGTGCGGAAGTGCACTGCTGAGACGGTCCTTGTAGAGCAACAGGTAGCGCAATCCCGTATCAACCAGCAAGCGCATGGGAATTCCCTGGATGACAACCGTGACCAAAAGAGCTTTTACGGCCGAATGCCCACTTCCGCACCCCTCGTCGAGATCAAAGGAAACTCTCCTTCGCTCGTAATCGATGTCGATCTTCTTGGCCCGGCTCAGCACGTCCAGTCCGATGATCCCGTCGGCGTTCTCGGCGAGCTCGGAGATGTCGGCCAGTCTGGCGACCATCATGCGGATGCCCGAGACGCGCATCGGGCCGATCTGAGCATCGGGAATGTCCGCCCACTCGATCGCGAGGTCGCGGTCATAACTGAACGCTTTTCCGGGGCGGCGATGCAATCCCATCTTGTCCGCAACCCGACGGTCAATCACGCTGTACGAGGAACCCGTGTCCAGAATGAACCTCAACCCATCCCGCTCCCCCACCCGCCCTTGGATGACGATCTCGAAGTTCGACACCAGGTCGAAGGATAGGGGCAAGTTCGGGCAGGACCGATCCAGATCCTGTGCACGCGCTTGCGCGGTCAACGCGGCAACGAGAAGCAGCTGTATTCCCACTGCCAGACGCCTTCGCAGATTCATCATTTCGACCTCAGTCGATTCGCGACTGAAGCCGAGATTCGAGCAGGTAACGCAGCTTTATCAATTCAGACTGCGTCTCCTTCGTGTCTTGCTTGTGTCAACAGCTATTTACCTGATAAAGAATGAGTTGGAACTGAATGTCTCCCGAGAAATTGAGACCTTGATCCCTGCCATTCGTCTATCCTGAGTATCTCTGGGCCAAAGGCTGGTTGTCGGGCAGCTTCGCAGCCCGTTCCCAAGGAGCAAGATGGAACAGCCCGCTCCAAATTCCCCGACCCGATTTGGGGTCTTCGAACTCGATTTGCGTTCAGGCGAGCTGCGCAAAGCCGGAGCACGCATCCGGCTTCAGGACCAACCGCTGAAGATCCTGATCGCGTTGTTGGAGCAGCCTGGTGCGGTTGTCACGCGCGAAGAACTGAAACAGCGCATCTGGCCAACCGATTCCTTTGGCGACTTCGACCATGCCGTGAATGTGGCTGTAGCCAAGCTTCGAGCGGCCTTGTCCGATTCGGCCGACACGCCGCGCTATGTCGAAACCTTGCCGCGCCGGGGCTACCGATTCATCTTCCCCGTTATCCCTGTTGCAGAGAGGCCGCAGGCGAGCAGCGTGGAGCCCGCACGGGAGCAAGCACCGGTGGGCAAAAAGACACCCCCATGGCGGCCAGCGATTGCCACGGGCGTGATCGTGGTCGCACTCGCCCTTTCGCTTTGGTGGTGGCTCCACTCGCGCAGGCCAAAAATGTTAACCGATAAAGACACCGTGGTCTTGGCGGATTTCGAAAATACCACTGGTGATGCGGTCTTCGACGGCACCATTCGTCAGGGCCTCGCGGTACAGCTCGAACAGTCCCCGTTCCTCAGACTGGTCTCGGATGCGACCGTGAGACAGACGCTTCGGCTGATGAGCCAACCGCCAGACGCACGCCTCACTCCAGAGATCGCGCAGCAGCTATGTATGCGGACCGCAAGTACCGCGGTGCTCTACGGCTCCATCGCGAAACTGGGCAATCAGTATGTGCTTGGGCTGAAAGCGATCAACTGCCGGACCGGCGATCTGCTGGTAGAGGAGCAGGTAACGGCCGGTGGAAAAGAAGAAGTGCTGAATGCTTTGGCCCAGGCGGCGTCCCGGCTGCGCACAAGGCTCGGGGAATCGGTAGGAACCGTGCAGAGATTCAATACTCCTCTCGAGCAAGTCACCACTCCGTCGCTCGAGGCACTTCACGCCTACAGCTTGGGCCGCGCGATGATCGATCGCGAGGACCGTGCCGGCGCTATCCAGCTCTTTCAACGCGCCATCAGTCTCGATCCCAATTTTGCGATGGCCTACGCCTCCCTCGGCGTGGCGTACGAAGAGTCTTCGGAAAGGGAAAGCCTTGCGAATTTCAGTAAGGCGTATGAGCTGCGCGAGCACGTGAGTGAGCGTGAAAGGTTCTACATCGATGCGCACTATCATGACTCGGTGACGGGCGATTGGGAGAAGGCGCGGCAGGCTTACGAGCTCTGGAGTCAACTTTATCCACGCGACGATATTCCGTACCTGAACGTGAGCGGGATTTACTCCGAGATGGGGCTATATGAGAAAGCAAGAACAGCATCGGCAGAAAGTCTGCGGCTGCTTCCCGGCGATTGCCTAAGTTACGGGGTTCTGCTGGGCGCGCTTCTTCATTTGGATCGCCTCGACGATGCCCACGCGGCAATTAAAAGCTCCGAACAGCAAAATGCCGCTTGCTCTCATTTTCAGGTAGCGCGCTACGAACTCGCATTCTTACAGAACGACAAACCGGAAATGGCTCGGATTGAGAATGCGACTAAGGACAAGTCGGATATGGAGTCTTCTCACTTTCAGGCGCAGACCGCGGCATATTACGGACGCCTGCGCGAGTCGCGCGCGCTCGTGCGCCATGCTTCGTCGGCTCGACAATCGAATCAAGAGGAATTAGGCGCCTATCTCGAAGAGTCAGAGGCCGAATCTGAAGCGCTCTTCGGTAATGCCGAGCTCGCCGAAAGAGAAGTGAGAGAAGTCCTTGCGCGATCCAATGGTCGGGATATCGAAGGTCTCGGGGCTGTAACGCTCGCGCTGGCGCGCGACGAGACAGGCGCGCGATCGCTCGCCAACGATCTGGCCAGACGCTTTCCCCAGAGCACGCTCGTGCAGACGAACTATTTGCCCTCCGTGCACGCGCAGCTGGCACTGAACCATCTGAATACTGAGAAGGCCCTGGAGAGTCTGCAGATGGCCGCTCCCTACGAACTCGGGGACTACGAAGAATGCAACGCGATGTTTCCTATTTACCTGCGTGGTCAGGCCTATCTGATGGCGCGGCGAGGCAGTGAAGCGGCAGCAGAATTCCAAAAAATCCTCGCGCACCGCGGAATTGTTTTGAACTCGCCCATCGGTGCTCTCGCTCATCTGCAAATCGCTCGGGCCTTCACCATAGAAGGCGAAAGCGCCAACGCCCGTGCTGCCTATCAGGATTTCCTCACTCTCTGGAAGGACGCCGACCCTGAAATTCCCATCCTGAAGCAAGCCAAGGCCGAGTACGCGCAACTGCATTAGCTCCCGTTGGCAGGAATTCCCCTGCATCCAAATTGAACTGTTAATACGCGGTCATCCGCGTCGCTCAGGATGACAGTATTTGCGAGATGGCCCAGGGGTCACCAGGCGCGGAGATCTTGAATTGCTTTGAGAATGGTGGCTGGCTGCGGAAGAATGGCGTCCTCAAGCAACGGCTGGTAGGCCACGAAGGTGTCCATGGCGCCGATGCGGCGGACCGGGGCGTCGAGGGCATCGAAGAGCTCATCGGCGATGCGAGCGGCAATCTCCGCGCCATAGCCCCAGCTGAGCATGTCCTCGTGGGCAATAATGACGCGGCTTGTCTTGCGCACCGATGTGGCGATGGCTTCCCAGTCGTAGGGATTGAGCGTGCGCAAATCGAGAACCTCGACGTCGATGCCGAACTCGCGCTGCGCTTTTTCCGCGGCCTGTAACGCGCGGGGCACGACTGCGCCATAGGTCACGAGCGTGATGTGGCTGCCGGGCCGAACGATTTTGGCTTTGCCGAAGGGGATCGCGTAATCAGGGCCGGGATAGGGCGCACGGCCGTAGGACTCGCGGTAGAGGCGCTTGTGCTCGAAGAAAAGGACTGGGTCGTCGCAGCGAATGGCGGTGCGCAGAAGGCCGTTGGCGTCGAGCGCGTTCGACGGAAAGACGACGCGGAGCCCTGGCGTGTGCGTGAAAAGGCTTTCGCCGGACTGCGAGTGATAAATCGAGCCTCCCGTAAGATAGCCACCGATGGGCACACGAATCACCGCGGGCGCGGCCCACTCGCCGTTGGAGCGCCAGCGCATGAGTGCGAGCTCATTGCGGATCTGGTGCATGGCGGGCCAGATGTAGTCGAAGAACTGAATCTCGACCACGGGCTTCATGCCGCGTGTGGCAAAGCCTACGGCGCGGCCTACGATATTGGCTTCAGCCAGGGGCGAGTTGAAAACGCGGTCCGAACCGAAGGCTGTTTGCAAACCGGCGGTGAGCTTGAAGACTCCGCCTTTGCCCTTCACTTCAGAGAGAGCGGCCTCGCGGCTGGCGTCGGCTACATCTTCGCCGAAGACGACGATGCGCGGATCGCGGCGCATTTCGTCGTGCAGGCAGGCGTTGATGAGGTCGGCCATGGTGCGCGGCGCGTTGCCCTTGGCGCCGGCGGATTTGCCAGCCTGCACAGCGCCTTTTGCGGGCTCGGTGGCGATGGCGGGGCTGGTTGGATCCAGGTCCTCTGAGTAGACATGGCGCGCAATGCTGGAGACGGGCGGCAGCGGCGCTGTGAGAGCGCGATCCGCAGCTTCGCTGACTTCGCGATCGATCTGCTGCTCGAGTGCGTTGATCTCGTCGGCGCTGAGAATTCCCTCGCGGAGAAGACGCATCTGCATCTTCGCGATGGGATCGCGCATGGCGTCGGCTTCGCGCTCTGCCGCGGAACGGTAGAGCTTGTCATCGTCCGAGAGCGAGTGGGAATAGGGGCGGACGCAATGACCGTGCACGAAGGCAGGCCCACGCCCGGCGCGGCAATGAGCCGCGGCAGCTTGAAACGTGCGCAGGCAAACCTCGGCGTCGGTGCCGTCGATTTCGGCGAAGTAGAAATTGGGGAAGTTCGCGACCAGCGTTGAAATGTTGCCCCCGGGTGTATTGACCTCGACAGGCGTGCTGATCGCGTAGCCGTTGTTTTCAATGCAGAAGATGACGGGAAGCTTGTTGTTGGAGGCGGTGTTGAGAGCTTCCCAGAATTCGCCCTGCGATGTGGAACCTTCTCCCAGGCAAGTTAATGCCACTTCGTCGTCATGGAATTCAACGTTGCGAAAGGCGCGGTAGTCCCCTTCGGCCTTCGCGACTGCTTCAGGATGGCGGCTGAAGTAGCGACCGGCCTCGGCGCAGCCCACGGCGTGAAGGACCTGGGTGGTGGTGGAAGACGAAGTGCTGACGATGTGCAGAGGACGGCTGCTCCAGTGTGCCGGCATCTGGCGGCCGCCGCTGGCTGGATCGGTCTCCGCACCGACGGCTTGCAAAAACATCTCTTCGGGCGTCACGCCCAGCGCCAAGCACAGCGCACGATCCCGGTAGTAGGGGAAGAACCAGTCGTAGCCAGAGCGGAGGGCCAACGCAGCGCCGACCTGCAAAGCCTCGTGACCTGCGCCGGAGACCTGAAAGTAGATTTTCTGTTGCCGTTTGAGAAGAATCTCGCGGTCGTCGACGCGGCGAGAAAGAAACATCAACCGATAGATTTCGATGAGCTGTTGTGGGGTAAGGTGGGCGGAATCGGGATCCATTCCTGGTACGCGCGCTGTGGACACGGCAAGTCCCATTCGTTACTCCCCGAAAACCCTGCGAATTCTATCTATCTCGATTGTATCAACCATTCAATTCGGATTCGTGCAACAACCCAGGGGTTGCCGAAAACGATTGCGCCAGCGCCCGTTCAGCGGCCCTGTGAAGGAACCGGCTCCTGCAACGGCGGTCCGCCCACAAACGAGATGCTCATTTTCTGCTTCACGTTTCGAGCCAGTTTCTCAATATCTGCAATTTTGCGCAATTGCACCTGAGTAAGCACTTCCTGGTTACTAGTTTCTATCTCGGAATTCAAATCCTGGGCCAGTTTCAGTAGCTTTTCTGTATCGGAAACAAGGGACTTCTGGCGGTCCACGTTGAGCGCCCGCATTTGTCTGGCCGCCAACACCGGATCGCTGGCGCCAAAGCCATCGTAGGGACTGCGGGGCTGTTGATTCATAGGGTTGGGAATCGGTTGCTGGCCTGCAGGCACCGCTGCGACGGAACCGAAGATCAAGACAATGAAAAGCAGGAACACGCGGGGCGCAGGCTTTCGAAACAGTCTCGTACATCTCTCGGTTTGCGAAGATTTCAGTGCGCCGCGCATTGTCTCTCGTCGTTGTTATAGACGCCATCCCAGACCGAAAGGGGATGACCTCAGCCCGCCCCGACGATCAGGGTCATTTTTGCCTGCACATCATGGGCAAGTATCTCGATCACTTCCGCCTCGCGCATCAGGCTCGCTGGCACGGGGTGGTCGCCCACCTTATCCATTTGCGATTTCAGGTCTCGCGCCAGGATGAGGAGCTTCAATGTCTCGTCCGCGATGCGGCGCTGGCGCAGGGCGTTGGCAAAATCGAATTTCTGCTGTCTGGCGCTGTGTTCATGCGACTTCATCTGCGTGTTTGCATCGGGCGGCTGATTGATCGGAGAGGGCACGTCCACCTTGTCTGTCCTGAGTGCGCCTCCTGGAGTGGAACCCTGGGCTATTCCCGAATGCGCGGAAAGCGCTGCGAAACAAACGGAGGCGGCGCAGCACCTGAGAGTGAACAGGAGACGGGGGACCCTGGCGCCGCCTATTCCTTCTGAAGCTCCCGCATTGCTTCGGTGCCGCATGGGTGAACTTCTCCTGCAATCAAAACCTTCTCTGAGTGGCCCCGGTTGACTGGAACCCGGCATCCGCCTAGCCGCGAAAGCCACGCGATGCGCCTTCAACCACCGTGTACGGTCAGCGTCATCTTGGTTTGCACGTCGTGCGCGAGCAATTCAATGACCTCGGCTTCACGAAGCAACCGGGTCGGGACTGGATTGTCGCCGAGTTTGTCCATCTGGGCCTTCAGATCTTTGGCGAGGATGAGGAGCTTCACCGTCTCGTCGTCGATTTGGTGCTCCCGCAGCGCGTTGGCTGCGTCGAAGTTTTCTCTTTTCTGATGGGCTTGATTCATCATCATTTTGTCGTTGGCATCGGGAAGATGATTGGCTTCAGGGAGAAGAATGGAACTGGGACGGGGTGGAGCGGAAATTGAATTTTGTCCGGTGAGAATAAAACTGGGAGAACAAATCAGGAGCATGGCACCGGCGACAACATAGCCGAGCGGGATCCGCTTGGGCTGCTTTTCGGTGATGGCATCCGAAGGCGTGGGCGCCTGGGTCAGGCCGGGATGGATTTCCATTGAAAAACCTCCTGGGTTTTGGCCCTAGCTGCCACCCACTGTGAGTTTCATCTTCTCTTTTACGTTGCGGGCCAGTCGTTCGATCTCGTCGGCTTTGCGGATCACGTTCAGCGAAAGCATGTCCTTGTTGGTCTTGTCGACTTCAGCTTTCAAGGCCATGGCGAGGGTAAGAAGTTTTGTGCTGTCATCGGAGAGCTGCTTCTTACGCTCGGCGTTGGCGGCATCAAAGCTTTGTTGCTTCGCATCGCGGCTTCGCATCTTCATTTGGTCGTTGGCGTCGGGTAAACGGTTCGCTTCAGGAAGGAGGTACGGCTTGTCGATGTTCTGGGATGGCTGCTGTCCCGGCTGGGCGGCGCCCGTGAGAAGCGCGATCGCTGCCAGGGAAAGCAGTCCGGCTCCGGTCAGAAGTCTGGAACGATGGAGAAGGGGCCGGTCGCGGTCTTGTTTGCGCGATTGGTCTTGAGGTTGACTTAGCAGCATATGGACCTCCCAAGTATTCAGTTGGATGTCAAATTGAACCGCTGCGGGAAGCGGCGCTTCGACAGGGATGGAACTCTGCGGCCCGTCCTGGGACAGTCCCGTCTGCGGACAGTATAGATAGAAAGAGGAGACTGGTATGTATGCATTTTTGATCGCGTCTTTGATTGTATCGAGGTCGGGGTGGCTCGCCGGAGACAGGTTTATGGGCAAGGTGCTCGATGAATGGGCCATCGACACCCAGGAATTTGTCCGGACCAAGCTTCCTCATTTGTTCATCGTTGTCATTATCGCCTTTGTTCTCAGCCGCTTACTGAGCGTGCTTGCCTCGAAGATGATTCGGGTCGCTGAGGTTCATGCGGCCAGTCGAGGCCGGGTGGCGCAGGTGAAAACGCTGGCGGGGGTGATCCGTACGACCGGCTTCGCGATCATTGGCGTCATCGTCAGCCTGCAATTTCTTTATGCAGTGGATGTGAACCTTGCGCCGCTGCTTGCCTCGGCCGGGATCGCCGGGGTAGCCATCGGCCTGGCCGCGCAGAACCTCGTGAAGGACATGTTGAACGGCACGCTGATTCTGATCGAGGACCAGTTCAATGTGGGTGATGTGGTGACACTGGCCGGACTGACTGGAACGGTAGAGCTGATGACCCTGCGCAAAACGACAGTACGCGGAGGCGATGGGACTTTGTATGTGATTCCAAACTCGCAGATCACGACGGTCGCCAACCAGAGCGTGGACTATTCGATTGCGACCATCAACGTGAGTGTCGACTTCTCCGCGAATCCCGACAAGGTGTTGGAATTGTTGACCGGCATTGCGACCGATATTCGCACCAGCAAAGAGTATCGCGATCTATTTGTTGCGGACCCGCAGATTCTCGGCGTCGATTCGATGAAGGGATCGCAGCTGATCTTTCCGGTGATCTTCAAGACGAAAGCCACGCAGCAATACGCGCCGATGCGGGAGTTTCAGCGGCGCGTGCGCATCGCTCTCGAAGAGAATCATATGCTGCCCGGCGACCCTAACCGGGTCTTCAATTCGTTTGTTGACAGGGTGGAGGGTCCGCACGGGACGGCACCCGTTTCCTCGGCAGGACACGAGGCACCGCCCACGCGCGATCCAACGACGATCAAGCCGCAAGAGACAAATCCGTTTAGCGGGGAGTCGAGCTGAAGGCAGGGACTAGGGAATAGGGACTAGGGACTAGATGTGCCTCCGGCTTAGTTCTGTTGATGCAGGGACTGCAGGAGCAATTCGGGATCGACGAGAGGTGGCAGGCAGGTGCGTCCACGGCACACGAGCGCCCACGCCTTCGCACCGGCCGGCGCAGGCACTTGCAGAAGTGTCTCGGCCAGGGCATCGGGAAGATTTCCTGCAACGAGCTGCGTGGGCGCGAGATGGACTACGGTTTTGTTGACAGCGAAACCTGAGACAGCAGTTGCTTCCAGGCTGTCTGCTTCTTCGCCGGTTCCGACGACGACGACTTGGATCGGATCGAGAAGCAACCTCTCCAGAGCAAGCCCGTAGCTGCCCGCATAAAGGCCGAAGTGTTCGACAATGCCCGCGAACGAACCGAGCGTGTCTTCGGCAATCTCGCGGTATGCGGTGCGGCCCGAAAGAGCTTCCAGCCGGAGCAAAGCGGCAGCCGCCGTGGGATTGCCCGCGGGTGTGGGCGAGTCTTGGAGTGGCTTGCGCCGTGCGCCTAATGCACCGAGTGGAACGCTTCCCTTCTCCGGCGCCGCGGCGTCATAGAACGCATCGGCCGTGTGGTCGTAGAAGCGGGCGATCATGGCATCGGCCAGCTTGATGGCGGCGTGATAGAACTTCATTTCTCCGCCGGCAAGCCATCCGTCGATGCAGGCGTGCACCGTGAAGGCGTAATCGTCGAGCGTGCCTGGGACGCGATCAGTTAAGGCGGCGCCTTCGGGATAGGCGATGACATGATACAGCGCATCGGCGCCGTCCCAGGCTTGCGAAAGCAGACGTGACAACGTGAGCAGCGCGAATTCGCGGGCGCCCTCAATGCGGAGCACGCGCGCTGCTTCAAGATACGCGGTGACAGCCATCGCATTCCAGCCGGTGTAGAGCGTCCGGTCAATGAATGGTGTGGGACGCTGGGTGCGCGCGGCGAGCAATTTGCCGCGGGCTGATTCGATCAATGACCGCAATTCCTCGGCGGGCTCGCGTGTTTCGGCGGCAACCTCATCGAGTGAATATTTGCGATGGAGAACGTTGCGCGCCGGGTTGTGGTGCATGTCGCCCAACTCGCCAATGTCCCAGTAAAGCGTGGCGACGCTCAGCTCACCGGTGCTCAACACCGCGCGCGCTTCTTCGAGTGTCCACGTGAAGTAGTCGCCATCGTCGTCGAGATTGATGTCGGCGTCCTGCGAGGCATAAAAGCCACCCCGCGCACGGTCGGTCATCACGGTATCGAGCCAGCCAACAATTTCGCGCGCCGTCTGCCGGAAATCCTCGCGGACAAAACTCTGGAAGCCGTGCGTGTAGTTGCGCAGCAGCTCCGTATTGTCGTAGAGCATTTTTTCAAAGTGAGGAACAACCCAACGTTCATCGGTGCTGTAACGGTGAAATCCGCCGGCGATCTGGTCATAGACTCCGCCGTGAGCCATTTTTTCGAGCGTCACGGTGAAGGCCTCGCGGGCCGCGGTGTTGCCGCGATTGACCGCTAACTGTAGCAGCAGATCGAGAGCTGCCGGATGGGGAAACTTGGGCTGCGAACCGAAGCCGCCATTGCGCGAATCGAATTGGGCGATCGCCGAATTCGCAAGCTTGTCGACGAGAGCCAGCGACAGTTCGCCGCCGCGTCCGGAGAAGCTCTCATTGTGTTCGATGGCCGACATAACGCTGGCGGCGGATTCGAGCGCCTCTTCGCGGCGATCGTGCCAGACCTGGGACATGGTGAGCAAGACGCGGCCGAAGCCGGGGCGGCCATAACGGTCGTCGCGCGGGAAGTACGTGCCACCGAAGTAGGGCCGTCCGTCTGGGGTAAGAAACGCAGTGAGCGGCCAACCGCCCTGCCCTGATATAGCCGAGACGGCGGCCTGGTAGCGGGCGTCCACGTCCGGCCGCTCATCGCGATCGACTTTTACTGCAACATAGTGCTCGTTGATGATGCGCGCCAGCTCCGGGTCTTCGTAGGATTCGCGGTCCATGACGTGGCACCAATGGCACCACACCGCGCCGATGTCGAGGAGGATGGGTTTGTTCTCGGCCTGTGCCCGGGTAAACGCGATTTCGCCCCACGGATGCCATTGAACCGGCTGATGGCGCGCCGAGCGCAGATAAGAGGAAGCTGCATGCTCAAGCTGGTTCGCGGCGCCGATTGTGGTGGCATTTTCGTGCATGCGGTGAGGATACATGGACCGTTCCGATCATGCCACTCCGGTGCCTGCCGAGCGATGGAACTATCACCAGCAGTATGAGATACAACTAAGTAGAACCGGCTTGCATCCAAGGATCACGGTATTTCCGACTCAGATTGGCAGTCCGCCTGTCCGACGTGCAAATGGGTTGCAATACGACCTGGGGAATGAATCGACTCCGTGGGCCGCAGCGCCTGTTGTGATTGGGAGCGCAGTGCGATGGAAGAAAAGAAAGCAGGCGCCATCGGCTCCGACTTGACGAAGCCCGAGGCGCACATTTTGCCGCCCATGGCTGAGCTTGTCCGCACGTTCGATTGGGGGACAACTCCGCTCGGGCCGATGGAAAGCTGGCCGGAGGGACTCAAGAATACCGTCCGCATTCTGGTCTCTTCGCAATTTTCGATGTGGATGGCCTGGGGTCCGGAGCTGACCTTCCTTTACAACGACTCCTATGCCAGGACGACGTTGGGCAAAAAACACCCTTGGGCTTTAGGGAAGCCGGCGTCCCAGGTGTGGAGCGAGATCTGGAAAGATATCGGGCCGCGCATCCACCGGGTCATGGAAAGCGGCGAAGCCTCTTGGGACGAGATGCTGATGCTAATCCTTGAGCGCAGCGGCTACCAGGAAGAGACGTATCACACTTTTTCATACAGCCCTCTCGAAGGCCCTGACGGCAAGATTGTCGGCATGCTCTGCGTGGTCATTGAAGACACCGTGCGCGTGATTGGCGAGCGGCAGCTTGCAGCTCTCAGCACATTGTCGGCCGAGTTAGCTGGCGCTATTTCAAAGCAGGACGTATTCACCGCCATTGAACGCGGACTGGCGCACCAGAAGGACATGCCCTGCACGCTCACCTACTTGCTGAATGAAGAAGGGACGCATCTTCATCTGGTTGCGCGAACCGGCGTGGACGCCGAACATCCAGCCGCGGCAACCACAATCGATATCAAAATGGATCCCGAAGCCTGGCCGATCCGCGATGTTTTGAGTTCCGATCGCGCCCTCATCGTGGAGAACCTCCTCGAACAATTTCCGGATTTGCCGACAGGATGCTGGGACAGGCCGCCTTTTCGCGCGAGGCTGGGCCCCATTACGCGGCAGGGACAAGACAAGCCTGTCGGCGTGTTCATCACGGCGCTTAATCCCTATCGGGAATTCGATTCGTTTTACGGAGAGTTCCTGGACCTGGTTGCGGGCCAGATTGCCGCAAGCATCACCAACGCCCAGGCCTACGAAGAGGAGCGAAAGCGCGCGGAAAGCCTGGCCGCATTGGATCGGGCGAAGACGACATTTTTCAGCAACGTGAGCCATGAGCTACGCACGCCGCTCACGCTGATCCTCGGCCCCATTGAGGATGCGCTAACAGCGCGAACCCCGCCATCTCTCGAATCGGTCGAGATGATGCAGCGCAATGCACAGCGGCTGCTCAAACTGGTAAATGGACTGCTCGATTTTGTCCGCATAGAAGTGGGCCGCGCGCACGCGACATTTGAAGCCACCGATCTTTCTCTGTTGACCGCGAACATCGCCAGCGTTTTTCGTTCCGCGGTGGAGCGCGCCGGGCTCAAGCTCATCGTGGAATGCCCACCGCTTCCAGAGCCTGTCTACGTCGATCGGGAGATGTGGGAGAAGATCGAACTGAACCTGCTCTCGAATGCGCTGAAGTCGACGTTCGAAGGCGATATTCGCGTCGCCATCACAGCAACCGGCGGCAAGGCACTCGTCAGCGTGTCGGATACGGGAACAGGTATCTCGGAGAACGACCTGGCTCATCTGTTCGAACGCTTTCAGCGCATCGAAGGCGCACGCCGGCGCAGCCACGAAGGCAGCGGCATCGGACTTGCCCTGGTGCGCGAGCTGGTGGAGATGCACGGCGGCGGAATCCAGGTGGAGAGCGCGCTGGGCCACGGAACGACGTTCACCATTGCGCTTCCACTGGGACAACAACACCTGCCACAGAATCAGCTTGTCGCAACGACTCCCAAGCCGGCGGCCGCGCAGGGTTCGGCGATGGCCTATGTGCAGGAAGCGCTGGGGTGGCTGCCCCGGCAGGATCAACGCGCGAAGCTCAACGGCGCGGTAGCGGATGAAGCCGGTGGACTGCTTTTGGAGGCTGCCGATCCGGTGGAGCAAAAGCCGGTCATCGTGTTTGCCGATGACAACGCCGATATGCGCGAGTATGTGATTGGTCTGCTTGGCCGGCGTTATCAAGTAATTCCGTTCGGAACCGGAAAGCTGGCGCTCGAAGAGGCGACACGTCGACGCCCCGACTTGGTGCTAACGGACGTGATGATGCCGGATATGGACGGATTTGCTTTGCTGGAGGCCCTGCGGGAGAATCCAGCAACTCGGACCGTTCCCGTCATCATGCTTTCGGCGAGGGCCGGCGAGGAAGCGAGCATTGGGGGCCTGGAAGCCGGCGCCGACGACTATTTGACCAAGCCCTTCTCCGCGCGGGAGCTGATTGCGCGTGTGGAAGCGCAATTGAAGATGGCGCGGCTACGGCAGGAGGCGCTGGAACAGGAAGCGGCTCTCACCCGCGAGATCAACAAGGCCCGACAGTTTGCGTGGGAAGCGCTGGAGTACATGCCGGAGGCGTTCTGCACACTCGACCGCGAGTTCCACGTCACCTACATGAATCGCGCGGCGATGGCGATTGCAGAGCGATCAGGAATGCCCCGCCTCGGCGAGAGCATTTGGGAGCTGTATCCGAGCTTGATTGGAACGGCGGTTGAAGCGAATTTCCGCAAGGCGATGGACGAACGGGTCCCCGTCGAGTTTGATCAGTATTTTCACGGGGACGGCGCAGAATTCTGGTTCAAATTCCTCATTTACCCACAGCCGGGCGAAGGAATCATTCTGTATCTGCGGGACACAACCAGCACGCAAAGAACGGAGCAGGCGCTGCGCGGCTCAGAACAGTTAGCCACTGCGGGGCGACTGGCGGCGAGCATTGCCCACGAGATCAATAATCCCCTTGAGGCGGTTACGAACCTGCTCTTCCTGGCAAAAATGGATGAATCCGTGGCAGGCGGTACGCGGAGCCTGCTCGATGTAGCGGACCGTGAGTTGCAGCGCCTTTCACACATTGCGGCGCGCAGTCTCAAGTTTTACCGGCAGCGCACGGCTCCCACTCCCACGTCGTTGGAAGAACTGATTGAATCCGTGCTTTTCTTCAACGAACCGGACCTGAAGTCCAGGAACATCCAGCTCGAACGGCGGCACAGACAAGCACGGCCCGTGCTTTGCTTGCCCGGCGAGATCCAGCAGGTAATGACCAACCTGATCAGCAATGCGCTCGATGCCCTGCCCACAAAGGGCCGCCTCATCGTCGCGGTTCGTCCAGCAACCGACCGTGCCGGGCGCGAAGGCGTCTCTGTCACTGTGGCTGACGGCGGACAAGGAATCAGTGCGGCCATGCTCGACCGCCTCTTCCGTCCCTTTGTGACCACGAAGGGCGAAAACGGAACAGGCCTGGGCCTCTGGGTCTCGAAGGGGATCCTGGACAAGCATCAGTCGAAGATCATGGTGCGAAGCAAGGTCGGGGCGGGGACGGTCTTCCGGCTGTTTCTACCGTTGGATACGACGGTGGGTTCGTTCGCGCCAGTCATCAACTAAGTGAGCTTGACGATTCGGGTCGGTCCAGTCGTGCCAGATTCCGGCGGCGGGTTCGGAAGTTCCTCCTGAACTAATCCTTGGCTATCTCTGCTTCGATGGCTGCGACGAACTCGGGCGCGTCGGGAGCTGTGTCCGGCGAGAAACGCTTCACGACTTCGCCGGAGCGGCTCACGAGAAACTTCTCGAAGTTCCAGAGAATCTCCGGTTCAGGATTTGTCTCAATTCCATAACCGTGCAGCTTTTGGGCAAAGGGAACTTCGCTGAGGCTGATTGCTTTGGGTTGAGCAGCGATCAAGGTTGCATAAAGCGGGTGTTTGTCCGCACCGACGACATTGATCTTGCTGAACATGGGAAACTTGACGCCGAAGTTGGCGGTGCAGAAGGTCTGGATTTCCTCGTTGGAGCCCGGTTCCTGGCTCTTGAAGTTGTTGGCTGGAAAGCCGGCGACGACAAGTCCCTGGCCCTTGTATTGATCGTAGAGACTCTCGAGCCCCTCGTACTGCGGCGTCAGCCCGCACTTTGAAGCTACGTTCACCACCAGGAGAACCTTGCCCTTGAATTCGGCGAGGGATGCTTCGTCACCTGAGATCTTGTGGAGTGGAATGTCATAAATGGAAGTGGTCATAAGTCTCCTTGTCGGGGGTCGTACGTTAGGCCATGGTAAAAGCCGATAAGTCAGGCCAATAACTGTTTGGCTACTTTGATGTAAACCTCGATGGCTTCGCGCAGTTCCTTCTTCGCAAGCTTCTCGAAAGGCGTGTGAGCTACGTGAATGGAACCTGGACCAAGCAGCAGCGGTTCACCCCAGTTTGAAAGCTGGGGAATGTCAGTGGTGAACTTTGCAATCATGGTGGGCAATCCATCGATGGCGCGCATGCGGACGAAGGGAATTTCGAGTGTGAAGTCCACTTCGGCCAATCCCGCAGCGGCCTCAAGAATGGCGGCTCGAACTGGACCGGAATCGCCGACCAGACGAATGAGCACCTGTGCTTCGGCCTTATCGGCGATGACGTTAGGCGCGTGGCCGCCGTGAATCTGGCCTATGTTGAGCGTGCTCGGACCTACGTCCTCTGTAACAGGAAGCGCGATGGCCAGCAACTTTCCCAGCGCTTCTACCAGTTTGTGCACTGCGCTCTCCCCTAGTTCAGGATAGGCGGAGTGGGCCATCTTGCCGGTAGTTTTGAGCACCGCACGCAGTGCGCCCTTCGAGGCCAGCGCCAGGCGATTGTCCGTCGGTTCACCATTGATGAGGAAACGGCTGCCCTTGGGTGAGTCGTTCGCGACCTTGGCCCCGGCGGAATCGCGTTCTTCCCCCGAAACGAAGAGAAGCCCAATGCGGAATCCGTCCGTCCGCAGCGATTCCGCAGCTGCCACCTGCGCGGCGATGATGCCCTTGGCGTCGGAGACGCCACGGCCATACATGAAATCCGCATCTTCAGTGAAAGGGATATAGGGCGGGACGGTGTCCAGATGAGTGGAGAAGACGAGATCGGGCGACTGGCCGGCAGGGCCCGCGTAGATATTCCATCGAGGACCTGCGGTTGCGCTCTCGGGCGGTTGCGGCACGGGCGTCTTATCGACGGTCCATCCGCGCCTGGCGAGAAAACCGGCGAGAAAATCGCCCACCGCCCCCTCGTGATAGGTCGTCGATTCGATTTCGACCAATTCCCGGGTAAGTCGAATTGGATCCAAGGGCTGGGTCGCAGACATGCTGCTGCCAGAATACCTTACGGGTGAACGAGCTTTATTGACCTGCGGGATGTTTACCAGGGCAATCGTCTGAGCTTTATCCTGACGACGAATACCCCCATTTTGCGCCGCCCCTACGGGGCTAACTGGCTATTGTTGGCCCCGTTCCCCACGCTGAAGCGCGGGGCTAACCACCATTGCGCCTCCGGCGCAATAGGAGCAGTCTGATCAACAACTTGGATTTATGCGATTGCCTGGGGCGTTTTCAGCGGCAGAGCCGATCCGATTGCCAGCGTGCTTGAACGATTTACTCCTATATGAAACGAGGATGTATGAACGAACAAATCTGCGCGTAGAATTATGTGTGGAATGATCTCCGCATTCACACCCGCTGCCCCGGGTCGAGAAGCCGGGAACGCGACATTGCGCGGCCTTACTTTGACGGGACCCGCCGGCAGGCTGGAGGCGCTCCTGAACAACGGAGCTGCCGAGGCGCCGTATGCTGCGGTGGTCTGCCACCCTCACCCCCAGGGCGGCGGCACGATGCACAACAAAGTTGTCTACCACGCCATGAAGGCGCTCAACGCGCCGGAGTTTGGGCTTGGCTGGCCGGTCTTGCGCTTCAACTTTCGCGGCACAGGACTCAGCGAAGGTAAGCATGATGGCAAAGCGGAAACTGGAGATGTGCTGGCTGCGATCGACTGGATTGAAAACGAATTCAAGCGGCCCGCCGTCTTGGTCGGCTTCAGTTTCGGAGCAGCCATGGCTTTGCTCGCTTGTTGTGGCGATGCGAACGGCCGGAGAACCCAGACAGACCTCCGTGCCCTCGTAGCTCTCGGCCTTCCGACTCGTGCTGAAGGTCGAGAATATCGTTATTCCTTTCTATCTGATTGTTCCCTCCCCAAATTGTTTCTGAGCGGCGATTGCGACCAGTTCGCTCCTGCCGCGGATTTACAACGTGTGGCCGCCACCACGGCCGAACCCAAAAAGTTAGTGCTCTTACCGGGCGCCGATCACTTTTTTCGAGGCCAGCTTGAAGCGATGCAGAACGAGCTCGCGAACTGGCTCAAGGAGCAATTGCCGTGACGCCCGTAAGTGACACCGCTCTTGATTCATTACACGCCGAGGCCGCGGAGATATTTACCGGAGCCTTGGAAGCTTGCAACATCGAATCGGCCTTCGACAGACGGTTTCGGTTCGAAAGAAACACTCTCCGGCGCCTGATTCCCGACGGCAGCGGCCCCGAGACGATCGACTTATCCAAATACAACCGAATCTTTGTCATTGCGCTGGGCAAGGCGGCAACGCCCATGCTTGAGGTCCTGATGGACCGGATGAAACGGCGCAACGGATTGCGCGGCATCTGCTGTTCGAAGTATTTGCCGAAGAAGCGCAGCTGGCGCTTCGGCTACTTCGAGGGCGGCCATCCGTTACCCAACGAGGAGTCGTTTGACGCGGCCCGCGCGACCCTGGCAATGCTGAAGAAGGCGAAGAAAGACACGCTGATTTTCTTTCTGATTTCGGGCGGCGGTTCGGCGATGTTCGACCTTCCTCTTGATCCGCAGATCGGACTCGAAGACACAATTGCATTTCACGAGGCGCTGATCGCCTCTGGAGCGCCGATCAATGAAGTCAACATCCTTCGCAAACATTTTTCCGCCGTAAAAGGCGGGCGACTGGCGATTGCCGCGCCGGAGGCAACCAAGGTTTCGCTGCTGTTGCCGGATGTCCCGCTGCGCACACTGGATGCCTTGTCTTCCGGTCCCACTTCGCCCGATCACTCGACCAATGCAGATGCCCGCGACGTCTTGAAGAAATATGACCTGGCGGGAAAGCTGCCTTCATCTGTGAGCGCTTTTTTTGAACGCATGGACTTGCCGGAGTCGCCGGGAAACAAGGGCTGGCGAGAGAGCATTCTTCCCAAGCTGCCGCGCCTGATCGCATCCAACGCGCGGACATTTACCACCGCAGCGGCGATGTCGGGCGAGCTGGAGGCGTTTCGCGATTCTGTTTTTGAGGTGTTGCTCTCAAGTCATGACCTGGTTGAATCCGCGCGGATGCTTGCCGAGAAAGCTGGGTTCTTCGCGGCCGTTGATAACTCCTGCGACGATTGGGACTACGCCGACGCAGCGCGTTATTTGCTGGAACGGTTCCACGAGATGCGCAAGGAGCACAAGCGTTTTTGCCTCATTTCCGTCGGTGAGGTGACGGTCACCCTGAACCGTACTCCGGGAGCGGGAGGCAGGAACCAGCAGTTTGCCCTGCAATGCGCGCTGGAGCTGGCGAACCACCCCGGCGAGCTGCTCACCGTGCTGAGTGCCGGCTCAGATGGCATCGACGGCAACACGCGAAGTGCCGGAGCCATCGCGGACACCACCACGGTTGAACGCGCGCGCGCTTTCGGATTCGATCCCGAGGAGTCGCTGCGCGCATTCAATGCTTGTCCCTTGTTTACCTCGTTGGGGGATGCGATTGTGACGGGGCCAACTGGCCAGAATCTACGTGACCTCCGGCTTCTGATGTCAGATAACTCCTGAATCCGAGGAGATCAACGGGGTGTTGAGTTCTACTTCCACCGTGTATTCCTCGTTCGAGGGATGGCGGAATTTGGGCCAGTAATGTAACTTGCATTTCATTTCTGCTTTAGGATTGGCTCGTGGCAAGAAAAGGTACGCGCAAGCCCTTAGACAAAACCCCGGATATTCGCGCCGTGGCTGCAATGGCCAAGGTATCGATCGCAACGGTCTCAAGAACGATCAATGGCTCTCCCTTAGTGAGCGACAGGCTGACCAAGCGGGTGTGGCATGCCATTGAACAGCTGAACTACTTTCCCAACTCCCACGCGCGCAGCCTTGTTTCGGGTCGAAGCCGAATTTTCGGGATCATCGTCGAGAACATCACAAATCCCTTTTTCCCTGAATTGATTCAGTGCTTCGAAGAAATCGCGGTGGCTCACGGATACGAGATCCTGGTCAGTTCCTCGAATAGCGATCCGGCCGTTTTGACGACCTGCGTGCGGCGCATGATTGAGCGCAAAGTCGAGGGAGTAGCGATGCTGACCTTCGGCGAAGAGGAACCGGTTCTCGATCAGCTGTCCTTTCACGACATCCCGCTGGTGCTCGCTGAGTTTCGCCTCGAAGATCCAAAAACGAGCACTATCTTGCTCGACTACGCAACCGGTATTCGTGCCGCGATCGACCACCTGTTTCAACTGGGACACCGCAAGATCGCCTATCTTGCCGGACCGCACAAAATCCATTCGGCCATGACGCGTGAGAACGATTTCCGCACGGCCATGGAAGCTGTGGGTCTGCCCGTCCAGAAGAAATGGGTCGTCGAATGCGACCATACACTCAAAGGCGGCGTGGCGGGATTCGACCGGCTGCAAGCGCTCGCGGCGGGTCCTACCGCGATTCTCTGCTCGAACGACATGACCGCAATCGGCGTGCTGCGCGCGGCCTACCTCAAGGGACTCCGCGTGCCACACGATCTTTCAGTCGTTGGCCTCGACGATATTGACTTCGCCGAGTTTACGCTGCCGCCGCTTACCACGATTCGACTTTCCCGCGGAGACCTGGCGCGCGCTGCCTTTGAAGCGCTTCGCCAACAGGCCGAAGAATCTTCGCCCTCCAATATCGATCGGGAGTTCCTGGTTTCGACGAGTCTCGTCCTGCGCGGCTCCACAGCAGCCCCACCAGCCGAGGAATCGTCAGTTATTTCTGATACGCAACGCTAGCAAGGCGGACGGATTTCGCTGGACGTGCCTCCTGCCGCGGGGATGTAGCACTTGAGCGTGTAATCCATCACCATTCTGTCGGCGCTGAATCGCCAGCCCAAAGTACGAATGGTGCGCTTCATGCGCTTGATCCAACCGCGCGGCAGGCCATCGCGATCGCGCTGGTAGAAGAGCGGAATCAGTTCGTCTCTCAATACGCGATAGAGGTCTTCGCCATCGCGGCTGTCGTGCACATCCATGTTGGAGTGGGTTCTGCCGGTGCCGATGGCAAATCCGTTGAGGCCATCGTAGGCTTCGGCCCACCAGCCGTCCAGAACCGACAGATTCAAGCCGCCATTGAGCACAACTTTTTGCCCGCTTGTGCCGGAGGCCTCGAGCGGACGGCGCGGATTGTTGAGCCACACGTCCACTCCTTGCACAAGAAAGCGGCCAACGTTGATGTCGTAGTCCTCGACGAAGACGAACTTGTCGGAGAATTCAGAGTTGCGCATCAATTCGGCGATCTGCTGCAGCACCCTCTTGCCGGGCTCGTCGTGCGGGTGGGCCTTGCCGGCAAACACAAATTGCACGGGACGTTTGGGGTCGTTGACCATCGACGCCAGCCGCTGAATGTCGGCCAGAATCAGGTTGGCGCGTTTGTAGGTAGCAAAGCGGCGCGCGAAGCCGATGGTGAGCGCATCCGGCGAGAGCAGTTTGCTCAGCGTTTGCAGAGTCTCCTGCGGCTCACTCCGGCGCTCTGCCTGTTCGCAGGCGCGACGGCGCACGAATTCAATCATGCGCGATTTGAGCGACAAGTGCGTCTCCCAGAGCTCGCCGTCGTCCACGGTTTCGATGCCTTCCCAGGTGCACGCTGAGCCGCTCTTCGCTTGCCAGCCAACCCCGAGATGTCGATCGTAAAGGCGGCACATCTGCGGCGCGAGCCACGAGGGGACATGAACGCCGTTGGTGACGTGGCCGATGGGAACAGCGTCCTGCGGTTTTTCCGGATAGAGGGGCCACCACATCGCTCGCGAAACCTCGCCGTGCAGCGATGAAACTGCATTGGCGCGACGCGAGAGTTTGAGTCCCAGAACCGTCATGCAGAATTGTTCCTGATAATCGTTGGAGCTGACCCGCCCAAAGCCCATCAGGTTATCGTGCGAAAGTCCAAGCTGGTCGCGCAACGGCCCCAGGTGCTCTTCCATCAGATCGGCATTGAACCGATCGTGGCCCGCGGGAACCGGAGTATGGGTAGTGAAAATGACTTCACGCGGAATCTGGCTCGCCGCGGTCATAAAGTCCAGGCCCTCTTCCTGCATGCGGTCGCGAATAGCCTCGAGAACCGCAAAGCCGCTGTGGCCCTCATTCAGATGTAGAACCCCCGGGGTAATGCCCATGGCCCGGAGCGCGCGGAAGCCGCCCACGCCCAGCAGAAGTTCCTGACGAATGCGGGTGCGCCCGTCGCCGCCATAAAGGCGCGAAGTGAGTTCACGATCTTCGGGCGCGTTGCCTTCCACGTTCGAGTCAAGCAGCAGAAGATCGCAGCGTCCGACTTTCACGCGCCAGACTTTTGCGCGGATGGAGCCGCCGCGCGTTTGAATCTCAACCACGACCGGTTCCCCATTTTCTCCAATCGCCGGCTGGATCGGACATTGGTTTACGTCGGTATGGACATACTCTTCTTTCTGCCAGCCGCTGCGATCGAGCCGCTGCAGAAAATACCCCTGGCCATAAAAGAGGCCAATACCGACCAGGGGAATGTCGAGATCGGACGCGCTCTTGATGTGGTCGCCGGCCAGAATGCCAAGTCCGCCCGAGTAAATCGGCAACGATTCGTGCAGGCCGAATTCGGCTGAGAAATACGCGACAGGGCGAGTCCGCAAAAGCGCGGCATGCTCACCACCCCAGGTGTTCTCTGCTTTCAAGTACTCCTGCTGGCGGCGATAGACATAATTGATGCGGCTGTGCAGCGACAGCTCCGCGGCGCGGCGCTCGATCTCGCTGAGAGGCAATTCATTCAATAGCGCGATGGGATTCTGGTTCAATTCACGCCAGCGGGTGGGATTGAGGTCCCGAAACAGGGAGACGCATTCAGAATCCCAACACCACCACAGGTTCCGCGCCAGGGACCAAAGGCGTTCCTGTGCCGGCGCAATGAATCGATCGAGAGTACGCGCCTCGCTGACCACGGGAGCGACCTCGCCTGCCGCTTCGGACAGCATGCGAATTTCGTCTTCGCGAAAAACCCGTGCTTCCTTGGTTTGAACAATCAGCACGCCTTGCAGAATGCCGCGATCGACGAGCGGGACGCCAAGGAAGGACAGGTACTCCTCTTCGCCCGATTCCTTGAAATATTTAAAGCGCGGATGATTGCGGACATCGGCGACCGCCACCGGGACGACCTGCTCCGCGACAAGGCCCGTGAGGCCCTCCTGAAGCGGCATGCGCAAGGTTCCTATGCAGCGTGGGTGCAGACCGAGGGTCGCAGCCAGCACAAGGTTTGAGCGGTCGGGTTCCAGCAGATAGGCTGAGCAAACGTCGGTGTGGAATCGCGTGGCAATCAACGCCACGACATTCATGAGGGTGTCGGCAGGCTTGCCACCCTCCTCGGTGAGACTTGTGACTTCTTCCAGAGTTAGAACACGACTGGCTTCAGCTTCTTCGTAGAACTGGGTCATACGCATTCCCTCGCGCTTCGATCAGATTCGGAATCCGTGCATCGACACTTCTTCAAGGCCGCAGAATGGATACGGTGGTACAACCAGTCAAGAGACCGGTAGGGGAATGAGTTGAGATAGCTGACTTGGTGGCTCGGTACGCCCGCTGTTCGCTTTTGCGAGATAAATTAGACAATACCATTCGCCGCCGAAAGCGGCGAAAGAAATCTTAAACGCTCCGATTGTCTCGATCTGCCAGCCGGGGTCAATGGCCCGGTCCTTCCATTTTTTCCGCTCTCCTGCGCCTGCCGCTGAGCAGATAGATGGCCGCGCGCAACTCAAGAAGCGGATCTGCCGATGGCTCGATTCCATCCACCCTGGGGATTGGGTCGAAGATGATTTGCTTTTGCTGAGCGAGATTCTCCGGCGCCGGAGCCGTCAATTCGATCGTTCCCAAATTGAAGAGCTGGCGGGATTCGGGCCAATGTTTCGTTGCGTCGTCGACGGTATCGCCCGTCTCGGCAAGTTGCACAACGAGTTTGAACCGAACCGCCGCTTTTCTCAGATGATCGATGATCTCTTCGAAGTGATAATCGGCCGGGAGCTTCGACACGGCTGCGTCCGGGAGGAAGTCGTTTCCCTGCTCCGGGACGATGCGATAACGGCCGAAGCGCTTTTTTTCCGAAGCATTGGTGAAGGCGAAGGCCGTAACTCCAAAATAGGTCTGGCGCGCAAAGCTCGAAGGGAATGGCTTCGGCGCCTGGACAAAGGCAAGCGCGGCCGGATGCGATCCCAGGAAAACTTCGATGGGTTTGGGCGAAGGGACGTCGGGTCCACTGGCCGCCACTGCTTTCAGGAATTCGAAGAACTCATTGCCGTCGCGGGCCGGGAATCCATCGGTCGAATGACTCACGATGTCGGTGTGCACGTGCTCGGCAAGATTGAAGCGGATTGCCAGACCGCGCGGATTGGCTTCGGGGGCATTGTCGGGAATGAGCGGAAGACCCGTGGAGTTGGAGAAGCGGGCGGTGATGGACGTCGATTCGCGCGTCACGTGCGGGGCCCTGGTCAGTTCCTGCGCCCCGGCTGTCGGCCTAAACGTGCCGGTAAGTAGCAAACCCTTTGCGTGCGCCGCGCGAAAGCCCGGATGGGTTCCGAAAAGCTGATCGAATTGTTGCAACAGATCGTTGGCAAGAGCGACGATGCGTTCATCCTGGGGCAGTGGCATAGGAGAAGTCTCCAACCTTTGCAGTTTACGCGATGAATTCTGGGAGGTCAGTTTTCAAGAGATCGACGAGCGAGCTCGGCGCGGCTCAACTGGACAAGCCTATCGCAAGATGAGATTGTCCTCGCGCATCGCGACGACTTCCTCTCGCGTCTGGTCGGCGGCGATGCGGCGGTCGCCGTAGATGTGCGGATAGCCGAAATGAATTTCGGCCGTGAGATCCGGGGTACCCAGCGCCTTCCAAAGGTGCGGCAAGAAAGCTTCCTCGCCAAACCAGCAAAGTTCGCGCTCCTCGGCGCCATCGGCAAGAATGTATCGTATGGCAGCTGCCGTGACCGGAGCTCCGGCTTGAATGGCAGGCTCAAACAGGCGCGAGCGGAAACGCAGGACCGAACTGCCGTCGGTGCTGGTGCCCTCAGGGAAGAAGAGGATGGGGATGGGGAGTGCAAGACGTTCCCTGATCTCGGCTGCGACTCGTTCGGCGCTGGCAATGCTGGAGCGATCGACGAACATAGTGCCCCCTGCGAGCGCCGCCTTTCCAAAATAAGGCCACTTGCTGATCTCGGCTTTGGAGACAAAGAAGCACTTCATCACTGCCGAGAAGATGGCAATGTCGAGATAGCTGAGATGGTTTGCGACGACAATGCCGCTCGTTGGCGGCTCGCCTTCCACCCTGTAATGAATTCCCAGGCTCGACAGGGCGATGCGCCCGGAAAACTGCATCCATTCCGCGCGCTGCTCCAGCGTGAGAGGGCCGCGCAAACGCGTAGCCCAATAGCGAAGAAACATGATTGTCAGAGTGCATCCCAGCGCCACAGCGCGCCGGACAGGGCGGAAATTCAAGAGGTAAGCGGAGCCAGAAAGTGATTTCGCGCAGAAGACGAAAGCATTTTGAGATCGAGCAGCGTGAGGAAATCGATGGTGCCGAACTCGCGATCCCATGCCGGTGGTGCGCAAATGCGCGCGCCAATGGCGAGATAGGTCCGAAGCAACCTGGGAACCTTGGGAAGAGTCGGCAACGAAGAACCATGCTGGCAGGGCGACGGCTGTGTGTCTGCGCCCTCGTGCTCGGTGGGGCAGGCGTAGGCCTTGGTCGGCTCGGTCGCAAACTCCGGCGAGACCCGATAATGCTCCAACTGGTGATACATCTGCCAGCCTTCGCTTGGGTCCTGGGAGTTGAACGACGAGCAACCGATCAGGTAGCGCAGTCCCATGTCAGTAGCATACTGCGCGATACCCCTCCACAACAGGGTCAGCACTTCGGGTGTCCGGTGTTCGCGATCAATCGAGGCCCGACCTAACTCGAGAATTCCGGCGCGTAGGGCTTCGTAGGGAGCAAAGTGAAACTCCTGTTCGGAATAATAGCCAAGGTTCGAGGCCGCAGTAACTCCGGATTGCATACGGTAAGTTCCGACAATGCGGCGCGTAACTTTATCTTCGACCAATAAGTGCTCGCAGAACAGATCGAACTTATCAGTGTCCAGACCTGTCTGGTATGAGCTTTCAAGCCCTTCACCCATTTCGATGTTGAACACCTTGAAGCGAAGGCGGCACGCGGCGTCGCGATCTTCAGGCGAGTCCGCTGTCCTCAGCCGGTACTTGCCAACTTCCGCATGAACGCGCGGCCTTGATGGCGCGTGGATTTCCACCATTTGGGTGGTGGAACCAGGTGATTGAACGAGCGGAGAACTCTGCCCAGCGTGCGTAATCACGGGAGTAGTATCCGCCGAGAATTGTAAGAGGAAAGTGAAGATGATGCAAAAACGTTGCAAATACTTTGTTCACGTTGTAACTCGGCTGTAACAGAAAGGCTCCCCGCGAGGAGAGCCTTTGGTAACTTAAGCTCGGCCTGGAGTTAAATGGAACCGCCCGCAATCGACGGAATTACAAGGACTTCATCGCCTTCTTTGAAGCTGTATTTGTCGTTGCCAAGGAAGCGGATATCTTCCTCGTTCACATAGAAGTTGATGAAGCGGCGAATCTGGCCGTCCTCGCCGCGCAAATGCTGGCGTAGCGCGGGAAAGCGGCCCTCCATCTCCGTGACAAGCTCGGGCAGATTTGCGGCGCTGCTCGATATCTCGCGAACATTGTTGGTGTGCTTCTGAAATGCATTGGGCAATACGACTTTAACGGACATAACTCTCCCCCGCCAAACTCCAATCCTGAGTTCCCTCAGAATGTTCCTCGACAAAATTTTCAAACTCACTGAGACGCGGGCGAATGGCCTGGCCCTGATCGTAAGCACCATGAAGAACATCGGTCGTCTTCAGGCCATTGCCCGTGATGCAAGTAACCGTGAGCTCGTCCGGCCGAATACGGCCATGCGCATAGAGGCGAGCCGTGACAGCCGTGGTGACTCCGCCGGCAGTCTCGGTGAAGATGCCTTCGGTCTCTGCGAGTTCCTGGATTGCCGAGACGATTTCAACATCGGAAACATCCTCGGCCCATCCGCCGGAACTGCGGATGGCGCGCGCGGCGTAGGGGCCGTCAGCCGGATTGCCAATGGCAAGCGAGCGGGCAATGGTGTTGGGGCGCTGCGGCTCGATGACATCCGTGTTGTTCTTGACGGCCTTGGCAATGGGCGAGCAGCCTGTGGCCTGCGCGCCAAAGAAGCGTACCTGTTTGTCCTCGACAAGACCCAGTTCGATCAGTTCGTTGAACGCCTTGCGAATCTTGGTAATCAGCGAGCCGCCGGCCATGGGAACGACGATGTTATCGGGCAGGCGCCAGCCGAGCTGTTCGGCGATTTCGAATCCGACGGTCTTCGATCCCTCCGCATAGTAGGGCCGGAGGTTGCAATTGACGAAGCCCCAGTTGTAGCGCTCGGCGATCTGCGAGCAGAGCCGATTCACATGATCGTAGTTGCCATCGACGCGCACCAGCGTGGCGCCGTAGACCTGCGTGTTCAGAATCTTTGCGTATTCGAGATCGGACGGCACGAGAATGTAAGTCTTAAGGCCCAGGCGCGCGGCGTGGGCGGCAACCGCGTTGGCCAGATTCCCTGTCGATGAGCAGCCTACCGTGTCGAACCCGAAGGCCTGCGCATTGGCCAGCGCTACCGCGACCACGCGATCCTTAAAGCTGAGCGTGGGCATGCAAACGGCGTCGTTCTTGATGTAGAGATTGGTCGCACCAATGTGGGACGCGAGCCCCGGCGCCTTGACCAGCGGGGTCATGCCCGACGGTGTCTGCGGCACGTAGTCATCCGCGACCGGCAACAAAGCGCGATAACGCCACATACTCAGAGGACCCTGGGCGATGGCTTCACGGGTGAAGCGGGTGCGGGCATACTCGAGGTCGAAAACCACTTCGAGCGGGGAAAAGCAATCATCACAGATGGAAAGCGGCCGCAACCCATAGGATTTGCCGCATTCCCGACATCGCAAGTCATAAGCAGTCGTCACAAGTCCCTCGCAAATGCGCGAGTGACCGGAGAGATACGAGCGCGTGACTGGCTCAATGAAGAGCGAACGTGAAATGACTCGAAGTACGAATGCGAGCCGCCTCTGCCAAGAGTGCTGAAGCGACCCCCGAATCTCATGTTCCCCGTTGCCGGGCAAGAGTTGACACCATACTCCCGTTTTGCGCGGGCAGGTTGTCGTGGCGTCACAGGGCTCGTCCCTCAGCCACTCTGCATGAAATTCAGGCTTGCCCTTTGGGGGCAAACTTGAATGTATTTCTTGTATCACAGGCCGGGATGGGGCGCAAGATGCCGTGCAGCAAATGGACTCTAAATCCACGTGAATGGGTGATTTTGGGGCGGGAAGGGATTTCGGTGCAAGTCTGAACCCTTTGGAGTGCAACGATCAGGCGTCGGATCACATCACACCACTAGCAGGTTCACTTTTGCCGAGGAGTCCTATCCGTTGCCGTATCAGAGTCGAAATCGGCGCCGGAATCAAGGGAAGTCTCGATAAGAAAGCCCTTCAAGGAGAAGACATGTCCCGAGATTTAATGGAAAATGTGCCATCGGTCGAAGATGTTTTTCGCGAGGTTTCACGGATCAAGACTGTTGTCAGCGAAGCCGTGGAAGATGGAGTGAAATCGGCTGTCAAGGCTATCGAGCAAGGCCGTCATACGGCTGAAGATGTTCTCGACGATGCAAAGCACAAGGTCAAGCAGAGGCCGTTCGAGGCGATGGGTATCGTATTTGCTGTCGGCGTTCTAGCGGGCGCATGTTTGACCTGGGTTAATACCCGGCGCCGCTAATTCGGCGCAAAGGATCGTGACTGAAATCTAAAGTCCGCGGATCTCCCGATCCCGCGAGGAGCGCAGAGCCTTGTGAGCTTCCGCGAGTTCAGCGCTCGGGATGGATCCAGATAGCATTGCCGCCACCGGAGACCATGTGGACTTCGAGTACCGTGTCCCGATCGACGGCCTGCTTCGTGAAGGTGGTATGGGTCGCTTCGGTTGCGGCATCGGGGGCATCGGCGTAAATCTCAGCAACGTATTTGCCCTCACTCAAAAATCTAAGAGGAACCTTGACCGTGCGCTCATCCCAGTTCGTAATGGAGCCGATGAACCAGTCCTTGCCGCTGCGTCGAGCCAAAGTGATGTTCTCTCGCGGGCGGCCATCGAGCACGCGCACCTCATCCCACGTAGTCGGCACCTGCTTGATGAATTCGAAGTCATGTTGACCCGCGTAGTGCTCCGGATAGTCGGAAACCATCATCAGCGGGCTTTCTAAAACCACATAGAGCGCCAATTCGTGGGCGCGCGTTCCAAGCCCCATTGGCATCAGATTGCGTGCGACAAAATCCTCACGGTTGCTATTGGCGAAGGCTCCAGGTGTGTAATCCAAGGGGCCGGCAAGCATGCGCGTGAACGGCAGAGTGGTGTTGTGGACCGGCGAGGTGCGCGCAGACCACTTCAGATATTCCTTGCCCATCACGCCTTCGCGCGTAATCAGGTTAGGGTAAGTGCGGCGCAGACCGTCCGGCTTGTAAGCGCCGTGAAAGTCGATCATCAGATGATGCTGCGCCGCCAGCGCGACCACGCGGTGATACCAGTCGACCATCTGCTGATCGTCGCGATTCATGAAGTCGATTTTGACGCCCGCGATGCCCCACTGCTCGAACAGTGGGAAAGCCTGTTCCATGTACTTGTCGACCGACGTCCAATGCGACCAGAGCCAAATGCGCACATATTTCTCTTTGGCGTGGTGTAGCAACTCCGGCATATCGATCGCGGGCACAACGCGGGTGATGTCGGCCAGCGCCGCATAGTCCTGCGGTCCCTTGCGATCGGCCACAGCCCAGCCCGCATCGATCAGCATATAGGGGAATCCGGACGCCGCAGCAAAGTCGATGTAGTGTTCCATCGTTGCGGTGTTCATGCCTGGTTTCGAGGTCATGCTTGGGGCCGCTTCACCGGACCACCAGTCCCACGCGGACTTCCCAGGCTTGATCCACGAGGTGTCCGCAATCTTCGACGGCGGATTCAGATTGAGAATGATATTCGATTCAACCAGACGGCCGGGCGTGTCGCCGATCATCAACACGCGCCAGGGAGTGGTGATTGGTGCATCAGCCTCGACAGCAACGTTGGGTGCATCGATGTGAGGCGACAACTCCGCATGCAGGGCAAAGGCCTGTGGGTCTTTGCGCAGGTACATTCCCGCGTAGTTGTCGATGTCGGCTTCCGTCACAGCAACCCAGCCGATGCCTGAGACCTCGGCCAGCAACGGAAGGCCGATGAGCCAATCGTGATGGATCCCGCTGACCTGCCGTACCTGATACTCGTCCTCGTAGGGCGTTTGAAAACCCTCGAGGATGAGTGGATAGAGCGTCGCGTCTTTGGCGTAGCGGAATTCTGTCAGCTCGTGCTCAATGCGCACGCTGTGTATGGAACTTTGATCCGGCACGATATAGCGAAATGCCAGTCCGTCGTCGAAGGCTCGGACTTCGATGGAAAGCTTTCGTCCGGAATCATCGGCAAGATCAACGAGCGCCGAGTTGTAATGATCGCGCACGGTGCTCGTTTTGCCAACGGGAATTGTGTAGGTCTCGTCATGCTGGCCGGTTTGCGCGCGGACTTGCTTCATGCCGGGTCCCAGCGCAGCCTGCCCTTCGAGCTTCAGACCAAGCACCGACTCATCCATCAACCATTTGCCGTGAAAATCGACTGCGTATCGCAGGTCGTTTACGCCCGGTTCGAGGGCTTGGCTGGCCTTTGCGTCTCCGAGGATGAAGACGATCTGGCCGTCGGGTGAGGTGACTCTGAGGCGGGTGTCCGAAGATTGAGCGAATGAATTCGCAGCGAAGAGTGAGCCCAACAGGCAGATCGGGAGCAAACGCAATCGAGGCATGATTTCTCCGAAGGAGAATCTTACAGCCTTCGCGCCAAAAGGAAAGAACGGACTTCGCGAGAGAAGCATGCGAGGCTTCGGGCTTCAGATGCGCATCAGCGTCAGTTCGTGTAGACGCGCACGTAATCCACCAGCATCTCTGAAGGGAACGGCGTTGCGGCAGTTGGCGGGCCGGGCCAGTCCCCGCCGATGGCGAGGTTAAGGAGGATAAAGTTGCTTTGGCCGGCATCGAAGGGCCAGCTTGCGCCCTTCAGATTTGCGAGGCTCGTAGTTGCGTAGGTCACGTAAGGATGCGTCGGGTCGTCGATGTAGTAGGCCACTGAACCCTTGGTCCAGATCATGCCGTAGGTGTGCCACTGAGCCGCGGTTTGTCCTGCAGGGAAACTGACGACGGAACCCAGACCGGTGTCGCCTGTGAATCCGACGCCGTGCACTGAGCCTTCATTCCAGTCGGGGGTCTTGGCGGCATTCACGCGCTCCAGCACGTCCTGCTCGCCGCAAGCCGGCCATCCCACGGTGACGATGCTGTTGCCCATGAGCCACGCTGCCGGCCAGAAACCTTGCGCCTCGGGCACCATCGCGCGAAATTCGATGCGGCCGTATTGAAAGCTGAAAAGCCCCTGCGATTTAAGACGCGCTGACGTGTAGACGCCGGGCGAAGGCTGCTGCGCTTCGATGTGCAGGTACCCGTCGGTGCCGACGTAAGCGCTCGGGTTCGCCGTAGAACACGGCGCGGTATTTGATCCCCACGCGCAGTAGGTCTCGAGTTCGTGATTACCGAATCCATCGTTGCCTGTGTCGTATGTCCAGATATTAGGATTTGGCGCGGCGTTGGCTGTAGTAGGATTCGAGAATTCGTCGGACCAGACGAGCGTGCCGGATGCGATGTTAGGCGTAAAAGTCTGCGAATTGACTTTGCTCGGCGTGCCACCGCTTGCCACAGCCATGGCATTTACCGTCAGATTCGACGCGACGAGAAAAGGCGCTTCATAGATTTGCGAAGCGGTGGTCGGCGTCGTGCCATCCGTGGTGTAGTAGATGGTCGCGCCCGGCGTCGCGGGTTCGAGCGTGACAATCACCGCGCCGCTTTGCGCGTTTGCGGTGAAGAAGAGGGGCGGTGCAGCTTGCGTGCCGGACGTGGGAGTCGGCGTCGGTGCCGCTGTTCCGCCTTTGCCACCACATCCGCACATCAAAGCGCCTGACAAAACCAGTGCTGCAAGCATGCCCTTCCCCGCTTTCATTTTGAGTGCCCCTGATCCCTCGCGCATGAGGCGCGATGGGCTTTCATGCCGCCGTCCATCTAAACACCGCCGTTTGCATGCGTCAATTGCGCTCTACTGTGCGGTTGCAAAGCGTCACTGAATCGGAATTGGCCGGCTGCTAGGGCGCAGGATCGTAGTTCAGGTTAGGCCCGAGCCAGCGCTCGACCTCCGTCACGCTCATTCCCTTGCGGTCGGCATAGTCGGCGACCTGATCGCGATCGATTTTGCCGAGCGAAAAATAGCGCGACTCCGGATGCGCGAAGTAAAGCCCGCTCACGCTCGAGCCTGGCCACATCGCGAAGGACTCCGTAATGAGCATGCCGGTATTTGCCTGCACGTCGAGCAAACGCCACAGCGTGCCCTTCTCCGTGTGATCCGGACACGCCGGATAACCGGCAGCTGGACGGATGCCGCGATACTTCTCATGCACCATGGCCTCGATGCTGAGCTTCTCTGCGCGGCCGTAACCCCATTCATCGCGCACCCGCTTGTGCAGGCACTCGGCAAAGGCTTCAGCCAGACGGTCGGCGATGGCCTCCGCCATGATTGCGTTGTAGTCATCGTGCTTGGCGCGAAATCCGTCGCAGAGTTCCTTGAGTCCGATCCCGCTCGTAACAGCGAAGGCGCCGATGTGATCCTGCAGGCCGGTTGCTTTCGGCGCAATGAAGTCGGAGAGCGATCGGCACGGCTCGCTTCCCTCTTTGTTAGCTTGCTGGCGAAGAAAGTGAAATCGCTCGACGACTTTTGCGCGTGAATTGTTCGCGTACAATTCGACATCGTCACAGAGTGCGTTTGCGGGGAACAAGCCATAGACGCCGCGCGCCGTGATCAGCTTCTTTTCAATGATGGTATCGAGCAGCGCGTTAGCCTCGGTGAAGATTTGCCGCGCCTGCGCACCCTGTCTCTCGTCGTCGAGGATGCGCGGGTAGACACCCTTCAATTCCCAGGCATGGAAGAACGGCGTCCAGTCAATAAACTCGCGCAGTGTGGCTAAGGGAAAGTGGTCGAGGACGCGCACGCCAGTGAATTCGGGGACTGGCAGATCTTCTGCACGCCACTTGATTTGCGTGTGCCGTTGGCGAGCTGTTTCCAGAGAGACAAGTTTCTGGCTCGGCGCCGCATGGGTTTTGCGAAGCTTCTCGTAGTCGGCGCGATGCTGTGCGACAAATGCAGCCTTGCCGTCGTCGCTCAAAAGACTGGTTGTTACCGGAACCGCGCGGCTTGCATCGAGCACGTGAACCACGGGCTCGCTGTAGTGCGGCGCGATTTTGACCGCAGTGTGGGCGCGACTCGTGGTGGCCCCACCAATCAGCAGCGGCAACTTGAAACCCTGACGCTCCATCTCGCGGGCCACGTGCACCATCTCGTCGAGAGAAGGCGTGATGAGGCCGCTGAGACCGATCATGTCCGCCTTCTCCGCCTTGGCGCGTTCGAGGATTCTTTCGCACGGAACCATGACACCAAGATCGACCACGTCATAGTTGTTGCAAGCCAGGACAACGCCGACGATGTTCTTGCCAATGTCGTGCACATCGCCCTTGACGGTGGCGAGCAGGATCTTCCCTTGTGCCTTGACGACCTCGCCGGCAGCCACCATTGCGGCCTTCTCTGCTTCCATGTATGGAGTCAAATGCGCTACGGCCTTCTTCATTACGCGCGCGGACTTGACGACCTGCGGCAGGAACATCTTGCCCGCTCCGAAGAGGTCGCCGACGACGCTCATGCCGGCCATCAGCGGGCCTTCAATCACCAACAAAGGACGGCCCAGTTTGACGCGCGCTTCCTCGGCGTCGATCTCGATGTAGGCGTCAATGCCCTTGACCAGGGCGTGCGAGAGGCGCTCCTCGACCGTGCCATTGCGCCATTCTTCAGTTTTCTTTTCCTCTGCTTGCGGGCCGGCACCCAAGGCCTTCAGCGCTTCACCGAAGTCGACCAATCGCTCTGTCGCGTCGGGACGGCGGTTCAACAGCACATCCTCGACAAGTACCTTCAACACGGGATCGATCTCTTCGTAGACCTCGAGCATTCCGGCATTCACAATGCCCATGTCCATGCCCGCTGCAATGGCGTGATACAGAAACGCGGAGTGCATGGCCTCGCGCACCTTGTTGTTGCCGCGAAAGCTGAACGAAATATTGGAAACGCCGCCCGAGACCTTGGCATGAGGCAGGTTGGCTTTGATCCAGCGCGTTGCATTGATGAAATCGACCGCGTAGTTGTTGTGCTCCTCCATGCCCGTGGCGACAGTGAGAATGTTGGGATCGAAGATGATGTCTTCGGGTGGAAATCCGACATCGTTCACAAGGATCTTGTAGGCGCGCTCGCAGACGCGAATCTTATCCTCGAACGACGCGGCCTGGCCCTGTTCGTCGAACGCCATGACGACAGTTGCGGCACCGTATTTGAGAACGGCAGCGGCGTTCTGGCGAAACTTCTCTTCGCCCTCCTTCAGGGAGATCGAATTCACAATGCCCTTGCCCTGAATGCACTTTAGGCCCGCCTCGATGACCTCCCATTTCGAAGAGTCCACCATGAAGGGAACTTTGGCGACCTCGGGCTCGCTCCCCAGCAACTGCAGAAAGCGCGTCATGGCCGCGACGCCATCGATCATGCCCTCGTCCATGCAGATGTCGATGATGTTGGCGCCGTTCTCGACTTGCTGACGGGCTACACTGACTGCTTCTTCGAATTTACCTTCCTTGACCAGCTTGGCAAACTTCGGCGAGCCGGCCACATTGGTCCGCTCGCCGATCATGATGTAGACGCCGATTTGCTGGGTGAACGGCTGTGATCCAGAAAGACGAAGGGGCTTCTGCTCCGCGATAGAAGTTGCCGGCAAGATTTCGGATGAGCTCATGCACCGCCCTCGCGTTGAAGGGCAAAGGACTCCTCAGTGACTGCGGTTTCCCACTTGCGCGGAGGCTTCCCTTCAAGCGCTTTGGCAATCGCAGCGATGTGATCGGGGGTGTTGCCGCAGCATCCACCTGCAATGTTGATCAACCCTCCGCGCGCAAAGTCGCTGAGATACCGGGCCATGTCCGCCGGCCCCAGATCGAAGCCAGTTTCCGAAAGTGGATTGGGCAAGCCGGCGTTGGGGTAGCACGAAATCGCCACGTTTGCCTTTTCAGAAAGCTCGCTCAGGAACGGATACATGAGATCGGGACCGAGGGAGCAGTTGAGTCCTACGGACAGCGGCTTCACGTGTTTGACCGCGTTCCAGAACGCCTCCGTCGTCTGCGCCGAGATCAGCGTCTCGCCGCCACGGCCGACAGCTGCGGAGATCATCAACGGCAATCCCCTGTTGTTCGCAGCAAGGCCGTCTTCATCGAAGACCTCGCGGATGGCGACTAGCGCCGCCTTGGCGTTTAACGAGTCGAAGATCGTCTCAACCAAAAGTAGATCGACACCGCCTGCAATGAGAGCGCGCACCTGCTGCTTATAGGCGGTCTTCACCTGGTCAAAAGTGACTACACGAAAGCCGGGATCGTCGGCATCGGGCGAATTGGAGAGAGAAACGGTGAGCGGCCCAATCGCTCCGGCAACGAACCGTGGACTGCCCGTCTCATTGGCGACACGGTCGGCCCACTCGCGGCATTGCTGCGCCGACTGCTCATTGATCTCCCAGGCCAGATTGCCAAGGAACGGGTCATCGATGATCTTCTCGTAGAAAGCGGGATCCTTGCGGCCACCGTGTTCGCGCGGGTCGTCCACGAAGAATTCGCTCTGCGTGATGCTGGTGGCGCCGAATGTGTTGGTCTCGATGATGTCTGCCCCGGCTTCAAGAAACCGGCGATGAATGTCACCGATCAACTTGGGCTGCGTCAGGCTGAACAGGTCGCCGTTGTTGAGCAGATCTTTCTTCGAGTCCTTGAACCGCTCTCCGCGGATGTCAGCTTCCTTCATGCCGTAGGTGCGGATGGTCGTGCCCATCGCACCGTCGATAATCGCGATGCGGTGCTTGAGGATGTCATAGAGCGGATGTTCGCGGTGTGTGGTCATATCTTTTGAAGCCTCCGAGCAACGAGCGTTGGAGGATGCACTCCTCAGGATAGACGGAGGCATCGTGAATCCAAAGTGCTTCAGGTATCGGGAAGGGTACGCCGGTAAGCTACTTCGCTGCGGTGAGCGACGCCACCGGCACCAGCATGTCCTCTTTGCGCATGACCAGGCTGGTCGCGTTCAGAGAGGCAAGCTCGAAGCCGTGGCCGTGCGTGATCGCGTCGGTGGGGCAAGCCTCTACGCAATATCCGCAAAAAATGCAGCGGTTGTAGTCGATGTTGTAGACCTTGGCGTAGCGCTCGGACGAGGAGATGCGCTGCTCCTCGGTGTTCTCGGCAGCCTCGATGAAGATGCAGTTCGCCGGGCATGCCGCGGCGCAGAGAAAACAGGCAACGCACTTCTCCAGGCCGTTCTCATCGCGCTGCAACACGTGCTTTCCGCGAAAGCGCTGCTGGAAAACCGCTCCGCGCAGAGGACCGGGGCCGTCGGGATAGTTTTCGACCTCAGTTGGCCGGAAGATCTCACCGAAGGTGATGCTCATGCCCTTCGCGATGCCGGCCAGGTTGCGCACAATCGACATGGGTCCAGTATACGATGGATCGCGCGGAGGGATTCTGCATGCGGAAAGTCATTGGGAATTTCGCCTTGATTTTGGCTATCGGCCTGCTGCCCCGGCCAAGCCACAGCCAGAGCCAGGGGGCAAACCAGGGGCAGCCGATGGGCGCGCAGCAGCAACCAGACACATCGCGCATGCAGGAAGAGATGGCGCACGCGACCGCACCGTCTGGACCGCTGAAGATCACCTTTGGCGCGAAGGCGTCGGAGTGGACGCCGGCAACGCTGGCGGCGCTGCCGCACACCACCATCACGGTGTACAACGAGCACGCGAAGGCCAATCAGACATTCTCGGGCGTGCCGTTGACGGACCTGCTGACGCAACTGGGAGTGCCCAGCAAGCCGCGCGGCAAGGATTTCCGCCTCTACATCGTGGCCGAAGGATCGGACGGCTACCAGGTCGTTTACTCGATCGGCGAAGTCACGCCCGATGTGCACGACGGCACGGTCCTGGTCGCGGACACGGTGGACGGCAAATCCCTGGGAAACAATGGGCTCTTTCAACTGGTTGCGACGGGAGAAAAGCGTCCCGCGCGGTGGGTACGCAACCTCGTTGGCATCCGCGTCCTCGCGGCCCAATAAGGCGCGCACCCCGCGCGCGAAAAATCCCCACGGCCGAATTCAATTCACACTACTGGGGATGCTTTTCGTCGGGCCGTTGTGCGGGCCGACTCGCAGGCGGTTTGGGCTGCGCTTGGGGCGCCGGTCGGGACGGTGGGGGCGCGTGTTGAGGAGCTACCGGTCGCGCTGGCTGCATGCGTTGTGGTTGAGCAGGCGGCGGAGCCGGACGCATTGGTGCTACACGTTGCGGCGGGGGCGCTGTGTGCTGGGGCTGCGGCTGAGGAACCATGCGCGGCTGTACCGGTGCTGGCGTCGGCCGCGCCGCTTGCGGACGATTCGGTTGATTCGGCTGCGGCCGCGTGTACTGCGGCGCAGGCCTCGCTTGCGGGGACTGTGCGGGTGGGGCAGCAGGCCGCGTCATGGGAGCACGTTCCTGCGGCTGGTTCGCCGGATGATTGTTCGGCGGCGGAGCCTGGGTGTGAAGAGCGTTCGGTTGCGGAACTCCGCGATAGGGTTCAGCACCGCGGGCTGGCGCCGGCACAGGAGCAGCATTCGGGCGCATCGGCTCGGGAGCCCGTTGAGGCTGTTGCTGCGCCGCGTTGCGCGCGGCAATCTGGGCAGGCGGCCTGATGTTGTGGTCTGCTGCTAAGGGGCGCGTAACAACCGGATTTGCTGGAGTGCCCCGGTTCACGGCGGCGAAGTTCGAGCGGTCGGCACGAGCTTGCTGCGCATGCTGCACCTGAGCGGTCATCGGCGGCGCATGCTGCTCGTGAATCGCGGCCAGTTCCGCGGGACGCGCACGAACGTTGATTCCACCGGAGCCGCCGTTATAGCTGATCCGCGTGTTGTAGGTGTTGTTGTACACGACCGTGCGGTTGTAGACGTAGTGCACCTGGTTCACGTTCACGCGATTGACGCTTCGGTTGTAATCGAAATGGCCCTGGTTCCAGTACCCTCCCTGGTAGCCAAAGCCCACATAGCCGAAGCCATAATTGATGCCGCCGTAGTAGCCAATGTGCGGTCCCCAGTAGCCGCGATAGAAACCGTAATGACCGTGGGTATAGCCCCAATAGCCAGGAGTCCAGAGCGCGCCCTGATAGGGCGCTTCCACCCATGCGCCGGGCACCCAATAGTAGCCGTCGGACGCGTAATCCCAATAGCCGGGCGTCCAGAGGTAATCGTCGCCGGGGCAGTCGGGCTGATCGTATGTTGGCAACGGGGGCGGCGGCTGCGGCGCTGTATCCGCCACCTGTTCGCCGTAGCCGGGATCATTTTCATATTGCTGGTCGGGACTTGCGGACGGTGCACCTTGATCGCTGTACCCTCCGCTGCTGTCCTGCGGGGTGCTTGCGGCACTCGTATTCGAAATCGGGACAATATTCGCAGATGTCGGGTCCTGCGCCTGATCTTGGGCCTGGGTCTGATCGGGGTTCGCGGGATTTGCGTTGGTCGCGTTTTGATCCTGATTGCCGTGGCAACCCGCTAGAATAAGCGCGGTAACAAGAGAAATCGATAGGCAGCATGCGTGCCGGGAAATGGCGTTCATTTTACTTTCGCTCCAGCAAGGTTGGATGCCGCAAGGAATGGGCATGCCCAGGTTCCGCGCAGAAAACCCGCGCCTGCAGCCGACGCTTCGTTGTAACTCATTCACAGCAATCAGTTTGTCGCCTCTGGATCAGCCATGGAAAAAATCGGAAACCGGATGTGTTTTCTGAATTGCACCGGAGGGCGTCCCTTGTTCCGGCTGAATTCGCTCACTCCGATTCTCAGTTCGCAGGCTTGCGAGCGGCGCCATGGGGAGATTGAATCTTCGACTGGCAGAGGGGTGAGTCCTGACCCCGGGCCAAACCCGTCACCGCATCTGACCCGACGCAAATTCTGCGTTTCATTGCTTCCGCGCTCTTGCCACTGAGGACCTGCGTTCGTTCCAGGTCATTCGATGCGTCCACGTCATATTGGTAGACATAATCTTCCGGCGCTTTCGCTTTTCCGTAGTCGAGATGATTCCATGTGCCGACCACCTCGTGGCCGTTGGGGTCGGCCAAAACAGCATACGCCTGCGCCGACGTCACGCCCTGCGGAGCATTTGCACTTGAGAGCGGAATTGCCTGGTTGCCTCGCATCCAGCGCGCGGCCCAATTGTGGGAACGAACATCGTAATAGAACGCCGTGAGAAATGTCGATGCGTCACACTCATTGCAGTCGTCGTAGAGAGCGCCGAGATCGCGAGGTCGTCCCACGGCAAAAAGCATCCAGTCCAGAAGGCGCAGATTCGTGCCTGTCAAGAGCAAAGTGATGCTGTGATTCGTCAGCGAAGCCGTCCAGATGGAGAACGAATCCAAGGCAGGCGGAGTCTGCGGCGTCTTGCGCAAGGTGGTCACGACCAGCGCCGCATCGTACTCGACACCAATCTCGCGAATGGCCGACCATTTTTCCGGATCAAGCGAGCGCGTGACCCAAACAACCGTGTCCTGATCCGGCTTCGAATGGAAGTCGATCCAGCGAAAGTTGTCCGGGGACTGCTGCGCGGAGAGGGGAGATGCGGGAGCGAGCGTTGCTGCGAGAAGAGCCAACAGGAGCCCGCGAAATGCACCATGCATGCATTCAGGTATATCAGAGGCGATCTCGGGACCTGCTGGATTCAATTTTGGATTCAGTTTTGCGATTGCAGGCGTGCCAGGTTCGATTTTGCCTGTGAATGTTGCGGATCCAAGCGCAACGCATGTTGAAATGCATCGCGTGCCGCGGGGACGTGCCCTGTGCGAGCCTCAAGAACGCCGAGATTGTTCCACCCATCGGCATCGTCTTCGAGAAGCTTCAGCGCGGTGCGCTGCTCGTCGATGGCCTGCTGCAAGCTGCCGCTTGCCGCGAGCACTTGAGACAGACCGGAATGGATTGCCGCGTCATCCGGCTTGAGTTGCGCAGCCTTTTCGAGCTCGGCGAGCGCGCCCGGCAGATCGCCTGATTGGGCATCGGCACGTGCGAGCTGCTCATGTGCATTGGCGAGAAAAGGATCGATGCGGATGGCCGCAGTCAAGTGCTGAATAGCCTGAGTACTCTGGTTTGCTTCGATCTCAATTTGTGCCAGACCCGTCAGTGCCTCGGCGTCTTCCGGGCAGGTTGCCACCTCCGTCCGAAAATCCTCCGCGGCTTCCGGCTGGTCGTGGCGAAGTTCCGAGCTGGCCAAATCGAATCGAGGATCGCAAGTCGACGAGCTGTCAGTTCCAGCCGCATCAATCGCGCTCCGAAAGCGCTGCTGGGCCTGCTGCCACTCGCCCGCGCCTTCCAACGCCGCGCCGAGTGCGGTCAAGGTCCGCACGTCGTGCGGGGACTGGTTCAAATTCTGCTCGAAAGCGGAAGCTGCTTCAGGGAACTTGCCTTCGCCAGCCAGAGCGGCAGCATAGTTGTACAGACTAACCTGATCGCCGGGAGTCTTGCGAAGCCGCTCGCGCATCCATGCTTCCTCTAACAAGAGCCGCGGATCGGGAGCGCCGGGCTGCACGTTGACGGGCAACACCTGGAACCACAGATGCGCCATCTCATCCTCCGAACGGTTCCCGGCGCGCACACGCACCGGAGGCGCATGGGGATTGTGGATGTTCGTCGAAGAATTGTCGTAGGTATAGCGCATGTGGAGGACAGTGCCCTTCGGCAACGACACCGGCTCCTTGTAGCGATAGACAGCCTGGCGGTCGATGTCCCAATTGCGAATCCAAACCAGCCACTTCTTTTCGCCGTCGGGCAAAATGGCCCAGCCTTGCATATCGCGGCCGAGATAGTGGGCGTGCGGATAGACCCCAAACACATCGACATCGACCGGCAGTGTCAGCGAATCCTCCACGACAAAGTTCGCGTCTCCCGGGGGAATGTCGAGCGCATCGTCGCGTTCGAGATCAATCAGCATTGGCTGCTTGGCGGGCGGGTCGGGAGTGAAGTAAAGGCCGACCTCCGCGTCGAGTGTTTCCGCTTTGCCGGACGGCTTGAGGTGCATGTTGAGGATCAGGTCATTCCCCGGATCGAGCCGCCAGGGCATTCCCACAGGCTCGACAAGAGCTGGTGTGTCCGGCTTCCAGAAAAGGAAGTGGCTGTCGGGATCGAATCGATTGCCCGCATCGACCATCAATTCCATGCCTGCCACGCCGTTCTGCCAATCATTCGGAAACTGCCTGCGCAACCCTCCGGTGCGATCGATAGTGATGTTGGCATGGTGAACGATCTGTGGTGTACCTGGCCGGATTTCCATGGCCCGGATGTAATGAGTCTCCTTGAGCGGATAAGGCAGGATGAAATTGCGAAAGACGTCTGTGCCTCCGCCGGGAAGCGTGTACGGACGAGCAACCTTGAGAATCAGATCGGGCTTGCCCATCAGCCAATCGGCGTCGTAGCGAGGCGGTGCCGGTGCGACGGCGGGATCGCCTTGCGGCATCTTTGCAAGGACCCACTGCTTAATCAGATCCCGTTCATGGTCGCTTAAACGGCGTACGTCGGCAAAGTCCCCGTAGCCGGGCTCGGGCAGCCACGGGGGCATGAAGCGCGACTGGGTCACCGTCATCAGTTGCGGGCCCCAGCGCCTTGCATCCGCATAGGTGAGCAGGCTGAATGGACCCGCTCCTCCGGGATGGTGGCAGGTGGCGCAGTTTTTATACAGAACACTCGCGATGTCCCGGCTCCAAGTCGGTGCTGACTGGGATTGAACTCGTGCCGTTCTTCCAAAGCTGTGAGAAGCGGCAGCGGACTCCTGCGAGGGCTCGGGATTTGCGCTGTAGACGGTCGATTCGCGCCAATTGCGAAGGAAGAAAGTGCTGGCAGCTAAGGCCGCAACCGCCGCAATGGATCGAATTCTCGTCATCACTTCTGCAAAGGGACGATTGAGCAACCGATCGGCGGGCCACCGGATGGGGGAACCGGTTTGTCCGCCAGAGCAGCTCCGATGGCTGCCTCGAGGTCGTGCTGCTGCGCTCGAGGGCGCTCCTGTCCGATGGAGAGATAACGGTCGTCGATGCGGCCACGATAGACTTCGCGGAGATCATTTCCCTTTGACCTGAAAACGGCCGCCTCTGGCGTGGTGGTTACGTGCGCCAGATGGACGAGGCTCTGACGCGTATCCAGCACTGTTGGTTCAGTAATGGCGAAAGCATGATTGTGCTGCGCGACTGTGGACGACCTGTCCTCGGGGTTGGGAAATACCCACCAGATACGGACGCCCCGCTTAGTGAATTCGCGATTCAAACGCGCGATTTCAGGGACGTAGCGGTTGGAGATGGGGCAATCGCTGGCGGCGAAGATAAGGACCACGACGCGAATTCCCGGCCCGGCGAGATCGGTGATGGGTTTGCCACGGAGATCGAAACCAAGCGGCTCGGACGCCCATGCACACATCGCAATCAGCAAGATAAGAAATATCAGCGCGGCGGCGCGAAGGGATGTCATTGGCAAAAGAAGTTGGCCACAGTTCCACCGCACCGGATTCTACCAAAGTACCGGAATGCGCGGCGATACTCGACGACAAACTTGGGGATAGATCAAATGGAACCGAGGAGTTGTTCGGCCTGGACGAGTTTGTCATTTACCTGCAGTGCCTGGGTTCGTGCCAAGGCCTGGAGTTCACCAATCCCTAAATAAAGCATCAACTTTGGATGATGGGCCGGTTCTCTCTCGGTATCGGCCTTGGTTATTGTCTCGTCGAGAACAGCCTCCTGCTTCTCGTCAAGCATCAGAAACCGGTGGACATCCCCTTTCACCTGTACGACAAATGCGAGTTGGCCTCCGGGAAGAACAGTCTTGAATTGCCCATCCTCGAAAGCAGTTGTCCAAGAGAGCTTCCCCTCCCTCGTCTTCTCCAGCAGCTGCTTCACAAAGCCTTGAGACCTTTCAGACACTAGAAACCTCCGTGTCGACCTGGGATCGGAATTGCCCCGACAGTCCAGCTAACGCTTCCAGTATCTCACCTGTAATTCTCAGGAGTCGAATCCTCTCTGTGGAGCTTAGAGTTTCTGGTCCACCGTTGAGTCCTTCTGTAATTAGCTTGAGATCGATTTGTCTTTCGCGCAGTCGACTTAACTCATTGGCTACGAATCGGCCATGGGTCCTGATCGCAGTCGCCAATTCGGAGCGTAAGTCGGTCGTTCGCAACCGCGCTTCGGACATTCTGCCGTCCTCAACATAGCCGTGGAGTTCCTTGGCAATACGTGCAAGAGAATTGAAATCGACCTCGGCATTGTGCTGTCGTATGTTCTTGCTCGCCTGTTGAGCGGCCTTTTTCGCACCCGTAGCCTGCAATAATGCAAATACAGTCAAAACGAGACCCGCTGCCCCGACAGAGGCGTTTGTCCAATCGAACAAATCGTGGATTGCCATTGCCACCTCCACAGGTGTACCGCGTCAGATCAAATTCCTCTAAACTTAAGCAGAAGATTTCCGGCCCATCGCGTAATTAGCAGAGTCCAAGCACGAGTCTATGGTTTCTACCTAAGCCGTGCAGTAAACCATCATCAAAATCGTCTCACTCACAACCCTAACTTCGCCCACATCGCATCCACCTTTGCTTTGGTCGCGCGGTCCATTTCGATCATGGCTGGCCAGGGACGGTCGAATCCCTCAGCTTTCCACTTGCGCGTTGCGTCGATGCCCATTTTGGATCCGTAATTGGGCAAGCGTGACGAGTGATCGAGAGAATCGATGGGGCCCAGCGTGAACTGGATATCCCGTTCGGGATCGATATTGTTGGCTACGCGCAAGACCACTTCTCCAACGTTCTGCACGTCGCAATCCTCATCGACGACGATGATGCACTTGGTGAACATGGCCTGGCCCAGCGACCAGATGGCGTTCATCACTTTGCGCGCATGGCCGGGGTAGCTCTTGCGGATCGAAACGATCATCAGGTTGTGAAAGACAGCTTCGACGGGCAGATGAATGTCGACCAACTCGGGAATCGTCATTTTCATCGCCGGCAGAAAAATGCGCTCTACCGCCTTACCCATCCACGCATCTTCCATCGGAGGCTTGCCCACGATGGTTGCGGCGTAGATAGGGTCTTTGCGATGCGTAATGCAAGTAAGATGGAAGACCGGATATTCGTCGGTCATAGTGTAGAAGCCGGTGTGATCGCCAAAGGGGCCCTCGGCGCGCAGTTCGCCCAACTCCACGTAGCCTTCGAGAACAATTTCAGCGTGCGCGGGAACTTCAAGGTCGACGGTTTCACACTTGACGATCTCGACCGGCTTGCCGCGAAGAAATCCGGCAATCATAAATTCTTCGACTTCGGGCGGCGCTGGAACAATCGCGGAAAATGTTGTCGCGGGATCGGTGCCGATGGCCACGGCTACCTCAAGCCGCGAGCCTTTCAGGTTGCCGAGGGAGACCTGAGGCAGGCCCGCGATAGACCCGCCGGGAATCGCGACAGCGCCTCCGGCGGATTCAGCCATCGCAGCAACGCGTGCGCCCTTCGGGCTGAATTGGTCTTGGATTGACTCGTTGGCCGACGCAGCATTGCGCAGCGCATTGCGGTAGTGCTCGGCAGCAACTTTCTGCCGCTGCCAGTGCATGCCCGTGGTTTGGCCGTCGTAGACCTGCATCCGGTACATGCCGATGTTGCGTTTCCCTGTGCCCCCTGCTCCTCCACCAGAACCTTTAGGATCGCGCGTGTGCACACACGGCAGCGTAATGAACCGGCCGCCATCGTGCGGCCAACACTTGAGAATCGGAAACACATTGAGGTCGAAGCCTTCCCGCAGAATGACCTCCTTGCAAGGCGCGTCCTTCGCGGCGACAGTCTTGGGAAACACGTTCGCCAACTCGGCCAGTTGGGGCAGCATCTTGAGCTTGTCGAAAAAGCCACCGGTCGGCGGCTTCACATTCATCAATGTGTGGATGCGTTCGGCGATCTCATCGATTTTGTCCACGCCGAGCGCAAGCGCCATGCGACGCTCGCTGCCAAATTGATTGATCAGGACCTTGTGACCGGGATGTCCCTTCACATTTTCAAAAAGCAGTGCGGGACCGCCGGGAGCGTACTTCGCAGGAGCGGCACCTCCCTTGGCATCGGAATGGCCTCTAGCTCCAATCTTGGACACGCGATCGGTGATCTCCGTAATTTCGAGCTCGGGCGAAACTTCTTCGCGGATGCGCTTGAGTTCACCGTGCTTCTCGAGAGTTCTAATCCAGTCGCGAAGGTCTTCGTAAGCCAAATCCGTTTACTCCAATATGATGTTTCTCTAACGATACTCGGTCCCGATGGACGAGTGATCTGCTCCAGCTCTTCGCCCCAAAAGGAGGCACTCAATGGCCAGAATCCGCAGGCACCGGCACGCATCCAAGCATGGAACCTACTTTCAGATTCTCGAACCGGAGGCAGCAGCCACAACACCCGCGGCAGGCCCCTGGAACGTCCCAGACCTCTGCACCGCCTACAACTGGCCCACAAACCTGGCAGGCGGTGGAGTCATCGCCATTGTGGAGTTGGGCGGCGGATGGGTGCAGTCGGATATTAGTGCATTCTTTCAGTCGATCGGTCCGTCGGCTGCGCCGCAAATAACGGATGTGTCGGTGGACGCAACGAAAAACAACCCGAATCAGACTGTCGGCGCCCCAGACGATCCCGATATCGAGGTCGCGCTCGATATCGAAGTGGCGGGAGCCGCTTATTTCGCGGCGACAGGAAAAGCTGCAACAATTCGCGTCTACTGGTCGGAGAATATCGGTACAGCAGTGCAGAAGGCAGCAGAAGACGGATGCGCTGTCTGCTCCATCTCATGGGGCGGTGACGAGGCAATCTGGGGCACCCCCGCGGTTCAAGCGATGGAAACCGTGGCTGAAACAGCAACGGCTGCGGGAATGACAGTGTTTGCCGCAACTGGGGACAACGATTCTAGCGATGGTGGATCGACGCCGGCCAATGTGGATGCGCCTTCTTCGTGCCCGCATGTAGTGGCCTGCGGTGGAACGAACAAGACTGCGACCACGGAGACCGTGTGGAATGACAACCCCGGTTCAACCGACGGCGAAGGAACCGGCGGAGGCTACTCGACCGTCTTCCCAGTCCAGGCCTTTCAGATAGGCGCACCGCCCGCGCCGCCAGACTCGTCGCAGTCCGGCAGTGGCCGGATGGTCCCCGATGTCTGTGCCGATGCGGACCCCAACACTGGCTACAACATTTTTGTTCATGGGTCGCTGGCGGTGGTCGGAGGCACCAGCGCGGTTGCACCGCTGTATGCAGGTCTCTTTGCCAGCTTCGGAACCAAGCTTGGCTTCGTAACGCCGAAGCTCTGGCAGAATCAGGGCGCCTTCAATGACATCACGCAGGGGAGCAATGGGATGTATGACGCCGCGAAGGGCCCGGACGCGTGCAGCGGGATCGGCTCGCCGATCGGAAACAAAATCGCGGCGCTGTTTGTGACCTCTAGCTCGTTGCCGGCAAGACCTGGACCAGCGGCATGACCGGCTCAATGGCGTCGAGCGGATAGCCAAGCCGCTTCCACTCGTCGTATCCGCCACGCAACGGGCGGACGCGGTCGATGCCGAGTTTGTGCAGAGTCATGGCCGTCTTTGCCGCCGTCGCTTCGCTGGGACACGTGCAGTAAAGGACGATGTCCCGGTCGCGCGGGATTTCATGAATCCGGGCGGCCAGTCCTTCTGGCGAAAAATGCAGGGCTCCCGGCAGAGTGAAGGGATCGGGCAGCAGTTCCAGAGGGTGCCGCAAGTCGACGATAAAGACCTTTTCGCCGGCATCCAGTTGGCGCTTCAGTTCGTCGGGCTCGAGGCGCGACTTAACGAGGGTGCGCAGGAAGCGGCGGCGGCGCATCAGGCGGCCGACGAAAAAGCCAATAATCCCAAGCACGAGCAGCGCGCCGGAGAATCGTCCAACCCAGTTCAGCAGGCTGGGATCGCGCTTGAGGGCGTCGCCGAAAAGCCGGCCAGCTCCCAGCAACGCGCCTACCCAGAGCGTGGCGCCAATGGCGTCGAACAGCAGGAAACGGTCGAAGTCCATGCCGTTTTCGCCGGCAACGGGCGGGGCGAGTGTGGCCAGACCGGGCACGAATTTGGCGATCATCAGCGTGATTTCGCGTCTGCGGCCGAATGAATCCTGGGTTCGGCGCACGCATATCGTGGGCTCGAGAGAGAGCTTGCAGAGGATGCGGAGAACATGGTGGCCGAAGCGCCGTCCAATGAGATACCAGGCTGTATCGGCCGATACGCACGCGAAGATTCCTAACGCCAGCGCCAGCGGAAAGCTCAATTCGTGCTGGGCGGAGAGCGCACCTGCGGCTAGAAGAACTGGCGTCGCCGGCAGGGGAATCCCCATCTGCTCCACCAGGACCCAAAGGAAGAGCAGCAGGTAGCCGTACGTCAGCAGGATGTGTGTAGGCAATTCCATAGGGAAGAATGCGCGCGCTCGTTGGGGCTGCCCGGGTGCATCCGGGATTACGAGAGGTTGCTGCGTATAGGATGACGCAGACTCGAATTCGTTTCAAGCAGTCTGTGTGGACGCCTTCGGAGCAAAAAAAAGGCCGCCCCGAAAGGCGACCTTCTCTCCATGGTCGAGAGCCTAGCCTGCGAGCTTATTGCTGTTGGACTGGCTGAGAAGCGGGCGCTAAGGACGCTCCAGCGGTAGATTGCGTGCCTTTGTCTGCGAAATAATTGCGATCCCAGAGGTTCTTGTAGAATTCACCCGTCAATTCCGCGGCACGGGGTCCGAATGTGGGCCGGCCGCCTTCGAGGAAGATCACGGTCACCATGCTGCCCTGCGGTGTGTCGGAGAACGAAACGAACCATCCGAATCGGGTGCCGTTGTCGGAGCAGGTCCCCGTCTTGCCAAAAACCGGCAGTTCCTGGAAGTTGGCGCGCAGGCGGCGCGCTGTCCCGTATTCAACTGCCCCGGCCATTCCATCCTGAAGTTGGGGTACGAGCTTGGCGATATCAAGCGTGCGCTTCACGCGCGGCTCGAATCCAGCGATTTCCATCGGCGAAGTCGGGTGCTGCAGGTAATAGAGCGTCCCGCCGTTGGCGATGGCTGCGACAAATGCGCCGAGTTGCAAAGGCGTCATCGAGACACCCTGGCCGAAGCTGCACATGCGTCCTACCCCGCCTTCCGAAGCGGGGAGAGGCTGATCCGGATAAACCCCCAACTGCTCGCCGGTAATGTTGTAGCCGGCCAGTTCTCCGAGGCCGAATTGGGTGGCATAATGGCGCACGCGATCGAATCCTAGTTCGCGGCCAAGCTCCTCAAAATAAAGGTTGTTGCTGTGCGCGAGGGCTTCCGTCATATTCATGCGGAACCCTGGCAAACGCACCATCGTTTCGCGGGTGACAATTCCCTCAGAAAGGGCTGCCAGGGCGACCGAGAGCTTGATGGTCGAGCAAGGCTCAGCTCCCGGCGACAGGGCCAGCTTCTGGTTCACCATGGCCAAGATCCTGCCATTCGAAGGATCGATGACGACGGCCGTGCCGTTCATACCCCCCAGCGCGTCGATGGCTGCCTGGCGGACCACCGGGTTTTCACCGGCGGTGATGTCATCCGCAAAGATATCGCCTGAAGCAAAGGAACTTGCCGTGAAGCGCTCATAGTACCGATGGCGATGGACGCGCAAAGAAGCGTTGTGTAAGGACGCTCCCGAATGCGTCGATCCAGCTGTGTAGGTGCGATGGCGAGCAGGAGTGGTTGAAGCAGAGTGATGCGCCACGGTGTGGTGGCCTCTGGAGTGGCTCGTTACCGACAGGTGCTGGTTTGCAAGTCTCGAACGGTGCAGCGTATGAGGGGCATCCAGAGCCATTCCGGCGACCGTACCCATTGCAAAACCAACCAAAGCCAGGCCACAGGCCAAAAAACGTGAAAACTTCATCCAGTCTACCCTCTCTACGACGCGTCTGTTGCCGCGCGTCCGACCTTTGAAAGGTGCACCTCTTACCGGTCATTGCTACGAATAAACTTTTCCTGCATCAGCTCTATCGGCTGATTGGCCTGAACGTCTGTGCCTTAAACCACGCTTATTCAGAGGTTGTTCTGTTACTTAGGTCTACAATAACCGATCTTTTGGAATTTCCAAACATTGATTTACGAATGCCGTTGGTCGGTTCATAGCTGTTATCTCAATTCTGAACCCATTATCGAATTGGCACAAGAAATCCGCGGTGATGGACATTACCGAAGAATCGGAAAAGTATCCAAACGGGTCACAGCGGAGCCAGAGCGTACTCTGGTTCCGCTCAGAACTTCAGACGACGCATAAAAGCCGGTACATCCAGATCGCGCTCAGCTTCGTTGGCTGACTCCGCGACCGGGGCGACAGACCCGGAAGCTGGATTCTCCGCCGCAGCCTCGCGCAGCGCGCCGCCAAAGTCTGAACTGAAATCTCTCGATAGGGGCACGAATGCCGGGTCCTCGGCAAGTTCCGCGAACTGCGGGCGCGCGGAAACTCCGACTGGCTCCGGTTCCTCGGCAACCCGCCGTCTGCGTGAAGGTGAAGAAGTCGCGGAGAAGAACGCCGGTTCGTCTCCATCTTCGGAACCTTGATCTTCCTGTTCGCTCAAAAAGCGCGCGGGGCCTGGACCGGCAGGCGCGGCCGCTGCCTGGGCTGCCTCGCGCATCCAGTTTTCAGACGCCATCACCGGAACCGAAACTACCGGCGCTTCTTCCACGCTCAACATGCGTGCGCGCCGTTCGGGCATCTGGTCGCGAAAGCCGGTGGCGATGACGGTGATTTTCACCTCGTCGCCCATCCTTTCGTCCTGCACCGCTCCAAAAATAATGTTCGCGTCCTCGTGCGCCGAAGACTGAATCAAGGTCGAGGCCTGGTTCACCTCGGAGAGCTTCAGCGAGCTGGAACCGGTGATGTTGATGAGAATGCCGCGCGCGCCGTCGATGGCCCCCGCATCGAGCAGGGGCGAGGCCATGGCCGCCTGTGCCGCTTCAATCGCGCGATTCTCGCCGGAGCGCACCGCCGTGCCCATCACCGCGTGACCCATGCCGGCCATCGTCGTCTTTACATCGGCGAAGTCCCGGTTGATGATGCCGGGAATCGTAATGATGTCAGAGATTCCCTGCACGCCCTGGCGCAGCACGTCGTCGGCGATGCGGAAACTCTCAAAGAATCCCGCGTCCTTGGCGACTGCAAGAAGTTTTTCGTTGGGGATCACGATCATCGTGTCGACGCTCTCAAGCAGTTCCTTGAGACCTCGCTCTGCCTGCTGCAGGCGGCGCTTGCCTTCAAATGCAAAAGGCCGCGTAATCACAGCGACCGTCAGAATTCCCATCTCGCTGGCCAACGATGCGATCACCGGTGCGGCTCCCGTGCCCGTGCCGCCGCCAAGCCCGGCCGTCACAAAGACCATATCCGCGCCTTCGAGAGCTTCAATGATCTTCTCGGAATCCTCAAGCGCGGCACGACGGCCCACGTCGGGATTCGCGCCCGCGCCCAGTCCGGAAGTGAGCCGGACACCCAGCTGTAATTTCACTGGAGCCTGCGAGAGCTTGAGTGCCTGCACGTCGGTGTTCGCCGCGATGAACTCCACGCCCTCGAGGCCAGCCTGGATCATGCGATTGACGGCGTTGCCGCCGCCTCCGCCTACGCCGATGACCTTGATGCGAGCTCCACGAACGCTCTCATCGTGAAACTGAATGCGTATCTCTCCGGATTCGTTTGTCTGCTCCATCGCGGATTGGACCTCCCTGGCGCGTCGAATAATCTGTGTCTAAAAACTTGCTGCGAAAATCGCGCGCAGTTTGGCGCGCAGGCTGTTGTTCTCTGCCGCGCGGGTTACTCGCGTACGGTGAGCGTACAAAAGCATTCCAATCGGCATGGCAAACCCCGGATTCACCAGCTCACCCGGCATGTTGGACAAGCGCACAGGCATTCCCGTGCGGGCCGGCACTCGCAAGTGACTCTCGGTAATGTCGAGCATTCCGGGCAACGACGCTCCACCGCCGGACAGCACGCATCCTGCTCCCAGCGCGTCCACTACGCCGCCCTGGCGAAGGCTCTCTTTGACAAAATGCATCAGCTCGCGCGCCCTTGGCTCCAGTATCTCAGCAATGCTGCGCAACGCAAGCTTCTGAGGCTGTGGATTAGCGATCTCAATCTCGGATTCCTGTGGAACCGACGTCACCACGCAATGGCCAAACTGGCATTTCAAATCTTCCGCCTGCGCCTTGGGCATCTGCAGGCCGACGGCCAAATCATTGGTAAAGTGCGCGCCGCCAATAGGCACCGACCCTGTGTGCACCACCGCGCCCTCGAAGAAGACCGCCAGGTCACTGGAATGCGCGCCTATGTCGAGCAAGCAGACGCCTAGTTCACGTTCATCGGCCGAGAGCGTTGCCTCAGCAGATGCGATCGATTCGAGCACCGCCTCGGTGACTTCAAGCCCGGCGCGATTGGCGCAAGTGACGCTGCTTTGAAGCGCACCGCCAGAACAAGTGGCGATGTGAAGATCCACTTCAAGTCGCGCCCCCACCATGCCCACCGGGTCGAAGATTCCCGGTTGGTCGTCAAGAATGAACTGGCGCGGCAGCAGGTGCAGAATCTCACGGTCGGGAGGACGCTCCACAGCGCGGGCACGCTCAATCGCGGCGCGCACATCTTCGCGAGTAATCTCGCGCATGCGGTTGCCCAGGTCGATGCCGCCGTTGGTATTGAGTCCGCGAACATGGGGACCGCCCACTCCAACCACGCACTCGTCGATGTTGATGCGAGCCACCCACTCGGCTCGCTCGTTGGCTGCCTTCACCGCTTTCGCAGCCGGGCCAAGGTCGGAGATGAGCCCTTTGCGCATCCCCGCCGATTCCACGACGCCATGGCCGCGGTAGCGTAACGCGCCTTCATTCAAATCAGCCGCAAGCACGCGCGTCCACGCGCTGCCAATGTCGAGAACGACGATCAGGTTGTCCTGCTTCTGGCTCATACTCACTGACCCTTTACTGCTGCCGCGGATGGACGGTTTTTGCCGGCGATTTCTGCGTCGGTTTCTGCTTCGTCTTTCTCTGCGCGATCGGTTTGGTTTGTGCGTGTTTCTTGTCTTTTGTCTTTGCCGCGGCTGTCCTCGTTGGAACCTTAGCCTGCGTCTTGCTGTTGGCGTGGTTCACTGTGGAGGCATGGGCTATCGGCGGCTTTTTTGCCGCCTGGATTGGTACCGGCGCCTCAGTGCTACCCATGCGCTTCCCCGCGTCGGGCTTCGCGATTGTATGGGACGGGGACGCCTGCTCGACAGTTTTGGTCGCAACAGGTTTGGCTGCGGCCGGTTTGAGTGCGGCCGGTCTGGCGGCTACAGGCTTGGCTGCGACAGGCGTAGCATTCTCGTCATTCACAGCGGCCTGTGCTGTGCCCGACGATCCCTGATTCATCTCCAGCACGACCTGCTGCTCATAGCGCAAATCAACCGCAGCCAGTTTGGGATACTGCTGCCGCCATTCCGCGATGTGGGCCTTGTAGCGCTGGTAGCGATCGAGAAAACGATCTTCGCCGAAATGCGCAAGCACGTCCGTTCCCTGCTCCGGCATCAGCACGCGCGCGTCTTCGGGATCGGTCAGATCAATCTCTGAGATCTGATCGGAAAGATGCTGGCCGTTGCCATCGAGCTCGCCCACCAAACGCAAATAGAGTTCCATGCGCGCACGGCGCGAAGGCAACGGATCGCCGCCATCGATGCCCGTGAGCACGGGGAATGAATAATGATGCTTGCTCATCGCCCCCGGCGGCATATCCAACAAGACGCCATTGGCATCAACAAGCCCGATCTGCTGGCCATGCCGAACAAAAGCGACTGGCTGGCGCTCGATCACCGCGACACGAATCTGATCGGGAAGAAGACGCATCACCGTGGCCTGCCGCACCCAGGGAATCTGTTCCAACTGCTTGCGGCGCTCGGCGAGCGGCACGAAAAAGATGTTGCGTCCGATATCTTCCCCAAAGACAGGCAGCAATTCCGCGCGCGTCACCTCGGCGAGGCCGACCATCTGAATGTCGCCTGTCCCCGCGATGCGAAAGTGCTGGTCGTGCTCCAGGAAAGATTTCGAGATATGGAACGCGTAGGCGAAGGCGCATGCAATCATCAGCAATCCGCCCGCGAGAAATGCACGGCTCCATGTGCCAGTGGGGCGCCACCACGGAGCACGCGACGACACAAAGCGTTTTTTACGCGAGCCGGGAGAATCGATCTCATCGTCCATTTCGAGAGGAAGGCCGCGTCCGGAAGCAGGCGCACTCTGCTGCACGCGCCGGAAGCGGGACTCCGCGGGCGCATCGTCTTCCCAAACAAGGGACCGGGTTCGGTTGCTTCCTTGAGTCGCCACGCCTGATCGTTTCGTAAGGATCGCCAGGCTCAACTATAGAGCGCGCAGATGTGGGTTTCGGCCGCCTCCAGCGAGGGGGAATCCGCACCGTTACGGGCTTAGAACCGCCAGGCCCTCGATATCATGCTTTACATGTAACGTGAGACGTTATACCTTAACTTCTGAATGATCCAGAGCTTCAAAGACAGAGATACCAGGGAGCTCTTTGAAACCGGCTTTAGCCGACGATGGGCAAACATTCAGGCGATTGCGCGGCGGAAGCTGGACCAGCTCGAGGCGACGGGGAATCTGAATGACTTGCGCACTCCCCATGGGAACAGATTGGAGGCACTGAAGGGGGATCGGGCCGGGCGACACAGTGTCCGAATCAACGATCAGTACCGCATTTGCTTCGTGTGGAAGGTTGACGGCGCCCACGAGGTCGAGATCACCGATTATCACTGATATCGAGGGGGGACGGATGGCTATTCATCGACCAGCAAACGGATGGAACCTGAAGAGGGTAAGCACTCATCCGGGTGAGATGCTGCGCGAGGAGTTTCTCGGCCCTCTGAAGATATCGCAGAATGCTCTGGCCATGAAGCTCCGGGTGCCTGCGACCCGCATCGGCGAAATCGTCAAGGGCAAACGTGCCATCAGCCCCGATACGGCGCTCCGTCTTGCACGGTTTTTTGGAACCAGCGCCGAATTCTGGATGAACCTACAGCAGATGTACGACCTCTCCAAGGCAAAACTCGAACGGAAAAAAACCATCGATCGGGAAGTCGAGGTTTACCGGGAGCATGTGGCGTAGATAACCCGGGTCATCGATCAAGCTGACTCTGGGTAACGAACAATCAAGAAGCTGGTCTATTTCCCCTGACTCACGCCCACTCCAGCGTGGTCACAGAGTCCGCAGGCAGATCGACCCCCAGCGCCTTCGAACCAAGCACCAACTGTGCCCGTCTCTGCTCGCCCGTGTTTGCCAGCACCACCACAAAGCTGCCATCGGGATTGCGGAAGCCTGCGTGCGACACCGTACCGCCGGCTCCGTCAAAACCAAGGCCATCGGTCTCAAACACGCGCGCGCCGCGCTTGATGTGCTTCGAATAATGCGCGAATGCCCAGTACTGCCCGCTGCGCGTGATCTTGTGCGTCCCATTCTCGACCGTCACAACACCGCCGCACGAGAACGGTCCCACATTCGGCTTGCCCTTCTCATCCAGCGCGAGATTCCACGAAGTGATCGACCGCGCCCAGTTATTCAGGATGCCGTTGAATGAATCGGCCCACTTGGTGTAGTCCGTCTGATAGTCCGGCTGGCTAATGTCAGGCCCGCCTTCGGTCCAGTACGCGCTCTTCTGCGGGAACGCCTCGTGCACACGCGTCATCGCGGTGGGCTCGCCCACATAGCCGTGCCAGGCAATGCCATCGACATATTCATACACGCCGGGATCGCTCAGCTCGTCAATCGCCTTTCCCCAAAGGCTGTAATTGTGGTCGAGCACCCAGATCTTTATCGGCGAGCCGGCCTTGCGCAGCGCGGGACCGAGGTGGCTCTTCACAAAATCCATCTCCTGTTCCTGCGCCCACAGGCATGCCGGCATGTTCCCTTCCTGCTCCGCGTCGGTCTCATTCTGCACGGTGACCGCGTCGATCGTGACCCCTTCCGCCTTGTAGCCATCGAGGAATCTCATGAAGTATTTCGCATAGGGTCCGAAGCTGGTCTTCCGCATCGCTCCGCCCAGCATGGAGTTATTCGGCTTCATCCATCCCGGCGGGCTCCACGGCGACGAAAAGAGAAACAACTCCGGATTTGCCTTGCGCGCCTCGCGCAAAATGGGCAGGATGTACGCCTTGTCGTGATCGATCGAAAACTTCTTAAGCTCCGGATCGGGCTCCGTACTGTCATCGAAGCTGTACACATTGCGCGAGTAATCGCTCGCCCCCATGCACGTGCGGCACACGTTCATCGCCATCTCGCCAGGTGCGAACATCTCGTGCATCAGAGGCGCGCGTTCGGCGTCGCTCATTTGGCTCAGCACGTAGCATGTCGAATCGGTCATGGCCGCACCGAAGCCCAACACCTCTTGCTTGGCGGCTTTCGGATCAAGCGCGATGGCCTCTGCGGCGACCTGACCCACCGGCTTCCATGCGATCGATTCCCCCTGCACATGACGACGATCGCGATAGGTGCTCCAGACTTTTACCGGACCAGTTCCCTGCGCCCATGCAGGCATCCGGTTCGCAAACGTCAACGCTGCAGCGGTGCCTGTGGCGGCCTTCAAAAATCCCCTGCGTGAACTCTTGCCCATACGTGCTCCTCGTGGCTCACAGAAACTTGCCCGCCGCATCATAGCAGGGTGGCACATCGGAGTGAAACGTTTAAGCAGGGACCCTTGGGCTAGGAGACGCGTGCCCAAACTAAGGCTGTTTTGCCTCTTCAAGCACAGCCAGTATCTGCGGGCCCAATTGGCTCACACTGCCGGCGCCCAGCGTCAAGATCAGATCGCCCTCGTGAGCCTGAGAAACTACGGCAGCAACGGCCGTTGGAAAATCGGGAGCGAACTGCACCCTCGGTCCATGAATGCGCTCGGCCAGCAGTTCCGCAGTGATTCCCGGCAGCGGTTCCTCACTCGCCGCGTAGATCGGCAAAACCACAACCGTGTCCGCATCCGTGAATGCTGCGCCAAACTCGTCAAGCAAATCGCGGGTGCGTGAGTACCGATGCGGCTGAAAGACGACATGAATGTGGCCGCGGCTCGACTCGCGCGCAGCCGCCAGCGTCGCCCGAATCTCCGTTGGATGGTGGCCGTAGTCGTCGACCACCGTAACGCCGCGCGCGTTGCCCTTTTGTTGAAAGCGCCGGTCCACACCCCGAAAATGTTTGAGCCCTTCGGCAATTTTTTCCGACGGCACTTCCAGCTGATGAGCAATAGCAACTGCAGCCGTCGCGTTGAGCACGTTGTGCCGGCCCGGTACATGCAATTCGAAAGGCCCGAGCGCGCCGGCCTTCGTCGCCACACGAAAACAGGAGAGACTTCCCGGCTGCGATGCGAGGAATTCGAGGCGAAAATCAGCCTCCACCGCAACGCCGTACGTGAAGACGCGCCGATGCACGCTGGAGAGAACCGCCGCAAGCTGCGGATTGTCCAAGCACGCAGTAACCGCGCCGTAAAAGGGCACCTTATCCATGAAAGTCAGAAATGCCTGTTCCACATCCGGCATGTCGCGGTAGCAGTCCATATGCTCACGATCGAGGTTGGTCACGATTGCCAGAATCGGCGACAACTTCAAAAATGAGCGGTCGCTTTCATCGGCTTCAGCAACGAGAAATTGACTCGCGCCAAGCTTTGCATTCGAGCCCAGCGCGTCCACGCGGCCGCCCACCACCACTGTCGGATCAAGCCCTCCCGCAGCCAGCACCGCAGCCACCATCGAAGTGGTCGTTGTCTTGCCGTGCATGCCGGCGATGGCAATGCCATATTTAAGACGCATCAACTCGGCCAGCATCTCCGCGCGCTGAATCACCTGAATCTTGCGCGCTCGGGCCTCGAGCACTTCCGGATTCGCAGCCGACACAGCCGAGCTGGTGACGACTACTGTCGCGCCGGCCACGTTGCTTGCTTCATGCCCCTCATAAATTGAAGCGCCCAGCTGCGCGAGACGATCGGTGACAGGACTGCGCCGCAAGTCGGAACCCGAGACTTTCATCCCGAGACTCAGCAGAATCTCGGCGATCCCGCTCATGCCGATCCCACCGATTCCGATAAAGTGCGCGTGCTGCGAAGTGGCAAACATTAGGGGGCGAAGTTCAGGGTACCATTCATCGCCATCCGATATTTAAGCTGCGTTGCGGCGGCGGAAGCTTCGCCTTCAAATGGTGAAGAAGCGCGGATCGAAGGCGAATGCCCGTGGAGGGTCGTGCCGGATCTTTGCGAACTCCGGATGGCTCGGATTGAAGAGGAAATTCGATTCCACTTTGTTGACGGCGATGCTTGGGACGCGAAGTACAGCACTTCGTTTCTCGCGCATCCACAAGTCCCCAAAAGCCTGCGAGTATGGCATCTCGAGCCAACCGGAGATCTCAACTGAGACCTTGTCAGGAATTTCAATGCGCACCAGAACGCGAGGCGGTAACTTGCGGCCGCCCGCGTGGAGCAGCGTTTCAAGCACAGCAAGGCTCGCATGTTCGGCAGCGTAGACAATCCGCGTGCCAGCCGAGTGCCACCGGCCGGGATAAAGCGCTGCGCCGGTTGTATCGAAGACGTCGCGCGCAATTCCGAGCATGCGAAAAACGAACATTGTGCAGAGATCTAAACGGGGAATCCGAATTCGAGCGCACCGAGAAGTGCTTCCACGGCTCTTCCGCCGGCTTCGGTCCGCAACAACGATAACGGAGTCGCCTCTTGCAGTTCGGGATGCGGACTGTTCAGCCACGTGGTCGCATCCACTTCGTTGCCCCAGACCCGTTCCGCCATTGTGAGCACGTGATTCAGACGCGCGGTGGTCTGGCTCGCCTGCGGCCCGAGGACGGTGCGGGCACGCTTCCAGCTCGCGTCTGGAATGAGCTCGGATCGCACCTTACCCACGGGCAGCGAAGACGTCGCGGCCACGCGCTCGAAGAGGCGCGATGCCTGCGTCTTAGCCAGCCCTTTTTCCGACTGAAAAGCCTGTGCGACCAGATCCTGCACAGCGCTCGAACCGGGGCCCCCCGGCCTCCGTCGCGTCACTCCGCGGCTCGCATTTTGGACCTTTCTCATCGCGATCTCCTTTCGTTCACATGATACCATAAACCGGCATCAGATGAGCCCATACGACTTTGCGCCGCCTCGCCATCTTTCGGTCGATCTACAGAGTGCGCTAAACACCGGCGCATCCAAAAGTTGCGGCACTTTATTTTCGATTCTGTACCGCAACCTCGTCTCCCATTCGCTGTTCAACAGGGACATAACCGGCGCTGAAGGCAGCAGGATCCAAGCCCGAAGCAAGGAAGAAAGGCCGGGCTACCCGATGAAACTCGGGCTGGGTGGGACGGAGGAATTATGTTCAGCATGAAAAAGTGGATGCTCGGTGCAGCAGTGTTGGCAGGCGGATTGGGCCTGGGAACGACGCAGGCGAAGGCCGCAGAGTTTGGTGTTTACGTACGCGGGCCGGTGGCCTATGTTCCTCCGTGCCCAGGACCGGGATATGCGTGGGCCGCGGGCTATTACGCGAATGGCTTCTGGGTCCCAGGACGTTGGAATTTCATTGGTGTACGCGGCCCGATTGTCCGCTTCGATGTGCATCGTGATTTCGCTCATCGCGATTTTGACCGGCACTTCGATCGCGACCACTTCCGCCGGTAACACTCAAGAGTAATGGCAACGCGACGGCCTCTCCTCGACGGAGGGGCCGTTCTGCGTTCCCAAGCAATCCTTTCATCCAGGAAAAATGAATTCGCCGTACGATTTGGCTCTAGACAATCACAGATGCAAACCGAGTTGCCCGGATTCAGGAAAAATCGATTGGCTGTGCCGTCTTCTTGTGCGATTCTTGCTTGAATCACCGCAACTAATCTGTGCGTTGGTTGTTCTAATGTACAGATGCCGGTTGGGTAGAAAAACCTACTCCGGCGGGTGCTGAAAAACGGAGGTACGCCTCCGGATTCCGAATCCAGATAGGCAGGACGGGACAGCACAAGGAGGAGTTCCATGAAGAGTTTTCGGCTGGTTCTGATGGCAATGCTCCTGGTTCTGCCGCTTGCTTTCGCGTCCACGGCAAACGCCCAGGTGGCAGTGGGGGTGGGCGTCGGTCCAGCGGTTGTCGACGCGCCTTATGGCTACGGTCCCCCGGTCTGTGATTGGGGTTATTATCCTTATGCACCTTACGCTTGCGCTCCCTATGGCTATTACGGGCCTAGCTGGTTCGCTGGCGGGTTCTTCATCGGTGCCGGGCCGTGGTACGGCTGGGGTCGTCGCGGCTGGGGCTATGGCGGCTACGGGTATCGTGGCGGCTACGGCTATCGTGGTGGCTACGGTTATCGTGGCGGATTCGCCGGACGCGGAGCCTATGGCGGCGGCGTTCGCGCCTATGGCGGCGCACCCCGTGGATACGCAGGTGGTGGTCACGTAGGCGGCGGCTTTGCTGGTGGTGGCCACGCAGGTGGCGGATTCTCCGGCGGAGGCCATGGCGGCGGCGGTGGTGGTCACCGGTAAGTTCGAATCAATTTGAATCAAGAGCCCGTCTGCTTCGGCAGGCGGGCTTTTTTGTGCCTCTTTCTTCCGACTGTTGACAGGTTGGGCTTCTGACGAACGGGCTCGTTCCTGAATCTGCGAAACTGAGACAGAGGCGCAGATTGGCACTTCGGGTTCTCATCGCCGGCGGAGGCACCGGCGGCCACATTATTCCGGCACTCGCCGTGGCGCGGCAGCTGGTCGCGCGTCACTCCGCCGAGGTTCTCTTCATCGGCACCGAGCGCGGCCTCGAGACAAGACTCGTTCCCGAAGCCGGCTTTCCGCTTCGCCTCGTTCACGTAGGCCCTCTGAAAAACGTATCGCTCTCGACGCGCCTGCGCACCTTGCTCGACATTCCCGCGAGCCTCTTCGCCTGCCGGCGCATCCTCCGCGAGTTCAAGCCGCAGGTCGTGCTGGGGATTGGCGGCTACGCTTCGGGGCCGAGTGTCGCCGCGGCGTTGCTAATGAAAGTGCCGACCATGCTGTTTGAGCCGAATGCGATACCGGGGCTGGCGAATCGGCTGGTCGGCAAGCGGGTCCAGGCCGCAGCGGTCAACTTCCCCGCAGCCGTGCGCTGGTTCCGCAACGCAGAGGTGACAGGGATTCCGGTGCGGCCAGGCTTCTTCACATTGGACCCGCCACCTTCGAACTCACCGCCGCATCTCCTGGTCTTTGGCGGATCGCAGGGGGCGCGGCTCTTCAACCAGACATTGCCGCAGATTGTGCAAGCGCTGCTTGAAGCGGTGCCGGGCCTGACGATTCTGCATCAGTGTGGGGCGCGGCATGTGGAAACGACACAAGGCGCGTTTGCAGCGAGCGGCGCCAACCCGGCGCGCTGGCAGGTGAGCGCCTTCCTCGACGACATGCCGGCGCGTTTCGCCCGTGCGCACCTCGTGATGGCGCGCAGCGGGGCCTCGACGGTGGCTGAACTGGCCGCAGCAGGCAAGCCGGCTTTGCTTGTTCCGTTTGCTGCAGCGGCCGACGACCACCAGAAGCGCAACGCCGAAGAGATGGCCAAGGCCGGAGCCGCCGTGATGCTGACCGAGACGGATCTCACCGCTCCCGACAAGTTATTAGAGGCGCTGAAGCAGTTGCTGAACTCGCCGGAGCGTTTGGCGGCGATGTCTCTGGCAGCCAAAGGTCAAGCGCACCTAGGAGCGGCGGAACGCATCGCGGATCGGCTCGCGGAGCTGGCGAAACAGTGAACAGTGGGCAGGGAATAGTGAACAGAAATCAGCTGGAGTGCTTCTTGGCGAAGCCGATGCTGGCCTGGATGCTGATCGCTGCGACGCCCGCAAAGAAAACGGCCAGCG
>CAZAQN010000005.1:0-144651 GCA_964487345.1 uncultured Occallatibacter sp. | reverse complement strand
TGACGTGGGCGGCCCAGCCGGCGATGCGGCTGATGGCGAAGATGGGCGTGTAGAGATCGATGTCGATGCCCAACGTTGCGTAAGTGGAAGCGGAGTAAAAGTCGACGTTGGCGTTGAGCTTCTTGTCCTGCTTGATGTAGATCTCGATCGCGCGCGACATGTCAAACCATTTGGGCTGACCTGAATCTTTGCCGAGCTGCTCGCTCATGCGGCGTAGATGTGTGGCACGCGGGTCTTCGGTTTTGTAGACGCGATGGCCGAAGCCGGAGATCTTCTGCTTGGCGGCCAGCATGCCTTTGACGTATTCGACTGGATCGGCTCCGGCTTTATCGATGGTGTGGAGCAGGCGCATTACGCCTTCATTTGCGCCGCCGTGGAGAGGGCCCTTCAGCGCTCCGATGGCGCCGGTGATGGCGGAATGAATGTCAGAGAGAGTTGCTGCGATGACGCGGGCGGCAAAGGTGGAGGCGTTCAGCTCGTGGTCGGCGTGGAGAATAAGTGCGATATCAAGGGTACGAGTTGCCGTTTCCGAGGGCTTGACGCCGTTGAGCATCCAAAGAAAATTTGCTGCGTGGGAGAGGGAGCGGTCGGGAGGGATGACTTCGAGGCCTTTGCGGAGGCGGTCGTAGATGGCCACAATGATGGCGATCTGCGCGGTCAGGTTATAGGCCTTGCGCACATTCGCGTCGTGCGAATTGTCTTTCTCGTCGGCGTCGTAAAAGCTGAGCGCCGACACCGCAGTTCGCAGAACCTCCATCGGCGTGGCGGAGGCAGGAAAGCTGCGCAGCATATCGACGATGCGCTGGTCGAGCGACCGGGCCAGCGCCAGTTGCGCCTGGAATTCGCGCAACTCGAACTGGTTGGGCAAGTGGCCGTTCCACAGCAGGTAGGTTGTTTCCTCAAAGGTGGAGCTTTCAGCCAGCTCATGAATGTCGATGCCACGGTAGGCGAGCACGCCCGCCTCTCCGTCGATCCAGCAGATGCCGGAGTTGGCGGCGACAATTCCTTCCAAACCCTTTCCCGCGACAGCGGTAGACATGGCCTTTGGGCTCCCTCTTCGACAGATGTTCTTACAGAGTTATCGGCTGCGATATCGGCGCTGTGCAGCGCCTCCGCCGGAAAATGCAGCAAACTTCTTTATAGCTTAGCGGTTGATGTGTTGTCACGGCGGGGTTGCTGGAAGGCGGGGCAGTGACCCGCGCAGGAGCCACCGCGATCACGGTTCAGCACAGGATTCAAACTTTCATACGACTTGCTATAACAAACGAATGCGGCAACACGATTACGCACCCCGGCCTGCGCAAATCAAATGGCTCCTCGATTCCGACCCGGCGATTCGTTGGCAGGTGATGCGGGACCTTACCGATGAAGCACCCGATGCGATTGCTGCGAAGCGGTCTCGAGTTGCAACTGAAGGTTGGGGAGCCCAGCTTCTTGCCCGCCAATTGCCTGCTGGCCACTGGGGCGGTGGGCGGCATTGGGACCTTATTGCCACGTGGAGTCTCGTCGTCCTGAAAGACCTCGGGCTTGATCCTGCAAGCAAGCAGGCTCGCAGAATGATCGATCGCGTCGAAAAACGGCTCGTGTTTAAGCCGCTGAACAACCGGCCTTATCTTGAGGGCGAAACAGAGCCCTGCATCAACGGCAGAATCCTCGGTCTCGGCGCCTATTTCAAAGAACCGAATGATGCTCTGGTCGATCAACTGCTGAGCGAGCAGCTGGAAGATGGCGGCTGGAACTGCGAAGCACCCAAAAGACGACGCTCTTCGTTCCATACCACGATCTGTGTTCTTGAAGGACTGCTCGCGTACGAACGGGTGAAAAACGAACGAGAAGGGCGCAAGGCTGGGCGCGAATTAAAGGCTGTCGTCAAGGCGCGCAAGAAGGCAGAAGATTATTTGCTTGATCGTCGCATGTTTCGCTCGCTTCGATCCGGCGCAGTCATCGACAAACGCTGGCTGCGTTTCACATACCCGACGTTTTGGCACTACGATGTCTTGCGTGGTCTGGATTATCTGCGCGATGCGGGAATCAAGCCCGACAGTCGCGTCGATGAAGCTATCGAAGTCGTGATGAAGCGGCGCCATCAAAATGGCCGCTGGCCGCTGAACCTCCTTCATCCCGAAAAGATTCCATTGGCGATGGAGACTGCTGTCGGCAGCGCGAGCCGCTGGAACACGTTGCGCGCGCTCCGAGTTCTGCGTTGGTACAGCGAGTCCAGGGGTTAGTTGCGGATTACAGTTGTAGTTTCTTCGATCGATTGAAAAACGGCAAAATCCCGGGCCTGAACAGGCTGCGGAAAAAGTCAAAAAGTTCCGAGAAGAATTGTGAAATACATCCCTCAGCGGCTAAAGCCGGCGTCAATCCAACGACTTATCGGCACGAGTAAACTCGTGCCCTTTCAAAACCGCTCTTGGGACGAGTTTTTCCGCAGCCTGTAAAGGCCATCCGATTCGACACTTTTTCAGTAGGCTGGAGCCTACTGCTCGCTCCGGAATCTTCGATCTGCACGCCAATACTCGGTCGGAAAGCTGCCGTGAATTTGGCTTCGTTGCGGATCAAAGCAATACGGGCGACTTCCCCATGATTGCGGCGGACTCTGCGAGCCACCTCCGCCGCCGTTACTCTTTGCTGGTTCGGATCGAGGTAACCTCTCGCACCTGCCGCCATTTCGTTCTATAGTTGGTGCAATCCCCCGGAGGGGTTCTGGACGCGTTCTCTATATCGCCCAACAGCTTCCGGCTCATTGTCAGCCAGCGGGAGACTCTACCGAGGGAACTCCTGAATCGACTCGAATCGGGTTACGATTGCGCCTAGTTGGAAGCTGCGGTTCGTTCGAGCGGATCGCCAAGCAGGAGGAAAGGTAAACGATGAGTGACGAACTTGAAAATGCCCCGAGAACCTATTCCGGCGCGCTGCTGGCGGTGATCGGAGCAGCATTGGTGCTCGCGATAGCCGGGCTGATCTGGACTTATACGATAAGCACCCGCATAACGCACCAGGAAGCAGCGCTGGCGGACGCCAATCAGCAGAATGTGAAGCTGGCTGCCCAGCTACGCGAAACCAATGCACGGCTCACGGTAGCGACCGATGAACTCGGCAAGTCGCTGGGGTTGACGCAAAGGCAGTTGGACGAGCGGGCCCAAACCCTGATTGCGCGCGAGCAGGCCGACAGCCGCCGCCTTGAGACCGCGCAGAAACAGACCGAGCAGCAGGTGAGCGCTGTAGCCAGCGACGTCTCCAACGTGAAGACCGATGTCGGGGGCGTGAAGACCGATTTGACGCAGACGAAGACCGATCTGCAGGGCGCCATCTCGCAGCTGACGTCAATGAAGGGCGACCTGAGCGGCCACTCGAGCCTGATTGCGCGCAATGCGGAGGAGCTCGAGGTGCTGAAGCACAAGGGAGACCGCAATTACTACGAGTTCACGCTCGCCAAGGGGCAGAAAAAGCCCGTGGGCACAGTGAGCCTGGAGTTGAAAAAGTCCGACCAAAAGAAGAGCCGGTTTACTTTGGTGATCTACGCGGATGACCGCAGCTACGAGAAGAAGGACCGCAACGTCGACGAGCCCTTGCAGTTCTACAGCGGCAAGGACCCGGCGCTTTACGAGATTGTGGTCAACTCGATTGGGGCGAAGAACCAGGTCTCCGGCTATCTCTCCACACCCAAAGGTGCGCCTGCGCCGGTTACGCCTAGCGGTCAATAACCGCGCCTGTTGCGATGACTTTGATCTCCGGCTGATAGCGGAAGGCGAAGGTAAAGTCGAGGGCCTTGCGCGCATCCCATTGTTCCTTGGTCACACGGAAGGAGGAGACGAAGGTCCCCTCCGCCGTTTGGCCGGGTTCGAGCGTCAGCTCCGTCGAGAGCGGCAAGCTGTGCCACTGCGCCATGCTGGGATAGGCCAGAAAAATGCGCTCGTATTGCGAAGCTGTGGCGGCGAAGCTTGTGTCCACAGTGCCATCGCCCATCGTCACATTAGTCATGATTTGGTGCAGAAAGAGCGGCTGTTTGCTTTGATTGTGCAGGCGGACACGGGTGAAGACCAGGACCTGGTCGAAGGATTCCTGCGATACTCCTGAGCCGTTGGCATCGAACGCCGGCGTGACGGAGTGCATGGGGTGGGACCAGATCTCCACGACCTCGCCGGTCGCTACGGGCGGCTTCTCTCCCGCGATTACGTAGATGGCGATGGCAATGGTGACGACCACCGCGGCCGCAATGCTGGCCCACACCAAATGGCTGGAGCCTTTGGTAAACGACTCGCCGCGTGCCGCGTCGTCCAGCTCTCCGGGTTTTTCCTGATGGAGCAGACTCATCGCGCCCTTATCTTATCTTCTGGCGCGTGGTGTGGGCTATGAATTCGTGTGACGTTTTCTGTTGTGCTCGTCCTAATCTTGTCAGTTCTTTGCGTTGGGGCTGGTCGGGAGACGAATTTCTCGCGATGGGCCCTGGTAGGCTGCGAGCGCGCGGTCAATGCCAGCCTGGGTGTCGGTGGCGTGGCTAGGTCCCGCGAGGAAAGTGAAGTCCTGCACGAGGCGAGGGGTGGCGGCGCCATTTTGATCGAGGAGGGCGTGGGTGGCCAGGGCTTCGCGGATGCCTTGGACGAAACGTTCGGCGATCTCCCCTGTGGCGTACCGGGTTACCCCGCCATCGAGGATGGTCGGCGCGAAGAAAGGGTGGGCCGCGCCGATGCGGTTGGACTCGCGGATGGCGACTTTGCCGATGAACACCATGGTCTCGGGCGTGAAGGTTGCCGAGTCGCCGAGGCCGATGATCAGGAGGTGTTTGGCGGCGATGGTGCCGGACGGCGGCAGGAGGATGATGGTTTCGCCCAATTCGCCGCCGAACCTGTCAGGCGTCCGGATGCGAGAGAGCGCTCCGTGCAGCTTTTGATCGATCTCTGCGAGCGCACCGTGGAGCGTATTTTCCGGCGAGGAGCGAAAAAGACAGATGATTTGAAGATCGGTCCGCGTATCGGCCGGGCTCTGCACCAGGACCTTGACCGGTAAAGCTGGCAGCGCGGCAGCGGTGCTTGATCCGGCTTGACCGAGCACTGTTGCGGCCGGCACGAGAAAGACCGCAACGCTGAGAAAAATTAAACGCTTCATTCTCTTTCCTTCTCGCCCGGCTTTGGGCGGAAATGGCGCTCTATCCATTCTTCCGCTTTGCGGGCGTCGCGCACGACGGCACGAATGGGCTTCTGAGCACCCAGAAGAATACGCGCGACCTGGCCACCGATGTCACCGGTGATTCCTGTAATCGCAAACATGACTCACCTCTCATGCCTCAGAGTTCATTCGCATTTTAGCCATAGACGCCGTTTAGTTTTCCACCGTGGTTGCCGTGGCGGATCTCCATTTCGCGCCGCTCACCGGCTTGCTGCTCCGGCATTGTTTTTTTGGCCAACTTCTTTGTCGCAGATGGAATCCTCTGCTTGCGCCGTCGAGTCAAATGAGCGGGAGGTTAACCCGTGCGAACCTCATTCCGAACACCATTCCTCGTGGTTCTTGCTTTCGCATTCGCCGTCTGGGGTCAGAACGCCTCGGGTCAGAACGGCCAGACCCAACCTTCGGCGCAATCTACCGGTGCATCGCAGGATTCCCCCGAGAAGCAGACCGAGCAAACCAGCCCCGGTGGCGATGTCGGCAGGGGCGCCGGAGACATCGGCAAAGGAACCGCCAAGGGCGCTGGGGCGGCGGCCAGGGGAGTTGGGAAGGGTGCGGGCGACCTTGTCACGCTTCACCCGCTCGATGCCGCCGGCAACGTCGGCAAGGGCGCGGCCGTGGCCGGTAAGGATGTCGGCGTCGGCGCTGTGAAGGGCACAGGCAAAATCGCCAAGGGCACAGGGCGGGGAATTGGCAAACTGTTCCACCATCACCATGAGACAGGGGCGGGGCCGGATCCTTCTGAACGATAGAGTGCGCCCCGCCTTTCCAGCACGGATGTAGATTGGTGTCGAATCCGACACGCCGATCTCTAGCACGATCGAAGGATCACTGGTCTGAGCTGCGACTCCAAGCATATTCGGCTATCCTCTGAATCGCTTGAGAAGTCGAGTTATCGGGTTGCGACCGTACTGCTCGGCTCTGAGCGAGGCCCTCTGAGTCCCAAGTTCAGACACATACCGGCATCTGCGTTTGGTCTGCTCGCCTAAGTACGGTGCAACCTCTGACTCCCATCGCGTGCCATTCAGCCACTCCCCGATCTCCACTCGCAGTAGCGTTTCGAGCCCCGCGTCTTCACTTACGCTTGAGGCTACCTCTTCGAGGTAACCGCAGATCGACCTTACGCGCTCGACATCCTGACTCTCCAGCGCAGTTTCCATCAGCGGAATCAGGAATGAGCCGAACACCACATAAGGCAGTTCTTCGCCAGCGAGGTAGTCGAACTGTTCGCGGTAGATTGGTTCCAGATCAGGCATTCGGGCAAACAACTCGCGTATGACGCTCTCGTAAGTCACGGTCCCATCGTAGTTCATGCCAGGTCCACGGCTGTTCTGGGTGTATAACCGCGCACATTCCAAATGCAAAAGGCCGCCGCCTTCTCAGGCAACGACCTCTGAGCCTACGGCACGCCGCAGGTGGGTTGTAAGTTCATTGTGGGCTTAGAATTCGAAAATACAATGGGCCGCCGCGCATTTAGGGCCGGGGGCGAAGCGCAGCGAGGAATCCGTCAGGGCCAAGCGTATTCAACACATCCTCGGGGCCGAGCCACGCGCGGCGCAGTTGGCGGATTCCGTAGGTCATTTTGTCGAAGTCGCGCAGGTTGTGCGCGTCGGTGTTGATCACGATTTTGCAGCCGAGTTCCTTGGCGAGGCGCAGGTCGCGGTCGCTGAGGTCGAGGCGTTCGGGCGCGGCGTTATGTTCAACCGCTACGCCCAGTTCGGCAGCCTTGCGCAGGACAACGCCCAGGTCGATCTGGAACGGTTCGCGCCGCAAGAGTTGCCTGCCCGTGGGGTGTCCGAGGATGCGCGTGTAGGGGTTCTCGATGGCGCGGAGGCACCGGGCGGTCATCTCTTCGCGGCTCTGCTCGAAGCGCGTGTGCACGCTGGCGATGACCACGTCCATCTGGGCCAGGACTTCGTTGTCGAGGTCGAGCGCGCCGTTAGTCAGAATGTCGACTTCGATGCCGGCGAAGACGCGCATGCGGCCTTCCATCTGCTTGTCCACCTCGCGAATGCGCTTGATGTGTTCGAGGGCGCGCGCTTCGTCGAGACCGTTGGTCATGGCCAGGTTTTTCGAGTGGTCGGTAATGGCGACGTATTGGTATCCGTGCGCGAGGCCGGCCTCGGCCATTTCGCGAATGGAGTTGCGCCCGTCTGTCTCCGTGGTATGCATGTGCACGTCGCCCTTGATGTCGGATTGCTCGATGAGGCGGGGCAGGGAATGATTGGCAGCAGCTTCAATCTCGCCCAGGTTTTCGCGCAACTCAGGCGGCATCCAGTCCATGCCGAGGGCCGCGTAAATCTCCTCTTCGGTAGCTGCGGCGACGGTTGAGTTGTCATCCAGGCGCGCCAGGGACCACTCGCTGAGGGTGTAGCCCATTTTGAGCGCGCGCTGGCGCAGGGAGACGTTGTGGGCCTTGGAGCCGGTGAAGTATTGCAGGGCGGCGCCGTAGGACTCCGAGGGCAGCAGGCGCACGTCCACCTGGAGGCTGTTGCCCAGATAGAAACTGACCTTGTTTTCTCCCTTGGCGATGATGCTGTGGATGCCCGGATAGGCTGCGACGTATTCAACGGCGGGACCGGAGTGCTCGGGCTGACATGCGGGGCCGGTGACAAGTAGATCGAGGTCGCCGGCGGTTTCGCGGCCGCGACGGAGGGAACCGGCAGGAGTCACGCGCTCGATACCGGGAAAGGCGAGCAGGTACGTTGCAATGCGCGTTGCGGCCTCTTCGGCTTCGTCGATGCGGAAGCGTCCGGCGCTGCGGCGATAATCCTCGATGCCTTTTTTGAGCTTCTCGATCTGCTTTGCGCCCATGCGGGGCAGCTTGGCGAGATGGCCGGCTTCAATGGCCTCGGCGAGCTGGTCGATGCTGGTGATTTTGGCTGCGGCCCAAAATAAAGCGATGGTCTTCGGACCCATGCCGGGGAGTTTGAGCAACTCTAGGATGCCAGTGCCGTATTTCGCGATCAGCTCGTCGCGCTGGGGAAGGGAACCGGTGGCGGCGATGGCTTGCAGGTTGGTCGCCATGCTTTTGCCAATGCCGGGAATCTCGAGCAGCTTCGTCGTATCGGAGACGGCGGCCATCAGGTCGACTGTGGTTTGTTCTGCCGCTTCGGCGGCGCGACGGTAGCTGAGAATGCGGAAGCTGTCGGCGCCGTCGATGGACATGAGGTCGGCGGTTTCGGCCAGCAGACGGGCCATGGTCGGGTTATCCAATGCAATCTCCGCGGAGGGGGAAAGATCTCCGCGACCAGTATCCACGATTTCTGCCGAGGCCGGTTCCAATCCCGCGGGTGGCGCATTCTTCGAGCGAACGCACCTCGAGCCTGTCGCCCGATTGGATTTCAGGGACTAACGCCACTCAGATTGTGATGAGTATTGAGTAGCTAGACATAACCATCCCGTACCACCTTTGTGGTCAGGATGTAATGCCCGGTGGTACGCGAGGCTCTTGGAGCGATTCCCTGGCTTCAGGCCATGGAAGCGCCCTTCTGAAGCACTACGCAGCTGTGTGGGCGGCGGCGTCCCTGAGCCGAAGAACCGCGTCGGCCTGGGGACCTTTCTGGCCTTGGACGATGTCAAACTCCACGTCATCGCCCTCTTTCAGAGTTTTGTAGCCGTCCAATTGAATTGCCGAGTAGTGGACGAAGACATCGGGGCCGTCATCGCGACCGATGAATCCGTAGCCCTTGGCGTTGTTGAACCACTTGACCTTGCCTTTGTACTGAGCCACAGGCTTCTGCCTTCCTTACCGAGAGGAGTAGACGGCGAACGAAAGGGTTGGGGGACGCTCGCCGTATGTGAATATGACGAGGAATGGGCAGGAAAGGTTGATCCAAATTCACATCAGGCAGTTCACAAAGTGAGATAATTCCGTCTCCGAGCCGTTGCACACCTCGGAAGCTATTGATTCAAAGCGCGAATTCCACTCTAAGCGATGTTCTATTTTTTTGCGAGCAAACGGGCGTAGAGTAGAACGCTCGTGAGCGTCTTTCCGTCAAGGATCGCGCCTTTTTCAATCATCTTCAGCACCTCAGACAATTTCACGAGCCTCAGTTCGATCTGTTCGTCCTCTTCCGGGTGCGCATCCCCGGGGATGAGCCCTTCGGCGAGGTAGACCTTCATCGACTCGCCGAGAAAGCCAGGGCTGGCGTAGTACTCGACGAGCGGTTTCCATTTCTTCGCCTTGTAGCCGGTCTCCTCTTCAAGCTCGCGCTTGGCTCCCGCCAGCGGATCCTCGCCCGCCTCCAGCTTGCCCGCCGGCAGCTCCCATAGAAACTGGTTCGCCGCGTGACGATACTGCCGCTCGATGACGATCCAGGGGTTCTTCTTGCTTTTGGAGCGATCAATCGCCAGAATCACCACGCTGCCATTGTGGCGAATAACGTCGCGCTCGCTGTGCTTCCCGCCTGGTTCGATCAGCTTGTCATGCCGGACGCGGAACAGAGGGCCTTCGTAGACGACCACGGAACTGAGCAATTCCGCTGTCTCGACCGGCCGCCGTTTGGGTGCTTTGGTTTTCCGAGCTTTTTTGGATTTGGCCTTCCCCGGCTTTGTCTTTTTTGCTAGCTTGGCTGGCTTCGTCGGCATCGTGTGCGTTCTCCTGGCGGGCGGAATCGGTTCCAGCTTAAGAATAAGGCAGCCGCACGGTTGTGCATCGATCTGGCCTGGCATGGCATCCTTAAAACAACCGGTTTTCACTCAAGCGTCGATGCAGGGTTGTCAGATCTCACCCAGTCACGTCTCAAACGATGGAAGTGAACGCGTTGCACCTTGCAGATTGTCATCCGATTCCACCCCAGGGACAAAATCCTGTCCGTGGGGATCGCGATAATGCCGTGGCGCCCGGAATGAGCCGGCTGTACGCGGACTTCTGTTCTGGCGAACCGGCGTTGCAGCCATTTTTCGGTTTTGTTCCCTCAACTGCGGATTGGCAAGTGCGGCCCTCTGTTCCGGCCCATTGGGCGGAACTGCTTGAGATTCTCGCTGCGCAAAATCCGTCGGCGTCCGCTGTTCCGGCTCTGGACGCGCTTCGCTCCGGTGCGGGAACTGTTCTCACCGGCCAGCAGGTCGGGCTTTTCGGTGGGCCTCTGTTTACGCCGCTCAAGGCGGCAACGGCGTTAGCGCGCGCACGGCAAGGCACTGCGTGCGGCAGACCCCATGCGTCTGTGTTTTGGCTGGCCACGGAAGACCACGATTTCGCTGAGATTAATCACGTCACGTTTCCGTCGCGACGCGAGCTGAAGAAGCTCGTTTACGAAACGACGCCCCAAGCTCCGGTTCCGGTCGGCGGCGTGGTGCTGGACGAGACGATAAATCCGTTGATCGACCAGGCGTGGGAATTGCTCGGTTCTTCGGATGCCATGGACGCGTTGGCTGCTGCTTACAGGCCAGGGAACACCTTTGCCCAGGCGTTCACTGAGTTTTATGCCAAGGTTTTCGCCGCACAGGGCCTGCTCATTCTTAATGCAGAGGGGCGTGAGCTGCATCGCATGGGTGCGCCGGTGCTGCGTGCGGCGCTGGAACGGGCCGACGAATTCCATGCCGCTCTGGTGGAGCGCAATGGCTCTCTTGTGGCGGCCGGCTATCACGCGCAAGTCGCTGTCGCCCCGCAATCGAGCCTGCTGTTCCTCATCGATGAACGCACGGGTGCGCGCATCGCGTTGAAGCGCACGCCGCCGAGCGCCCAGGAGCCGAATGGGCTGTGGCAGGCCGGACGTGAGCGGTATTCGACTGCCGATTTGGTGGGAATTCTCGACGCTGCGCCAGAGCGCGTTTCGCCCTCTGCTTTGTTGCGGCCCGTCTTTCAGGATTACCTGCTTGGGACTTCGCTCACCATTGGCGGTCCTGCGGAGATCGCCTATTTTGCGCAGTCGGCAGTCTTGTTCGAGAAGATTCTCGGCCGCATGACTCCGGCGGAGCCGCGTTTTTCCGCCACTCTGATCGAACCGGAGATCGCTGACCTGCTGAGGAAACATGAGCTCACGCTTGATCGCGTGTTCACCGAGAACGCGGATTCGTTGGCACAATTGCTGGCAGCGCGCGCAATGCCCATCGAGGGTAAGCGCAAGATCGCTGCGGCTGGTACCGCGCTCGACAATGAGCTTGGCCCGGTGCTGGATTGGATGCGCACGCTCGATGCGGGGCTGGGCCGCTCGGCTGAGACTGCGGCCAATAAAATGCGCTACCAGATGAACCGTCTGCGAAGGCTGGGGGCGAACTTCCAGTTGCAGAAGGAAGAGTCGATCCGGCGCCACGCAGAGGCCGTCAGCCGCGCGCTCTATCCCGGAGGCGTGCTGCAGGAGCGGGTACACGGCGCGGCTTATTACTTTGCTCGTTATGGGTTCGGACTGGCCGAGCGGCTGACGGAGCAGGCGACGGAGAATTGCACGGGACATACGGCGATCTGGCTCTGACGGTAGAGAAACAGAGAATCAGAAAACAGAGAAACGGGGGACAGGGCGATCGTTCGACCGATTCCTGGGCTGCCGCCGGTATAATCGCCGCGACGATTCGTGAGGGCTCGCATGAGGCGATTCTTTCTTCTTGTTTTGTTTCTTGGATTCAGCGGCTGCTTTGCCGCGCAGGCGCAGAAAAATCCCTGCGCCATTGCCGGCCAAAACAATGCATTTTTGGGTATTCAAACCATTCGCCTGTGGGCGGGGCCGGCGCCGCAGGCAAAGGGCGAGTCCTGCGACGACATTCCCACGTTAACGATCTTTGAGCCGCAGTCGGGTCACGATAATGGTTCGGCGGTTGTGATATTTCCCGGCGGAGCGTATACGCATCTGGCCGGAAATCTGGAAGGGCGGCAATTTGCCGATTGGTTTACAGCACGCGGTTTTCGCGCGTTTGTCCTCAGCTATCGCCTCACTTCGAACGGCTATGTGTTGCCGGTGCCATTGCTCGATGCGCGGCGCGCCATTCAGCTTGTCCGTTCGCGAGCGCGGGATTACTTCATCAATCCAAATCGAATCGTGGTGATTGGTTCTTCGGCCGGCGGTCATCTGGCTGCTCTCGCGGGCACCCAGTTCGTGCCCGGCAACCCTGAAGCCGAGGATCCTACGGACCGCGTCTCCAGCCGGCCCGACTACCTGGTGCTGGTTTATCCGTGGATCGGCGCAATCACTGCTGACACTTCGCACCTGAGCTACTGCAAGATCTTCAACCTGATGGATCAGTGTGAGGCGTTGCGTGCGGCGTACTCTCCGGACCTTTTTGTCACCAAAGACACGCCGCCGACTTTCTGGTATCACACGTTCAACGACCAGACTGTTCCCGTGGAACAGGGGTTGCGCTTTTACGAGGCACTCGTCAAAGCTGGCGTTCCCGCGGAAGCGCACATCTTTCCCAACGGAGCTCACGGCAGCGGTCTCGGCAAGGGTGATTCGGCGCTCGATCAGTGGCCCGCCCTGATGGAAACGTGGCTGCGTGCGCAGGGATTGCTGACGCCGGACCCCTCCGTCGCGCAACCGAAACCCTAAACTGAAAGGCGACCGGGCATTTCGATCGCCAGTTCAGCCGAGTTGGGGCCTTGATCGGTTGGCCCCACGCCCCCCATTCTTACTTACAGCTGCGGCTGCGGGGCGCTTTCCTGCGGGCCGCCTCCAGGTCCGCCGCGATCGCGGTGTTCCTGCATCGTTGCGAATTTCTGTTTCTGCTGATCGTTCAGGACTGCCTCGATCTTGCTCTGGCTTTCCTGGCGGATTGACTGCATGCGGGAGCGGCGGTCTTGCTGCGCGATCGACTGATCCTGGAAGAGCGCCTCCATCTTTTGCTGGCGGTCTATGAGCAGGGGTTTGATCTGGTTCTGCTGATCGGCCGATAGCCCGAGCTCGCGGGTCATGTGTTCGAGCTGCCGGTCGGGATTCATTCGGCCCGGACCACGGCCTTGTTCCTGGCCTGGTGCTGCGGCTGGAGCGGCGTTATCCTGGGCCATCGCGGCGGCGTTCACCCCAAATGTGAGAAGTCCGCCCAGTGCGAGGGTGAAGAGTTGGTTACGCATAAGTTGAACTTCCTCCGTATTTGTCTCCAGGAACCCGCCGAAATTCCTCCGGCGAGGGGCAGGTTCCTCGAGCGCTCCCGGTGTCAATCCTTCGTAGGATTGCCGGTCATGGAGGTAGACGCAGGATTTCTACGCGCGGGTCAGCGATGTGAAAATTCCGACTGGAAATTAAGAAGCGGGCAGCCAGTTTCGGGAGTGGAGAGACTTCCCGGAACTGGCCGTCCGCTGGACCCTGACCCGGGTCTAGGTGGTATCTTTAAGTCTAGGCTTGTTATCGGGGAAAGCAAGTGATTTTTTCCGCAAAGTTTCTCTTTCGTGACAGCAATCACATAGCCCACTGAAATCGGCCTCTCCGCGTTGACTTGCGGGTTCCTGCCTGATACAAAAAAGTGTTCCACCACAACAGATGAGCAAGATTGACCACCTGCAAACCCCCGGTGCCTGAATGCAAGAAATCTTCCAACAACTAGAGGGCTACTTCATCGGTGCCGTGCCCACTTCCTTGCTGTTCATTGTGCTGGTTTTGGCCTATCAATTCCTCATCCAGGGGCCGCTGACCGCCACATTGAAGGAGCGTCGCGCGCGCACGGAAGGCGCCGTCGAGGCGGCTCACAAGGCGATTGAACAAGCCGAGGCCCGTGCGACCGAATACGCCACGAAGTTGCGCCAGGCACGGGCGGAAATCTTCAAAGCGCGGGAGGAACGTATCAAGCAGTGGAACGCTGAGCGCGACGCCTCTCTCGACGTGGCGCGCAAGGCCGCAGGAACCCGTGTAAACCAGGCCAAGGCTGAGTTGGAAGCGGAAGCCGCCGAGGCGCGCAAAATCGTGCAGGCCTCGGTTTCCGAACTGGCCAGTCGGGTGGTGCGCGCGGTTTTGCCCGCGGCTGCCGGGGGTTCCCGTTGAATCTTTCTGCTTACGCTTCGCGCTTTTCTGCACGCATTTTATCGATTTTTCTTTTTGCCGCTTTGACCGCGTCGATGGCTGCGATCCCGTTTCGCGCGATCGCGCAACAAGCGGCTCCCGCGAACAGTTCGTCGGGGACCGCGAAGAGCAACGACAAAACGATCGATAAGTCCGGCGGCACCGAGAGTTCTGCCGAAGACGAGAACGTCTACAGGCACACGCCGATGGTGCGATCGCTGGCCCGCTTGTTCCACCTCGATGTTGAAACCACGGCGCGCCTCTTTGAGTTCTTCAACTTCGCCATCATCGCGCTGGCCATCGTCATTCCGCTGGTGCGCATCATGCCCAAAGTGATTCGCAAGCGGTCGGAGACGCTTCGCCACGATCTGGATTCGGCGCGCAAGTTGACCGAAGACGGCAACACCCGCCTGAGCGCGGTAGAAGCCAAGCTGGCCAAGCTCGACGAAGAAATTGCCGGCATTCGCGCCCACGTTGAAGAAGAGGGCAAAAACGACGAGGTGCGCATCAAGGCAACGATTGAAGAGGAAAGCGGACGCATCGTTGCTTCTGCCGAGCAGGAGATCGCCGTTGCGGCTGCGCAGGCCAAGCGCGGGCTGCGGAATTTCGCCGCCGATCTGGCCATCGAGCAGGCTGCCAAGCAGCTCGTGTTGACGGCCGAGTCTGATCGCGCGCTCATCGCCGAATTCGTAGGCGACGTGACCAAGGGAGGGCAGAACTAAATGGCTGCTTTCGTCTCCCGGTACGCGCGCGCCTTTCTCGATGTTGTGACATCGGCTCACCTCGACTCCGCTGCGCTCGACAAGCAGTTGGCTGACTTTGAAGCCACGTGGGCAGGCAGTCCGGAGTTGCAGACTTTCTTTCAGAATCCCGCCGTTGCGGCAACCCAGAAAGTGGCGATTCTGGACAAGCTTAACGCGAAGCTCGGCCTGCAAAAAGAATTGCGCAATCTTCTGGCCGTGCTGATCAACAACGATCGCATCGGGCAGGTGCACGAGGTTGCCGCGGCCTATCGCGCGGAATTGCGGGAGCGGCTGGGCATTCGCGAGGCTGAAATTGTGACTGCTCGCGAACTTAGCAGCGACGAGCGCGACACGCTGATCGCCGGAGTGGGCAAGCTTGCGGGAGCGCGCATCGAAGCCCAATTCAAGCTCGATCAGTCCATTCTGGGCGGAGCAGTGGTGCGCATCGGCTCGACGATTTACGATGGCTCGGTCCGCGGCCGGCTGGAGCGATTGAGGGAAGAGTTGACGGCGGGTTGATACACAGTTCAAAGTTCGCAGTTCTTAGTTCACAGATTTGGGTGCATCAATCTAACTGAGAAAATAGGAAAACAGCGAGTTGAGAACTGCAAACGAGAACGACCAACTGAGAACTGCGAACTAAGAACTACGAACTGTTAGGAACGCAACAATGGCTCAGATCAAAGCAGACGAGATTACACAACTTCTTCGCGAGCAGATCGCGAACTATGACTCCAAGGTGCAGGTTGACGAGGTCGGGACGATCACTTCGCTCGGCGATGGCATCGCGCGCCTCCACGGCCTCGATAAGGTAATGGCCGGCGAGTTGCTCAGCTTCCCGCATGGCATTGCGGGGCTGGCCTTGAGCCTCGAAGAGGACCAGGTGGGCGCCGTGATTTTGGGCGACTACACCGAGCTGAGCGAAGGCAACGAGGTGAAGCGCACGGGCACGATTCTGAGTGTGCCGGTGGGCGAGGGCATGATCGGCCGTGTGGTGAATGCGCTTGGCGAGCCTATCGACGACAAAGGCCCCATCGCGACCACAGAGAGGCTGCCCATCGAGCGGTTGGCGCCCGGCATCATCGACCGCCAACCTGTGCGCGAGCCGATGGCTACCGGCCTCAAGGCCATCGATGCCATGATTCCGATTGGCCGCGGCCAACGCGAGCTGATTATCGGCGACCGCCAGACAGGCAAGACGGCCGTGTTGCTCGACACGATCATCAACAACGCGAAGAACGATCTGATTTGCATCTACTGCGCTATCGGGCAAAAGCGGTCGTCCATTGCCCAGGTTGTGCAAACGCTGACCGAGCACGGCGCCATGGGCCACACCATCGTGGTGGCCGCGTCGGCCTCAGAGCCCGCGCCGATGCTTTACATCGCGCCTTATGCCGCCACCGCCATTGGGGAGTTTTTCCGCGACTCGGGTCGTCACGCTCTCGTGATGTACGACGATCTGTCGAAACACGCCATGGCTTATCGCGAAATCTCGTTGTTGCTGCGTCGTCCTCCAGGCCGCGAAGCTTACCCCGGTGATGTGTTCTATCTGCACTCCCGGCTGCTCGAGCGCTCGTCCAAGATGAGCGACAAGAGGGGCGGGGGATCGCTGACGGCTCTGCCGGTGATTGAAACGCAGGCAGGCGACGTTTCGGCTTACATTCCGACGAACGTGATTTCGATTACAGACGGCCAGATCTTTTTGGAGACGGACCTATTTAACTCCGGCGTTCGCCCTGCTGTGAACGTGGGACTTTCGGTTTCGCGCGTAGGATTTTCGGCGGCGATTAAGGCAGTCAAACAGGTCGGTTCGACCCTCAAGCTCGATCTTGCGCAGTATCGCGAGCTGGCGGCCTTCGCTCAGTTCGGCTCGGACCTCGATCCATTGACGCAGAAGCAGCTGAATCGCGGACAGCGCCTGACGGAATTGTTGAAGCAACCTCAGTTTCACCCGCTCACCTGGCAGCAGCAGGCAATCGTGCTGTTCGCAGGCACGCAGGGCTACCTTGATGACCTGAAGGTCACCGATATTCGGGCTTTTGAAGATGGCTTGTACGAGTATTTCGAGGCTGCGCAATCCGAGCTGGTCGCCGACTTGACTAAGAAGAAGCAGCTCGACGACGACATTCGCAATCGCCTGCACGCGGCGCTCAAGGAATACAAGGAAAACTTCAAGGCGCAGCTGCAGCCCGAAGCGGTAACGGCGTAAAGACAGGGGTCAGGGTACAGGGATCAGGGGTCAGTCCGATGGTGCAGTCATTTTCACAAAGGAATTTCCTCGGGAAGAGAGTTACGGTCTGACGAGTCAGATGAGGCGTGCTGCTGTTTCGATTCTCAGCAATATCGCTGAAGGGCACGGCAGACTTGGCACAAACGAGTATCGACAGTTTCTAGGGGTTGCGCGAGGCTCCAGCTGCGAGCTGCAAACGCAGCTCGAAATCGCCCGCAAATTGGGAATGGGCGATTCGAAGTTACTTGAAGAAGTCGAAGGTTTATCGCACGAAGTGGGGAAGATGATATTTGGGGTTCTGAAGGCGATCAAGAACAAGGATGCGATGAATTGATCCGTGTTCTCTGATCCCTGACCCCTGGAAGGTTTATGGCTAACGTCCTCGATTTACGGCGGCGCATTCGCAGCGTGAAAAACACGCGCCAGATTACCAAGGCCATGAAGATGGTGGCTGCGGCCAAGTTGCGCCGCGCACAGGAGCGCGCTGTGGCTGCGCGGCCCTACGCCCGAATGATCACCAGCGTTCTGGAATCGCTGACACGGCGTATTGAGATCTTCGACCCGGAGACCGGCAACCTGCGGCATCCGCTGTTTATCACCCGGCCCGAGAAGCGCGTGCTGATCGTCATCGTTAGCGGAGACAAGGGGTTCGCGGGCGCATTCAACGCCAACATTCTCAAGACGGCGTACCAGTTCATTTCCGGGAACACCGAACGCGACATTGACATTGAAGCAGTGGGCCGCAAGGGCCGCGACCAGATGCGCCGCCGCTATCCCGCCGCCGTCTACAACGAGACGCAGGATGCAGAAGGCCACAAGCACAAGTCGCGCGAACGCAAGGCGCGCATCGAAGTCACCGGGGATCATCCGGGCATGTTGGAGAAACTCGAGACGGGACGCGTTTTTGAGCTGGCTCAAGATATTATTACGCGCTACGTGCATGAGGAGATCGATGCCTGCTATATCGTCTACAACGAATTCAAGTCGGTGATCTCGCAGAGGCTGGTTGTTGAACAGCTTCTTCCGCTGATCAAGATTGGCAGTCCGAAGATTACAGGCGCCATCGAGCCGACGCTCGAAGAACGCGAGCGTTTCGCCGAGGCTGCACGCAGCGCGGGCATTGAGCTGGAGCCGGCCGATACGCACGAGGCCGAAGAGGAATCGAAGAAATTCGGCACCGCCGAGGTGGATTACATCTACGAGCAGCCGGCGGAAGAACTCTTCGCAGGGCTGATTCCGCAATATGTTTTTGCAATGCTGTTTCACGCGATGGCGGAGTCAGTGGCCGCGGAGCAGGCCGCGCGCATGACGGCCATGGATTCGGCGACCAACAACGCGTCCGACATGATTGACGCCTACACGCTGCAGATGAACCGCGTGCGCCAGGCCGCCATCACCAAGGAAATCATTGAAATCGTCAGCGGCGCAGCCGCTGTCTAGCAAATCAAGAAGGCAGATATGGCAGAAAATTTCGGTAAGGTAATTCAGATTTCCGGTCCGGCGGTCGACGTGCAGTTTGAAGAAACGAAGATGCCGGCGATCTACCAGGCATTGCGCGTCACCAGCGAGGGCTTCAAGGTGCCCACGCCCATCGACGTGATTCTCGAGGTGCAGCAGCACCTGGGCGAAGGCCGGGTGCGCACCGTCGCCATGGAAGCGACTGACGGCATGGTGCGCGGCATGAAGGCGCTCGACCTCGGCGGTCCGATTCGCGTGCCGGTGGGCAAAGAAACGCTGGGCCGCGTGATCAACGTGATCGGTGAGCCCGTGGACGAACTCGGGCCCATCGGGGAGAAGACTCGCATGCCCATTCATCGGCCTGCCCCGCTCTTCGACGAGCAGTCGACGCACGAGGAGATGTTCGAGACCGGCATCAAGGTCATCGATCTAATTCAGCCATTCCTCAAGGGCGGCAAGATCGGTCTTTTCGGCGGCGCCGGTGTGGGCAAGACGGTCGTCATCATGGAACTCATCAACAACGTGGCAAAAAACCACGGCGGCTTCTCGGTCTTTGCCGGCGTGGGCGAGCGCACTCGAGAGGGCAACGATCTTTGGCTTGAGATGAGCGAGTCTGGCGTCATCAAGCCGGGCGACTTTGCGAATTCGAAGTGCGCGTTGGTCTACGGACAGATGACGGAGCCGCCTGGAGCGCGCCTGCGCGTGGCGCTGACTGGCCTCACCGTCGCCGAGTACTTCCGCGACGTCGAGGGCTCCGACACGCTACTCTTCATCGACAACATCTTCCGCTTTACGCAGGCGGGTTCCGAGGTCTCCACGCTGCTGGGCCGCATGCCTTCAGCCGTGGGTTATCAGCCCAACCTCGCCACGGAGATGGGCGAACTGCAGGAGCGCATTACTTCGACGAGCAAGGGCTCGGTCACTTCGGTTCAGGCCGTCTACGTGCCTGCCGATGATCTCACCGATCCGGCGCCGGCAACGACTTTTGCTCACCTCGACGCCACCACCGTGTTGAGTCGGCCGCTTTCGGAACTCGGTATTTATCCGGCGGTCGATCCGCTGGCCTCGACTTCGCGCATTCTTTCGGCGCGCATCGTGGGCGATGAGCATTACAACGTGGCGCAGGGCGTCAAACGTATTTTGCAACGTTACAAGGACCTGCAAGACATCATCGCCATTCTGGGTATCGACGAGCTTTCAGACGAAGATAAGCTCACGGTGGCGCGCGCCCGCAAGGTGCAGCGGTTCCTATCGCAGCCGTTCCATGTGGCCGAGCAGTTCACCGGCATCGCCGGCAAGTACGTCAAGATTGCCGACACAGTGCGCGGGTTCAAGGAAGTGATCGAGGGCAAGCACGACGATGTCCCCGAGCAGGCTTTCTATATGCAGGGTGGCATTGAGGACGTGCTCAAGAAGGCCGAGGAACTGAAGACGACGGCGTAAAGACAGGTGACAGATTGCAGATGACAGATTACAGTCAAAGCCCGGCGATCGACGCAGCGAACTGTCATCTGTAACCTGTCATCTGAATCCTGAAAGGATTCCATGGCTGACGCAACAACCAATCAACTGCGCGTCCGGCTCGTCACGCCGGAGCGCGTTCTCTTCGAGACGCTGGCGGATTCGGTGGATTTGCCGGGGAAGACGGGCTATTTTGAACCGCTCTATGGGCATGCGCCCCTGGTGTCGTTGCTGGGCGCGGGCGATGTGATCGTTCACGGCGGCGACCAAGACGGGCAACGTTACAACGTGAATTGGGGTTTCGTGGAAGTGCTGCCGGAGCGCGTGACGATCCTGGCCAACGATGCGCATAAACCTGAAGAAATCGATGTGGCTCGCGCCGAGAAACAGCTTGAACGCGGCCAGCAGGAGTGGAAAGACGCTGGCGACAGCGAAGACGCCTATACGGAGGCGCTGCGCGTCATCGCCGAAGCCGAAGCCAAGATCGCCTCGGCGGGCGCGAAGGCTGCCCACTAACGGCGAGCGCGATTGTTGGTTCAGAAGGACACGGCCCTGCTCAATGAGCGGGGCCTTTTTGCATTCACAGTCCGGGGAGAGGCGACTGGCGCGATGTGGGCTTCGTGCCAGACAATGTTCCTTCTTCCTGCGTGCGCAATGGAAAGCGAGCCTAGATGAGACACCTTGCGAAACTCCGATTCATCGCGCTGTTGTGCTTTGTCGCGACCAGAGCACTTTTTGCCCAACCACTCCCGCCTACGCATGTCGACGACTTCACCGGTCATCCGCGTGTTGTCATCATCAGCGACATCGGCAACGAGCCTGACGACCAGATGTCGTTTGTCCGCCTGCTCCTCTACTCCAACGAACTCGATATCGAGGCCATGATCGCCACGACTTCAACCTGGCAAAAGAAGACGACGCATCCTGAGACGATGCACCAGCTCATCGACGCCTACGGGCAGGTACGACCGAATCTTCTGCTCAACGCCAAAGGATGGCCTGAAGCTGCCGACCTGGCTAGCCGCGTCTATGCAGGCCAAACGGCGTACGGCATGGCGGCTACCGGTCCAGGCAAGACCTCCGACGGAGCGCGAGCCATTCTCCGCGCCGCCGATCGGGACGACCCGCGGCCGCTGTGGATTTGCGATTGGGGCGGCGCCAATACACTCGCGCAGGCCCTCATCGAAGCCCGCGCCACGCGTACACCGGAGCAACTCGCCAAACTCGTTGCGAAACTCCGCGTCTATTCGATTTCCGACCAGGACGATGCCGGTCCCTGGATCCGTCGCGAATTTCCCGATCTTTTCTATATCGTCTCGCCCTCCACGCCGACCAGTGGCGAATACTACTTCGCCACGTGGACCGGGATCAGCGGAGACCGCTACTACCGCAACGGCGCGGGTGCGGACTCTACGACTGTCACCAACGAATGGCTCGAAGCGAATATCCGCAGCAAGGGCTCTCTTGGCAAGGTGTACCCGAAGTTCATGTTCATCATGGAGGGTGACACGCCGTCCTATCTAGGCCTGATCGACAACGGCCTCAACGCGTACTGGCGGCCCGATTGGGGCGGATGGGGTGGACGCTACGTGTACCGCCAGCCTTACGGGGAGACGCACCCTATCTGGACCCAGGGGGGCGACGAATTCGCGCGCGTTACTTCGCAGGACATGGTGATTGGGATCGATGGTGTGGAGCACGTTTCGGATCAGGCCACCATCTGGCGCTGGCGCGAGGCCTTCCAGAACGATTTTGCTGCGCGCATGGCGTGGACTGTCGCTGACTTTGCACATGCCAATCACAACCCCCTCGCGGTCGTGAACGGACATTCTGGCACTGCGCCGATCGAAATCGACGTTAAAGCAGGAGAGTCTGTTGACCTCGATGCGAGTCAGAGCACAGACCCCGACGGGCAGTCGCTCACATTTCACTGGTTCCATTACGCTGAAGCAGGCAGCGCCGACGGCAACCTCGCCGCATTGACGCTGACTGGTGCGGATACGGCGCGTGTCACCGTGCATGCCGATGCGCCGTGCCGTCCGCTGTGGCTTCCGATGATCCCATGCCACGGCAGCGGAACGGCCCATATCATTCTCGCGGTAACCGACAATGGCCTGCCACGGCTGACCTCCTACCGGCGCATCATTCTCCACGTGCATCCAGCAGCCACAACGCCGTAGGTCGCCTGGAGTGGGCAATAGGCCACGCAAGCGCCTACAATGCAAAGTGTGATGGCCAAAGCGAAGGAACCGTCATTTGAAGTTGCGTGCCCGGATTGCGGTGCGATGATCAAAATCGATGCCGCCACTGGCCTCGTGGTCAGCCATACATCCGCGCCCCGCAAGCGCATGTTTGAAGATCTCGAAGCCGCCGCCAAGGCGATGCGCGAACAGGACGAGCGCAAAGAGTCGATCTTCCGGCAGTCGGTCGATGCGGAGCGGAATAAGGAAGACCTGCTCGAAAAGAAATTTGCCGAGGCGTTGCGCAAAGCGAAGGACGCGCCTGAGGGCAAGCCGCTGCGCGATTTCGACCTGGATTGATTGCGCGCATCGCAAAATAATTTCGGCTCGCTTTTCCTCAGCAGACCTTTGCGCGCATCGTACTTCGCATGCAGCATAATAGACCATCACTGAATCAACGAAGGAGAGAAGAATGGGCATCGTGTCAATCCCCAGACGCTTGGTCCGCGAACGCGAGAAGGCAAGCACTCGGCAGGCGGATTCCCAGGATTGGATCAACCTTGCCGCAGGTGGAACGTTGTTGGCAGGCGGCCTGCTGCTGCTTACCAACCAACGCCGCGCGGGCGTGGTGATGGGCGTCGCGGGCGCAACGCTGACTCTGCTCAACCACCAGGAGACGGTTCGGGATTGGTGGGATCAAATCCCTACGTATGTCGAGCACGTGCAGAACATGATTGGCCGCGTGCAGACTTCGATGGAGGAACTCAGCATTACACGCGAAAACCTGCATCAGACTCTTACAGATTTTGGCAAATAGTATCGAGTCGGAACTGAACCATTTCAAATACCAAGCTGGCGGCGCCCCGCGTCGCTGATGCGATGTGGCGTCCATTTTGGTTCCCACACCAAATCGACTTCAACCTTGCTGATGTCCTGGATGCCGGCGAGGCGGTTGTTGACCTGTTCGAAGATGAGCCCGCTGGCGGGACATTGCGGCGTGGTCAGCGTCATGGTTACCTTGACCCATTGGCGTGGCCATGCGGGCGTGGAGTCGGGGTCGGGGCCGGTCGCGATTTTGTAGATGAGACCCAGGTCGACGAGGTTCAACTTCACCTCGGGGTCGAAGCAATCGCGGAGGGCGGTTAGGATGTCGGATTCGGTCAGCATATTCTTTTGTGGCTGTCCTAAAGTTTGGGATAACTATCCTTCGCGTTCGCCAAAGATCCGACCTACATCTGGATAGAAGACAAGACAGCAAAAGACGAACAGGTCAAGAAGGAAGACACAGGCGAGTGTCGGCAGATCCCATCTGCTCATCAATCCGTCCTTCCCAAACAAATAGCCATTCAATGAAAGGCCACCGTTGCACCAGCAAAGAAGAATTAGGAAGGCGAGGTTTTTCCGCGCCCAATTTTCTAGATTCCATAATCCCAACCCGAAAATGATGAGGGCTATGCTGATTGCAGGGAAAAGGAGAAAAATGGGATCTTTGACTAGTTGATTGACCAACGGGTCATCTGTGGGCTTACCTTGTGCCGCCCAAAAACGGTGAGAGTCCCAAATCTTCCAAAATAGGAGCGCAAAATAACCTGCCTTGAAGAATTGAAAGAAAGCAACAAGAGTGATTACAACGGGCCGTTTCTTTCGCATTTGGCCCTCGCGCCCTAGTTCTTTCGCTCGACCAGGTAACGAGCAACCGATTTGAGCCCATCGGCGCGGCTACCGTATGGTTCGAGCGCGGCCAGGGCCTCGTGCATTAGGCTGGCGGCATCGCGGCGGCTCTGCTCGATCCCGAAAACTGCAGGCCAGGTAGCTTTCTCGGTTGCCTGGTCCTTGCCGGCGGTCTTTCCGAGGTGCGCCGAATCTACAGTCCTGTCGAGCACGTCATCCACAATTTGAAAAGCAAGTCCTGCCTTGCGGCCGAAGAGGTCCAGCCGCGCGACGTCGTCCTCCATCGCGCCGCCATACACGCCGCCGGCTACTACGCTCACGCGGATGAGCGCACCGGTCTTGGCACGATGAATCGCCTCTACCAACTCCGGTGTTGGTCTCAGGTGTTCGCTTTCGAGGTCGAGAACCTGCCCGCCGATCATGCCGTCCACAGTGCCGACGGCGTTGGCAATGAGGCCGATGATCTTGACCACTGCGGCGGGCGGTGCGTCCAGCCCCGCTAACACTTCAAAGGCGCGCGTCTGCAGGGCGTCTCCGGCGAGAATGGCAATCGCTTCACCGAAGGCCTTGTGGCACGTCGGCTTGCCGCGGCGCAGGTCATCGTTGTCGAGCGCGGGCAGGTCGTCGTGAATCAGCGAGTAGGTATGCAGCATTTCCAGGGCTGCACCCAGCCGCTCAATGCCTTTGGGAACTTCGCCTGCGATGGTCGCGGCAGCCTGCATGGCGAGCACCGGCCGCAGCCGTTTTCCGCCAGCAAAGGTCGAGTGGCGCATCGCGCCGTGTATCGACGCAGGAACGACATCGGTGCCGGGAATCAGCGCTTCCAGCGCCTTGTCGGTCAGTTCTGCACCTTCCTGAATCAGAGATTTGACGTCACTCGGCATCCTCCTCATGATAAACGAGCAGGCGAAAGCCTTCTCTCCATCCACCAGAGGCCGACGAGCAAAGCAAGCCCCAGAGCGCTGAGCCAGCGCCCGATCCATGTGTCTTCGATCGCCGACCAATTCACGGTCACGTGGTCCCGGCCTTTGGGAACAGGCACTGCGATCAGGCCATCGGCGCGTTCCGGCAGGTTTGTCGCAGGTTGCCCGTTCACTTTCACCTGCCACGCGGGATAACTGCGCAGCCGCAAAATCAGGTAGCCGTCGTAGGGCACATCGGCATCCACGCGGAGGTGTTCCGCGGCAGGTTTGCCGGGGTTCGGCGCTGCAGGAAAGGTCTCTTCGCAGCTGCTTTGTTCGGGAGTCCATTTGAGATCGGCGCCCGCCGAGCCCTGGCCCAGCGCAACCGTCGGCGTTGGATTCAGGCACGCCGCCGGCAGTCCCACTGCCAGCAGGGAATTGTCCGCATTTGTGGGCGCATACTCATCGACGCCTTCGAAACCGGTCCCGGAGCGATAGACGTTCAGCATCCCGACGACAGCGTCCTCTTCGTCGCATTCCTGAAAAAAGCTGAACCCGGCTAATCCCGTCGCCGCCAGAAAGACCGCGACACAGATCGACAACGCTGCAATACACAATCCACGCCGCGTCATCCAAATTGCCGAAGCAAAGAAGATGCCCATCGGTGCTTCGGCCACCACGAGCCAGCGCCATGGAAACTGCAGGAATCGCATTTTTGGCAGCAGGTTCCAAACCGAACCCGAGACTGGAAACTGCAAAAAAAGTACGGCCAGCGGAATGAGTGCCAGCGGGATCCACCAGCTCGTTTTGCCGCGAAATTGATGGCGTGCCCAGCAGACCAGCATGCCTGAAACGGCCACTGCGAGCATGGTGGTCGCGATGGCCGAGGCTTTCAACAATTCCAGGTCGTGCAGCTCCAGCGCGGGATTGGCGTGGCGCGCGAAGAGCCAGCTGTTCTCCACCTGGTAGCCGGGGTCGTCGATGGCCTGGCGAATGGCGACCCAGCGCTGCTCGACAGCTGCGGGCACAATGTAGATCGCGGCGAGGCCCAATCCCACTGCGCTTGCCACGGCGCCTCGCAACAGCGGGGCTCCGGATCGTCGCAATACTGCAAGAGCCAGTGCGACAGCGGCTAACAGATAACTCGCCATCACGCCCAGGGGCGCATTTGAAAGCCATGCGCCGGCCAGCACCAGCGCCAGCGGCGCAGCCGAGCCGTCAAAGGCGCGGCGCCACCCCGGCGCGTTCGGCATGCGGTCGCGGAGAAGGAACAACAACAAAAGCGGAATCCAGAAGCCGCCGGCGAGCTCGCCGAAATCCGATCGTTCGTAGGCCGTGAACAATGCGTATCCCGAGAAGAGTGCCGCGCATCCGGCGAGCGTCGCGGGTCCCTCGCTGAGTTGTTGCCGCGCCAGAGCGCGCGTCGCCAATCCAGTTCCAGCAAGAAATAAATAAGTGATCGCGATCGGCACGTCTTTCCATCGCATCACCAGTCCCAGGGCGGCGCCCAGCATCCACGACAATGGAGGATAAAAAACGAAGCGCGGTTCGCCTGCGCCGTAGTTCGCGCTTGGCGACCAGTGCGGGTACACAATCCCCTCGCGCCAGCTCTGCTGCGCATCGAGCCACGAGACCAGATGGAAATCGAAATCGTGTCCGCAGGAATTGCCGAGGAATAATTGCGGGCCGGTCGCCACCAGTGCAGCAACCAAAATCGCCGCGATGCCGATGAACCTTCGCTGGCGTTCGCGCTCCCCAAAACTCCGGGTCGTTCCTGTTTCCTGATCCCTGACCCCTGATCCCCAATCCATCATGGCAACAAACGGAGCGTGTGGCGCGTTTGGGCGCCAACGGCGTCGGCGCTGAACGGCAACGCGAATGTCGTGCCGGCGTAGTAGTCGTTCCACTGGTCGCGGAACCAGGGGCTCAGCGGGTTGCCGCTCTCGCCCAGCACGATGTTTTCCGTCGATCCGTCGATGTTGCTCCAGTCCATGGTGAATCGTTGCGACGGCCCAAAGGTGCGCCCCGCCTGCTTCACTGTCACGGTGTCGCCGCTGAGCGGCTGCGGCCCTGTTCCAGCGATCCTGCCCACGATCGGCAAGAACGCAGCCAAGGGGTGTTCCAGGTCGATCACGTGCCAACTGCCATAGGTCCAACGGCTCAAGTCGGCCGGCGCTTTGCCGCGATCCATGCCGCGGCGCACCGCTTCCGTCAGCGCCGCGTCCCAATCCTTGTAGCCCGGTGGAAGCCAGTCGGCATTGGCGTGCATGACAATCTCCTCCATGGCAAAGTTCGACTCCGACCAGAGATACTGACCGGCCAGTTCTCCCAGCTTGGGCTCGAGGATCATCGGCTTCAGGGCTTCGCGCGCGCGCGTAACCACCGAGGCCGCGGCAGAGTCCGCACTCAAACGGCCATCCCAGCTCCGCATCAGGTCCGCGGCTTTGCGGAGCCGATCGTCGGTGCCTGCAGTGTGGTCGATGGCATACGCAAAGCGGTGCGCTAGTTCCTGGTCCACTTCGCTATAGATGTCTGTCTGCACGGTCAGCATGTCTTGCGGCAGGAGTTGATCGCGTCCCTGCAGTGCTTTGTAGATCCGCTCGGCGCGGTAGGGGTCGGCCCACTCCAGCGTCAGCACGTTGGGAGAATTGTCGGTCGTCACGCGCGAGTTGGCTGTGGCCAGAAAGCCGGACGGCGGATCGAATGCGTTCGGCAAACTCTCGAACGGGATGTAGCCCGGCCACTCGCGCGCTGCATCTTGAATGGGCACTCCCGCCAGGCCCATCGGGCGCAGCGGAATGCGGCCCACTGCGTGATACGCGATGTGCCCCTGGTCGTCGGAGTAGACGACATTCAGCGTGGGCGAATTCCAGGTGCTCAGCGCCGCCGTCGCATCGGCGCAGCTCGCCGCCGTGTCGAGTTGGAAGATCGGCAGCGTGTTGAGTGTCGCATCGTAGAGGGTCCACTTCAGCGCCAACGGGCGCGTCTCTCTTGTGAAGAGCGGATTCATCAGCGGTCCATGCGCCGTCGATTGCACATCGACCGTTACGTCCTTGCCGCCGCGCACGCGAATCACTTCATGGTCCACCGCGAGCGGCTTCCAACTGCCATCGCCGGCCTGGTAGTTGCCCTTGCCGTCGAGCTTCTCCACGTACACGTCCTGCACATCGGCATAGAGCGCCGTGTAGCCCCACGCCACGTGATCGTTGTGGCCGGCCACGACAAAGGGAACGCCCACAAGCGTCACCCCCGCGGCGTGAAATCCAGGAGCGTAGAGGTCGGCTATGTACCAGATATTCGGCACCGATAACTCCAGGTGCATATCGTTCGAGAGCAGCGATTTTCCGCTCGCCGTGTGCCGCCCTGCAATGACCCACTCGTTCGATCCCGGCGAGCAGTCGACGCACGCGGTTCGTCCAAGCAGCGCATGCAGAGCGTGAATGTCTTCGTGCGGAAGGACGCGCGTTTGCGTGCGGTCATCATCCTCATCGTCATCGTGGTTTGGAGGGATCGGATGGGGCTGGGTCAGGTCCACAACCTGCCCGGTCGGTGGATGATCACGCCACGATCCGACGGGGTAAAGGTCGGCTTCGAGCTTGGAGTTGTGCAGCTTTGCCGCGATCTGTTCGCGCGCCAGCTTGGTGTCCCAGTGGTCGTCGAGCGTCTGCGCCATCATCGTCACGCCGATACTCAGGGAGTCCGCGCCACTCCATGGCTTGGGACGGTAGTGCAGCAGCAAGAACTCCGGAGGTAGAGAATCTTGGTGCTGGGCGATAAACAAGTTCACGCCGCGTGCATATGCGTCCAACCGCGCGCGGTCGGCGGCAGGGAGGTTTGCGTAAATGCGTTGCGCCGTATTGCGGAACTGGAAGACCCGCTGGGCAAGATCGTGCCGCACCAGCGAATTGCCCAACACTTCGGCCAGGTCGCCGTTGACGCTACGCCGCAGCACATCCATCTGCCACAAGCGGTCCTGCGCGGTAACGTATCCCTGCGCGAAGAAAAGATCGTCCTGAGTCGCCGCGTAGATATGCGGCACGCCATGCGCGTCGCGTCGAACCATCACGGGCGCGGAAAGTCCAACCAGACGCAGGTCGCCATCCAGCTGCGGCAGAGCGGCCTTCGCTGCGGAACGCAGCCACAGAACGCCCGCACCTGCGGCCAGCAGCAGCACCAAAAGCAACCCCACGATGCAGCCGAGCACAATGCGCGGCCAGCGGCGCTTTCGTTTGCGAGCGAGGGGTGCGGCTGATTTGTCCGTTGCGGTGATTTCGGGATTGGGCATTGGTCACGAACAGGATACCGCCGATGCCTCTTGGGCAACTACGCGATTGCTCGCGACATTAAAAGCGTCGCTGGAAATCTGGACAACCCGGGGTTTGGGCCGCGCTACGGCAGCGCCGGGATCGCTGCTTGCCTCTTGCGCCCATACACGGCGAGCAGAAGCGCGAGCAGCAGAAGAATCACAGGCGCCACGAGCAAGCTTCCTTCCGGTCCATCGGTTCCGCCGGACCAGAGTGTGTTGCCGAAGGGAGTGGTCGTAAGGAAATGGCGCTGCGCGACAAATCCGCTGTCGGGCGTGCCATAAAAATACGTCTCCGCCCAGTCCCAAGCCGCATGGCACCCGATGGCCCACCATGCTGAACCCGTGACGCGCACACTTACGCAAAACACGAACCCGATGAGCGCCGCGGCAAAAATGCCCACTGCGTTTTCACCGCTATTGCTGGTGTGAAAGTAGCCGAACGCCGTTGAAGTGGCCCACGAAGCTTGCCAAAAGCTCGAATCCGATCGTCGTGCCCGATGCACAAACCAGCAGGGAATCACGCCCAGCAGCGCGATCACAAACACGCCCCCAGAACCCCTCGGATCGCGGCTTTCCAATAACCACAGACAAAGACCGCTGACCGTGGCCAGCGCCCACCAGAAGTTAATTCCCCTCGTGAGCGTGAACAGCAGGTAACAACGAAAGCTTCCTTCCTCAAACAGGCCAACCAGCAGGAACGCGCCTGCCCACACGGTTCCGAATCGCAACGCCTGGCTGCCGGTGAGGGCCGCATGTCCAAAGTGAATCCAGCCGCCCGCGGCCAATGCTCCTACCAGCGCCGAGAGCGCGGCGAACCCTGCGGCCAGGCCGCCGGCGAAATGCTGCAGCCGCCGCGAATCTGCGAGGTTGTAATCCACAACCCGCCGATGCTCAATGTGTGCGATCACAAGGCCGATTCCGAGAATGGCAACCACGGGGATCAACTCGGAGATCAGGACTGTGAAGGGGGAAAAGACGCCGTCTGCGAGCAGTGGATACACGGTCACCGCGATCGTGTCCAGCACTGGCGTCACCAGTTCATAGAGAGCGACGGCCAGTAAAACCGACCATCCGGCGCGTAGTCCGTGGTCGCCGATGAGGACCCAGGACAAGTCGTGCTCGTGCTTGTATGCGGGAATCGGAACCTCGCGTCCCTCGGGCTCCGATGCATTCAGTCGGTCTTCCGCATGTGGGGCTTCCGGTGTGCGGGAATCCAAATGTGGTTCCATCTACGCTCCTCGACCCCGCCCAAGACATTCCAGTCTAGCGAATTTTACTGAACACGCTTCGCAGCATGACATTGAGGGCTCTTCCAAAGCCGCCGAGTTGTGCCAATCCTGGACAAGCGCGCCTTGACAGAACGAGCCACGCGCACGATTCTTAACATTCCGGTTTCTAAAGATTCTGTCCACGGAGCAGTGCGTTTTGCAGGTTCGCGTCTTCTATCACGATAAGTGCTTTGACGGAGCTTGCTCGGCCTCTCTGTTTACGCGCTTTCATCGCGAATGCATCGCCAAGGGCGCGGCTTACTCTTACCACGGTCTGGTCCATCGCGCCGGCGCGCTCTTCGATGAAAGCGAGTTCACGGGCGATGAGAATGCCATCGTCGACTTCAAATACTCGGCTTCGCCAAAGATTACCTGGTGGTTCGATCATCATCTCTCCGCATTCCTTACCCCGCAGGATCAGGAGCATTTCCTCGCCTGCCAGCGCGACCCGGCCTGCGCGGCGCGGAAGTTTTTTGACCCCACTTATACTTCGTGCACCAAGTTCCTAGCCGACATAGGGTCGACGAAGTTCGGATTTAACACCGAACCCATGGCCGACATGATTCACTGGGCCAACATCGTGGACGGCGCGCAATACGAGAGCCCTGAATCCGCAGTGGAAATGGCGGCCCCGGCCATGAAGCTCACCCTCATTATTGAGTCTACTCAGGACCCTGCATTCATTCCCAAACTCATTCCGCTACTCACTGAGATGCCGCTTGCCGAGGTGCTGGCACAGCCGTTCGTTGCCAGCTTGCTGCCGCCGCTGCTCGAAAAGCACCAGGAGGCCATTGAGCTTATCCGCGCGCGGAGCGAAGAGAAAGATGGGACGATCTTTTTCGACATTACGGATCAGCCGATGGAAGGCTTCAACAAATTCATTCCCTATTACCTTCACCCGAGAGCCACCTATTCGATCGGGTTGTCGAAGTCGAGCTTCCGCACCAAGGTTGCCGTGGGCTCCAATCCCTGGACCAAGGCTGACCCGACGAAGATGGCGAACCTGGCCCAGGTCTGCGAGCGCTACGGTGGAGGCGGCCATGCCCGCGTGGGGGCTATTAGTTTTCCGCCCGACCAAGCTGACAAGGCTCGCGCGGCGGCCGCGGAAATAGTGGCTGAGCTGAGAGCCAAGAATCCTCTCTAGGGCTGTCTTAAAGTCGATGACTGAACCCACCCGGAATCGTCCCGAACCAATGATAGAAACGATCCGGCACCTATTTGCTTACGGCACGTTGCAGGCCGGCCTCGCTCCGCCCGAGGTTGCTCCAATCATTGCGAAGCTGCGGCCGCTCGGCGAGGGCTTCGTCGACGGAAAGCTTTACGACCTCGGCGATTATCCGGGCGCGGTCATCGATCCTGCATCGGCGTGGATCATCCATGGGACCGTCTACGAACTACCGGAGGATGCGGAGATCCTGTGCCGGCTCGACGCCTACGAGGGTCCCGAGTATGTGCGAATCGAACAGTTGGTGACTCTGACGGCGGGTGGCGAGGTGAATTGTTGGGTCTACGACTTCCAAGGCAAACCCGGCGAGGAGCGCTTCATCGAGAGCGGGCGTTGGGCCGATCGGCGGCGAACCTAATCCGCTGCGCTACACCTTTTGTTTCATGCTCGGCCAATCGGCGCGACGCTTGTGTAGAAACGCCTGCACGCCTTCCTTGAAGTCCTCGGTCGAGCGCTGCTGCGCATTCGCGGCGACGGCGTCCGCTAATTCTTCGTCGAGACGGCGGCTGGCGTGCTTAGCCAGCAGCTTCTTCACGCACTGCATCGCCTGCGGGCTGTTCTGCAGCAATGACTGCGCCAGCGCCTTGGCCGTACACATCAACTGGTCCTCGGACACAATTTGCGTGACCAGTCCCAGCGCGAGCGCTTCCTGCGCCTTGATCAGCCGACCCGTTAGCAGCAGGTCGCGTGTGTGTTTCTCGCCTACCTGTCTTAAAAGAAACGACGCCACGATCGCCGGCACAAAACCTATCCGCACCTCGGTGTAACCGAATTTTGCTTCGGGGACGGCCAGAGTGAAATCGGGAATCGTCGCGAGGCCCATGCCGCCCGCGATTGCCGGCCCATTCACCGCCGCAATCACCGGCTTGGGAAAGTCATAGAGCGCACGCAGTACTCGCGCCACATTTTCTGAGTCGCGGCGGTTCTCCTCCGGCGTGCGCGCCGAAATCGTCGCAAGGTGATCGAGATCGAGTCCGGAACAAAAGGCCGCGCCTGCGCCGGTCAGGATCACCACCCCGCAGCTGCATTCAGCCGCATCGTGAAGCGCGCCGGTCAATTCTTCAATCAACTCCGGGCTCAGGGCGTTGCGCTTCTCCGGCCGGTTCAGCGTCAGCGTCCGCACACCGTTGGAGGTTTCAGCAAGGATGTATTGATAACGGGACATAAGCGCCTCTTTCCGCGATTAGCCGGGCCGGCAATCCGGCAGCGAAGCCTATCGTAGCGCAAAACGAACACAAGTAGGTGACAGCGAGCACCGTATTGCTGACTACTGAAACGAACAGCTTTCTGTCATAGCCCAATCTCCCTGGCCCGCTTCTTCATCGCCTCCAGACAAAACCCGATGTGCGCACCCAGATCCACGCCCAATTCGGCAGCACCCTGAATCACATCCTCACGATTCACCCCACGTGCAAACGCCTTGTCCTTCATTTTTTTGCGTACGCTGGCGACTTCAACGTCCGTGATCGCCTTGGTTGGCTTTACGAGCGCGCACGCCGTCAAAAAACCCGCGAGTTCGTCGCACGCGAACAGAGCCTTGTCCAGATGCGTCACCCGCGGTACGCCCGAGTACTGCGCATGGCCCAGAATCGCCGTGCGCAACTCCACAGGCCAGCCCAGCCGCTCCAATTCGCGCACTCCGACAAAGGGATGCTCCTCCAGCGAGGGATGCCGCTCGTAATCGAAGTCGTGCAACAGCGCCGTCGTTGCGTAGAGCTCCAAAAAGTTGGCTCGTTCCTCACCGCGAAGTCCGAGCCGGTCAGCCTCAGCCACGCCACAGGCGGAAACGCAGATCTCCACCGCCCGCGCGTGCTTGCGCAGGCTCTCGCTTTCGGTCCATTCCGTCAACAATTGCCACGCCTGGTCTCGCCCATACTTGGCTGCGCTTGCGGTGTCCGATCCCATAAATTTTTCCCCTCCAAGTTTATTCATTTGGTTCGTGCTTCTTCGGGTTTTTCAGGGTATGATCGGGAAATCTTAGGGTTGACCCTAAGTTTGTACTTGACAATTATGGTTCATTCCCCCGAAAGTAACATCTATCACGGTGCAAAAAAGCACCGCGGAGACCAAGCTCTGGCACTCCGCAACCAAACGATGGCAACCACTCTTGTGAGCGTGGAAACGAGAGAAGTGCTGCGCTGCGAAAGTTGCAAGCTCGTGCAGTTTCGCCCCAGCAACTCTCTCTGCAGAAAATGCCACCGGCCCCTTGATATCGAGGAGCCAGCACCTCTAACCCCACAGCTGGTGACCACCCAGCCCATCCCGGCTTCAGCCGAGGCCGGTCTGCAGGTGGCCGGCCAGGTGCGCGAGATTCGCCGTGCGCGCCACCTGAGCCAGCGGCAGTTGGCGGGCCGGATGCAGGTGCCTCGCACCTACATTTCCAAAATCGAGAACGGCAAGGCCATCCCCACCCTGGGATCGCTCGAACGTCTTGCCAACGCGCTCGAGGTGGAAATGAGCCAGCTCGTTCGCGACTCCCGCAGCCGCCGGGAAGAAGAGGTGGTCGCGATTCTTTCGGATCCATTCCTGGCCGAGATCGCGACGCTGCTTCCGCATCTCGATTCGCTTCATCGCACCCTGTTCTACGGCTCCTTGCGCGACATGGCCACGGGCCGGCGGCGCACGGCTTAGACAACACTCGCCCGGCCCGCGCCGTCGCGTCGGCGGTGGTTCCGCTGTGCCTTCGAGCACTTCGGTGTAGAGACCGCGCGCGGCTGCGTTTGCGGCACGTCCGCGCATGTGCTAGGTTCGTTGATGCCGACGCTTTTTCGCGGCAATCGGAGTCCATCGTGTCTCCGCTGTGTTACATTAACTGGCCCTCCGTCCGGACTGGGCGCCAAACGCCGGTCTTCTCTTGTCGATGCTGCTGAGCGCCGGCCCGGAAGCCAAAAGTGCGGTAAAGCGGTTGCACAATTGCTGTACCCCGAAGCCGCCACCCTGAACGGAACTGGCAAGGGCACATGAATTGTGGAACCGCTCTAAAGAGGCAATTCCGTTGCAACTGACTGGCACGCTGCGTATCGACGAGCTCACCTCGGATGAGCGCGCGATCTATGCATCTCTCAAGCCCGAACGCCTTCCCGACCACGTCGCCATCATCATGGACGGAAATGGGCGCTGGGCCGGCCGCCGCTCGCTCAAGCGCTTCCTCGGCCACCAGCAGGGTGCGAAGAGCGTGCAGCTGGTTACGGAGACTGCCTCGCGCATCGGCCTGCCCTGGCTCACGCTCTACGCGTTTTCTTTGGAGAACAACCTGCGGCGGCCGAAGGCCGAGGTCAACTTTCTTATGCGCCTGCTCAAAAGCTACCTTGAGAGCAACGTGCAGCGCATGATGGATAACAACGTGCGCATCCGCTATATCGGGCGCACCCACGATCTGCCGTCAGAAGTGCAGGACAAGATGCGCTGGGCCGAGGAAACCACCGCACACAACACCGGGACCACTCTCACCCTTGCGCTTAATTACGGAGCACGCTCCGAAATGGTCGATGCCTTCCGCGGCCTGGTCGCGGAGATGCGTCTCAAACGCATCGCGCCCGAACGCATTACGGAAGAAGACATCCACCGCCATCTCTACACGGCGCACATGCCCGATCCGGACCTGCTTATCCGCACATCGGGCGAGATGCGCGTGTCGAATTATCTTCTCTGGCAGATCGCCTACGCAGAGATTTTCGTCACCGATCGGCTCTGGCCCGATTTCCGCGGCATTCATCTCCTCGAAGCCATCGCCGCCTTCCAGCAACGCGAACGGCGCTTCGGTGGCATCGGCGAAAGCTGCGGTGAGGTGGAAGAAGATCCCGAACGCATCAAACTCGCTGCCGGCTGAACTCCGGCTCCCCAAGCGCTGCGCCTCACGCGAGGACACGTTCCCAGTTGAGGACACGTTCCCGGTTATTGTCCTGTCCCGGGACTGACTACCAGTTTTCCCCGGGCATGCCCTTCGTCAAGATCCCGCATCGCTTGAGCGGTCTCACTGAGCCGATAGGATTTTTCGATCACTGGCGTCACTTTTCCGCTCGCCACGAGTTCGGCCAGGGTGCCCAGGTCCTCATGGTTCACTTTGGCCACGAACATGACTACCTTTCGGGTCGTGAACCGTGACACGACAAACGCGAGGAAAACCGTAGCAAGCATTCGAGCGATTGCGCCGGCCAGGTGACCGGTCGGACCTCCGACGGCAATATAGATTCCGTTGGAATTGAGGACGCGTCTGCATGCCAGTGGCGAGTGGCTCGGATGACAGTCGAAGATGAGGTCGTAATGTTGCCCGCTCCTGGTGAAATCCTCGTTCGTGTAATCGATAACGTGATCGGCGCCGATTGAACGCATGAGATCGAGGTTGTTCGAGTTGGATACGGCGGTCACTTCTCCGCCGAGCGCCTTGGCAATCTGCACGGCGAAGGTTCCCACGCCGCCTCCCGCGCCGTTGATGAGGACCTTTTGTCCCGGCTGAAGCTTTCCTTTGTCGCGAAGACCCTGCAATGCGGTCAATCCTGCGACGGGTAGAGAAGCGGCTTGTTCAAAAGTGATATTTGCCGGTTTGGCGGATAATGCCTTTTCGAACGTACATGCATATTCCGCGAAGGCCCCGTCAGCTTTATCCATCCAGCTTTTTCCGCTACACGCTCCGAACACCGCGTCGCCCGGTTTGAACCGCGTCACACTCGCGCCGACCGCTTCCACTTCACCTGCAACATCGCGTCCGGGCCGCGTGATCTTTGGATTCGGAAAACCGAAGAAGAACCGAGCGAAATACGGCCGGCCTTTCATTAATCCCACGTCGAGCGCATTCAGAGCCGCGGCGCGGACTCGGATCAGGACTTGATCGTCGCCTGGGACCGGCTTCGCGACTTCCTCGCAATGGAGAACATCGGGGGAGCCGTAGGTGTGGTAAACCATGGCCTTCATCGCGCGCTCCTGTTCTCAAGGACAAGCGAAGTATAGTTCCTCCGTACTGCATTGGCCCCTTTTGTCACTGTCGATTGGGGATCCGTGTTTCTGCCGGATGCATCTGGTCCGCAGGTTATCCTTCGTCCATGATCGAAACGCTGGCGATCTCTGGCTATCGTTCGCTGCGCAACATCGTTCTTCCGCTGGGACGGCTGAACCTGGTTACGGGCGCCAACGGCACCGGGAAATCGAGCCTCTATCGGGCCCTGCGCCTGCTGGCGGATGCGGCGCTGAATACGGTGGTCGGATCACTGGCCCGCGAAGGTGGGTTGCCCTCGACCCTCTGGGCCGGGCCGGAAACCATCGCGCGCAGCGTCCGCCTCGGCGAACATCCCGTGCAAGGAACGCCACGGCAGAAAGCCGTCAGCCTCAAGCTCGGCTTTGCTGGCGAGCCTTTCAGCTATTGCATCGATCTTGGGTATCCTCCGCCGGCACAGACTGCGTTCCCGCTCGATCCGGCGATCAAGCGCGAGTGCATCTGGCACGGTTCGGTGTATCGACGTGCCGCTGTGCTGGTCGATCGTGCCAATCGCCTTGTCCAGCTTGCTCCGGCAAAAACCGCGAGACATGAGGAGCCTGTTCTTCTCACCAAGGAACTCAGCTCAACCGACAGCATGCTGGCAGGCATCGCCGATCCGCAACGCGCTCCCGAGATGCTGGCCGTGCGCGAGTCGGTGCGTGGATGGCGCTTCTATGAAGGCTTTCGGACAGATCAGGCCGCTCCGGTGCGTGTGCCGCAGGTCGGGACGTTCACTCCGGTGTTGAGCGATGAAGGGACAGATCTCGCGGCGGCGATCGAAACCATCTGTATCTTCGGCGACAAAGGGGCGCTGGCCCGCACCGTCGACGATGCCTTTCCCGGCAGCCGCGTTGGCGTGGAGGTGCAGAACGGGCGCTTCGAGGTGCAGCTCCACCAGCACGGACTGCTGCGTCCTTTGGGCGCGGCAGAGCTCTCCGATGGGACTCTACGATTCCTGCTGTGGACCGCGGCGCTGCTGACGCCCCGACCTCCGGAGCTGATGGTGCTGAACGAGCCCGAGACGAGCCTGCATCCGGAGCTGTTGCCGGCGCTGGCACGTCTGATCGCAGTTGCAGCCGCGCGCACGCAGATCGTGGTGGTGTCGCACTCGTTGTCGCTGATCGAGTCACTCGAAAAGAATGAAAGCTGCCGGCGGCTGCATCTGGAGAAATCGTTCGGGGAAACGACTGTCGCCGGCCAGACGAGGTTCAACACGCCAAAGTGGGAGTGGCCGTCGCGCTAGCGCATTTATGCGGGACAACGTCGTGTGTCATTCGTAACGTTGCTCGTCGAAGCTGGCGGTGTATCCTCATCCCTGAATGCGACGCATCCTGACCGCTCTGGTTCTGGCGCCCCTGGCCTTGGCCCTGGTCTTCCTTGGGCCCAAATGGCTTATTACTGTGGCCACTGCCGCAGTGGCGCTGCTTGCAGGGTGGGAATTCCTCGGATTAGCCGAACGCTGCGGAGCCAAGCCGCCGCGTCTGGCCGTGATGGCAGCGCTGGTTGCGCTCTTCGCCGGCAACTTTCAATGGCCCGATCAGACCCTGATCATCTTCGGCGGTCTCAGCCTCAGCCTTTTTGTCTGCTGTACCTTCCGCACGCCGGTGGAGCGTGTACTTATCGACGCCACTTCTTCCGTCTTTGCGCTGTGCTACGTCGGGCTCACGCTCATTGCCATTCCTACGCTCCGCGAACAGTCCAACGGGCCCACGCTGGTTGTCTTTCTGCTGCTGAACGTGTGGGCGGGCGACATTGTGGCGCTTTATGTGGGACGCCTCTGGGGCAAGCGGAAGTTCGCGCCTGCCATCAGTCCGAACAAAACGTGGGCCGGCGCAATCGGCTCGGTCGCAGGCAGCCTGCTGGTCACCGGCGGCTTGTACTGGCTCTCCACTGAGCTCGCGCAGTGGAACTTCGTCAAACTCTCCTTCGCCGATGAAGTCTGGTGGTATTGGCTGGTGATGGCCGTGGTCGTAAATGTGGCTGCGCAGATCGGCGACCTGGCCGAGTCGGCGCTCAAGCGTTCGGCAGGCGTCAAGGATTCGGGAAGCCTGCTGCCGGGCCATGGCGGGGTGCTCGACCGCATCGACGCGCTCCTGCTGGCGGCTCCGGTGCTGTGGTATGCCCAGGTGATCCGGTAACGGCGGTGCACGCAAGCCCCGAATCGAATCGCAACGTCGGCGATAATACAAGGAGAGGCAAATAAGTCACTTTGAAGCGACTCGCCATCCTCGGATCGACCGGCTCGATTGGGCAAAGCACTCTCTCCATCGTCGAGCAGTTTCCTGAGCGTTACAGTGTGGCCGCGTTGGCTGCGGGGCGCAATGTCGACGTGGCTTTCGCGCAGGTCTACCGCTGGCGGCCAAAGATCGTCTCGCTCGCTACCGAAGAGTTGGCCGTCGCGCTCACAAAGAAGTTGCGCCAGGCAGGCATCACCGGCGTCGAAGTTGTGCACGGCACCGAAGGCACCGTCGCCTGTTCGACGCTTGCTGAAGTGGATTTCGTTGTCTCCGCCATCGTCGGCGTTGCGGGACTCGAAGCGACACACGCCGCCATTCTTGCCGGCAAGCCCGTTGGTCTGGCCAACAAGGAATGCATGGTCGCTGCGGGCGAGATCCTCACTGCCGCGGCGCGCGAACTGAACGTGCCGATCCTGCCCATCGACAGCGAGCATAATGCCGTGCACCAATGCCTCCGCGTCGGTGCCCACGCCGAAGTGAAGACTATTTGGCTCACTGCTTCGGGCGGCCCTTTTCGTAAACTGCCATTGGAGGAATTCGCAGCCATCACGCCGGAGCAGGCCCTTAAGCATCCCACGTGGGTGATGGGCCGCCGCATCACCGTCGATTCGGCCACTATGCTCAATAAGGGCCTGGAGATCATCGAGGCGTGCCGGCTCTTCGATGTGTCTCCCGCGCAGGTTCGGGTGACCGTGCACCCACAGTCGACCGTGCACTCGTTAGTGGAGTATGTGGATGGCTCGATCCTCGCGCAGATTTCGGTCACGGACATGCGGCTACCGATCCTCTATGCACTTGCGTACCCGGAGCGGCCGGCTTCCAGGCTGACCTTCGATCTCGCCGCCCTGAGCCATCTTGACTTTGAGCCACCGGACTTTAAGCGCTTTCCTTGCTTGCGCCTAGCCTATGAAGCGGCGGAAAAAGGCGGGGCGCACTGCATTGCCCTCAACGCCGCCGATGAGGTGGCTGTGGAAGCATTCCTGGGCAGACGAATTCCATTTGCCGGAATCCCGCGTACAATTGAAAAGGTGCTTGCATCCACGCCCGAGGCGCACCCAACGACCATTGCCGGGGTGCTCGCCGCGGATAAGGAAGCGCGTCAAATGGCTCGTGAGCTTACTTCTGTGTCGGAAGCGGAACTGGTGTCGCGAGGGCCGCGGCCTTAAGGATTGAACCCCAAATTTATGCATGAATTCTTAGTTTCCGCGCTGGCTTTTATTGTCTTAATCGGGATCATGGTTGTGGTCCACGAATTTGGCCATTTCGCCGTGGCCAAACTTTGCGGCGTCCGCGTCGAGTCATTCTCCGTGGGCTTCGGGCCGCGCCTGTTCGGCATCAAGTATGGCGACACGGACTACAAGGTTTGCCTGTTGCCGCTCGGCGGCTATGTGAAGATGACCGGCGAAGGTCCCACGGACATGCCGATTGGTACCGGGGCTGACTCCGGAGTCTCGGCGGATGATCCTGGGGCATTTTCATCCCATCCTCGCTGGCAGCGCATGCTGATCGGCGTGGCCGGACCAGCGTCGAATTTCATCCTCGCCTTTGTGGCAATGATCTTTTATTACGGCTGGATCAACGAGGTTCCCGACATCAAGAGTGCGACGCTGGAATGGGTGACTCCGGGATCAGCTGCCGATCAGGCTGGGTTGCAGCCGGGCGACGTATTTCGCCAATTCGGCAATGTGAAAAACCCAGACCTGGAGACCGTCGTCGATCTTGCCCGAAGCGATGCAAACCAGACTGTGCCGATTGCCGTCGATCGCAATGGAAAGATCGTGCAGACTATGTTGCAAGTGCCGGATAAAGGCTCGAAGAATGGATTTGAGATGAGCCAGACCGGAATGTTCCTGCAATTCGTGCATGGTCCCATCGGCGTGGATCAAACGGTACCCAATTCGCCCGCGGATAAAGCGGGTCTCAAGGGCGGCGATTCGATTGTGGCCGTGGACGGACACGCGTTTCACACCGTCGATCCGCTACTCGATTATCTCCAACAGGGACAGGGAAAGCCGGTCACGCTGACCGTCGAACGCAATGGCGCAACGCTTCCGCCCACAGTGGTCCATCCAACGATACAGGATTCGCAGTGGCGGCTTGGCTTCATGGCGGTTCTGCCAGCCGACCCGCCGATGCACCAACGGCCTTTGTCCTTTTCTGAAGCTGTGAACGAGTCGACCGATTTCTGCGCCGAGAACTCAATGCTGATCGTGGATGTGCTGCGCAAGCTGATTACCCGGCAGGCTTCGGTCAAGCAGCTTGCTGGGCCGGTAGGCATCGCGCATGCGGCGGGGCAGGCTGCGGAAACAAAGTATTGGGCGCCGAAGTTCGGGCTGGCCGCGGGCATCAGTCTCAACCTCGGCATTCTGAATCTGCTGCCGTTCCCGATTCTCGATGGCGGTCTCATCCTGCTGCTGCTGATTGAGAGCGTGATGCGCCACGACATCAGCATCGTGATCAAGGAGCGCATCTACCAGGCGGCATTCGTGGTGCTGGTGATGTTCTTCGTGTATGTCAGCTTTAACGATGTCGCCAAGCTGTCGGTCTTTTCGCACCTGAAGCCCTAAGAATGTTCGGAAAATGCCGCTGTTTTGAAAGGGCACGGCTTCAGCCGTGTCGTAAATGGCGAAAGGGAAAGATGGGCTTTAGCCCCGGAGGGATGGTTTCCCGTCGTTTCAACTTTCACCACCGGCAGTTAGACCCGCAGAGCATTTTGTTCGAGAGAGACTACGGATGCCAGTGACGACGCACGAGGTGCGCGTGCGCTATGCCGAGACCGACCAGATGGGCATTGTGTATTACGCCAACTACCTGGTCTGGTTTGAACTGGGACGCGTAGAACTGCTTCGCTCGCTTGGACTCGCTTACAGCCAGCTTGAAAAGGAACACGAGTGCATTTTGCCCGTGGTTGAGGCGACGTGCCGCTATCGTTCTCCTGCCCGCTACGATGACGAGATTCTGATCGAGACTCAACCGGCGCTGCTGCGGGGATCGGTGCTCAAGTTTGCGTATCGGATTTTGCGCAAGGCTGCTGATGGTGTGGAACCGACTCTGCTGGCTGAAGGTGAGACGGTGCATGTGGTCTGCGACGACCAACTCAATAAGAAGCCGCTGCCCGAGCACTATGCGGCGGCGCTGCGGGAACTGATGGCGGGATAGACGCGGGGTTCCATGGATTATCCGGGGCCTTGAACGAGGCCAAACCGCGCCGATCTCAACTGAGCCAGGATAACTTCCGGACCGTACGATAAAGAAATATGTGCAACGTTCGGAATTTGGTCCATTCTTCTGTTGGGAGCAGAATATGAATCACACTCGCGCATTCTCTCTTCTAATAATTCTCGGTTCGACAGCCTTCTCGCAGACAACTGGTAAGCAAGCTCCGTCTGAACGGCTGCTTAAGCAATTCTCATCGGCGGCCCTCCAAGCAAACTGTCCGATTCAGGTAAAGGCAAGTTTGTATCTCGTTGGAGAAGTAATAGGGGGAGAGCCCATCGAGAATGGCCGAACAACGGAGCGTCGCCAGCGAATTCATATAACCCTCGCCAACCCTGAATCTGAGGTCGCTTCAGTCCAGTTAACTATCTACGGCCTTCCGGTTGGCGGTCGCATTGATCCTGCCGTTGCTTACCTCAATCGCGATGGTTCCGTCATCGTTCACAATAACCCCGCTGAGATTCACAAGACGATTGCCTTTGATCGCGCGGTAGGGGCAAGACAGAGCACTTCGATTGATGTCTCGGCGCGAGATTTCAGTATCGTGTCTTCAATCGATTTGAATTCCGTCACGTACTCCGACGGCTCTAGCTGGCATCCGGCAAATCAAAAATACTGTCAAGCAGTCAGCGTGCCAACCGGCGCGCTACCAATCGACGGTGCGGCGACACACCACTAACACTCGCACAAGGATGAAAGATGCCTAACTCTCAGCGCAGAACCACCGCAAGCGCGAACCCGTCGTAGCCTTTGCTGCCGACGGTCTGGAGGACGGTCGCAGAGAGGCGCGGTTCGGCGGCGACGAGATCGGTGAAGCGGCGGACGCCCTGAATATTGGGGTCGGGATTGTCGGGCTCGATCACCTTGCCGTCGCGGACTACATTGTCCGCCACGATGAGGGTTCCGGGGCGCGAGAGCTTGAGCGACCAGTCGAGATATTCGGGATAGCCGGCTTTGTCGGCATCGATGAAGATGAAGTCGAAGGCCGGAGCGCCGCTAATAACAAAGGTCTGCAGCGATTCGGATGCTCGGCCAACACGCACGTCGACGCGATCCAACAGGCCGGCGTTTTGCAGATTGGCGCGGGCGACCTCGGCATGGCGCGGCTCCAATTCGAGCGAAACGATTTGTCCGTCTTTCGGGAGCCCGCGGGCGAGCCAGAGAGTGCTGTAGCCACCGAGGGTTCCGATTTCAAGCACACGACGGGCACCCGAAATGCGGACCAGTAACTCAAGAAACTTGCCCTGGAGAGGCGTGACATCGATCGCGGGCAGCTCCGCTTTTCGATTTGCCGCTAGCGCGGCTTCGAGTGCGGGATCGGACGGGGCGAGCCGATCGCCGAAGTAGCGGTCGACGTTGGCCCATACTTTTTGCGCAGCTTTTGTCATGGAAAAGGAAGCTATTTTTCGCGCGCTACGACGAAGTCTGGAACCCAGAGCAACGCGCGCTTGAAGTCAGAGTCGGGAAAGAAAGTAAGGGCCTGGCGTGATTGCTCTGCGTAGTGATCGGCGGCGGCCATGGCGTATTCAACCGAGCCGTTGCGGACCAGAATCTCCTGAATGCGCTCGCGGCTGACATGTTCGAAGCTGCGGTCGTCGAGTACGCGCTGAATCATCTGGCGGTCGCGCGCGGTGCCGTGGTCAATGGAGTGAATGACGGGCAGAGTCGCCTTGCCTTCGCGCAGATCGCTGGCGACGGGCTTACCCAGAACATCTTCGGTGGCGGTGAGGTCGAGCACGTCGTCGACAATTTGGAAGGACAGGCCAACGGCGCGGCCATATGTGGCGAGGTTGGCTTCCTGTGCCTCGGTGGCTCCGGCGAGAACTGCGCCGAGTTTCATGGAAACCGAAAACAGGCAGGCGGTCTTGCGGAAGATGAGGTCGTAGTACTCGGCTTCGGAGACGGCTTTGCCGAGACGTTGGATTTGCAGCAGTTCCCCTTCGACCATCTGCTGGGTGAGCCCGATGAGGAGTTCGAGCACGCGGAGATTCTGCTCCTCAAGCGCGACGCGAAAGGCCTGCATGTAGAGCCAGTCGCCGGCGAGAACGCATTTTTCGTTGCCCCAGGTGGTGTTGGGCGAGGGCCGGCCGCGGCGGGTTTGCGCGCCGTCGATGATGTCGTCGTGGACGAGGGTCGCGGTGTGGACCATCTCGACCACTGCGCCGAGCCGGATAGCGCTGGGGCCGGAGTAATCGAGCAGATGCGCGGCGAGCAGGAGCAGGGAAGGACGGATGCGCTTGCCGCCGCCCTCGCGAAGGTACTCGGCAATTTCGGTGATGGTGCTGACGCCGGAAGCAGCGTCGCGGCCCAGCTCCTGCTCGATTGCCACGAGATCTTCTCGAAGCAGTTCAAAGACCTCTCGTGCCGTCGCTATCGCCAGAGTGCTCAATCTTGTGGGTTCTCGCGCTTTCTGTCCCTGGACAGGCTTGGATGTTGCGGCGCAGATGGATTGCGCCGTACGCCGGCCAGGAAATCTCTTAATTCGTGCGGTAGTTGGTAAAGGTCAATTCCACGCCAAGGTCCTTGCCTCGCAGGGTGGCCATGATGGCTTGCAAATCGTCGCGGTCTTTTCCGGCTATTCTCACAGTATCGCCTTGAATGCTGGCCTGCACCTTCTTTTTTGAGTCCTTGACGATGCGGACGATCTCCTTGGCCTTCTCGACTGGGATGCCTTGCTGGAGACTAATCTTCTGGCGGACACTCTGGCCAGCGGCTGGTTCGAGCTTGCCATAGGTCATATTCTTGAGCGAAACGCCGCGCTTGACGAGCTTCTGGCCGAGGATCTGCTTCACCGCTTCGAGTTTGTATTCACTGGCCGATGCGAGCTGAATCTCCTTGTCGCTCTCGACCAGGCTGATCTCGGAGTGGGAATCCTTGAGGTCGAAGCGCTGGTGAATTTCCTTGAGCGCCTGGTCGATCGCGTTGCGGACTTCCTGCATGTCCACTTTGCTGACGATGTCGAATGAGTTGTCCTGGGCCATGTTTCCCTCGATCCGTTGCCTGCGGCTGGAATCGCCAGCCGGGCCGATGACACTCTACTAGTTTCCCATGTCAGAGCGGGAGGTGAAAAAGGCGGGCGAAGTTTTGGGTGGTAGCAGAGGCAATTTCTTCAGGAGAAACGTCGAGGAGACCGGCGAGCATGGCGGCGGTGCGGGTGACGAAGGCAGGCTCGTTCCGCTTGCCCCGATCAGGCGTCGGAGCGAGCCATGGGGCGTCCGTCTCGACTAAGACGGCATCGCGGGGGATACGAACTGCAACTTCGCGCAGAGGCTCGGCTTTGGGGTAGGTTAGGTTGCCGGCGAAGGAGATCACGAAGCCGAGGTCGAGCGAGCGCCGCGCCTGCTCCCATCCGCCGCCGAAGCAGTGCATGATGCCACCGAGGCCAGTGTGCCGCCAGTAGGTGTCGAGGGTCAGGAATAGATGATCCCAGGCGTCCGTGGCTCCGTCTTTTGGGCGGCAATGGATCAGGATCGGACGCTTGCGGGCAGCGGCGATTTCAAGCTGACGAACAAGCCCGGTCCGCTGAACATCGTGCGGCGCGCCCTCGTGGTAGTAGTCGAGTCCGATTTCGCCACGGGCGATGACTTCAGGTTCGGCGAGCAGGCCGTCGAGCTTGGCGAGGGCTGCGTCGTCGGCTTCCTCAGTGTTGTGGGGATAGATGCCCGCGCTGGCATAAAGCCGGGGCGTGGCGGGCTGGCCATTGAACTGGCGGCATAGATCAAGGGCCTGGTGCATCTGTGCGGGACCCTCGCCGATGCCGATGGACAGCACTGCGCCCACACCGGCTTCAAAAGCCCGGGCGAGCATGGTCGCGCGGTCTTCGGCATAGCGTTCGCTGTCGAGATGGGCGTGGGAGTCGATCAGCAAAAGGGATCTCCAGTTGGAAAGAAATGCATTGCGGAAGATGACGAGAGCTGCTCTATATCGGGTGTTGCAGGCAAAGGTGGTATCCGTCCGGATCCTTCACATGTAACTGCTTGAATCCGTATCGGGCAACGGTCGGAGGCTTGACCTTGATTCCATGGGCAAGCAAGTGCTGATGGGCCGCATCTAGATCCGCGCAGCCGAAGTAGAACTGCGTATCGCCATGCGCGCGGACCCGCGCGGGTACAGGCTTTTCCGGAGCCTGGCCTTCGTCGTAGGCAGTGTTGAGCATGAAGGTCACCCCGTTCGAACGCAACATCGCCCAGTGAAACAATCCCTCGGCGTATTCGGGAGCATGGTTGACGAGTTCAAAGCCAAGCACATCCCGATAAAAGTGAACCGACGCTGGCATGTCGAAGACTTGAATCAAAGGCGCAATCCCCTCAATCTCAATCGCCATAGAGTCTCCCTGCCTCCCCTCGTCATCAATTCACGAATCGGAGGCACGCCTACTTCAGCCGCGCGCCAATGGGGACTTCTTCGAGGAAGCCCGTGAGGACGGGCGCGCCGCCGGGCAGCGAGGCGGCGAGCAGCATGCCGTTCGATTCGAGGCCTCGCATTTTGCGTGGGGCGAGATTGGCCACGATGACGATTTTGCGGCCGATGAGCTTTTCGGGCTCGTAGAACTGTGCGATGCCGGCGAGGATCTGGCGCTTTTCGTAGCCGAGATCGACTTCAAGACGAAGCAATTTGTCGGCCTTGGGGATTCGTTCGGCAACAAGCACCTGGGCGACCCGCAGCTCCACCTTGGCGAAATCATCGATCGTGATCACCTGCGGTGAGGCAGCCTCCTGAACGGGTGTGTTGGACGCTTCGACTGGCCCCGGCTGCGGGGCCAAATTAGGGTTTTGCTTTTTCTCCTCGGACACCTGCGGTGTGGCCGTCCCCGGCTGCTTCGGTGTCAGGGGAGCATCCACAGGGGCGTCTGAAGGCGTCGAACTGAGCCGGCTGCTCGAGAGCTCAGCCGAAACCTGGTGCACGTGGGTGGTTTTCGTCGGCTTCTCGGCGTCGCGCGAGACGTGCGTGGCCTGCGTTAGGTTTTCGTTAGCCTTCGATTCCGCCGCATCTGTCGACATGACTGAAGAAACAGAAGGGGACGCGGTGGGCGGAGCAGGTGCGGCGGCCTCATTCTTGCCTGCGGTCTCCGAACTCGCAGCCTCTACTGCGCTGCGATTGTTTTCGTCTTCGAGATTTTGCATGCGTTCGACTGCGTCCTTCTCCGCGCGGGGAAACAGCGGCGCGGGTTCGCTGAACTTCGTTCCGGCTTTCAATCCACCCCACGCAAGATCAGTGAGGAAGGATTGCTTTGCTGCGTCGGCAATCTCGCCCAGTCCAAGCTGGCGCCAGACTTTTGCGGCGGCGTCCGGAAGGATGGGGTAGACCAGCGCCGTTATGATGCGAATGGCTTCGGGGGCGGTTGCCAGCACGCGCGCCTGAAGCTGTTTGTGCTCCTCATCGCTGCGTCCTTCGGGTTTTTTCCATGGCGCGTTTTCGGTGAGATAGCCGTCGGTCTCAGACACCAGCGCCCATAGGCTCTTCAAGGCTTCAGAGAAACTGAGATCGTCGAAAGCTGGAGCGAATGTGGCGATGGTTTGTTCGGCCAGTGCGCGCAACTTGGTTTCAGCCGGAGTTGTTTCGCCGGTTTCCGGCACAATGCCGCCGAAGTATTTGTGCACCATGTTGACGACGCGGCTGACGAGGTTGCCGTAGCCGTTGGCGAGGTCACCGTTGTAGCGCTGGACGAGCGCGTCAAAGGAAAAATTGCCATCCTGCCCGAAGGGAATCTCGCGCAAGAGGAAATAGCGCAGCGCGTCGGCGCCGAGGACTTCCTGTACGGTTTCGGCGCGGACAATGTTGCCGCGCGATTTCGACATCTTCCCTTGATCGAAAAGTAGCCAGCCGTTGGCGCGCACGGAAATCGGTACGGGGATGCCGGCTGCCATCAGGAACGCGGGCCAATAGACGCAATGGAAACGGCTGATCTCCTTGCCGATGAGATGCATGTTCGCCGGCCAGAACTTCGCGAATGTTTCCTGGTCTTGGACGTCCTCTGAGCCATAACCCAAAGCCGTGATGTAGTTGGCCAATGCGTCAAACCAGACATAGATCACATGCTCTTCGTCGCCGGGAACCGGGATGCCCCATTTCAGCGCCGTACGGCTGATGGAGACATCGGCGAGGCCGCTGCGGACGAAAGAGATCACTTCGCGACGCGTAGACTCCGGCTGCATGAAACCGGGATTGGCGTCGTAGAACTCGAGGAGTTTGCGCTCGAATGCCGACAACTTGAAGAAGTAATTCTCTTCGCTGACGGTTTCCGTAATGCGGCCGCAATCGGGGCATGGCGCGCCGGGATCGACATCGACCCACGCTTCGTCGGAGACGCAGTATTGACCTGTGTAAGAGCCTTTGTAGACGTAGCCGCGCTCGCGCAGTGTGGCGAACAGTTTTTGGACGCCGCGCTTGTGTCTCGGTTCGGTGGTGCGAATGAAGTCGTCGTAAGTGATACCAAGCCTGTCCCACAACCCGCGGAACTCGCCCGAGATCGCGGTGGCAAATTCCTGCGGCGTGCGGCCGGCCTGCTTTGCCGAGCGCTCGATTTTTTGACCGTGCTCGTCGGTGCCGGTCAGAAACCATGTCTCGATACCGAGTGCGCGCTTGCGGCGAGCGATGGCGTCGCAGACGATGGTGGAGTAAGCGTGGCCCAGGTGCGGACGCGCATTCACGTAGTAGATGGGCGTGGTGAGATAGAAGTGGGCGGAGTTGGACGCAGGATTTGTCATCAATCTTGTCTGACCGCGCGCTCACTTTCGTTCGCCGAAAGGCCTTCGTCGATCAATGTCCATCTTACGGCATCTGGTCTGCCTCACAGCGGGTGGTCTGTTAGAATCGCCTTGAAAATCAAGGATTTCTGAGGCATTTACACGTGTATCTGGAATTGCAGAAGCGGCTCTCGGCGCGTCTTCGCGATGTGCTCAAGGCAAAGTACGATCTCGATGTTGAGAACATTCCGCTGGAGACTCCGCCGGAGCTGAAGTTCGGCGAGTTGGCTACCCCGATTGCGTTTGAGCTGGCGCGCAAGTTGCGGAAGGCGCCGAAGGTGATCGCGCAGGAGATTGTGGCAGGCCTGGGTTCGGTGGACGGGTTTGCAGGATTCGAAGTAGCCGGCGCGGGATACATTAACGCGCGATTGGATCGGGCGGCTGGGGTGCAAACGGTTGCCGCGACGGGAACCGCGCCGCTCGCGTCATCCGGAATTCATTCGCTCGTCGAGCACACGAGCATCAACCCCAACAAGGCTGCGCATGTTGGGCATTTGCGCAACGCAATCCTTGGCGACACCTTCGTGCGGTTACTGCGCGCGGCAGGGCAACAGGTCACGGTGCAGAACTACATTGACAATACCGGCGTGCAGGTGGCGGATATTGTCGTTGCTCTGAGATACCTGCAGTTGGACGGAATCCCAGGGATTGACGTTTCCGAGCAGCACACGCTGTCTTCGATCGAGAGAAGAGTTGCATATTACGACGAGCAGTCAAGACGACACCCGGAGAATAGAGAACTGCGAATCGACTACGTCTGTTGGCGTCTCTATGCACAAGTCAATGTCTGGTATCAGGCGCTCGACGTGATCGAACAGGATCAACAGAAGGTTGCGGAGCGCAAAAAGATTCGACTGGATACTCTTCACGAGATCGAGCAGGGGGGCAATGAGACGGCGGAGATTGCCGAGCTGATTTCGACGGCTGTGCTCAAGCGGCATCTCGAAACGATGCTGCGGTTGGATATTGAATACGACTTTCTGCCGCGCGAGAGCGAGATTCTGCACCTAAACTTCTGGGCGCTGGCCTTCGAGCAGCTGAAACAGACGGGTGTCCTCTACCCGGAGAAACGCGGTAAGAACGCAGGCTGCTGGGTGATGACGCGACCGCCTGCTGGGCTTCTGAAGGCTGCGAATCGGGCGGCTCGAGATGATGACAAATCGGACGATCTAGACCAGCCCGCCGATTATGATGCGTGGCCTGAGGGCAATGAACCTCCAACTTCGGTTTCCAGTGAGCCGGACGAAGACGCCAAAGTGATTGTCCGCTCGAATGGGACGGTCACGTACGTCGGCAAGGACATTGCGTATCACCTTTGGAAGTTCGGCTTGCTGGGGCGCGACTTCGGCTACAAAAAGTTCTTTACCTACCCCGATCACGAGTGCTGGATCTCAGCGGAAAAGGGCGAGGAGAAGCATCCGCATTTTGGCGGAGCACAGGCGATCTACAACGTAATCGATGCTCGACAGAGCGATCCTCAGGCCAACGTCATCCAGGCACTACGTGGGATGGGGTACACAGCCGAGGCGGATCACTACACGCACTTCAGCTACGAGATGGTGGCGCTGACGCCGCGCTGTGCGGTGGAGCTGGGTTATGAGGTCTCGAAAGAAGATCTGTCGCGGCCTTACATCGAAGTGAGCGGGCGCAAGGGTTTCGGCGTGAAGGCCGATGACCTGATCGACAAGCTCATTGCGGCGACGCGTGCTGAGGTGGATGCGCGGCACACGGGGCGCGATGAGGCCGAACGGCAGAAGATCGCGGGACAAATTGCGATTGGCGCCTTGCGCTACTTCATGCTGAAGTTCACGCGGAATTCGGTGATTGCGTTCGATTTCAAAGATGCGCTTAGCTTCGAAGGCGAGACCGGGCCCTACATTCAATATGCCGTGGTGCGGGCTCGGAATATTTTTCGCAAAGCGGAGACAAAACCAGAAGCGGCGTTGGCGGAGCTAGCGGAGTTAGGGCCACAGGCGTTGGCAAAGTATCTTAACGGAGAAGACGCCGAGGATATCTGGGCGTTATGGCTGCGTGCTGGACGACGCACTGCGGTGCTCGAGCAGTGCATCGCAACCTCAGAGCCTGCGCATCTCGCGAAACATGCTTTCCAGTTGGCGCAGGAGTTCAACAACTTTTACCACAAGCACCACATCCTGACTGAAGACGATCCGGCGCGGAAGACGTTTCTGCTGGCTACGGCGGCGGTGGTGCTGCGCGAACTGGTGACGACGCTGAGTTGGCTAGGTATTGAGAGTCCGGAAGCGATGTGACCGCAGCTAGGTCTCTGGCCCGTGAATTCGTTCTTGAGTTTGTGCTCTCCCAGGTCTCAGAATCGAGATCTCCACCCCACGAACGAAGACCTATTCGTGGGGACCCCGGACCTGGGGCACCCGAGATTGGTACAACAACAAACAGTCAGAGAGACCTAGTAGCTGCGCACCCATTCCAGGATCGAACGCACGGCGATGCCGCTTGGTCCACTCGCGATGTAGGGCTTGGATTCGTCAATCCACGCCAGGCCGGCAATGTCGAGGTGAATCCACGGGGTGTCTTCCGCGAAAACTTTCAGGAATTCCGCGGCCGTGCTGGCTCCGCCGTAACGGCCGCCGGTGTTTTTGATATCGGCGATGTCGGACTTGATTAAGTCGGCGTATTCGTCGCCCAGGGGCATGCGCCAGAACTTCTCGCCGGAAATAGCCAGCGCCGCGTTGAATTTTTCAAACGTCGCATCGTCGTTAGAGAAAACGCCGGCATTGATCTTGCCCAGGGCGACACCGATTGCTCCGGTGAGTGTGGCGGCGTCGATCAGGTGGGTTGCGCCGAGTTTTTTTGCATAGCAGAGTCCGTCGGCGAGGACCAGGCGGCCTTCCGCGTCAGTGTTGATGATGTCGATCGTCTTTCCGGACATCGCGGTCAATACGTCGCCGGGCTTGTAGGCTTTGCCGTCGGGCATGTTTTCCGAAGCGCAGACGATGGCGATGACACGGACCTTGGGTTTCAACAGGGCGATTGCGCGCATGGCGCCCAGCATGGCCGCGCCACCGGCCATGTCGTACTTCATCTTTTCCATGTTGTCGCCGGGCTTGATGGAGATGCCGCCGGTGTCGAAGGTGATGCCTTTGCCGACTAGGCCGAGCAGCGGGCCGTCGGTTACGCCGTCAGGTTCGTAGCGGAGCACGATGAGCGCGGGCGGTTCCTCAGAGCCCTGGGAGACGCCCCAGAAGGCGCCCATCTTGAGCTCGTGCAGCTTTTCGGTCGAATAAACCTCGCAGGCGAGGCCCACTTCTTTTGCCATTTCAGCGGCACGCTGGCCCATGATGGTGGGCGTGAGTTTGTTGCCAGGTTCGTTGACCAGCGAGCGGGTGAAGTTCTGGCTCTCGCCGATGAGGCCGCCTTCGGCAAATGCGGATTCGACGTCGGCGTGGTCCGCTGCCACAGGAGCAACGATGGTGAAGGACTGCACGCTCTGGTCCTTGCGATCGCTGCGGTAGGTGTCGGGATCGAAGTCGCCGACGTAAGCGCCCTCTACCGCGGCTCGGGCACTGGATGCGGCAGGCCACTCTTTTGCGTCGGGAAGCGCGAAGGCCAGCTCGCGAATCCCCCGCGGCTTGGCAAAGCGGACGGCGGTGCCGGCGGCGTTGCGCACGCTGTGAACAGTAGCCTTGGCCTGTTTGCCTAGGCCGACGATGAGGAGGCGTTTGGCGGCCAAACCGGCGGGCGCGTGCAGGAGGAGGGTCTCGTTGGCGCCGGCCTTGTATTCGCCGCTTGCAAACACGGCGGCGACGGCGGCGGTGACGGCTGGGTCGGCGGTTAGAAGCGCGGGCGCGGGCTTGGCGTTGGGTCCTTTTTCGGTCTGGGTGTCGATGGCTGGAACGGCGAGCAGCTCGGTCTGGATTTTGGCGAGATTCGCTAAGGACAGGGTGGTTTTCATTCATTCCTCAAATTTTGATTCGAATGCGGACCATGGTCAGCGGCCGCGGTGGTGCTTGCTGACGTTGATGGCGGCGCGGGCTTCGCGGTCGGCCTCACGGCGGCGCTCGGTTTCGCGCTTATCCCAGTCTTGTTTGCCCTTGGCCAGGGCCAATTCGCACTTCACGCGCCCGTTGCGAAAGTAAAGCCGCGTGGGGATGAGCGTGTGTCCCTTGATTTGCGTCTTTGACTGTAGCTTGCGAACCTCCCCACGGTGCATCAGCAGCTTGCGTGTGCGCAGGGCATCATGATTTGAAATATTGCCGTGTGAGTAAGGACCTATATGTACATTGAGCAGGAAGGCTTCCCCGTCCTTAATCAGCCCGTAGGAGTCTTTCAGGTTGGCCTTGCCTTCGCGTATGGATTTGACCTCAGTGCCGCGCAGGGCCACACCCGCCTCGAATTTCTCAAGGAGGAAGTAGTTGTGGCTGGCAGCGCGATTCTGGGCCGCGTCGCGTTCGCCGGAAGCCACGGGGTCGCGGGGACGCACAGGTTTTTGAGGCCCGGAGCCGTCCTTGGGTGCGATGTTGTGGCTGGTCTGGCGCGGCATACCGGAATTTCCTCGAATTTTCATCGTAGCATCGGCGGGGAAACTGGTATTGCGGTGAGCGGCAGTGGAGTCGCATGCAGAGGAAACGCCGACAGGGCACGGTTCAGGGCCCAGCGGGGCTTTGTTAGAATGGGGCAACGTTAGATGGGTGTTTCGATTACTGGATATTGCGTCAGGGGATGCCGGGAGCGGCTCGAAGCGGAGAATGGGCCCGACACGACGCTGAGGAGTTCGATGAGTCGCCGCGCAGCCGCACAGGCCGCATCCCGAATCATTTTTCGGATCGCATTTTTTGGTCTTCTAGCTGCGCTCGCCGCCGGGCCGGTGACGTTGCACGCAGAGTCGGCCAAGTCCTGGTACAAACAGGGTCAATCCGCCGAAGCGCGCGAGAATTACGATGCGGCTTTCAATGATTATCAGAAGGCTTATTCGCTTGCCCCCAAGGATCTGACCTACAAGGAAGCCTACTACCGGGTGCAGATACCGGCCGCCGCGGTGCACATGAAGAACGGGCGCAGGTTGTTCGAAACTGGAGACGAGCAAGGCGCTTTGATGGAGTTTTTGCGCGCGTCTGAGATTGACCCCGGAGACGAAGCGGCTCAGCAGGAGATTGCCAAAGTACGCGCGCTGCACAAGGAACAGATTCCGGCGAATATTCCCGGCGTGCCTCAAGGCGCGAGTGAGCAGACCGAACTCGATACCATGGCCGCTCCTGTTCAGCTGAAGCCGCTTTCGAATGAGCCACTGACCCTGCACATGGTGGAAGACTCGAAGAATATTTATCAGGCCGTGGGCAAGGCGGCGGGCGTGAATGTTCTGTTCGATCCCGACTACACCGGCAAGCGAATCCAGGTGGATTTGACCAATGTTTCGCTCATGGAAGCACTGCGCATTGTGGGAACGTTGTCGACCACGTTCTGGCGGCCCGTGACAAGCAACACGATCTTTGTGGCGGCGAATTCGCGAACGAAGCGGAACGAACTGGACGAGCAAGCGGTGCAGACGTTTTACCTGACCAACGCCTGGCAGCAAAACGATCTGACCGATGTAAATACGGCGATTCGAAACATACTGCCGAATTCACATGCCTACGCCGTGGCGAGCCAGAATGCAATCGTAATGCGGGGCACGCCGGATGAGCTGTTGCTGGCGCAAAAGCTGGTGAACGATTTGGACAAGGCGCGGCCCGAAGTGGTGGTCGACATCGCGGTGCTCGAAGTGAGCAAGAACTGGGAGCGGACGCTGGGCATTGCGTGGCCGCAGAGCGCAAGCGTCGCGCTGCAATCGCCAAACGCCACCAACACCACTTGCCCTACCGGCAGCACGACCTGTACTGCTGGCAGCACTAGTACCAGTACGAGCCCGACGCTCTATAACCTGGCTCATTTGAATTCGAACGATTTCGCGGTCACGATTGGCACGGCAACGGCGAATGCGCTGCTGACCGATTCGAATACCAAGACCTTGCAGAATCCGCGCATCCGGTCCACGGATGCCCAGAAGGCGACGATGAAGATCGGCTCCAGAATTCCAATCGCCACGGGGTCTTTCCAGTCGGGTGTGGGCGTGGCGGCGGCGGTGACTCCGCTGGCCGAGACCCAGTTCCAGTACATCGACGTCGGCGTGAATATCGAGATGACGCCGACTGTGCACTATAACCGCGACGTCACGATGAAGATTGCGATCGAGGTGAGTTCGGAGAGCAATAACGTCACCATCGAGGGAGTTACCGAACCCATCATCGCGCAGAAAAAGAGCGAGCAGACCATCCGGCTGCGTGAGGGAGAAGCGGCCATTTTGGGTGGAATCTTGAATCAGCAGGACATTCAGAGTTGGACGGGCATCCCGGGACTGAGCTCGATTCCGATTCTGAAATACCTCTTCGGCTCGAAGGACCATCAGATCACCGACGACGAGATTGTTTTTCTCCTGATTCCGCACGTTGTGCGCTCGCCGGAATTGACGGCGTCGAATCTGCGGCCAATCGACACCGGGGCCGGCCAGCAGATTGAACTGCGGCACATGTCGACCGAGGGGGATCTTTCGCCCATCGCTCCGCCAGTTCATCCCGCAGCAGCGCAGCCGGGAATTGGCATAGTGCCGGGGCAGAGCGCGCAAGCGGCCGCACCGGATGCATTGGCGCAAATGCGAACTTCCGCGCAGGCCGGTCCGCCCGTTTCGACACCAAATTCGGCGGCTGTGCCTGGAACTGGATCCGGACCTGGTTCTAGCCCTGGGATACCGCCACCAGGACTGCGCTTCTCGCTGGTGCCGTCGTCCGGTCCATCAGCGGCAGCGGGCAGCACGTTCCAGGTTCCAATCGTGGTGACCGGGGCGAGAGACATTGCTTCCGTGCCGCTGCAGGTCCAATACGACCCGGCCAAGCTTTCGTTGATGAACGTGGGAGATGGAGATTTTCTGGGGCGCGATGGGCAGGCCGTTGCACTCGTGCATCGGGACGATGGGCCGGGCACGCTTACGATCAACGCTTCGCGCCCGCCGGGAGCGGTCGGCGTGAGCGGAGCCGGGGTGGTCTGCGTCCTGACCTTCCAGGCGAAGGCGCCGGGCAACACGCTCATCGACATCACACGGCCTGGGGCCATGACGAGTGCGCAGCAGCCGGTGCCGGCTGAAGGGGCGCAGACGACCATCGTGGTGAAGTAGGGTGCGCCGCCGATGAGCAGCAAACGGCCAATCCGGAAACGCACGGAGCGTGGTCTGACCTTGATGGAGCTGATCGTGACGGTCGCGATCCTGGCCATTCTTGCCTCCGCAGCCGTGCCCGTGGCGCGCTTCAAGGTGAAGCGAGACAGAGAGCGCGAACTGCGCCGCGATTTGTGGGAGATGCGCGACGCGATCGACCACTACAAGGATGCGGCGGACCGCGGCGCGTTCCAGACCAAGGTGGACAGCCAAAATTATCCGCCCGATTTGGATACGCTGGTGAACGGAGTGGATGTGCAAAGCAAGAAAGTGAAGTTTCTGCGCCGCATTCCCGTCGATCCCATGACGGGTAAAGCCGAGTGGGGTATGCGTTCGATGCAGGACGATCCAACATCGGACAGCTTTGGCGGGCAGAGCGTTTTCGACGTTTATTCGAAGTCACAAGGTACGGCGCTCGACGGGACTAAGTACGCGGACTGGTAGGACAGCCATGCGCAAGATGCGGAGACAAGACGCGGGCTTTACGCTGATGGAGCTGATGATCGTGATGGCGATCATCGGAATCCTCGCGACGCTGGCCATTCCCAGCTTTATCGGCGCCATGAAGTCGGCTCGAGAAGCGGTATTGAGGGAGGACCTGCACATCATGCGCGCGGCCATCGATTCCTATACGATGGACAAGCAGAAGGCTCCGCAGTCGCTGGAAGATCTGATTCAAGACGGTTACCTTCGCAGCATCCCGGAAGACCCAATGACGCACAGCAAAGATACGTGGGTAACGGATACGAGCGATGCGCTCTCATCTGTAGATCAGACGGACCCGGGCATCAACGATGTTCACTCCGGATCGCAGGAAACTGGTACGGACGGACAGTCTTACTCGACCTGGTAGATGCAGACGAGTTGGCGCAAAGGAACGAAATGATCGAACGTGCATATCGAGCTCTGCTGCCGATTGCCTGCATGTGCGCCTTGGCCGGCGTGCTGCAGGCGCAGATCGGAAGAACAATCACAATCAAGGTTCGGGATGGCAAGACGGGTGAGGCCGTGACTCCGTCGAATGTTCATGTCCGCTTCAATCATCAACCGGAGGCGCGTGGCGATTGGGTGGACCAGAAGGATGACGGTACCATCGAGGTGAAAATTCCCGCAGACGCGAAAGCGATCTCAGTGCGCGCGACGTACGAGAACTCCATGGAGTACTTCGTCAACTGCGATGTGTCCAAGCAGAAGGATAGCTCGGCCGAGAGCTGGTACCCGGTGACGGACATCCTGGCGTCGGGCCTTGCGATTCCAAACGATTGCGTCAATCAGAAGGATGCCGACAAGGTGAAGGCCGGCGTGAAGCCCGGGGAGTTTGTTCTGTTTGTCAGGAAGCGTAACTGGAAGGAACAGGTGCTGGACTAGAGCGGAACCTGAGCAACAGTGCTCAATTTGGAGGCGTGCAGGGTGGCTTTTTCCTGATGAAATAGCCACTTCAGAGGCTTGGCCCTGGGTACATCTGCTCGGATTCCGCCGTAGCATCACCGAGATCCAATTAGGGAGAGACTGCGATTTGGCTCACGCCTCCCACGCATTGACGGGATGTTCGTTCTCGCTTGAGGTTTTCAAGTTCTATTTCGGCTTAATGCAGGCGACGGAAGCTGACTCGGGGTTGGCGCCGGAACAGGAAACGAGGCCTGAGCCGAGTTTGGGTGGCAAACTTCTTTGGGCTGGGGAACTCGATTCGGCAGGCCGTGCCCTGGTGGTGGCGGGCAACGTTGCAGGGACCGCGACGCTGACTGCCACTTCCGACGTTGATGCGCAAAAGCAGGCCGTTCGCGATGGCATCGTGGATTTTCTGGTGACGTCGCTTGATGAGGCGCTGCGCATTCTGAAAAATGAAATTCGCAAGCGACAAACTGCAGCGGTGTGCGTAGGGGCCGCGCCGGAACTAATCGAACGCGAAATGCAGGAGCGGGGCGTGCAACCGGATTTGTTTCGCGAGGGCGTGATCGCCGCGTCGGAACGGCCTGCGGTGAATCGGGAGCCAAACGAGCTTGATTCGATGAGCATGGAGGCGCTGGTGATTTGGCGCGTGGATGTGGCGCCAGCACAATGGCTGCCGACGCTGGATGCGATTGCGCTCGATTGTCTCGAAGCGGAGGATCGGATTGAGCGGCGTTGGATTCGCCTTGCTCCACGCTTTGTAGGCCGCTCGGGGCATGGGGTGCGTCTGCTGATCGGCAATAGCGAATTTGCCGCAAGCTTCGTTGAGCGGGTGCGGGAGCAGGTTCGGCTCGGAGAGATTGCGTTTGAAGGTCAGATTCGAGTGAGCTACTCGGATCGGAGCGAGGAGTACAACTTTCCGCCGAGGCCATTGAACGACGGCGATTGACCTCACCCTTCTTCGGAGTCTCCCGATTCGATTCGGCTCCACAGCGCGTTGATGCCGACGCGCGTTTTGGCGGAGATGGGTAGTATCTCGTCCACATCCAGACCTTCTTTCAACACTTTAAGGTTGCGGATGCGTTCGTTGCCGCTGAGCCGATCGATCTTGGTGGCAACAACGGCGAAGGCGCGTCCGGCGTGGCCGAGCCAGTCGATGAGTTGTTTATCGCCTGGTTGTGGAGGAATGTTCGAATCGACGAGGCAGATGCAGAGGTTGAGGGTCTCGCGCTTCTCGAGATAAGGCTCGATGAAGGACGGCCACTCGGCGGAGATGGATTTGGAGATTTTCGCATAGCCGTAGCCGGGCAGGTCGGCGAGGATTCTTTTCGGCCGTTGGCGCTCGTCCAGCAGGGCAAAAAAATTGATGGCGCGGGTGCGGCCTGGTGTCGAAGAGACTTTCGCTGCCTTGTCGCCGACGAGCGCGTTCAAGAGGCTCGATTTGCCCACGTTGGAGCGTCCGAGGAAAGCGATCTCCGGGACCGTAGGAGCGGGGAACTGTGCAGCCGAAAGGGCGGAGAGAAGAAACTGTGTCGTATAGCGCATGATGAGCAGGCGAACGGCAGGACTACTGCCGCGCCACCTGCCCACTGACGACGTCGGATGGTGGTACCGCGGTCAACACTTCGCTTTCAGCTGGCAATGGCGTGGGAAGCGGGCCTTCGAGAGCAAGGGCCAGCACCTCGTCCATCGTGTCCACGAAATGAAGTTTCATTGAGTTCTTGATGTTGTCCGGCAGCTCTGCCACGTCCTTCTCGTTGGACTTGGGAAGGATGGCTTCAAAGATCCCCGCGCGCAGAGCCGCGAGCAGTTTCTCTTTCAGGCCGCCGATGGGCAGGACTTTGCCGCGCAGCGTGATCTCGCCGGTCATGGCGATATCGCGACGAACGGGAATCTTGGCAAGCGCGCTGGCGAGGGCAGTGGCCATGGTGATGCCGGCCGACGGGCCGTCCTTGGGGATGGCGCCTTCGGGTACGTGCAGGTGCAGATCGACGTTGCGATAGAATTCGCGGCTGAGGCCGAGGGCCTGGGCACGCCCGCGAATGTAGCTGAGCGCTGCCTGCGCCGACTCCTGCATCACGTCGCCGAGCTGGCCGGTGATGGTGAGCTTGCCCTTGCCGTCGAGCACTTGCACCTCGGTGGTGAGAATGCTGCCGCCGACTTCGGTCCAGGCAAGACCGGTGACGAGGCCGACTTCGCTCTTCTCGTGCACTTCCGAGTCGCGGAATCTTGTCACGCCGAGAAATTCGTTGATGTTGGCCTTGGTGATCTCTTCTTTGTGCTTGACGCCCTTCTTGATGACGCGGCGCGCGACTTTGCGGCAGACGTTGCCGATTTCGCGCTCGAGATTGCGTACACCGGCTTCGCGCGTGTAGCAGCGGATGATTTCGAGGATCGCGTCGTCCTGGAAGACGATGTTCTTTTCGCTGAGGCCAGTCTGCTCACGCTGCTTCTTGACCAGATACTGGCGCGCGATTTCGAGCTTCTCCTGCTCAGTGTAACCCTGCAGTCGTAGCACTTCCATGCGGTCCTGGAGCGCTGCCGGAATCGTGTGCATTACGTTGGCTGTGGCCACGAACAGCACCTGCGAGAGATCGTAATCGACGTCGAGGTAGTGGTCCTGAAACGCCGTGTTCTGCTCGGGGTCGAGGACTTCAAGCAGCGCCGAGGCTGGATCGCCGCGGAAATCGGAGGCCATCTTGTCGACCTCATCGAGCAAAAAGACGGGATTCTTGGTTCCAGCGCGTTTCATATGCTGGATGATTTGACCAGGCAAAGCTCCAATGTAAGTCCGGCGATGGCCGCGGATTTCGGCCTCATCCCGCACGCCGCCGAGCGAGAGGCGGACAAATTTCCGGCCTGTGGCCTTGGCGATCGACATGCCCAGCGACGTTTTGCCTACGCCCGGTGGTCCGACGAAACACAGGATGCTGCCTTTGGGATTCTTGACGAGCTGGCGGACTGCGAGGAATTCGAGGATGCGTTCCTTGATTTTCTCCAGGCCGTAGTGGTCTTCGTTGAGAACTTTTTCGGCGAAATCGATGGATCGGGTTTCCTTGGAGCGCTTTTTCCATGGCACGGCGAGCAGCCAGTCAATGTAATTGCGGCTGACCGTTGACTCGGCGGACATGGGCGGCATGGCTTCCAGTTTTTTCAATTCCTGAATGGTTTTTTCGAGGACTTCCTTGGGCATGCCTGCGGACTCGATCTTTTTGCGGAGTTCGTCGAACTCGCTTTTCTCGCCGCGGCCCAGTTCCTTTTGAATCGCCTTGATCTTTTCGTTGAGGTAGTACTCTTTCTGGGCGCGCTCCATTTGGCGCTTGACGCGCGACTGGATATTGCGGTCCAGGTCGAGTTTTTCAATTTCGATGTCGAGCACGTCGGCGATGCGCGCCAGGCGAGCCGCGGGGTCGAAGATACCAAGCAGTTCCTGCTTTTCCTCGATGCCGATTTGCAGGTTGGCGGCGATGGTGTCTGAGAGCTTGGCGGGCTCGTCCATGCGCACCGAGGCGATGATGGTTTCGTAGTTCAGCGACTGCTGGAGCTTGACGTACTGCTCAAAGAGCGACGTGACGCGCTGCATGAGCTGCTCGACGGCTGCAGACATTTCGAATTCTGTTTTGCCGGTACGCACTGTGGCGACGAAGAAGCCGTCGCGGTCATTGATTTCGAGAGACTTGGCGCGCTCCACGCCCTCGACCAGCACCTTGATGTTGCCGTCGGGCATTTTGACGCTCTGGACGATATTGCAGATCGCGCCTACCTGATAGATTTCCTTGGCTTTGGGTTCGTCGATCGACGCGTCATGCTGGGTGGCGAGGAAGATCTTGCGGTCGCCGTTGAGAGCCTCCTCAAGGGCGCGCACGCTCGAAAGCCGGCCGACCACGAAGGGCGTCATCATGTAGGGGAAGATCACCATGTCCCGAATGGGCATCATGGGGAGCTTGAGGGGCTCGGTCTTATCGCGGGACGTGGTCATAGGCATACCTTTGTGGAAACGCTGAACATTGGACGCGCTGGGCCGGCATTGGCTGCAGAGAAGGTTCCACGACTCATGTTGGGATTGTACAGCGGAACGAGCCGGCCAACGATGTTACGGGCGATTACTGGAAACTCGGCAATCATGGGAGGTTGCGCCCGAACGATCCACAGACACAGGGCAAACGGGCCAAAGATCGAGTTTTATGCAATGCAATGGCTGACGAACGGTTTGATCCGATCGAAGCCTTTCGCTCGCATTGGCCGCGAACAGCATCCCATCGTCTTGGCTCTCGGTCACTGATTCTGGATGGGCACCGAGGGCGGTGTGTAATGCACCAGGGTCCCATCCGCGAGCAAAACCGTGACAAAATCGTCAGGTGTCTTTGTCGTGACGCCGTCGCCCTCGGGATGAAACTCGACGCGTAGTTGTGTGGAATCGACAATGACGCGGAGGTAGCCGAAGGATTTGAAGTCGTAGTTGTCGAGCGTGACCGAGTCTCCGCGCTCTGGTTGCTCAAATCCGGGCATGGCGATCGGGGTGCGCAGAGTCGTATCGAGACTGATCTTCTGCAATGGAGGATGACCTCCGTTGCCGCAGACCACGTAGGGAATTTGCCGCTTCCCCAAGGTGCGTGTGAAGCGCTGGTAGTTATGTGCGTGACCGGAAAAGACAGCATGCGGCCACACCCCGACCTTGTCGCAAATTGCGTCGATCTCCTTGAGCATGACCAGCGAAGTAACGTGCTTGCCAAAGGTGTAGGGCGGGTGATGGACGGCCAGGATCACTGCACCTTTGAATTTTTCCTGTTTAACGCGAGTCAAGGCCGCGGTTAGATAGTCGAGCTGGACATCGGGAATATTCGCAAACTTGGCCTTGCCATTCTTGGTCGGATCCTGAGTCGAGGAGATGACTCCAGGGTTCTCGAGCATATTGGAGTAGATGCCCAGGATGCGCACCAAAGGCGCTTCGAGCGTGAAGTACACGCCGGGCTGAATCATTGTGGTGCGCGCAATGCCGGCCGCGTCGGTGCTGTGCTGGAATTGGGGGGTGCAGAAGTTGGCGTAGAAGCCTGAAAGGGAAAGACTCGGATCGCCGGGCGTGGCGTTTCCCGTTTGTCCGGCCGCTGGAGGGACGGGAGCCACGAGGCCATCGTGGTTGCCGGGAATGGCGAAGATCGGCGCTGGGTAATTGCGGAACGCATCGTAGAACTGGTCGTAGTAGTACGTGTGCTCGCCGAAGCTGTAGACGACGTCGCCGAGGTGAAAATAAAACCGCGGCACCGCGGTGTCATCCTTCTCGTCGAAATCTGCAATCATCTTGTCGACAACGTTGTACTCATCCTGCAAGGCAGGCTTGGCTGTGGTCGCTCCTGTATCGCCCGCCGCGTGAAAGACGATTTGACCCGCTTGCTGGATTGTCTGTTCGACTTTGCCGCCCGTAGAGCCATAGGCTGCAGCTAGTGTCAGCACGGGTTCTGCCGTACCCCGGACGACCCGGAAGGGAAGCGGATTGAACTGATGTAACTTCGTCAGCTGATCCAGTTCCTTGTAAGCATTCGAATCGGAAGCGTGCGGCGTTTTGAACTGGGTCGGGTCCTGCATGTACCCCGGTTCGGCGAAGACTGGGTTTGTCGTAGGGCGCGGCCCAGTGGCTGCGAAAGATTCGGAAGAGACTGGAACTTCGGCTGCGGGGGCAGGCTGAGCGCTCCCTACGTGTTTGCGGGCTCGCTTTTTGGCTGGGGAGTTAGATTTGCGTGTGGCCACGGGGACTCCTTTTCCGGCTTGGGGATCGGTCGAGAAACGGAATGGTGGATGGTACGAAGATCCGACGCAAAAGTCGAATGAAAATTCGATGATTTGAGTCGAGCCGGAGAGCTCCTTTTGCACCGGAAGTTCGAGAAGGATAAGGGTTTATTTGTTTGTCAATAATCGACTGTGAGCATTGGGGAGTGGAGACGTGTGGCGCTAAGGGCGTATGGTTGGACGGTCTGTGGTGGGGGCCGATTCGAGTCTGAAAGCGGTCGGTGTTCAATTGGTTTGTCTGGAAGTGCCGCAGAAACAGGCACCTGACCGTCCCGCAGGATTTCCACTGATCGTTTCGCCGGTTTTGGCCGATATATAGGAATGCCATATACCGACGAGCGCACCCCTGGTCTTTCATCCACGGAATCGCCGCAACTTGCACGATACGTTGCCAGACAACCGATTCTGACGCCGGATGAGCGAGTATTCGGCTACGAGCTTCTTTTCCGTTCCGGCGCCGAGAATCACTTCACCAGCGCCGACCCAAGCGACGCCACCCGCTCGGTAATCGATATGTCGAGCCTGCTCGGCCTCGGTGTTTTGTGCGACAACACACTGGCCTTCATCAACTGCACTCGCGAAATTCTGCTGAGCGAGTTCATCACCCTCCTTCCGCCTGAGAACGTTGTCCTGGAGATTCTGAGTACGGTTCCACCGGACGAGGAAGTGATGCAGGCCTGCAGTCAGTTGAAGAGGGCCGGCGTGAAAATCGCGCTCGATGATTACGTTGTCGGCGATTCACGGGAGCCTTTGGCCTATTTTGCGGATTTCATCAAAGTGGATTTGAGGCAGACTTCCTTGACGGATGCCGGCATCATTGTCGCCGGCCATCGTGGCGTCTGCCGGATGATTGCCATGAAGGTGGAGACGCGGCAAGACTTTCAGTTCGCCAAAAAGGCGGGCTTTCAATTGGTGCAGGGCTATTTCTTCCGCAGACCTCAAATGGTGCGAACCTGGACGGGTTCTGCGAATCGAGCCATTCACCTCTCGATTTTGAATGCCGTTTTCAAACCAGACCTGGACTTAAAGCAGGTGGAAGATCTCATCAAGAAAGACGCGACGCTCTGTTTTCGCTTGCTGCGTTACTTGAACTCTCCGATGTTTGGATTTCGCGCCGAAATCTGCTCGATTCGGCAGGCGTTGCTCATTCTTGGGGAGAATGAAGTCCGGCGCTGGTGCCGGCTTGCGGTAACTCTGGAAATGGCTCACGGCCGGGCCTCGGACCTGATGTTAACTGCGCTGACGCGCGCCCACTTCTGTGAGTTAGTGGGGCCGAACCTTGTTGACGGCGATATCGACCTTTTCCTGCTGGGGCTTCTTTCGCTCATGGACGCGATTCTTGAGATACCGATGGCATCCGTTGTCGACGCCTTGTCCGTCCACCAGGACATCAAATCGGCGCTGATGCAGAAAGAAAGCAGCTTGTCGCCGCTGTATAACCTGATGCTTTCGGTGGAAGCCGGAGAATGGGAGAATGTCAGCAGCATCTGCGAGGAAATTCATCTCTCCGAACCATTCATCTCGGAATCCCAATGGAAAGCGATGGAATGGGCCCAGCAAGTCAGTGATATCGATCGATAGGCGCTAGATAGGAAACAGGGAATAGAAAATAGAAAGACTTCCTCGCTGTTCTCGCAGCGATTCGAATGTGAACCCTTGTACGTTTCCCCGGCCGCCCCGCTTGGGTTCCATCCAAGTGGATGTGGAATAGATTGTGGAGTAAACTCCACATATAGAGACGGTCCAGATTGTCCTCGAGAAAAAACTGCTGCGCGCGACCGATCAGGCTGCGCGCCGGTTGAAGCGAAACCGCTCCGCGTTCGTTCGCGAGGCGTTGCGTGAATATCTGCTCAGGTTGGATTTGAAGGCTCAGGAAGAGCGCGATCATGCGGGATATTCACGGAAACCTGGAGCTCAAGACGAAGGGGCTACTTGGGAAGCGGAGGCTGCGTGGCCGCCGGAATAGCCCGAGGGGATGTTCGCCTCTATGAATTTGCGCGACCGGACAAGAAAAGGCCAGTGGTCGTGCTCACCCGGGACAGCGCGATCAAATATCTGTCCACCGTTACGGTGGCGCCAATCACTTTCACCATTCGGGGCGTGCCGTCGGAGGTTGTCTTAACTCCAGAAGACGGCATGAAGGCGCCATGCGCTGTGAACCTGCACAATGCGGTTACCGTCTCCCAAGGGCGACTGGGGAAACGCCAGGCCCATCTCAGTTCCGGGCGAATGAGCGAAATCTGCGCTGCCCTGCGTCTTTCGATAGGCTGCGATTTGACCTGATCGTATGCGCATGCAAATTGCCCCTCAGCCAGTGGCATGAGGGGCAATTTGTGTCCGATTTTCTACTTGGTTCTTATCCAGCTTTTTCAAGCAGGCAAAGGGAGAGATCGCGGCGCTCGACCATCTCGCGCGTAATTTCGAGGTCGCGCACGCGCTTGTTCGACGGCAGATGATACATCAGGTCGAGCATCAGCTCCTCGAGGATCATGCGGAGGCCGCGCGCGCCCACCTTGCGGGCGAGTGCTTCGCGGGCAACAGCGGCGGTAGCGTCCGTGGTGAAGTGCAGGCGGACGTTCTCGTACTCGAGCAGGCGCTGGTACTGCTTGAGGATGGCGTTGCGTGGCTTGGTAAGAATCTCGATCAGGGCTGGCTCGTCGAGTTCGTCCAGAATTCCCATGACAGGCAGACGTCCTACGAACTCGGGGATGAGGCCGTACTTGATGAGGTCCTGGGGCTCAGTCCTGCGGAGCAACTCAGTGTCGCGGTGCGAACGGACCGTTGCGGCATCTGCTTCGGCATCGACGGCTTTGAAACCGAGAGCCTTCTTGCCAATGCGACGGCCGACCACGCGCTCGAGGCCTACGAAGGCCCCGCCGCAGATGAAAAGGATGTTGGTGGTGTCGACGGCGGTGAATTCCTGGTGCGGATGCTTGCGGCCACCCTGCGGCGGCACATTGGCTACTGTACCTTCAAGGATCTTGAGCAGCGCTTGCTGCACACCCTCGCCGGAAACGTCGCGGGTGATGGAGGGGTTCTCGTCTTTGCGGCCGATCTTATCGATTTCATCAATATAGATGATGCCTTGCTGGGCGCGGGTGACGTCGCCGTCGGCGGCTTGCAGCAGCTTGAGGATGATGTTCTCGACATCCTCGCCGACGTAGCCGGCTTCGGTGAGTGTGGTGGCGTCGACAATAGCGAAGGGAACATCGAGCATCTTGGCAAGCGTGTGCGCGAGGAGCGTTTTGCCGGAACCGGTGGGACCGATGAGGAGGATGTTGGACTTGGCGAGTTCGACTTCGTTATTGCGCATGCGGTTCATCTGGATGCGCTTGTAGTGGTTATAAACAGCAACGGCGAGCTTCTTTTTCGTCTGGTCCTGGCCGATGACGAAGTCGTCGAGAAAGCTTTTGACCTCTTGCGGTTTGGGGAGGTGTCCGGCGGTTGTGGCGGGATGCGCCTCACCGCGATCGTCCTCAAGGATGGAATTGCAGACCGCAACGCATTCATCGCAGATGTACGCGCGAGGATAGTCGCTGGGCGACGAGATCAATTTGGCCACGGCGTCCTGCGACTTGTGGCAGAACGAGCAGCGTAGCGCTTCTTCAGGTCCCGTACGCGTTTTCATTTGGACTACCCCCTGTTAAGATACCGCGATTTGACTTCCGTGACTATGGGCCTCTAGGTGCGGGGCCGGTCCTTAGTTACCAGTCGGTTCAGGCCACGTTTTGAAGCTTGGCTTCCACTCGCGCCAGGCGCTCCATAACCAGCGTGTAGTTCTCCATCCTATGCAGCGCGTCCATCACTTGAGTGTGATTCCGATCAATCTTGCTTTCGAGCACCGTTTGGACGCGGTCAACCTTGCTCTCCAGCGATTCGAGATGCTTTTCAACCGCGCTGAGGCGCGCATCGATTGCACGAATTTCCGGAGCAACGAAATCCTGAAACAATTGGCGTCCTTCTTCAATGAATCCCATGTTCCAATCGCTCCTGCCTCAATGCTCGAATTGGCTCCCTAGGTGCGGGGCCGGTCAATGATTTCGTCGATAATGCCGTATTCTTTCGCCTGTTGCGCATTCATGATGAAGTCCCGCTCGACGTCGTGCTCGATGCGGTCGAGAGGTTGGCCGGTGTGGGTGGCCATCAGCGTGTTGGTAATCTCGCGGATGCGAAGAATCTCGCGCGCATGAATGTCGATATCGGTAGCCTGTCCGCTCAGGCCGCCCATCGAAGGCTGGTGAATCAGAATGCGTGAGTTGGGCAGGGCAAAGCGCTTACCCTTGGTCCCGGCAAGCAAAAGGAATGCACCCATGCTGGCGGCTTGGCCGATGCAGTAGGTAACCACATTGTTCCTGATGAACTGCATGGTGTCGTAGATGGCCAGGCCTGCCGTGATGGAACCGCCTGGGGAGTTGATATAGAGCTGAACGTCCTTTTCCGGATCTTCGCCGGAGAGGAACAGCATTTGGGCAACGATGAGATTGGCGATCTGGTCGTCGATGGGCGTGCCAAGAAAGATAATGTTATCGCGAAGCAGACGCGAATAGATGTCGTAGGCGCGCTCGCCCCGACTCGTCTGCTCAACCACCATGGGAACTAATGCCATTCGGGTGCTTTTCTCACTCTTCCGTCGGGGGTCTGTTTCCCCCCTCCCTTTTGAAGGCTGCGCGGTTCGGATTTGGTGGCACCAAAGCGTGCAGCGTTAAATGCGGCTTTCGCCCTCAGGCAGGAAGCCTTTCGTACAGTACATTCGCGGTTTTTTCGCGTTTCATTTGTTCCCGGATTCTAGCCAGCCCACCATCTTGAGTCAAACGCTGGCGGAGCGCCTCAACCGGTTCATTCGATTGCAGGGCCGCCAGTTGCAATTCGCGGTCCAGCTCTTCATCGCTCACGGTGATGCTCTCTGTCTCGGCGATTTTGTCGAGAAGAAGATTGGTTCTGACCTCGGAAACAGCGCCATCCCTTTGCGCAGCCCGCAGGCGGCTGAAGTCGAGCTTGCGCATCTGTTCGGTTTCCATGCCCTGGGCGGCAAGGGCGCGCAATCCGCGATCCAGGCGGGCGTCAACCTGATCCTGCACGAGCGATTCGGGGACGGGGAACGAAAACTTCTCGGTGAGCGCGGCAAAAAGCTTGTCTTTGGTTTGAGCGGCCACGCTGCGGCGCTTGCGGTTAGACATGTGCTCGCGCACGCGCGTTTCAAGCTCTGCCAGGCTCTCGTATTGCCCCAGTTCCTTGGCGAAATCGTCGGTCAGTTCGGGAATAATGCGCTTCTTGATGGCTTTGACTGTAACTTCGTACGAAACGGTTCTTCCGGCGAGGCTGGGCTCAGCATAATCGGCGGGATAGATGACTTCGGCTTTCAGCTCCTGGCCGGGTTTGGCGCCGCGCAGTACGTCGTTGAAGGCCGCGACGGTATCTTTGCCGCCAATCTCGACAAGCGTGTCTTGCCCGGCGACGGGAGCGGCTTCGGGTTCTCCGTCGACCAGGCCGGTGTAGGAGATCTGCGCCCAGTCGCCATCGACCAGCTCGCGGTCTTCTTCAACCGGCTCGATGGTGGCGCGCGATTCGCGGAGTTGGCTTATCTCATGCTGAAACTCTTCGTCGGTGAGTTCAACGGAGGGCTTTTCGACTGTCACGTCCTTGTAGCCCTCGATGGAGAAGGCTGGAATGTACTCGAAGGCGGCCTTGACGTGGAGCGGCTGGCCTTCTTCCACGGTGAGTTCGGTGACCTGCGGCTGGCCGACCGGCTGTACGCCCAACTCGCGCACGCCTCGATTGAAGCGCTCGGGGAGCAGGCCATCGATGACTTCCTTGCGGATCTCGGAGGAGTAGCGGCGACGAACCACGGACTCGGGAACCTTGCCCGGACGAAAGCCGGGAATCTTCGCGTACTTTTGATAATTGCGCGTCACGGTGCGGAAGGCTTTGGTGACATCTTCGGCAGGAACGTCGAGCACCAGCTCGCGGGTGCAATCAGGATTCAGGATTGGACCGTGGGTGTGTTCGTGGCCTTCTTCGTGATCGTGATCGTGCGTGGGTGCTGCTTCAGGTGAGGCGGAATTTTCGAGTGTGTCAGTAGAGCTCAACGTTTTGCCTTCCGGGCGCGACAAGCGCCATAGAAACTGCTGCCGCCGCTCCGGGGCGATACTGCCACGTGTGGCTCGGGGGATCTCTTCAATCCATGGTAAGAGGGTTTGCCGACAGGGTCAAACCCGCAAGGGTTTGGGTGACTGTCCCGTCCATGCGGAGGTCACGTTACGTTTACTGCTTAGTGACCTAAGGACCTGAACTATGGTCTGAACTTTAATCCGCGGCGCTCCTTCAAGGGACTAAAGTTCGGACCCGATCGGCTTGCGGACATAGGGAAGGAATCGGGGGTCGGCGGCGCCGCAGTGGAGATAGGAGGCGCGTGCCTGGGTAAGGCTCAGATGGCCGTTGACGGTAAGGCGAATCTCTGAGGCATCGGAGTCCTCCTGCCCGTCGTCTTCCCACCAGCAGACGGGGCAAAGTGCCATGGCGCTGGGCTCTTCCAGCGTTCGGTATCCGCAGCACGGACAACGATAAAGAGTCTTGGGCGGAGGATCGCCGGCGGAAAGTTGCATATAGAGAAAGACGGTGATTTCGGGGGTCGTGTTTACAACGTGTGGTGTGCGTTGGCAGGTTCGCGAAGCGAATTGCTGCGACTCCGGAAGAGCCTGAGGGCAACCCGAAAGCTGGAAGAGACATCCGAATTTTCGTCGTGCCAGAAGTTCACGAGTCAAGATAGTCCCGTTCCCCGCCGTTCCCCTCTCTTCGTTTGAAGTCCTTCCCAATCAGCCTTGAACCATTTCCAGCTGAGGAGAACTTCGTCTATGAAAGCCATTTCCCGTTTGACAATGGGTTATCTTTTTGCGGCCGCCCTGCTTTCGCAGGCTGGCCTTGCGCAAACGACTGCCAGCGAGCAAACGACCTGGGTCGATACTGCGACCAAGGGCATTTCCGTCAGCCAACTACTGTCCGCGACCGATTTGGGACTGGCGCCAAGCGATCAAGCCATAACGGTCCGGGTGGCATTGAAAATTCAGAACCAGGCCGCGCTGCTCAACTACATCACCAGCATCAACGATCCATCGAGCCCCAGCTACGGCCAGACGATGACTCCGGCCCAGTTCGCCGCGTCGTATGCGCCCTCTGCGGCGCAGGTGCAACAGGTGACAAGCTATCTTGCGAGTGCAGGCTTCGGAGGCATCGCTGTCGAGCCTAACAATCTTCTGGTTTCAGCCACGGGAACCGTCGAACAGGCGGACGCGGCTTTCAACACGAGCATCGAGCAGTTCAACCAGTTCGGCGGTGCGGTATTCGGAAACACGCAGTCGGCAGAAGTTCCCACATCGTTGGGAAGCATTGTGAGCGCTGTGCTGGGTCTGAATTCGATTGGCCAGATGAAGCCGACGCTGGTGGCGCGCTCGCAGGTTTCAGTCCCCGCGTACAACGTGAGTTACAACCCGCAAGGGTTCTGGCAGATTTATGGTGCGACTGGTGTACCCGTGGCTAGTAATGCGAGCATTGCCATCATGGCTGAGGGCGACGTGAGCGGAGTGATTACGGATCTGCGAACGGCTGAGAATGCTTTCGGATTGCCGCAGGTGCCAGTCACGGTTGTTCAGGTCGGACTGGCCAGCCCGGACACCTCGGGCGCCGACGAATGGGATCTGGACACGCAGTATTCCTCGGGAATGGCCGGGAACCTGAAGCACCTTTATATCTACGCGACCACATCCCTGAGCGATTCGGATTTGGCTCTCGAATTCAGCCGCTGGGTGACGGACGACAAGGCAAAAGCCGCGAGCGCGTCGCTTGGCGAGTGCGAGATCTTTCCTTATCTCGATGGCTCGATGCTGGCCGACGACAACGCTTTCCTTGAAGCCGCTGCGCAAGGACAGACTTTCTTTGCATCCACGGGAGACACCGGGCCGTTTTGCCCGGTTGAGGTAGGTGAGAACGGAGTGCCCGCCGGAGCGCCGCTGGTCAACTATCCCGCTGCATCGCAGTATGTGGTGGCAGCTGGAGGCACGACGTTGCTCGCCGACTCGGATGGAAACTACGACGAGGAAATTGCCTGGTACGCAGGCGGAGGCGGCATCAGCCAGTTTGAATCTTCCCCCTACTGGCAGGAGACGGCCAACATACCCAGCGCCACTGAGCTCAACTCGCGCGGAATTCCCGACGTCGCGATGGACGCCGATCCATACTCTGGAGCCAACGTGTATGTGAATGGCGCGGTCGAGATCGTCGGCGGGACCAGCCTGTCTTCGCCGCTGTCGTTGGGCGTATGGGCGCGGATGATTTCGGGCAAGCCTAAGCTCGGTTTTGCCCTGCTGCGTCTCTATGGCCTCTACGATGGGACTGGAGTCATCGGGAGTTATCCGGAGGGTGGATTCCACGACATCCAATTGGGCGTGGATGGTCTGTACTCGGCAACTCCGGGCTGGGATTACACCACCGGGCTGGGCTCGCTGTGGGTGAGCCAACTCTATGCGGATCTGAAATAGTCAACTTGAAAGAACCCGCCTTCCGGGCGAACGCTTGTTTTGGGCGCCGTGGTTGGCGGGTTCTTGCCTTGCGCGTGCGCAAAACAAAAAGGCCAAGGGAGTCTCTCCAGAGCGCACTTTGTGTTGCGAGCGGACGCAACCGCGCCTTCCGTCTATCCTGTACAACGAAGTGCAGGGAGCGAAGGAGCTCTACCGAATGCAAATGCCTGACTTGTCGTTTTTCCGATTGAGCCGCCGCCTGTGGATTGGATTGTTTCTTTTGCTGCCGCTCTCGATGAGCGCTCAGAATGCTTCGCCCGATGGGCGACTACGTGTCGCCATCGTGGGCCTCGTCCACGATCACGTCGCGGGATTCTTGGCGCAGCTGCCGCAACACCATGACGTTGAATTGGTGGGCATCGCCGAGCCTGATCCAGCGCTGCAAGCGAAATATCAAAAGAAGTACGGGCTGGCCGACAATCTCTTTTTTAAAGACCCGGCCAAGATGATTGAGCAGCGAAGGCCGCAGGCGCTGCTGGCCTACACAACGATTGCCGATCATCGACGTGTCGTCGAAATCGGCGCGTACTACGGCGTCTCCGTGATGGTGGAGAAGCCGCTCACGATCTCGCTTGCCGATGCGCTGGCGATTCGCAAAATTGCACGCGAAAAAAAGATTCACGTGCTGGTGAACTACGAAACCACCTGGTATTCCAGCAACAAGGCCGCGTATGACCAGGTGAGGCAACGCCAAATCGGCGAGGTGCGGCGCGTAGTTGTGCATGACGGCCACCAGGGACCGAAAGAAATTGGCGTGTCGCCGGACTTTCTGAAGTGGCTGACCGATCCCCAGCAGAATGGAGCCGGCGCGTTGTATGACTTCGGCTGCTATGGCGTGGACCTGATGACGTGGCTCATGAACGGCGAGACGCCGGAGACCGTGACCGCGGTGGTGAATCACGACAAGCCGCAGATTTATCCCAAGGTCGATGACGACTCGACGATCGTGCTCCAGTATCCGTATGCGCAAGCGGTGATTCAGGGCTCGTGGAACTGGCCGTTCGCGCGCAAGGATATGGAGGTCTACGGCGCGACGGGCTACGCGATCACGGTTGCCGCAGATCACATGCGCGTGCGTCACGAGCACGACAACGAGGAGCAACTCACCACATCACCGCCATTGCGCGAAGACGAGAGTAATTCGTTGAGTTATCTGGCGGCGGTGTTGCGTGGGCAGATTCAAGACAGAGGCGATTTGAGCGCGCTCGATACGAATGTGACCGTGATGCAGATTCTGGATGCGGCACGTGAGTCGGCGCGGACGGGACGAAGCGTGCGGCTGAACCAGATTGGCAACTAATTTCGCACAGTGTGCGCGCCTACAATGAAGCTGTGCGAAAAGTCATTTTCTTTGCGGTTCCCGCGCTCGTCATCCTCGTCGCAATTGCAGTAGTCTTTGCGCGATCGGCAACGCCCGTCGTTGATGTGCCATCGTCCATCACCACACTTGGTCAGGCAACTCCTGTGACGGTGCAGGTTCACGATCCGCGCGGCGTGCGCAAGATCGCGGCCACGGTCGAGCAGAACGGCGCCAGCTATGCGGTGGGTGAAACGGCTCAGCCCTCCAAGGCAGCGGAAAGCAACTGGACATTCACGGCCGGCGTGAAAGCAACGCCGCAGCTCAAAGACGGCACCGCCAAGTTGATCGTTGAGGCGACATCGAACGATCTCGTTGGCAACAAGGCACGCGTCGAGCGGGATGTCACCGTGGTGACGCGGCCTCCTTCGTTGAGTGTCGACTCGGACCAGCACTACTTGTATCTCGGTATGGCCGATCTGGTCACCTTTGACATTTCCGGCGGCTGGACTGCGGCAGGCGTGCGCGTTGGCGATCAGACGTATCGCAGCTGGCCCATGCCCGGCGGCAAGCCTGGCCGCTTTTCGCTCTTTGCCTTCGCGTGGAACATGCCTCCCGGCACGGCACCCGTGGTCTATGCATCCGTTGGTGCGGGAAACGACGTGACAAGTCCGATGGTGTTTCAGTTTCCGAAGAAAGAGCAGCCGCATTACACCACGCACGATCTGCAGGTCAGCGACGCCTTCATGCAAAAGGTTGTGAACGAGCTCGATCCCAACGGTTCGGGCGATCCTGTCCCACGTTTTGTAAAGATCAACAGCGAGATGAGGCGGGCGAATAACAAGACTCTCGCCGATCTCCGTTTCAAGACCGCTGAGAAGTTTCTCTGGTCGCAGCCCTTCGCACGGCAAACCCACTCGCAGGCGGAGGCGACGTTTGCCGATCTGCGTAACTACATTTATCACGGCAAGAAGATCGATCAACAGGTGCACCTTGGTTACGATCTCGCGGTGACGCAGCACGTGGGTGTAGAAGCCTCGAACGACGGGCAGATCGTGTATGCCGCTCCCCTCGGTATCTACGGCAACTGCGTCGTGGTCGATCACGGCTACGGGCTGCAGACCATCTACGGCCACATGAGCCAGATCGATGTGCACGTCGGCGACATGGTCAAGCGCGGCCAGGTGATGGGCAAGAGCGGAATGACCGGAATGGCCGGCGGCGATCACATCCACTTCGCCATGCAGCTCGATGGCGTGCAGATCGATCCCAAAGAGTGGTGGGACCCGCACTGGATTCACGACCACATCGCGCGCCGCGTGGATTTGCCCGGATTCAAGGGATAGTGTTCAAGATTGGTCGGCGAGTGACTTCCAGATTGACCGAGACCTGCCCGGAATGTGCTATCGCGATTTTGCAACAGTTGATCCGCCGACATCAAGTGTTCCTGCGGAAAACCTTTCGAGTATTCGAGCAGCTTGACGATGTCGTCAACGACATTGTCAATTTTGCTGCGGCTAACGGTGCGCCGGGTCTCGAAGGCAAAATATCCATTCAGCCAACTATTGCACTCGTTTGAGGTCCATTATCCAATCCGTTTCCCACGTTTTACCACCGTCGGTTGATTCTGCCTGCTCCCAGTGACCTGAGGTGGGCGTGATCTCGGACCATATGAGCCGTGTGCGGACTGGTTTCCCGTCTTCGGTATCGTCGTTCGCATAGAACGTTCCCACGCCATTGTGGAAGCTGCCTCTCACCGGCGGATCCATCGGCCCAAGCGGCGTCCTGCTGTCCATCCACCAGATCGACCACTGCCCCGTCTTGGCGTCGAACGATCGGGGAGCTACGCCGCGGTAAGTGCCGCCCGGAACTTCGAACAGGGTGTCGTCGACATTAGCGTAGCCACCCATCAGTGGCTGGCAGAATAATGTCCCTTCGAATTCGATCCACTCGTGACTGTTGACGAGGCGATGCTTCAGCTTTCGATGATGGACTTGCCAGCGTCCGAATAAAAAATCGAAGTCATGCAGTCCGGGCGGCTCGCGATCTGCATGACTCGCCTCTTGTCCCAACCCCGGAGAGGACTGCGCCACAGTGAGCCCCGACGACGCCAGGCCTATCCCCAGGCACAAGATCACAGCAATGCGCTGGGGTATCTCCACGTATGACTCCTCTTCGTATCGAAATGTTGCCGGCCCCCAATTTAGCACATTACTGAAGCAATCAGGCGATTTCGCTCATTGAGAATTGGCCGGTTAGGGTCAATAAGTGCCATCGGATTTGCCGACAACAATCGAACCGGGAGTGCAATTAACTTCCAGTACCAACCATCCCCGAACGATCTCCCGCTGAGGAATCCTCGCCTCGAATCAGCCGTACTGCCAGAATTGCAAGGCACAATTGAACAAGCGCAAAAACCGCGAGTGCAGTATGGAATCCGTGCTTTAGCAGCAGCTCAAAGGCCAGGGCGCGCCAAATCATCATCTGGACGAATTATGAGCTGTCGCCACACCGGCTATCGTCACGACGGAGATTTGCCGGGGATCAAGGAATAGCCGGCGGCGACCCGGGCGCTTCGACGCCGGGGTGGCCTTGTTTTGCTATTCGACTGGTAATACACTTACCAGTAGGAGTAATACCAATGCGGATCACGCAAAAAGGCCAGGTCACCATTCCCCAAGATGTGCGGAGCCGGCTCGGTCTTCTGCCGTATACCGAAGTCGAGTTCGAAATTGCCGGTGATCACGCGTGCATCCGCAAAGCCCCGGGGAGCGCAGGCGCAGGCACCCGAGGACAGAATGCGATCAAGGCGCTTTGGGGCGCCGCTGACAAGAGCATGTCCACGGACGAGATCATGGCGCTAACACGTGCAGTTTCGAAGCGCGGAGCTGTGACGCGTGCGACTGGCCGCCGCGCGAAGCGATGAGGCCCGCGCTGCCGCTGCTGCCGGTGCGGCTACGCAATTGCAGCGGTGTTCTTGTGGATAGCAACGTACTGCTTGACTTGGCCACGAAAGATGCAAACTGGGGTGACTGGTCGCGACGGGCTTTGGCGGAATGTGCCGACCGGACCAAGCTGGTCATCAACCCCATCATCTACGCCGAGATTTCGGTCGGGTTTGCAACTATCGAAGCTCTGAACGCGGCCTTGCCTCCCACAGTGTATGCACGAGCCGCTCTGCCTTGGGAGGCAGGTTTTCTAGCCGGAAAGTGCATCTTGGCGTACCGGCGTCGCGGTGGATCGCGCACCACGCCCCTTCCGGACTTCTACATCGGAGCGCATGCCGCAGTCGAGCGGCTTGCGATCCTTACGCGCGATCCGGCGAGATATCGTACCTATTTTCCTACAGTCGAAGTGCTTGCGCCCGCGTCTTAATCTGAACGCAGGCGCAATATGCTGGATTGTTTACGGCACAAACACGTGCAGCCGCACATGCCATTTGGTGCTTGCGCCGGGCTTGAGCGTCACCATGCCGGTGTCCATCTTGCCCCACTCCTTGCCGAAGGGATTGGCGAAGTTGAACTGGTCTTCGATGGCAACGAACTGCATCGCCGGGGGCGCATACATCTGGATGGTCTTGATCTCCGGCGAGAGGCCGACGATGTCGACGCCGTAGTGGGCCGCTGGATCGATGACCTTTACCGTGACGGCGCCGTTCTCCCACGCGAGCTTGCTCCAGTTGTCGTCGTAGAAGTTGTGCGCGAGTGCAACTCCATCCGGCGCGCGGAGATCATATTGCGTTCCATCGACAGGTTTGATTTTGCCGGTCGGAAAGACATTGTCGTAACCGTCGACTTCAGCGAGGTTGGAACCCGGAATATGGATGCGGACTTGCGTGCGATCGCCCGAAGGCAGCGCGAAATAGGGATGCCAGCCGATAGCGATGGGTTCCGCTTCGCTGCCCACGTTGTGAGCCACGATGCTGGCGTCGATGGCCTCAGCGGTGAGCGCGATGGTGAAGTCGAGATCGGTCTTCGAGAGCCAATGACCGCCGAAGTCTCCCGCGTGAATGACGCCTGTGACTTCCTGACCGCCTGGAATATCTTTCACATGCACGTCGTCTGTTTTAGCTTTCAGAATCAGTCCGTGCATGGCGTGGCGCTCGGCGTCCGGGTTCTTGCCGATGTTATTCGCAGGCAGCGTGATCTTGTGGCCTTCCCATGAAGTGGTGAGGGTCTGGCCGTCGGCCGACAGTGGGCCGCGAATGCGGTTGGGATAGGGAACCAGGAAGGCGGAGCCGAGGCGATAGCCCAGGTCGCCGTTGGCATCGTCTTTTTCGTCGAGCATCTGTTTTGCGCCGGCAAGGTCGGGCGAGGCGAGGACGTTGACGCTGCCTTTGCCTGGGAAGTTGGCGGTGATCTGAATCAACTCCATGCCGCGGCCGGGAGCGAGGGTGACGCTGGTGAACTCGGGCTTGGTCGTGCTGACGGCGGTGCGCGTGAGGGTGACGATTTTCTGGCCCCCAATTTCGGTGACGTCTTGCGCAAGGCTACTCATGACTAACAAACTCCCCATGAAAACCGGCAGGGCAATGGGAAGGGCAATCAATGTGCGGAAGGAATTCTTCATCTCGGTCCATCCCTGAAGGTGCAATCAAATTTTCCGGAGCAGCCTGGTGCGGGTGCAAATTTGCCGTCGCGAGAAAGCGTATTCCGGAAGCGGCCTCATTCTACGACAAAGGGCCTGCGCCAGGCGTCGACGGCGCGATTTTCAGGAGGAGATCGGACAGGGAAGCGTGGCTCAGCGGTTTGGACATCAGACCGATTGCCCCATTTTGAACCAGGTTTGGGGTTTGGGTTGACATTCGACCCAAAGGGGCGAATACTTGGGTAGAATGGCTACCCAAGAGAACAATGACGACCGCATTGCCCTTTTACAGGGCACTCTCGACCTGCTCATCCTGAAAACGCTGATTTTGGGGCCGTGCCACGGACAAGGCGTGGCGCGCGTGATTCAACGCCAGTCGGAAGACGTGTTTCTTGTCGACCATGGCTCGCTCTATGTTGCGCTTCAGCGGCTTGAAGACAAGGGATGGATTCGCGCCAAATGGGGCTTGAGCGAGAACAATCGCAAGGCGCGGTTCTATTCCTTGACGCCGAAGGGTCGCGAGCAGCTGGTGGAGAAAACCAGCGAATGGCGCCGTCTGACGCGGGCGATGGGGCTGGTTCTCGATTCCGGCGATGGCACGCAAGGTCAGGAGGCATGAAGATGTTCAAGCGCAAGCGCAGTGCAGAAGACTTTGCCGAAGAGATCAAGGCGCATCTCGCGCTCGAAGCAGACGAACTCAAAAGCGATGGCCTGAGCCAAGACGAGGCGCAATGGAAAGCGCGTCGTGAGTTCGGCAACGTTCGTGCCGCGCAGGAGCGTTTCCATATTCGAGGCCGTTGGATTGGCATGGACAAGCTGGCTCGCGATCTGCGGTTCGGCCTTCGGTCGCTGCGGCAGAGTTCGGGTTTTGCCGTGACGGCAATCCTGACACTGGCCCTCGGGGTTGGTGCAAATACTGCCGTCTTCAGCGTAATGAACGCGGTGCTGCTGAGGTCACTGCCTGTGACCGATCCGAATCGCCTCGTGTATTTGAGGACGTCGAACCCGCCCCGTGGAACCGGCACCATCGATACCAATGAGACATTTTCGTATCCGGTTTACGACGCCCTGCGAAAGCAAACCGGCGGGCTCTCACCCCTGATTGCCTTTGTGCCCTTGTCGGGTGGCAAGGTCGCAGTCCGTTACGGAACACAGCCGGAAGAAGCGGAAGGCGACATGGTAAGTGGGGTCTTTTTTTCCGGCTTGGGTGTGAAGCTTCCGCTCGGCCGCGGATTCAGCGAGCAGGATGAGACGAGTCACGCGCCGATTGCCGTGATCAGTTACAACTATTGGACGCGGCGATTCGCGCGCAATCCGGACGTACTGGGGCAGACGCTCTTTGTGAACGGCGTGCCCATGACGATTGTTGGAATCACTGCGGAAGGCTTTGAAGGTGTCGAAGGCGGTGGGTCGACCGATTTCTGGATTCCCTTGCAAAGCCGGCCGGAATTGAATGCGTGGGGCAATCCTCCGGACGAGGGCAAAATCTACATCAACGATTCCACCTGGTGGTGTTTGCGGCTGATCGCGCGGTTGGCTCCTGGCGTCAATCGAACGCAGGCGATCGCACAATTGCAACCTGTCTTTCAGAGAGCGGCATATGTAGGGCTCGGTGGCTCACCCATGGAGGGCGAGAAGCGCCCGGTTCTGAGCTTCGTCGATGCAAAGAGCTTTCCCGGCTATGACCAGATGTACGGCAACCCGCTGCGCATTTTAATGGCGATGGTAGGACTGGTGTTGCTGATTGCGATGGCCAATGTGGTGATGCTGCTGATGGCGCGGAATGCAACGCGGCAGCGCGAGTTTTCGTTGCGTCTGGCGTTGGGCGCAGGGCGCGGCGAGTTGTTTCGGCAACTGCTAATGGAGAGTGCAATCCTTGTAACAGCGGGCGGTGCGCTGGCATGGGCCTTTGCGGAGATGGCCGCGCGGCTGCTTGGCCGATGGGCGCAGATCGAAACCAGTCTTGCGCCCGACAGAACAGTGTTGCTGTTTACACTCGGTGTGCTGGTGCTTGCTGCGCTGCTGTTTGGCCTGGCGCCGCTGCGTGTGGCTTTGGCTGGCGGAGCTGAACTGGCTCTGAAGACCTCAGCCGCGACATCGAACACAGATGCGGGCAAATCGCGCGGAGGAAGAATCATTGTCGCTTTGCAAATGGCGCTGTGTGTCGTTCTGTTGGTCGGTGCGGGATTGCTGATTCGCACCTTGAGAAATCTCGAAAACACTCCACTGGGAATGCAGGTGGACGGACTGGTTGTCTATGGAGTGAAACCAAATATTCCGTCGGTTCCCCAAGGTGTTGCCTTCTACCGGAATCTGATGAGCAAATTGCGTGTCCTTCCGGGCGTGGAATCGGTGACCATCATGGAGTCGCGCATCGGATCGGGATGGTCCAACAACAGCGACATGATGGTAGACGGCCGAATACCGGATGTAGCCAACGGATCATCGAAGACGGTGCGCTGGAATGTCGCCGGTCCGGATTTCTTCCGTACACTCGGCGTTCCTGTTCTTGCGGGTCGCGACTTTGCCGATTCCGATACGGCAAAATCGCGACCTGTGGGCATTATCAACGAAGAATTTGCCAAACGCTTCCTGCCGACTGTGAATCCCCTGGGTCACACCTTTGGACCTGATAAGGGACAGGCCACGATGACCATCGTCGGCGTTGTGAAGGACCACAAATACCGGAGCATCAACGAAGACCCAATTCCCATGGCTTGGTATATGTATGCGCAGATTCCGGTGATCGGCGAGATGCAAGTGGAAATGCGGGTCCATGGCGTACCGCTGGCGATTCTTCCGGCGGCACGCAAAGTGGTGCAGCAACTGGACCCAAATCTGCCGCTAATTCAGCCGATGACACAGCGCGCGCAATATGACACGACGATCTCCGGGCAAACTCTCTTCGCGCGGCTCGCCGGGTTCTTCGGTATCTTAGCGGTGGTGCTGGTGGCGACGGGGCTCTACGGATCTCTTGCCTATCGCGTGAGCGTGCGGACGGCCGAGATCGGCGTTCGGATGGCAGTGGGTGCTCGGCGCGAGCAGGTAGTTTGGATGATTTTGAAAGAAAGCTTGCTGCTCACTGTGGTTGGTGTCCTGTTTGGTATTCCGCTGGCGATGCTGGTGGGCCGTGCGTTGACGTCGTCGTTGTACGGAGTGAAGCCACTCGATGCGGTGAGTTATCTTGTCGCCGTCGTGGGAGTGGCGGTGGTTGCACTCGCGGCCAGCGCGCTGCCAGCAGGGCGTGCGGCGAGTGTGGACCCGATGACCGCACTGCGCACGGAGTAAAGGTTTTGACGATGATGCCGAGGAATCAACGGCGCAGATACGTCGAAGGAGTTTTTTCTATGAACTTGAAAAGATCGCTTCGCTTCCCCTTGCTTCTTCTTGTCCTTTTGACTGTCTCTTGCATGTCGGCAGACGCTCAATCCGTCGCGCAGCCCGATCCTCTGTTCATAACAATCCAGTCTTTGGATACCAAGCTTTTCGATGCGTATAACCACTGCGATCTAACGACGCTCGGCGCGATGGTGTCAGATGACCTGGAGTTCTATCACGACCAGACAGGGTTGTCGGTGGGGAAGGCGCCGTTTCTCGCTGCCATTCAGCAGAATATCTGCGGAAAGGTGCAGCGGACGCTGCTCCCGGAGACGCTGGAGGTTTACCCACTGAAGGGATATGGAGCCGTGGAGATCGGCATACATCGATTCCACCACCCTGGACACCCTGAGGACGGTATGGGGGACGCCAAGTTTGTGACGCTTTGGCAGAACAAGGATGACGTATGGAAGGTGACGCGCGTGATCAGCTACGAGCACAACCGTGGACTGTTGGCGAAGTAGGGGTAGAAAGACACGCAACAAGCCACTTTCAACCTAGTCCCTTCGATAAGTGCGATCGATTCAGCTTTCATGCTTGATCTCGGTGTAGCCATCGCCATGGCCCACAAACGATCTGGGTGCTATCAGTCCAAGCGTCGTGATTACTTCTTCAGGAAGCTCCTCATAATAGAGGACCGCCGATCGCGCCCGATGGCGGTTGAAAGCCCAAAGCCCCCATGCCGCGAGACCGAGGATGATACCAAGGACAACTAAGTCGCGGGGATGATTCAACGCGTGCAGTTCATAGTCTGCCGCTAAGGCGACTATGGGAATAACCGCCATTGCAAAGCACCAGAAGACATATTGGATATTCGATTTTCCCGGTAAGTAAGAACAGGTGAAGGGAACTTTGGAGAACCCGATCAGGCTGAGGTCGGCCAGGACGGATCCGATGACAGCGAGTATTGCAAGGTGGGCGGCTACCTGATGCACCGGTCGGAATGAAAGCGACAAGGCGGCCGCGACGATCCACCATGGAACGGCCGCGATCAGCAACAGAGACTGACGGGTCGCAGAGAAGTACTTTTCCGTTGGACGCAGTTGTGCGACGCGCAATACCCAATTGGCCGTGAGCGAGATGGGGAGCGCGAAGACTCTGCTCAACCCGACGACTGCGAACAATATCATCATGAAGGTGGACATCAGGAATCCACGGGTGATTGCGCCGGGCCCAGGCGCTGCCAGCGCGCCGCGGGCGACGGAAAGGGCGATGGCGCAGACGATGGCGAGATAAAAAGCATACGCGACGCGATGCTGGCGGCTTCGCAAAAGCGAGCGAAGCGTAAAGAACACGATTGCGGTGGTGAGCGAATTGCCAAGGCGCGGCGTCCAATGGAGACCGCGGGCGCCCGGTACAAGGTCGGGCTGTTCGATTGTTTTTTGCATGGTGTGCATGTAACAAAGCAGTAGAGACGCGAGCGATCCGGCGCTTACGAAGCCGAGGCCGATCCACGCACGGTAAGCCAGCCAGCTCAGTGCAGGCGGCAATGTTCCGTTTAACTGGTTGAAGGGCGCGAAAAACCAGAACGAGGGAGATGAGGCGAATATCCACTGGTTTCGAGTTTCCGCCAGAACTGGGGGTGAAGAAAGAGATGGCTGAAGGAAATAAACCCCGAGGAAAAGCCCGAAGGTTGCGAGTTGAAGAATTGCGGAGAGGCGCAGAAACAGACGGCGCGGAAGCAGGAGTGCCGTGAGGCCCTGAATGGTAAGTACCGACCCGTAAACAAAGCCGCTGGCGGCGATCATGGTGAACCAATAGGCAGTGAGATGGCGAAGAAATCCAAGTAGGCCGCTGGGCGCGTAACCGAGGACGAGCGGTAGAACGAAGCCGGAAGCGAAGTTCAACGTGACAACGGCGAGGAGCCAGATGGAGCAGGACGACGCAACCTTGGCGAAGAGTAGAGTACGAGAGGCAATTGGCAAGGGTGCGAGGATCATGGCGTCGCGGCGGTCTGGAAATGTCGAATCCCAGGCAATGACGGTGAACAGGCCGACCACGAGCATCATGGTTGCGATGAAGTGGTGTTCGAAGTACCAGGAGACCGCAAGAAAATCCTGAGGGGAACGAGTACTTGCCAGAGAGACATAGAAGCCTATCGTGTGAATCATGCTGAGCATCATGAGCACGCCGGCAAACTGCCCGAGGAATCGAGGTATGTCCGCCTGGATGGAGAGCGTTTCGAGATCGATCACGCGCAGAAGGAACTGGCGATAGAGTACGCGAAAGTCTAGCGGAAGATGCGCGATCAACCACTCGATGGGCTTATGCATCGATTAAATCCGCAATCTGCCGCGCCATGGCGGGTGAATCCTGTTCGACCGCAAGCTGGGCGAAGATTTTTTCAAGCGTCGGAAGCTTCATCAGCGAGCGAAGATGTTCGATGGAGTCGTCGGCAACCAGTTTGGCGCGATGAAGTATGACGACATGGGAGCAGATGCGTTCGACGGTGTCGAGTTCGTGCGAGCTGAACAGGACGACTTTGCCGCGCGCTGCAAGTTCCTGAATGAGGCTGCGAAGGACCAACGCGGAGGCTACGTCAAGCCCCGAAAAAGGTTCGTCAAGAAGGATCAGATCGGGGTTGTGGAGCAGCGCCGCGATGAGCAAAACTTTCTGGCGCATTCCTTTGGAGTAACCCGAGATGGAGGCATGGCGGTCATCATAGAGGGAGAAGAGGCGGAGCAAACCATCGATCCGTTCCGCGGATTGGCGCGGAGGCAGATCGCGGAGTTGAGAAACCATCGTGAGATACTCTGCTCCGGAAAGATGGGTGTAGAGATACGGCTCCTCCGGAACGTAGCCCATACGGCGCTTGTAAGCAATGAGGTCATCGTGGATCGGTTTTCCTGCGAAGAAGATTTGGCCGAAGGTCATCTCGATAAGGCCGGTAATCATCTTGATGGTGGTCGACTTGCCGGATCCGTTTGGGCCTAGATAGCCGGTCACTTGACCCGCACGGGCGATGAAGCTGGCATTGTCCACGGCGGGGATGCCGGAGAAATGCTTCGATACGTTACGCAGTTCGAGCATGGCTTTCTGCATATCTATGTAGCATTCGGTATTCGCCTTGTCAAGCAGAATGCTACATAGGCATACAGGGAGACTCTTCGACCGATGTTAGGTCTGACGTCAGCTTCCCGGCGATTCGGTATAAATTGACTAGCAGCTATCGTTGCAGCTTGTTCAGCTGGTCGATTGCACTCTTCAATTCATCTAGCTTCTTTCCGGCCTCACCCAGCTTGCCTTCCGCAGTAAGTCGCTCGTAATCCTCCAGGTCCTTGGCGGCATCTGCAATGAGCCCGTGGAGATTCGTTGATGGCTGAGCGGCCGGGCCGGATTCGATCGCGGGCTGGGGCGGTTCGCTGCTTGCACTCAGGGACGAGGCTCCTCCGCCGAAGAGAGAGGTCAGAGCCGCCTCGAATGTTGGACCATAAGCAAGCCGGTCCTGCAGCGCGAGCACAACCAGGCGCAACTCGGGCATCGGACTGCGCTCCGCTTGAAGATAGATGGGCTCGGCGTAGAGCAGCGCGCGCCCGGAAGGAATGACCAACAGACTTCCGCGGCGCACGTGCGACCCCTGCTGGTTCCAAAGAGTGAGTTGGCCGGAGAGCTGAGCGTTTTGATCGATGCGCGCCTCGATCTGCAGCGGGCCATCTACAAGTTTAGTTTTTGGAAAGTCGTAGACTACTGACGTTCCGTAATGTTCGCCATCGCAACGGCCGGCGAGCCAACCAATAAGATTGTTCCTGTTGGCTGGCGTGAATGGCAGTATCTCAACGAACTCTTCGCTTATCTCGCCGGGTAGTTTCATGAGTACGAAATTCGGTTGCATTGCCTGCGTGGTCTGTTCTCCACTGTCGGCCAGTCCGACTTCGCTGGCGACTGTCCATAGGTCCTCGCGGTTATAGAAGACCTCGGGGTCAGTCATGTGATAGAGGCCGTAAACTTCCGCTTGCAATTTGAGCAACGTCTCGGGATAGCGGAGATGATTGCGCAGGTCCGCCGGCATTGCTTCGGCGTCTTTGAACAGGCCCGGAAAGACACGCCGATAGGCAGCCAAAATCGGATCCTGCCGATCGAAAACATAAAACGTCGTCGTGCCGTCATAGGCGTCAATCACCACCTTGACGCTGTTACGCATGTAATTGATGGCACGGCCACCGAGACCATAATGGGTCGAATACGGGTAGTTGTCCGATGTCGTAAAAGCATCCATGATCCACGAAAGGCGGCCATTTTCACCGAGAACGACGTACGGATCCTGCTCGAAAGTAAGGAAGGGCGCAAGGGCTGCGGCGCGATCGCGCACGTTTCGGCGCATGAGAAGACGGCTCTGTGAATTCACGTCATCGCTGAATGGCAATTTGGCCAGATCGCCACGATCAAAGGCCAGGAGAACGCGGCGCAGAAATCCGCCAAGTTCGATGCCTCCGCTACCCTGATAAGACGTGAGGTTGTTGGTGTCTCCTTGCGGGTAGTTGAACTCCTGCTGCCGGGTTTTCACATAGACATCGGTGTCAGTCAACTCGCCGAAGTAGATTTCGGGGCGGGAGACATTTAGGTCATGGACCGTAGTCTGGACGGGCATGTTGCTCAGCATCAGCGTCGGCAGTCCTTCTTGGGTGAACCCGTTTACGGGGTTCATGGTGATGCCATAGCCGTGGGTATAAATCAGCTTTTCGTTGATCCAGTTGCGGCTGCTCTCCGGGAGCTTGTCGACATTCAATTCGCGGGCGGCGAGCATGACCTCCCGTACCTTGCCATCAATTTTGTAGCGATCGATGTCGATGTCGGGAAAGTCGTAGTAAGTACGGATTTCCTGGATCTGCCGAAGCGTGTCTTGCAACGCATGCCAGTCCCACAGTCGGATGTTTTGAAGCGTGGCTTGGTTGTTGGCTGGATCGGCTGCATCGACGGTTGTCTCCGCAGGAAATTCGCGCTGCACGAATCGGTCCAGCCCGAAAGCCTGCCGAGTCATCTCGATGTTATAGGCGATATAGGGCCGTTCTCGAACCAACTCATTGGGTTTGACGAGAAAGCTGCTCACATACCAGCTGATTAATCCGAATGCGACATAACTGAGCGCGGCCGGAAGGACAGCGGCAACGAGCCAGCGGCCGCGTGGCGCCCATACCGCCGTCACAACGGCGATGACGGCCCCGAGAAGAAGGGCAACGCAGGTAACCAACAAACCGGTGAGCGTGACGTGCGCGCCGGTATAAGTTACGCCATCAAAGATTGTGCGATGTTCATAGAGTTGCGCGAACCGACCGAGATACGTGCGAATGGCAAGAACGAACAGAAGGAACGCAACCGCAGTGGAGAGCCCACGCCAGGGCAAGGGGATATAGTTGGCGCGGCGTTCGCCGAATGCGCGCGATCCACTGGTGATGAGAATGAATAAAGCTGCCAACAGGCAGGCGATGACTGCGATAGTAAGAAGCCAGCCAGCGACCAGGTTCCATGCAGGCAGCGTAAAGAGAAAGAAGTTCAGTGGTTTGCCGAAGATCGGATCCGCAACGGTGCCGTCTGCATTGGGGGCGAACCAGAACAATGCCAGCGTGGGCCACTCTGACGCCATCGTGCCGCCGGTGGCAAGAGCAATCAACAGCGATGCACCAATCGCGAAGATACGCAGGAAAGGCCTGACCGACAAATTCACTTCTCTCCCACCGAAAACAATCGTGTGATCGAGGGGCAACTCGTCGCGATGAGCCCGGTTGAGAAGAAGAAATGTTCCGTACAGGATGAAGAACGTGACCGCCGCGAATGCCGCGAAGATTCCCCACTGCAAGGCTAACTGCCGGACGAACACTTCGCCGTAGCCGAGCGACCGGAACCAGAGCAACTCAACCCAGTACGACAACACGGTCCGGCTTCCGAAGAAGATCAGAGCAATGATTCCGAATAAAACAAGGAACTTGCGATTGCGACGGCGCGGAGGCTGAACTTTCCTGGGCCAATCAATCGATTCGTGCATTTTTCTCCCCACCTGGCGATTATTCCGTTGCCGAACCGTCAGGGATTCCGTCGCTACCTGAGGAACTTAAGCGACATGCAGCTTCTGGGCGCGAGGGTCAACAATCACGCCCTCTATACTCTAGTCTCTTGAATCGGCTATGCGGGGAGTTGCCTTCTGGAAGAGGAGACGACATGTGAGCCAGGCGCGCGTGAATGCACAGCCATTGGCTGTGCTATTCGCTAAAGGGCACGCCAAACGTCAGCAGAGCTGAACGCGGCGGGCGGACTTGTGCCCCAATGATTTGGGGTGCTTTTCCCATCTCTTCCCAAACCTGAATCGCCGCCGCATTCATATAGAGCAGCCGAACCTGTTCGCGGCTGTCTCCTCGCAAGCTGTAGATGCTAATTGTCGTCAGGAGTCTCGTTTGGCCAGAATTAGACAAGTACGGCCCCATGCTTATGGCTGGAGCATTCTCAATGTTCCGCACGTCCTCGGCGCTCTGCGCAATGATCCGATAGTGCAGAGCGGAAGCCGAGTGTTTCGCCACAAGGTTGCGCAGAAGATCGTTCGACGTGGGACCAGAATCGTATTGCAGTGCGCTCAATCCGCGCCTCGCAAAGAAAACCAATAGTATCGCCGCCAGCAAAACATACAGCGCACTGGACGGAGTGCGAACAAGCCGAAGAGTCCATCGAACGGATGTAACTCGCCTGGCTTGAATTGAACGGAGTTGCACCGCGGGCAAATATGTCGGAACCACAGTACCCGCGGGAGCCAATTCGGCCAGGTCATTGCTTCGACGTTCATCCAGATTCTCCTTTCACTCTGTGACAGGCACGGTCAAATCGCGGTTCCAACACCCGCGCTGGAATTCAAGTCCAACCACGCGAGGAGAGCGCGGGTACTTCCCGTAGCCAAGGCCATGGAGGAATCAGCGGCACCGTAATAAAGCTGGATCGTATCCCCGTCCGCGCCGATTGTTTGACCGCATGGAAATACGACGTCGCTCACATCTCCAGCGCGCTCGTACGAGGTCTCGGGGCCAAATATCCAGGCGTTTCCACGCTTCAAGCAGATTTCGGGCCTTTCCAAGTCGAAGAGCGCCAGTCCCAAACGATAAATACTGCCCGCGGCAGTTTGCCTGACGCCGTGATAAATCATCAGCCAGCCTTTGGATGTCTCGATCGGGGGAGAGCACAACCCAATCTTGTTTGCATCCCACCAACCTCCACGGCGTGCTTCCAGAATGACTTTATGGCGACCCCAGTAGCGCAAATCCGGGGAGTACGAGATCCACATGTGAGCGCCAGTCGACGTCACCGGCCGGTGAATCATCGCCCAGTTGCCGTTGATTCTTCGCGGCAATAAAGCGGCATCCTTATCCTCAGGCGGCATGATCACGCCGAATCGCTCAAAGCTCTTAAAGTCTCTTGTAAGTGCGAGCGAAACTCCCGGACCTCCGCGCGCAAAGGAGGTATATGCCACAGCATATTGCTCGAGTTCCGGGACGTAGGTAATCCGTGGATCTTCAATGCCCCAGATCTCTTCGGGGTAGTCGCGAGGATTGGCCACCAGGGTGGGCTTTGCATCGATGCGCCAATTGTCGATTCCATTCGCCGAGCGCGCCGCACATAAGTGGGAGAGGCCAGTCCGGTCTTCCACGCGGCAAAGCAACAGAGTGTCTCCTTCGGGCAACCGCACGGCACCCGCGTTGAAGACGCTGTTAATGGGATAGGGCCAATTTTGACGAGTAAGGATTGGATTGCCGGAGTATCGCGTGAAGAGAGCGGGATCGACGCGTGCGCTCTGGATGGGCTGTTCCAAAGGTATGGAGTTTGGCAACTCGGCTGGATCGATAAATGACTTCAAAGAGAGACACTCATTTCGTGGTGCAGTTCTACTGCGCTTGTCACGTTCGCCCTCTGCATTTCGAGGAGCGCCATCAAAAACGAAAGCGTCGATTCCGCTCCCTGATTCTCATTTACGCGGTCGGGATGAAGTCCGTCTTTGCATCCGCCGGTTGTTGGGTCGTAGAGAGGTGCGTGCAGATCGTTCTTGCCCAGGAACCAACGGAAGACACGACGGGCTTCTTCAAGCCAGCGCTCGTGATGATTGAGCCTGTACACCTCAAGACAAGCAGAGATCATGGCGCAGGCCTCGACAGGTTGCTGATCGAACCGAGCCTTCTCCGCGCCCTGAACGAAAGAGCCATTCGAGCCGATGGGCACAAAGATCTCCGGGTCGCCGCAGTGTTGAGCCGCCGCAAGCCATTCGAGAGACTCGATTCCTGCCGCCATCATTCTCTTGTTTTTGCTGCGCCACCCGGCAAGAATGAGCGCTTGCGACAGCCTCGCATTCGAATAAGAAAGACTCTTCTCGAACCAATGCCATTCATCGGAGTGACTGCGTTCGTAAACGTCCAGCAGGCGATTTGCGAGTGTGTTTCGAATGACCTGAATCGCTCTGTCGCCAGGGAACCAGTCCAGATAGGCCTGCATGCCGAGAATACTGAATGCCCAAGCGCGCGGACTCGTGAACTTCAAGACAGCAGGCACGGCAGCCTCAAAGAGCCTCCCGGCAGCTCCGCGCAACCCGGCGTTCTGAGAATGACCAAGCACGGTGCCCAAAGCCCATAGGGCGCGGCCATGGCTATCCTCCGAGCCAACGTCTTCGAGCCATTTGCGGTCATAACCAAGGAAGTTTCTGAACCTTCCAGTATCGGAATGAAAGGCGAGCCAGAGAAAAGCTAGATACCGGCGAGATAGACAGAGATGCTCCTCACGGGATTCAAACCCCAGGCTTGCGTCCAGAAGGGTGGTCACGATGAGCGCGCGTGCATTGTCATCGGTCGTATATCCTTCGCGCGTGTTGGGCACCGTGAAGATTGCGTGCTGCAACATCCCCGTGCTGTCGGTCATGGTCGACAAATGACGGGTGCTCAGAGTCGGCAGGCGATCTGTCGGTCCGATGGGTTCGGTTGCGGCATCGTCTGGCTGAGCGGCTCTGGGCTTTAACGTGCGCTCGAAGCGTGCCCGCTGAAAGGTCGCCATGTAGGCCTTTGCGGTCCTTGGCCACGTTGTTCCGCGCGAGTACAGAAATGCTCTCTTCCGCATCGCATGGCGCTCCGCTTCATTACCAAGCAACGCGAGAACCGATTCTGCAATGGCCTTTGGGCTATCAAAGGGAACAATGACGCCTCGCTTTTCGGCAAGCAACTCCTTGGCGTGCCAGTACGGAGTGGAGATAATGGCCTTGCCTGCTCCAAGTGCGATAGCCAGCGTACCGGAAACAACCTGGGCTTCCTTCCGATAGGGCGTGATATAGATATCGGCGGCGCCCACGTGCTCTATAAGTTCTTCCGTGTCGACAAAGCGATTGTTCAGAATCAAATTGGAAGAAACTCCGAGTTGCTCAGCCAGTTCCTGCAACTCTTCTCTGTAGCGCTCGCCTTCGCGACGCCGGATATGCGGGTGCGTGACTCCGGAAACGATGTAAACCACATTCGGATGCTTTTCCAAAATCGCGGGCAGCGCCCGGATCACATTCTCAATGCCCTTGTTTGGCGACAGCAAGCCGAATGTAAGCAGAACGGATTTGCCCTCCGTGCCGAACCGGTCTTTGAAATAGTTGGGATCCATGAACGTCATATCGGGCACACCGTGTGGGATCACATCGATCTTCTCGCCGGGAACCGCATACACTTCGCGCAGCATTTGGGCTGCGAGTTCGCTCATGACGACCAAACGATCGGAGAGCTGCGCAATCTCTTCGAGCACGATGCGTTGATTGGCGTCGGGTTCGCGCAGAACCGTGTGCAGGGTAGTAACCAAGGGCATTCTCAGTTTGCGGAGCAACGCCAGGATGTAGCGGCCTGCACTTCCGCCGAAGATGCCATATTCATGTTGCAAGCAGACGAGGTCGTTGCCATTAAAGTTGAGGAATTCGGCGGCACGTTCATAGGAGGCAATGTCCTCTTGTGCAATTTCCAGGCGCACTTGCTCTGGATATTCGTAGCTCGAATCGGGATCGTTGACGGGAATCGCAAAGAGGCGCCCTTGTCCAAATTCGGCTGCGAGCGCAGTACATAAGTCGGTGGTGAAGGTGGCAATCCCGCACTCGCGTGGCAGATAGTTTCCGATGAACGCGATGCGCGTGGGCAACGGAAGATTGCTAGCCTTCAATGCAATAGGCAAGGAAGACGCTCGATCGGGCCCTGCAACTGGTTTCTCAAGATGCGGCATTTCAGGGATAGACATCTTGTCCTGCTTTCATTCGGGGTCTGGAACGGCAAAGAGAAACTGCACGGTCTCCGTGCGGACAGAAGATGCGTGGTTCACAGCTTCGCTTTAATTCGTAGCCACGCTCGGCTAGCGCACGGCAAGCATCGGCGGACGACGTTCGTCGACGTGATCCAGCGAAGTGTGTTCCTGAATCTGGCGGGATTGCAGTGTGACGTTTGCGATGTAGAATCCTGGGTACTTTGCGACGCGAACGGAATCGAGCTCCGCGGCATTGAATCGACTGGCTACGCCTCTCAGCGCGCGAATCAATGCTCGATGGGTCGCCGCATCCTGAGTTATCCCAAAACCTCTACGCGCAGAGGGACGCAAGATCCACATGAAGTGCCAACCCGCCTGGCGAATCATGGTATCGAAGACCGACGCAGGGATTTCTTCTACGCGCATCCAACCGTCGCCGACGGGCTCCCGGAGCGGATCCAAACGCTTCGGCAAGATGCATTCATTGCGCAGGAAGACGGAATGAGGCTTCAAGCTTGCGCGCTTTTGGAATCTATACGCGTTACGAGATGGCTGGAATCAAGTCGAGCTTTGGTGGGAGACGTTTCCGGTCCAATTGCAGATGGCCGGTTGACCGTTTCCTCTACGACGTTGCTTGTATTGGATTGGTCTCCAGAGAAGCCGGTCGCATCGGGTTGGCTCACCGGGCGGTATAGATGGATGCCATTGCGTTTTTGGGAAGAAAGATAGTTCTTAACGTCGCTCTTTTTGATGAGGCTCATGGAAGCTCCAGACGTTCGGTTGTGTGCTTGAACGATGCTCGTCTGGAGCGAAGCTTGGATTGCTGAAGGCGAGAAGGGGATATCACTCCTGATTTGAGCATACGCTCATATGTGCCCATGCGCCGGCGGGCCTCTGGCCTGGGTTCCGGAGAGTTCGCAAAACAAAGCAAGCACGGGTACTTGGATCGGATGGAAATACTGGTCGTTAATCCACAAAGGACTATGACTGCAGGGAGCAAGTCGCTTAACAAACGATGCGGTCGTTCGCCGTGGGGGCTGGCGATGTTCGTAGTTCCGAGTATCCTTATCTGTCTTTGGCAATCAACCGCGGCCAGGAATGAGCCGGCGAGCTTCGCCAGAGACCGGTTGGGCACGCTCGGCATCGATCGAGACAGCACTGGAAAACCGCTGCCGCGTTCCAAACGACCCGCACGACAACAAGGGGCGGGGCTCCATGATTCGGCGTCACCACAACCCAGACGTTGGGAGAAGAACAGGCCAATGGTAGTTGTCGCGAGTCTTTGTCCGGTTGCGCCGCGATCATTGCGTTGGATCGATCACCTTCATGCCCGAGGCTTCGTCCGGCTTCTTCTTTAGCGATGTTGTATCTACGGTCACGAAGACCTCCAACGTAGGATTCACGTTTAATTCAAAAACGTGCCCGCCGATCGTGGTGCCATCTGGTTTGCCGAGCACAGCATGCATATGAACAATCGGCTTCCCATTGAAGGTGGCGACGTCTCCAATCAGAGAAAGAACCTCGACCTGCTCGGCCACTGGAATGCGATGATAGATTTTGTTCGCGGGATCAAGCCACGCCAAGGTTGCACCACTTACCGCACCGATCGCAGTGAAGTGCGCGTCCTCGATTTTGTGCTGAATGGCAAAATCTGTCAGGCCGCTGAGTGCCTCGTCGCCCTTGTAGAAGACCACGGCGTAAACCTTTTCCTCAGGCGTGTCCCTCACCAACTTCACCTGCATCGCCGGCGCCTTTCCCGTCGGGACGGGGCGAGAAGGCGAAATATAGACATCGCCGGCGATTTGGCCGTTGGCAGAGGTGCTGAGCGCGGCGGACGCCACGAAGGCGATCAAAAACAGCGGGAGCTTGGATCTCATGTTCAATCTCTCCGATTTCTGCGCGAATGATAGCAGCGCCGCGAAGAAATCTGTTCCCGGAACTTCGGTCCACGGAAGCTTATACTGAGGCGTCCTTGAAGGACCTGCACCGTTCGTCCTCAAGACGCCGAGGATCGGACCGCCAATTCGGCCCGCTTCTGACGCCGGCCTTTCCGAGGAGAGAAGGAACACACATGTACCGCCGATTTGTACTGATGTCTGTGCTGATCATAAGCAACTTCGCCTCTGGACAAGGAGCAAGCACAACCAGGCCGGCCATCACCGGCATTTCCCATATGACGCTGTATGCCGATGATCTGAATAGGTCACAGGAGTTTTACGGCGGTCTGCTGGGTTGGGAGCAGGTACCAGCAGGAAACGTCGAATCAGGTGTCCGCTTTTACGCGAATCATCTGCAATACATCGAGTTGCAGTCCCCGCCCAGCAAGGGATTGGCAATTCGCTTTGACGGCATTGGCTTTTCGACCAACGACGCAGAGCGGTTGCGCAGGTTTTTGGGAGCCAATGGAATCACCGTTCCGCAAGCAGTGAGCGTCGATCGAGAGGGAAACGAGTTTTTTCAAGTCAGGGATCCCGAGGGGAACAAGGTTGAATTCACGCAGGAGGGTCACCATGCGCCGAAGGCTAAGAAGGCTGCATCGTTGCGCATGAGTACGCACATCATTCAGGCGGGGTTGGTCGCGCATGAGCGAGCGGCGCTCGATCGATTTTACAAAGACCTGCTGGGTTTCCACTTGTATTGGGAGGGTGGTTCAAGCGCGGGCCATACGGATTGGGTGATGATGCAGGTACCGGATGGAACCGACTGGCTCGAGTATATGTTGTATCTTCCAGCCAATCCCTCGCGGGAGCAATTGGCCAGTGCGTACCACTTTTCGCCAGGGGTGGTGAGCGTAGCTGACTTGGAAACGCGACTGAAGCAGAAGGGTTGGACACCTTCAGCGCAAGAACGTCCACCGCTGCTCGGATTAGACGGAAAATGGCAGCTGGACCTTTTCGATCCCGACGGAACAAGAGCTGAGTTCATGGAGTTTCAGCCCGTGAAAGAGCCTTGCTGTTCCAGGTTCACCGGGCCACAACCCAGCTCTTCGCCGACTTGGTGAAGCACTGAGTGAGAATCGCCTGAACAGGCGGCTGATTCAATGGGGTCGCGATCTGCTTTTTCCAGCGCTGCGCTACTCGGATGGTTTCACTTCTCCGAAGTGGGGCGAGGCTTCCAAAGCTTGCATCTAAACTAGAGCACGGGCATGTCATCCTTCCGCCCAATCGCGGAAATTGACAAAACCCCTCCGAGCCAACCTCACAGATGGACAAGGTCTGCTGAGGTTGGATCAACACCGCATCCTGCTTTGTGCAGATCTGAAACTGTAAGGACTCACTCCGATTTCATGACCGCTCAACTGTCGTTCATAGGATTTGTGCGGAAAAACCTTTGGCGCCGACGGCTGAGGACTTTGCTGACACTTTGCGGAATCGGCATGGCCATCGGCGCATTTGTGGGCCTGGTGGGCTTTTCGAACGCATTCGAGCAGTCGTGGCTGCGCCTCTACACCAGCAGCGGCACTGATATTGCCATCATCCAGCAGACTTTTCTAAATACTTCGCTGCCGGAGAGCGCGACAGCAAAGGTGACAGCGCTCCCCACAGTGGCGCAAGCGACGCCGATGATCTACAACGTAATGGATCTGACGCCTGAGGTGAATGCGCTGGTCTATGGGTGGAAGGCCGACTCGTATGAATTCGAGTCGCTCCAATTTCTCTCCGGAGGGCCCTTTCACGATGGCCAACCGGAAGTGATGTTGGGCGAGCTTTTGTCGGGAAGCCTGCACAAGAAAACCGGCGATACGCTGGAGATTCAAGGTTCTCCCTTTAAGGTAGTCGCCATCTATCATGGCGGCTCCGCGCTTGAGACCGGCGCGGTGATCATGCCTCTCGACCAGTTGCAACAGCTCAGCAGCCTGCAGGGAAAGGTTTCTACGATCCACGTGCGACTGCGCCCCGCACCTGCTGGCGAAGCACCAGATGAGTATTTGAAGCGCGCACAGGCACAGATTGAGGCTGCTTTGCCGGGATTACGCGCGGTTCCAGCGGCCGAGCGCGCCGGGAACAATCAGTTCGTGCGGCTGGCCCACGCTTCGGCTTGGGGCACTTCCTCGATTGCGCTGCTGATCGGCATTCTCGGAATCGCGAACACCATGGCCATGTCGGTCTTCGAGCGCACAGGGGAGATCGGCATCCTGCGCGCGTTAGGTTGGAAGCGGGGACAGATTATGATCCTCATCCAGCTTGAAGCGTGCGTGCTTGGCTTGGGCGGCGGGTTTCTCGGCATCGCCGTTGGATGGGGAGCACTACAACTGCTGGCAGCAATGCCGCAGACCGCCGGCATTGTCTCCGCGACCTTGCCTTTGCCGCTTGTGCCGGAGGCGCTAGGGATTTCAATTCTGGCCGGGCTGATTGCCGGGGCGCTTCCCGCATGGCGCGGCGCGCAGCTTTCTCCGGTGGAGGCTCTGCGGCATGACTAGTCCCGCTCTCGAGGTCCGAAGCCTGTTCAAGAGCTACGACGAGGGCCGAATCGAGGCATTACGCGGTGTGGACCTGTCAATTGCCGGGGGCGAGTACGTTGCCATCACCGGACCCAGCGGTAGCGGTAAGTCGACGCTGCTGCACATGCTGGGAGGCCTCGATAGCCCCACCACTGGCGAAGTTCGATTCAGGAATGTCAGTTTAGGTTCGGCCATTGACCTGGACACCTATCGGTCGCGAAACGTTGGCTTCATCTTCCAGGCATTTCATCTGATGCCAACTCTGCGTGCCATCGAAAACGTGCAGGTTCCTATGCTCGGGCTGAAACCGTGCTCGTTCGATCGCGCGGCGCGGGCTCGGGATTTGCTTAAGGAAATGGGCCTGGAGAATCGAAAGGAGCAGTATCCAAATCAACTGTCGGCGGGAGAACGGCAGCGTGTGGCGATTGCTCGGGCTTTGGCAAACAATCCGGATATTCTGCTGGCAGACGAACCCACCGGTAATCTGGACAGCGTAAACTCGGCAAAAATCATGGAGATCCTTATAGGGATTCAGCAGAAGCGCGGGATGACTCTGATCGTGGTCACGCACGAAGACGTGATTGCGCACGCGGCGGCCCGGCAGGTTCGCATTCGTGACGGAAAGGTTGAAGCATGAGAGTTACCCTGGCCGCGGCCGTGGTTGCAACGATCCTGCTGCCGACGATTGCACAGGCCGCAGCTCCGCCGGGAGCGTTGGCAGCGGCGCGGCAGCAAGTGGAGTCAGCTGACTATCGCATGAACGGGCACCTTGTTCGTGTGGACTCGAGTGGAGCGCGCACCAGCTATGCCGTCAACATCCGTGCGCACTGGTTTCCAGGTGTGCTTCGCGTGCTGTTGGAAATCGCTTCGCCCGCGGACGCGCGAGTCCATGTGCTTTTGGAAATGCGGCCGGGCGGGAAGGACACAATACAGTTTGTCCGTCCCGGAGGTAAGTCTCCTGTTGTTTTGCCTTTCGACAAATGGAGCGATGGACCTCTCGACGACGGATTCAGTTACGAAGATTTTCTCGAGGCGCAATACTTCTGGGGAGGTCAATCGGCACCGGTTGAGACCAAGTTCGGCGCGCGCGATTGCGAGGTTTTGAAGAGTACGCCGGGAGCTTCTGACAAGACCCACTACGGAGAAGTTAAAAGCTGGCTCGATCACGGCAGCAGCTTTCCGGTGTATGTCGAGAAGACGCTGAAAGACTCGGGCGGTGTGAAGGAGTTTACCTACTTTGGGCTGCGGCAAACGCGGGGCGTCTGGTCGGCAACTCAGGTGGAAGCGAAGATCCGCGGACGCGCCGGTTCAACACTACTGATCATCGATCGCGGCACGCCTGAAGCGCACCTTGGCCTGAAGGATTTCAGTTCTGCGCAACTCACGCATTTCTAAGACGGCTTTTTTCGCGTTTTCTAAGCAGGGCGCGGCCTCGGGATATCTAGAAGAGTCTCGCCTGAGCACCCGGCATCAATCCATTTCTTGCGAAAACCGCTCCTGTAAAGTTCGCCGAAGTATTTTGCCGTTGTGATTATGGGGTAAGTCGCCGGGTGCGAGAATCCAGATGCGGCGCGGCGCTTTGTAGGCTGCAAGGCTCTGGCGGCACCAGTCGAGCAAGTCGCTTTCGCCCACGAGAGAACCGTCGTGCAGTTCAACCGCTGCCACGGGAATCTCGCCTTTTTCATTGTGGGGCAGACCAAAGGCGGCCGCGCGCGCCACGGCCGGATGGGCGATGATGGCCTCTTCCAGTTCGCGCACATAGACCGAGTAACCGCCGGACTTGATCACGTCTTTCATGCGACCAACGAGCCGAATCATGCCAAGGCGATTACGCGTGGCAAGGTCGCCCGTGCGCATCCAACCGTCTACGGTCAGCAAGTCCTGACTGTTGTTCTTATCCTTCCAATAATGCGGTGCGAGACCACGGCGGCGAATCTGGCACTCGCCTGTTTCACCGGCACGCATGCGCTGGCCGTTTTCGTTCGCTACACGAATTTGAAACGGGGGTACAGGGAAACAGAAGTCCCCGCTGCCGGGCAACAGCGATAGACCGATGCCCATCATAGCAAGGCCGCCTAGTTCCACCATTCCGTATCCGTTCAGAAGCACTGGCGGTACGCGCCGACCTCCTGGCAACTTGACCAGTGCTCCGAATTGGCGCAGGCGTTGTCGAACTTCAGAAGGCAAATGATCGCTGGCCGAGAGCCACGTACGCACAGTCTTGAGCCGGGCCGGTTCCGGGTTGCTGTTGACGAGCCGGGCAAACATTGCGGGAACGCCGACGACCGCAGTGATGCCATGGCGTTCGATCAGGTCCAACGCGCTCTCGACATCGAAGCGATCCAGGAAGCATCCGCGAATGCCTGCCATCAATCCATAGAGCGCGATACTCACGGCCATGATGTGAGACCAGGGGAGCGCGATTAGCGCAAGGTCCTTCGTTCCGAGAATCAGTCCGGCCAACACTGTGGAGGCGCGCGCCCCGAGCAGAGCATTGCTCGAGAGGGCCGCACCCTTGGGGAATCCGCTTGTACCGGAGGTATGAAACACCGCGATGGTTGCGGCCGAATCGATGACGGTCGGCGGAAACGGTATTGTGACGCGTGTGTCTGAGCCTGGGATTCGAATGAATCCATGCAGCGTCTCTGTCTGGTCGTCGGCTTGTATCCATGTGCGCACATCCAGCGCACCACGCTCGCCGATTCTATCTTCGAAAACCGCTTTGTCGGTTACCAAAATCTCTGTGCCGCTATCTGCCAAAATGCGGCGCACCTCGGCGACTGTAAGTTGGGGGTTCAGGGGCACCGCGATGCCACCGGCACGGATGATCGCCAGGAACCAATGAAAACAAATCCGGTTGTTACTGCGATAGATGGCCACAGGCTGGCTTGGAGATAGCGCGATCATTCGACGGAGAAACGCATCAATGCGGCAGATTTCGGCGTGTAGCTCGGCGAGATGAAAACTGCCATCATCTCCAACTGAAACTTCGCGGTCTCCCTGGTGTCGAAGTAATTCGTCGACAAGATTTGCCACCGTGACGTTGCGGTCACGGGAGAGCTGAAAGCGCCTGAAGATGTTCATTGGGCCGAGACAGGCTTGCGGCCCCAGTCGCTGGCAACGCAGTAATGGAGAAGGCGGTCGAGATAGTCCAGCACCGGCGGTGGGCGCAGTCCGGCGGGCTCCAACAGGCACTCGGCGTTGGTGGTATCGAACTGCATGCGCATCGTGAAGTAGTCGCGGTAGGCGCGCCCATCGCGCAGCACGCGGCGTTTGCGTCCCCACAGAGAGATAAAGAGCAGGGGCCGGATTGCCGCGAAGAAGAGTTTTGGATCGACGTAGTGCGCTTCCGGTGCGTTGAAGTATTCTGCCGCACGCCGGGCGACCTGCTGAATCGTCGCGCTGCCGCGTGGCCCCGCACAGAGGTGGACTGTGCTGCCGAGGGCCGCTTCCTCAAAGACAAGACGCGCGACAGATGCGGCAGCAAAATCGACAGGTACGATATCCAACACTGCGTCGGGATAGCCTGGAACCGTACGCCACAATCGGCGCGCGTAAATTTTGAGTGGCCAATACATCATTTTGAAACTCGAAGTAACACCGGTGCGGGAGTCACCCACGATGATGCTGGGGCGCAGAATCACTCCCGGCACGGAACCCAGGCGCGAGCGCACAAGGGCCTCGGCCTCGGCCTTGGTCCGTTCATAGGTGTTGCGGTAGTTCTGGCCCACTGCAAGTTCAGTTTCGCGCACCAGGTCCGAGCGTTCGCCAGCGACGTAGGCCGTGCCGACATAGGCCAGGCTGCGCAATTGGCGCATGCCGGCGGCAAAATCCAGCACGCGGCGTGTGCCCTCGACGTTGATGCTCCGCGCCTCGTCCAGCGAGTGATCGAATCGTACAGTGGCGGCGGAGTGAATCACTCTCGTTGTTTCTGCGGAGAGTCGCTGGTACGCAGCGGTGTCTAAGCCACACAGGTCCTGGCCGACATCTCCGGAATGGACTTCGACACGGTGGCGTTCGTCGGGAGGGACGATCAAATCGGCGCGCTGCTGACCCGATTGGTCCGGTCTGTCGCGAATGAGCAGCGCGAGCCTCGCATGCGGCTGGCGATCCAGCAGTTCGCGCACGAGTTGCGTCCCGAGAAAGCCGGTAGCGCCGGTGACAAGGATGAGCTCTTCACGGTTCATTCGGATTCCGGCCTCAATGCTCGAACAACGCGAAGGCCGGATAGCAATGACCTATAAGTGCCTGGGCGACGGGTCAATTGACTTCACATTATAGATCGACGGCCTACGCTTGAAAGCACCACTGGACATCGACGAAGGCATCGCACCGGGTATCCCTCAGTAATGAGGTCGAACCCGGATTCATCGCATTCAATTGATTCAATTCACGGCGTAGCGCAAGCAAAGTTTTCCGCGTCGTCAGTATTTCCAGTCCCTTTGTAGTGCGCAACCTTGGGATAGGCACACAGTGGGCGCGTCATCGTTGGCTTCCTCACTCCATCTCTGCCCGCGGCATACTTCGTCGCAGTGACTCCCTCGTCCGGCGAACCCTTCTCAACCCAATCCTGCAGTGAATCAAAAAGGCCGTGTTTCGGCCCCTTCGCAGTTTCCATGCCGAATTGCCCGAGCGCGCTTGCTCCGGGACCGCCGCTGCAATGCTCCATTCCCGGAACCATATACAAACGCGCAAAAGAGCTCACCTCTTCGGCTCCCATCTGCTGTTGAACACTCTTGTAATAGGCGATGGTGTTCCACGGAGAAATGGCTGGATCATTCCAGCCGTGATACAGGATTAGCTTTCCTCCATGAGCGGTAAATTTGCTCAGGTCGGGGTTCGTAGCATCGAGATCGGCGGCTTCTTTCTGGTTCGACTCGTGAAGCAATTCGTCAACATTCGCGGTCAGTATGTTGAACTTCGGATCGCCGGTGACCATGTAGCGGAAGTAGTTCTGGACGAACTGCGAAGAGAGAGATGAGCCCGGATCTTCACCGACGACCCATTCCTTCCATGCCGTCTCGTCTCCCATGGTGTAGCCGGGGAAGATGGTTTGTCCTTGCGCGTCTTTCTCGCCTGCGTAGAGCGTCTTCAGCACATCGATCTGCGGCTGCGTCAGGCAGTCGAGTGCGTCTCCACTCTTGCACAGCAGAGCTTCGGGGTCGAAGTGGCACTGCGCCGGATCGCCGATAATTCCGTCACTCACGCCGTCCAATGAGTCGCAGGCGGCGAGCGATGCTTTTTGGATCGCGGGTAGCTTTTTATCGGAGATATACGCCTTCGGGTCCGCGATCAGGCCCTGTAGCGCTCCTGCTCCTGCGGCGAGCATTGTCGACCAGGCATTTGCTGGCGCGCCGGCGAGAATTCCATCGTAGTCTTCGGGAAACCGCTGGGCCTCCATCAGTGCTTCGCGTCCTCCGTCGGAACAAGCGTCAAAATATGCTTTCTCCTCGCTCTTACCGTAGTAGGCGACGAGGATTTGCTTGGCTCGTTCCGCGGTGAGATGAATGGCGCGCCAGCCAAAATCCTTCACTTTTTCCCGATGCCCATACGCCCAGCTTGCATCGGTTCCTTCTGCCTGGTGTCCCGCGTCTGTGCCGGCCACGGCGAATCCACGTTTCAGATACCCGGCGAATTGGTCGTACCAGATCTCCCCAGCGAATCCGCCATTCCCGCTGCCCAGCAGACGCGCGTTCCACCCCTGTACCGGCATCCATACTTCGAATCGGATTTCCGAGTCACTCGTGGGTCGCAGTACTCCAGCCACTCGGCAGAATGCGGGCAGATCGTGCAACGGCGCTCCAGCACCCTCGATCTCTAACACCCCCGACGTGACGGATTGTGCCAAGGTGATGGTCGTATGTTCAAGCTTGAGGTCCTTCAAACCGCCGCAATCGGCAGCGAGGAGCAGTGCGGATTGCGCTTCCAGCAAACCAACGAACACCCACCCAATTCGAACCATTTTCAGCGCACACCCTTCCCGGCCGTCATTTGCCGTCGGAGCATTTATAACAAATCCCGCGAGCGACGCCTTGCGCAGAGCGAGGCGAATCGTATTTGCTCAAAGTATCTTGAAAGATCGCGCAATTCCCATGGCGCTGCAAAGGGCAACACCCCGGCTGCGACCGGGGTGTTGCGCGTTGAAATGCCGAGCGTTCTAGGGAACGACGTTCAGGGTGACGACCACTGGCGACGAACCGTTAAGCAGAGGCGTATTGGAGTTGGAATTCGAAAGCATGGAGGCGGAAAGAGACAGTTGATAGCTTCGCAGTGTCGCTGTGGAACTGACCGCGAAGGTAAACGTCGTGGTTCCGCTGCCGGGCGCTGCAATCGATGCTGGACTTGCCTGCACTGTGACTCCACTTAAAGCCGCGTTTTCTGAAAGCGCTAGTTTCACTGCTCCACTTGCACCTCCCTCTGGCGTCGTGGTGACCGCGAGAACGCCCGAAGTTCCGCGATGAATGGCGATGGACGAAAGCGCCGGTGTGACCAGAATGCCAGCCACTTCGACCTGGATGTTTTTCACGACGGTCAACGCGTCGCCTGTCGCCGTAATAGTGATCGCGTAAGTGCCGGGAGCTACCGTTGAGACCAAGCCGGATTGGATGGTTTCTTTCGCGGTGAGGGTCAATGTGGATGAACTGGAATTCGATGCGCTCAGCGTGACCGGGTTGCTGCTCCATGAGGCCGTGAGGTTGGCGGGCAATCCGCTCACACTCAGGCTGACTGGACCTGTGAACGAACCACCTCCGGTGAATGTGAAGATCTGGCTCGTGCTGCTTTGAACGGATGTTGTCGCCTCGACGGGGTTGATGACAGTCATGCTGTTGGAAGCGGCGCTGACCGCCAGAGTAGGCGGGGGCACAGTTACCGTTAGGGCCAGCTTTTGGATGACGGTAAGGCCGCCTCCCGTGGCAGTCACAGCTACGGTGGTTGAGCCGATCGCAGCGACGGAAGAAGCTGCAAGGGACAACGTTGAAGAACCGCCAAGTAGGGTCAGCGTCACCGGGTTGACGCTCCACGAAGCAGTTACGCCGGTGGGCAGGCCGCTGATCGTGAGACTCACCGCACCGTTGAATGTGGCGTTGCGAATCAGGCTCATCACGTCGGTTACGACTGCTCCTCGAGTTACCGCAAGGGAAGTGGAGGCCGGTTGCAGCGTCAGCGTGGGCGCGCTCAGGGTCACCGTCACCGGCACATCGCGGGTCGCGGTGTAAATTGCTCCCGACTTCGCCGCGACCCGCGCCACCAGAGCGAGGGATGATGAGCCAGCCGATGCAGACGCACTGCCCGTCAGCGTCAGAGTCCAGGAGACCGCACCTGAGGCGCTCACGCTCGGTGCACTCCACGCCGCAGTAAACCCGGTCGGAAGTCCCGATGTGATGGAGATGCTCGAGTCGGCCGCCTCAGCGGGAACCACGGCCCCACCAAACGGAGTTGCGACCACGGTGAGAGTAGCCGCAGCCAAGGACTGCACGGAGACGGAAGTCGGCGACGTTGCCAGCGTTATTCCGGCTGCCTGCTGTACCTGCAATGTCACATCCTGGATAGCGACAAGACCGTCGCCGGAAGCCGAAACCGCGATGGTTGCTAAGCCTACCGCCGCCGCGGATGAAGCCGCCAACGACAATGTCGAGGTGGCCTTGGCCGCGCTGGGTGCGGGTGTGATTGGGTTGGTGCTCCACGCTGCGGTCACGCCTGGGGGCAGACCGCTGACGGAAAGACCAATGCTTCCGCTGAATGATCCGCCAGTGGTCGCTGTAAAGGCCACCGACCCTTGCGTTCCCTGAAGCAAGACAAGTGAACTGGTAGCGGCCGCGAGCGTCAGCGTCGGCGTTTGTACCACAGTCAACGGATAGATGACGGTCTGCGTTCCGGAAGCGTCGGAGCCGGTGATGGTCAGGTTCTGCGTCCCTGACGCGGCCGTCGAAGCAACCGCAACGGTCACGGTTGATGTTGCGCCAGAAGCAATCGACGCCGGGCTGAAGCTGACCGTAACGCCGGCAGGAGCCGTCGCCTTAAGCGTTACCGCATTCTTCGCCGCACCGCTCTCCGTCACGCTCAACGTGAACGTCGTTGTCTTGCCGGTCAGCGCTGTTCCTGCCGTCGCTGAAGGCTTAAGTACGAAATCGACGGCGGTAGCTGCGCTGCTTCCGCTCCAACTGCTGACCAGCACTGCGCCATCCACCGAACCCAGACCGGTGGCCAGGTTGTACTCGGCTCCGCTGGCCGTGAATCCCGTGACTCCCGGCACGCTGTTGTTTCCCGAGGGTGTCGCGTGGAAGGGATTGTGCGGCGCATTGAGCGACGAATAGAGGGCTGGGTTGGCGTTCCCTTGTCCCTTGCCGCCCTTTGCCTGCACCAACAGCGCCATCACGCCGGCGAACGACGGCGAGGCTGCAGAGGTCCCGGAGATCAACCAGTTGCTTCCGTTCTCGACGATCGAGTACGCGTCATGGCCGGCCGCATCCATGGCCATGTCCGGCACCGCTCGCATTCCATTGGCTGCGCTCGTCCCCGGGACGCCTTGCTGCCAGGAGGGCTCGGAGTAGATCCGGCTCACTCCGCCCGTGGAGGCCCACAGTCCCGATCCGCCGTTCGATCCGCTTTCGTTCCACACGACCTCCGGGATGTAGCTCAGCGCCGATTCTTCATTGGTTGAATTGGTCGCCCCCCAGTACTTCGCGTTGTTTCCTCCCTCGTTGAATTCGGTGCCGCCCACGCACGTCGAATAGGGCGAACTGCAGAGCCCGTTTACGCCGGTTCCGGATGCCGAACTATCACCACCCGAATAGCACCCCGCGGCTCCGGAATCTCCCGAGGAGACAAACGAGCTCATCCCCTGGCTGGCAGCCTGCTGCCAAAGGCTGTTGTAGAACGCTAACTCGGTCGCTCCCATGTCTTGCTCGCAGCTTCCATAGCTGGTGCTCACAATCGGAGCCGTTGCGTGGTTCACGATGTACTGCGCGGATAGGTCTACGCCGTCCGAAGTCGCTGTTGAAGCTCCTACCACAAACTTCACGGTTGCGCCCGGAGCAATGCCGCCGCTCCACTCGACGTCCAGTGTCGACTCATCCTGATCCCCGCTGACAAGCCCCGGATTGGCGCCGATTAGAATCACGGTAGGATTATTCGCTGGCAATCCAGACGTCTGGCGAAACTTCGCGACGTCCGAGATGTTGATGTTGCTGCGACCAACAATGGCGATCGATGTCCCGGCCCCCGTAGTGCCCGCGCTGTAGAGCGATTTCAAATCGTAGATCGTCGCCCAGTCTGCCGGATAAAGGTAGTTTGTGCTGCCGCTGGTGTAGAGAGGTTTCGCCTCGGTAGCAGACTGAGCGCCCACTGAGCGCCGCGCGGCGATTGCCGAGTTGCGCCTGAAATCGTGGAGCGAAACCACTCCACTCACCACATCGGCCAGGGCGGTCGGAATCTGTGGGTCCTCGGCGTTTGCGAGATGATCGATCCCGTTTACGCTGTAGCGGCGGATCTCGGTGTGAAACGCATCCGAAACCTGACCCGCTGTTCCTGAAAACACAATCAGCCGGTCGCTCGCCGAAATTTCATCCACTTGAAATCCGTGGCCGCGAAGCCATGCGGTCAAATGGGAAATATCCGGCGCGCTCACGCCAAATCGTGAACCATACTGCGCCGGGGTCAGCCATTTGTGATAGAGCGGCGAGCCCGGCTCATGCTGCGCTGTCACCAGTGCATCCAGATCCGACTGCTGTTCGGCCGAGGGCGCCAGGTACAACACCATATGGTCGAGCTGCGTCTCGGCGCTGACCGGACCTTGATCGAACTCGGGCCGCGCCATCGGATGCGTGTTGCCCGTCAACGTGACAACATCTGATTCGTTGACCGGCCGCACGACTCGGTTCTCTGGCGTTTGTCCCAGCGCCATCATGAACCATCCACCATAGACCAACGCAGATACAAAAAGGGAACGAATCCAGGAAAGAATTGGCATGTCCGGCCTTTCAGGACAGAGAAGTACGCGTAAGAAGTTGGGATTTTAGTAAGTCTTCGCGTCTTCCCATGCATCGGCGCGGGTTTGCCGACCAATAGGGGAATCATCCGCAGGATGGGGGACTTTGAATTACCTACGTACTAAGGCTTGTTCGCAATTCCGACGCTTCGAAAAATTCTGCACGTTCAGGAAGCACAAAAACAACCCTTCATGCCACCTGTGGCAACCAGGTTGCGCAGTCTCGCGTGCCGACTCTGCGAGTCGACGCAATCAATGTATGTCGATTGGCATAGGCGAGATGCATGGGCCGATAAAAGCCGTGCGTGTTGGCGAAGTTCTTTGCGAGGTCCGCTATTGGTATCGGCTCGGCAGCGTTTCGCCGAGAACCATCAATCGGCCGATCGGTATTTGAGGCAGGATTATTGGCGGAGGGAGAGGGATTCGAACCCCCGGTACCCTTTCAGGCACAGCGGTTTTCAAGACCGCCGGTATCAACCGCTCACCCATCCCTCCGCGGCTGTAGATTGCTCTACTTGCAATCAGTGTACTTGATTTTCCGATCGGCCCGTAGCCTCGGCGATGGTGCCGTCTTAAGGGTCACGTACGCCTCTCACCATAAGATCAAGCTGAAATCTGGCTCGTCGATTCCCGGAAAACGTCGCTTCTCCTCGCGTGGTCGGGAGCTTCGCCGGACCATTTCCCATTTCCCGCTAGAGCGCCAATTCTTCGCCTCCAATCATGACGTCCTTGCAGCGCATAACGCAAATGCGAAGCCATTGAAAACACACCTTCTATGGAGTCCAAAGTGTTACAACTGGAATGCATGGCCAAACGAGCTAAAGCAGGTGCGGATCCGCAGCCCGGTCAACCCATCAGCCTCCGTACGCTCGGGGACTACCTGAACCTGTCCCCCGCTACGATTTCCCTCGTACTCAACAACGCGCCGGGCGTGCGCTCGATTCCACAGGAGACTCGGGACAGAGTCATCGAGGCTGCGGCGAAGTTCGATTACCGGCCAAGCTTTTTTGCCCGATCGCTGCGCAAGCGCCAGACCTTTACGGTGGGTGTGCTCGTCCCTGAACTGAGCGACAATTACGCGACCGAGGTACTTGTCGGAGTAGAGGAATTTCTCCTTGAGGAAGGGTACTTCTATCTGATCGCCAGCCACCGCCGCAAACCTGACCTTATCGAAGAGTACCCGCGCCTGCTCATGGATCGCTCTGTCGAAGGATTCATCCTAATTGACACCATTCTGGCAAAGAGTCTCACCCTGCCTGTCGTCGTCGTCGCGGGACATCGCAAGATTGAAGGAGCAACCAACGTGGTCCTTGACCAACGGCGGGCCGCGGAGCTTGCTTTGCGTCATCTCTATCAACTCGGGCACCGGAGAATTGCGTTCATGCGCGGAGGCAGTCATAGCTCCGACGCCGATGATCGCTGGGATTGTCTAATGGCCGTGGCACGCGACCTTAAACTGGCTGTCCCGCCGGAGTTAACTGTCCAGTTGGAGCTTCGAGTTTCTACGCCGCAGCTTGGATTTGAGCCTACGAATGAATTGATTCAGCGGGGCGCAGAATTCACTGCGATTGTTTGCTACAACGATATCTCGGCAATCGGAGCCGTCCGAGCTTGCGGGGACCATGGCTTACAGGTTCCAACCGATGTTTCGATCGTTGGTTTCGATGATATCCAGGGGGCTGCGTTTCATATTCCGAGCCTGACTACGATTCGGCAGCCTCTTACTCAAATGGGTACCGTAGCTGCGCGCATCCTGCTGCAGCGAATTCGCGGCCAGGCAACATTCCCCGATGTCGTGCCGATTCGTCCCGAGCTGGTGATTCGCGAGTCGACTTGCCCACCCAATCCCAAGCGAATTACTCGGACCAAGCGGAGTTAGTTCTATATCCACAATCGAGCTGGCATTTTGTTGGCATCCTAGTAAGTCGGCTAAGTAGGGTGTTTCACGCGTGACTCAGGGCTGGGGCAAGACGAGCACCTCGACGCCCGATGCGGAATCTTTCTGTCTGAAAACCCGCTCCGTCGCTTTCTGAAACTGTTCCGAAGTCGCGTAGGGAATGTCAGTGAAAGTCTGCGGATTTCGATCTGTGAGCGGAAACCACGAACTTTGCACCTGGACCATAACGCGATGGCCGCGGCGGAAAGTGTGGAACAGATCCGGCATCGTGAAATTGATGTCCATCTCTTTGCCGGGAACCAGCGGCTCAGGTGTTTCCCAGCTATTACGAAACTTGGCTCGGAACGGCTCGCCGCGTAGCAATTCTTCGTAGCCTCCCATGTGGATGGGCGGCGCGTCCAATATGCGCTTGTTGCCGTGGGACATGTCGTCTGGATCGGGATAATCTTCAGGGAATACATCGATGAGCTTCACATCAAAATCGGAATCCGTCGCGGAACTCGCGATCTTCAATTTGGGCGAGATGGGTCCGGCGATCGTCACGTCCTCTTGCAGAGGATCGGTCTCATAGACCAACACGTCCGGCCTATAGCTAGCGAAGCGCTGATCGTCCACCATGTAGCGTTGCGGAACGGTATCTGTCGTATAGCCCACAAAAGGCACGGGGTGATTCGGATCGCTCACGTACTCATCCGCACCCGTAGCTTCCGTCGGCGGATCGAAGCTGAGTTTGCCTCCGGCACGGAAATAGAGAGTCTTGGGCGAAGCAGCCTTCGGTGGCCACGCATCGAACCTGCGCCAAACGTTGGTTCCAGTCTCGAATACGACCGCTTTAGGTTGCGCCTCACCTTTCCCCTTCAGATAGCGTTCGAAGAAAGGGAACTGGATGTTAGCTCGAAAGTACTCGCTGGTCTTTGAACCGAATTGAATATCTCCAAGATGGCTGCCGTCGTTTCGCGCCCAACCGCCATGTACCCACGGTCCTTCAACCAAGGTTGTCTGTGCCTCGGGATTGAATTTGTTGATGGCGTAAAAAGTCCGGTACGGACCACTCAAATCTTCAGCGTCATACCAACCGCCGACAACAAGAACCGCGCAATGCACGTTTTTCATGTGGCGTGAAAGATCACGTGCTTGCCAATAAGCGTCGTAAGTATCGTGCTTGAACTGATCGTTAAACAGCCAATTCGAACTTTTCAAGTACAGTTTGTCGAGATTTGCAATGTTGCCTACCGAAAGATAGAACTTATAACTGTCGGGCGTCCCAAAGTCGAAGGGAACCGTGGTTGTCGGAGTCTGCGGTTCGGCTCGCGGGCGGAAAGATGCATAAAACCCGAAGTTAGCCGAGAGCATAAAAGCCCCGCCATGATAGGCGTCATCGCCAAGGAATAAATCGGTCATGGGAGCCTGTGGACTGGCGGCCATCAAGGCGGGATGCGAGTCGATGATCGACGCAGAAGTGTAAAACCCTGGATAAGAAATTCCCCAAATGCCCACTTTGCCATTGTTGTTTGGAACATTCTTCAGCAGGAATTCGATCGTGTCGTATGTGTCTGAAGCATCGTCGACATCCTGTGGCGACTTCTTGTCGTCGATGTGCGGCCGCATTTCAACGAATTCGCCCTCGCTCATCCAGCGTCCGCGCACATCCTGATACACGAAGATATATCCAGATTTTTCAAATTCCTCGGAGGGGCCTAGATGCGGAGGATACTTGTCCTCTCCGTAAGGACCTACATCGTAAGGCGTGCGATCCATCAGAAATGGGTAAGGGCCGCCACCTGCATCCTTGGGGACATAGACTGCCGTGAAAAGCCGTTTGCCGTCGCGCATGGGAATCCGGAATTCGTACTTGGTGTAGTGCGCCCGGATGTACTCTTCACTAGGCGGACTCGGCGCAGGCTGCTGGGCAGGCGAAGGGGCAAAGGCAAGTGCGAAGAGGCCGAGCGCTGGAAGGTGGAAGCGGCAGAATTTGAGCATCGTCAGAGAGAGTCTCCTGAAGGAACAGAGTAATCCAACGCGCCGGCTGCAGGTCCTGGCCTGAATTCGAGCATCGGCTCGACTCCAACCTCACCTTTGTCCTATCGCACAGAGGTCCGTTTTCGCACCCCGAGATCTTGCTTCCTGATTGTGCCTTTACGCCCACCGTGTTAAAAGCAGAAGAACAGGGCATAGGCGGAGGGCGAAGGGCGCGGTGCCGGGTGTCCCCGGATCGCAGGGGTCCATCCGTCGGCTAACCTGAATTTGCCGCAAAGGAAAGACGGTCATCTCCATGAGCGCCAGCCATCCAGCGGGAGTCGAAACTCTTTTCGGAGACTACCCGCTGGATGGCGCCTTCGACGAAATGCGGGAGGGCAACGGCAATGTGCGCGCCCACTATCAGGCGTTGGCGGAGACATTGGCCGGCTTGCCGCCGGATGAGCTGCAGCGATGTAAGCAGTCCGCCGAACTCTCGTTTCTGACCCAGGGCATCACCTTCACCGTTTATGGGCGCGAAGAGGGAACCGAACGCATCTTTCCTTACGATCTGGTGCCGCGCCTCGTTACAGCGCAAGAGTGGGACCGCATCGAGCGCGGGCTCACGCAGCGCATCACCGCGCTCAATCTTTTTCTGCGTGACGTCTATTCTGACGCGAAGATTCTGAACGATCATGTCGTGCCACGCGAACTCGTCTATAGCTGCAAACACTATCGGCGCCAGATGCGCGGCCTGCAGGTTCCGCGGAATGTCTACATCGCCGTCGTTGGTACAGACTTACTGCGCCTGAACACAGGCGAGTTCGTGGTGCTCGAGGATAATCTGCGCGTCCCTTCCGGCGTCAGTTACATGCTCACCAACCGGCGCGTGATGAAACGGACATTCCCGCATCTGTTCCACAGTTATGGCGTTCGGCCCATAGAGCACTATCCGCAGCTTCTCCTGGCTACTTTGCGCTCGCTGGCTCCCGAGGGTCGGCCCGAGCCGAATATCGTGCTCCTCACGCCGGGAGTTTTCAATTCCGCATACTTCGAACACACCTATCTCGCTCGTCAAATGGGCATCGACCTTGTCGAAGGCCGCGATCTTGTAACTCACGACAACATCGTTTATATGCGCACCACCGACGGACTCAAGCGCGTCGATGTCATCTATCGACGGGTGGACGACGATTTCAGCGATCCGCTGATTTTTCGCTCCGACTCGGCACTTGGATCTGCGGGGCTCTTTAATGCCTATCGCGCCGGCAACGTAACCGTCACAAACGCTTTTGGAACCGGTCTGGCCGATGACAAGGCGCTTTATGCTTACGTTCCGGATATCATCCGCTATTACCTGAGCGAAGATACCATCCTTCCGAACGTGAAGACATTCCTGATGACCGATCCGAAAGATCGACAACATGTTTTGGCCAATCTGGATAAGTTGGTTGTAAAGGCAGTCGGCGAGAGCGGTGGGTACGGAATGTTGATAGGACCGCAATCGACAGCGCAGCAGCGAGAGGAATTCGCGCGCCAGATTGAGGCAAATCCGCGCAACTATATCGCTCAGCCGACGCTGGATTTCTCGCGCGCTCCATGTCTTATCGGTAATCAGTTGGAGCCACGGCATGTAGACCTGCGTCCGTACATCCTTTTCGGCGACAAGGTCAACATCGTACCCGGCGGATTGACGCGTGTAGCTCTTGAAAAAGGCTCGCTCGTAGTCAACTCGTCGCAAGGCGGCGGCAGCAAGGATACATGGGTTCTGGAATAGCAATCAGCATTCGAGTTCGGGAGAGTGCAACGATGCTTTCACGCGTTGCGGACAGTCTTTATTGGATGAGCCGCTACCTGGAACGGGCAGAGAACACCGTGCGTCAGCTCGACGTGACGATGAATCTCATGCTCGACGCAGGGAGTTCCAGCGCTGAGACTCGCTGGAAGCAACTCGTCGCAGCGTTGGGAAATCCGGACGGACTTGAATGGAACGGCGACCTCGAAGCGATGGCCGGCAAACTCGTTTTCGACCCTCTGAACCACGCTTCAGTGACCTATTCCGTGAATGGCGCGCGGGAAAATGCCCGACAGATCCGCGAAGAGATTTCGACCGAGCAGTGGCAGCGCCTCAATCGCCTCTATCACCAAATGCATTCAGCCCAGGTGCAGTCGGAGTTTCGCACCAGCATTTCGGACGCACTAAGTACAGTGATCGACGGCATCCACCTATTCAAGGGAGTGAGCGATACAACTATGATTCACGGTCAAGGTTGGCAGTTTATCCGTCTCGGCCGCTACTTAGAGCGCGCGTACGCGATTGCCACACTGCTTGAGGTTTATCAGCCGTGGCTGTCCAGTCCTTCGGAACGCGAGCATGGAGGCTACCAATACCTTGAGCAGGTGGGGTTGCTGCGCTGCTGTACGGCGTTTGAGGCATATTGCCAGGTCTATACAGCCGATGTAACTGCCGACCGCATTCTTGAATTTCTGCTCCTCAATCGCGACTTCCCCCATGCCATTCGCTATTCCGTGGATGGCGTTCGTCATGCGGTGGAATCGGTCCAGCGGACCGGAGGGCGCCGTTCGCCGGAAGAGCTTACCGCAGGCATCGGGAAGTTACACGCCATGCTGAGCTACACCACGATCGGTGAAATTCTCTCAGGAGACACTGCGGCATTCCTGCATTCGATCCGGGAGCAATGCATGCGTATTCACGAACTCATGTACCGCTATTACATTCACTATTCGATTCAATCCGCGCTCGCCACATAGAGGACAAGCGAAACGAGAATGAATTTCTACTCCATCCGACACCTCACGCGCTTTCGCTACTCGCAACCTATCAGCGAGAGCATTATGGAAACGCGCATGCACCCGCGTTCCGATTCCAACCAGCATTGCCTTACTTTTTCGCTCTCAGTAAGCCCTCGCTGCCGTGTCTTCAGCTATCGCGACCACCAAGGGAATAATGTTCAGCACTTCGACATTCCAAGCGAGCACACGCAACTTGTCCTCATCGCCGAGTCCGTGGTCGAGCAGCAATCTCTCCCCGATGTACCAAACTTTCTCGCGCCAGACGCCTGGGGAGACTTGGACGAATTGATCGAAGCCGGTGACTACTGGGAGATGCTTCTTCCCAGCGCCTTTTCAGTCGAGACGCCAGCCCTTATCGCTCTCGCGGCAAAACTTGGTGCGACCCGTCGCGACGATCCTCTTATGCTCGTCCATGAGCTCAACCAGCGGCTCTTCGACTACTTCGAATACGTGCCCCGATCCACCCGCGTTGACTCGCCCATTGACGACGCCATCGTCAGCGGCAAGGGTGTCTGCCAGGACTTTGCCCACACTATGATTGCCCTGTTACGGCACGTTCGGATTCCTGCCCGGTACGTGTCCGGCTATCTTTACCGCAGCCGCGAGGATCACGACCGATCGACGCCCGATGCGACCCATGCGTGGGTTGACGTCCTGTTGCCACACCTCGGTTGGGTCGGCTTCGACCCTACCAACAACCTCATCGCGCATCATCGTCACATCCGGACAGCGGTTGGGCGTGATTATGCCGACGTCCCGCCAACTCACGGCATCTTCCGAGGCACGACCGACAGCGAACTCTATGTCGCCGTCCATGTCGAGGCCAGCGAGTTTCCTCCGGCACTGGACCGAAAGCTTCCCATCCCCGACGACTGGAGCGTGCTGGTGGAGCGTGCACAACAGGCCCCGGAAATCACTCCGGCACTCATCGATCTACAGCAAATGCAGCAGCAACAATAGGTTCAATGGTGGCATTGTTTCTCCCTCCGCAAAGATTTCAGGGATTGAAATTCAATTTTCTGTTGAATCTTGAGTAAATATCCAGCAATATGAATTCATTCCGATTGAAACGCAGTCCCCACTGCAAGAGCTTCTCGGCAATTCATACGAAACGGTACCTTCCCATTACTCCGGACCAGGCCTCTCCGGCCACGGCTGGAGCTACGAATACCAAGGCCCTATCCGCGGCGCGGCCGTGAAGTCTTCGGCGAAGCGTAAACGTACTTGATCTGAAAGACACACACCAGAGCAAGACCTTTTGGAGGAACAGCCGTGAAACGATCCCTTTGGGGATGGGTGCTACTTTGCACCCTTTCTGTCGCGACCCTCGTCTTTGGCCAGAATGCAACCACCTCACTCCGCGGAGTTGTGAAAGACCCGTCCGGGGCCCTTGTTTCCGGGGCCACAGTTACCCTGACAGACAATGCCACTGGAAAGATGCTCAGCACGACCGCCAGCAGCGGCGGCTTGTATACCTTTCCACAGATGTTCCCCGCAAAGTACACGATCAAGGTCAGCGCTCCCGGATTCGGTGACCAATCGAAGATAGCCGAGCTCCTGGTCGATCAGCCCGCCACGATCGATTTCACTCTTACCGTGCAATCGAGTTCGGTAACCGTCGACGTCACAGCGTCTGCGCAGACCCTGAATACTGCAGATGCTTCGCTCGGCAGCTCCGCCGACAGCGCAGAGATTCAGGCGCTTCCCAGCGAAACCCGCAACATCCCGGATCTGCTTTCCCTGCAGCCTGGCGTGCTTTTTCTCGGCCAAACCACGGGACAGGGAGTGACGGCTGGAGATAGCCGCCAAGGCGCAGTGAACGGGGGACGTTCGGATCAAGGCAACGTCACCGTCGATGGAGTCGACGACAACGACCAGGTGAATGGATTTGCCTTCACGGGCGTGCTTCGCGAAACGCCGGACTCAATCGAAGAGTTCCGCGTCACTACCGGAGACTCAAACGCCGATTCCGGTCGCTCTTCGGGCGCGCAGGTCAGCATGGTCACCAAATCGGGAACCAACAAATTTCACGGCTCGGCGTATGAGTTCTATCGTCCGCCTTTCACTGCCGCCAACAACTGGTTCAACAAGCAAGCGGAAGTCAGTGAAGGCCTGCCGAACGTCCCGACCAAAGTGCTTCGCAATATTTTCGGCGCCTCTGCCGGCGGTCCCATCAAGAGGGACAAGCTCTTCTTCTTCGGTAATTACGAAGGAAGCCGCCTGGCGGAAGACTTTCAGCAAGTCCAGACCGTCCCGACTGCCGCTTACGCGGCGGGGAATATCACGACCCCTAGCGGAATCTTGACGCCGGCACAAGTTGCCGCCCTGGATGCCGGATGCCAGATTTGCAATACAAGCGCTTATCCGAATGGTCCGGGTCCGAATCCGAACGCACTGGCATTCCTGAACTCCTATCCGGCTGCCAACGGCACGCTGGAAGGGGACGGTCTCAACGAAGGTTCGTATTCGTTCGCATCGCCCAATCCGGTCCGCCTCAATACATCCATCGCAAGAATCGATTACACACCAACCGACAGGCACCGTATCTTTGTCCGTGGGAATCTGCAAAAGGATGTCATCGGTGCTCCCGAGCAATTTCCAGGACAGGGTCCGTCGAAGGTGACAGAGGACAACAGCAAAGGACTGACTGCGGGCGACACCTGGAGCATCTCTCCGACTCTGATCAACGACATTCGCTTTGGCTACGTCCGCCAGGGTGTAAGCAATCGGGGCGTCGGCAATGGCGATTATGTTGACTTCCGCTTTCTGACCGATCCCTCATCGGAACTGAGAACCACGATCACCAGCATACCGGTGAACAATATCGTGGATAACCTGAGCTGGACAAAGGGAAAACATACTATCGAATTCGGCGGCAACTGGCGGCTGATTCATCAAAACCATGTTTCAGACGCCACCACCTGGCAGCATGGGACGACCAATCCTTACTGGCTGTCGGGAAATGCTCCAGGAGAAGACCCGAGCAGCAGTTTCGCCAACTCCTATGAGATTGCCTTCGCTAATTTGGTGGGAACGGTTCCCGAGCTCGACAGCTCGTACAACTATCACGTCGACAGCGCCACCTCGGGCAGCCTGCTCCCCGATGGCGCATTTCTCACCCGCCATTTCAAAGCCAACGAATTCGAGTGGTATGTTCAGGACGCATGGCGCGTGATGCCGAACCTTACGATCACTTTCGGCGTTCGCCACACAATTCTGCAAACTCCATATGAGACCAGCGGACAGCAGGTGGCGCCCACCATCGATACCCATGCCTGGTTTTTGGGTAGAGAATCCGCTGCGCAAGCCGGCCAGATCTCCGAACCGGACATTCAATTCTCGCCATCGGGCGCCTATTACGGAAGGCCCGCGTTCTGGCCCAAATCGAAGGACAATTTTGCACCCCGTTTTGCAGTCGCTTATTCCCCGGACACAAGGACTTCCATTCGCGTCGGTGCGGGAATCTATTACGACCACTACGGCGAAGCCCTCGTAAACACTTTCGACCAGAATGGTTCGTTCGGAATCAGTTCGGCGGTCACCAACCCGGCCGGCGTTTACAGCATTGAAGGAAGTGCGAAACACCCGCCTGCGCCGCGCTTTCTGGGAAGAAGTTCACTCCCGGCAATCAACAACGGCGGATCTCCTCAGACACAGGCTTATCCGTTTACAGCGCCCGAGGGTAACTTCGCTATTACGTGGGGCCTGGATAACCATCTGAAGACCCCGTATTCAGAGACCTTCGATCTCTCGGTGCAGCGGGAGTTGCCGGGTGGATTCACGCTTGAGACGGCCTACGTGGGCCGCCTGGGCCGTCACCTGATCCAGCAGCTCGACCTTGCCGAACCAGTCGACTATGTCGATCCGGGCGGCGCGGGCGATTATTACGCTGCCGGAGCTCAGCTCTCCCACGATGTCGATTTGAATGGCGGTGACGGATCTGCCAGCGTCGCTCCCATCCAATACTTTGAGAACGTCTTCCCATTCATGGCCGGCGTCGACTACGCCGGTGAGAGCGCGACCCAGGCCATCTATACCAATGAGTGGGCTCCGTATCGCGCACAATACGGCGCAACGACCTCGCTTGCGGATATCGACTTCTTTTGCGGATACGGATGTCCTGCCGGCTGGAATTCGCACTTCTGGCAGGATCAGTTCTCTTCCCTGTACGCCCTCGACTCCATTGGCATGAGCTATTACAACGCCGGGCAGTTCACCTTGCGGCACCCCAGCAGCCACGGCCTGCAGATGGATTTCAGTTACACGCTTTCCAAATCCATCGACATGGGATCGGATACCGAGCGCAGCTCGGAATTCGGACTCAACTCGACGAATACGGGGGCCTTCAGCGAAATTCTCAACACATGGAAACCGTATCTGAATCGGAGCGTCTCCGATTTCGATACGCGCCACCTCATCACTGTAGACGCGGTCTATCAATTGCCCTTTGGACGCGGGAAGATGGTTGGAGGCGGCTCTAATGCCTTTGCCGACGCGATCATCGGGGGATGGCAGCTCTCCGGCATTAATCGCTGGGCGAGCGCTCTTCCCTTCAGCTTGAACGAACCGGGCTGGACGACGGACTGGCAGATTGAAAGCTTCGGCGTGGTCACGCAGCCGGTCAAGACGCACCGCCACTACGATGCAAACGGCAACCCGCAATTCTTCGCCGATCCGGATGCGATTACCAATGGAATCGCAACCGGCGGTCCAGTTCGGCTGCCTTATCCTGGCGAAGCCGGCGAGAGAAACAACTTCCGCGGCGATGGTTATTTCGACATCGACACGGGGCTCGCAAAGCGCTGGAATTTAGGCGAGTTCGGCGCATTGAAGTTTGCCTGGGAAACCTATAACGTTTTGAACACGGTTCGCTTCGATGACTCCCCGACGTCGGTGGGCGGCCAGTTGACCGGCGGCAATCTCGGTGTCGCAAGCGTACTGCTCACCCAGCCGCGCCGCATGCAGTTCAGCCTGCGGTACGATTTCTAAGCTGAGATCAACTCGAGCCCAATGCGCCGGCGAATCTTGCGATTTGCCGGCGCGTTTCTTTTCGGCGGTAGATCGATTGAGCCGTTGCGTCGCAGTATCGACGCGCTTGAGCTGGGGGTCCTAGTTCGTTCTTCGCGTTTCGGCCGCAATCTTCCGCAACTCCGGCAAGACCGCACCCAATGCTGTCGCCCCGGCGTCACGCTTACCTAGAGAAAAATACAGATCCCGATAATGCCGATAGAGTTGCTCGTAGACCTGTACGGCCTTGGGGTTCGGTTCTACCGAACGCAGCGGCAGGCAGACGGCAGCCTGTGCCTCCTCTATTGTTTTGTAAGCTCCAGCCGCCAGCAGCGCAAAGATGCCCGAACCAAGGCTTGTCGGAATGCCGGCTGGCACAAGGACTGGCTTGTTCAGCACATCGGCATATACGCGATTCAGCACTTCGTTCTTTTGCGGAATCCCTCCCGCATTGATCACGCGATCCACACGAACGCCATGTTCGGCCATGCGTTCCAAAATAATTCGCGTATGAAACGCCGTACCTTCAATCGCTGCGAATAGCTCATCCTGCGCCGTGTGCACCAGGTTCCAACCGAGGGTCACTCCTCCCAGCTCAGGATTCACGAGCACCGTGCGATCGCCGTTGTCCCAGCTCAGTCGCAACAGCCCGGTTTGGCCTGCCTTGTATGCATCGAGTCCCTCGGAAAGAGTTGCCACCGTGGTTTGAGCACGACGGGCAATCGCCTCGAAGATATCTCCCGTTGCCGAAAGCCCCGCTTCGATCCCCGTGTAGTCCGGATGCACGCTTCCAGGGACCACGCCGCAGACTCCTGGCACAAGCTGCGCTTCGCGGGCCATCGCGATAATGCATGTGGAGGTGCCCACCACATTCACCACATCGCCTTCACGAATATTGGAGCCGATCGCATCCCAGTGTGCGTCGAAAGCACCAACTGGAATTGGGATTCCCGCGCTTAGGCCTAACTTCTCGGCCCATTGCGGCGATAAGTGTCCCGCCACTCGATCGCTCGTCTCATATTCGCCCCCGATCTTCGCACGCACACCGGCAAAAAGCGGGTCCACAGCAACCAGAAACTCTTCGGGCGGCAATCCGCCCCACTTGGGATTCCACATCCACTTGTGGCCCATCGCGCAGACGCTGCGCTTCAACTGGCTCGCATCGCGGATTCCGCTGAGTGTAGCGGCGACCATGTCGCAGTGCTCTAGGGCGGTCACAAAGTCTTTGCGCTTCTTCGGATTGTGCCGCAGCCAATGGAGCAATTTGGCAAAGCCCCACTCGTGCGAGTACACGCCGCCGCACCAGTCGATTGCCTCGATGCCCAGGTCGTGCGCCTTGGCCGTGATCTCTTCAGCTTCCGCGTGAGCGCGGTGATCGCACCAGAGATAATATTCGTCGAGCGGCTCGAGCCCCTCACCGACTGGAACGACGCTCGAACCGGTCGTGTCCAGCGCAATCGCCGCAACAGCCTTCCCGTCCACACCCGTCGCGCGCAAGGCCTCGCGCGTCGCCTTCGCCAATGCGTCCATTTGTTCGGCGTGAGATTGTGTGGCAAAGTCGGGATCGTCGCGGCGGCGGTGCAGTTCATAGGAAGCCGAAGCCGTTCCGATCGGCCCCTTTTTGCTGTCCACCAAAGTCACGCGCACGCTCAACGTGCCGAAATCGACGCCAGCCACAATGGTCATGAAAAACTCTCCCGGTAAACGCTTACTTCTCCGAAAAACAAGCCTACACCATTTGCGCGGGAAGTTGCTCAAACTCATTCTCGAATTGCCGATTTGATCCTTACTTCTTCGATCCGGGCAGCATTCCCTTGATGGTCGTCATCAGGCCCGGTTTGGACGCCGTCGACCTTGCAACCGGGGGCGGACTGGGTACAAAACCAGGCGCAGAAGAGTTCTTCGTGCCCCCCGAAGACGGACCCGCTGGGGCCGGAGACACACTTTGCGTTTTCGCCTGTGCTGCTTCAGGACTACCAGGCGTCTTCGGCTGTGGGGTCGCAATCGGCCCACTGACGGCACGGACACCCTTCAAATCCGGCATCGGACCTTCCTGATTTTTTACCAGGATCGAAATTCTACGATTTGAAGGGTCGAAGGGGTTGTTCTTCACACGCAGAAGCTGGTCTGCATAGCCTCGCACCTGCGTGACCTGATCGAAACGTACGCCATCCTGCTGCAAGAGCCTGCGCGCGGAGTTGGCGCGGTCGGCAGAAAGTTCCCAGTTGCTGTAATTGCCGTCATTGGAATACGGCAAAGCATCCGTGTGGCCTTCGATCAGGAGATTATTTGGCAGGGTTTTCAATTCCGATGCCAACAGCGCCAACAACTCCTGCCCGCTATCGCTGAGATAGGCGCTTCCGCTCTGAAAAAAGGTTCCGTCCTTGCCCTCCAGCAACTCAATGCGCAGCCCCTCGGGAGTAATCGTAATCTCGATCTGCTTCAGGAGCTTTTCCAGGTCCTTCTTAGCCTTGATCTCCTGCTCGAGCTTGTCTTTCAGTTTTTGCAGATCGTCGTTCGATGCAATCGTCACCGTTTCGCCGGTACCGGTTAAGGTTGTGCCCATCAGGCTCCCGGTGCCCTTGGGATCGTTGAAATACCCGGCAACGGCTTTCTTGATTTTTTCACTCGAGTTCATCAACCAGAGCACAATGAAAAGCGACATCATGGCGGTCACAAAGTCTGCATAGGCAACCTTCCACGCGCCACCGTGATGGCCGGCGTGGCCGCCCTTTTTTTTGATCACGATGATGGGCTGAGCTTTGCTGGCTGCCATGATTCCGGACCCTCCTGAACGTACTCCCGCCTTAAGCCGCCGCTGCCGAAGCCGAGACCGCCTGGTTCTTGCAGCTCTTCTCCATCTCGTCAAAGCTCGGCCGAACATGTGCGGGAATCGCGCGCCGCCCCATCTCGATCGCGATCATCGGCGCCGAGCCTTTCAGGAACGAAAGCATCAGCACACGCAATACGTGCAAGTAGCTGTTGTGGTCATCAGCTGTTTTGGTCATGTTCGCAGCCAATGGGCCCGCCACTCCGTAGCAAAGCAGGATGCCAAGAAACGTGCCTACCAAGGCCGCTGCCACCTTGTGTCCGATCTCCTCCGGCGGACCGCCCAGCGCTCCCATTGTGATCACCACGCCCAACACGGCCGCCACAATTCCCAGTCCTGGCAATGCGTCCGCCATCGTCGACAACGCTCCGATCGGCAGCGACCCTTCGTGATGATGCACCTCCATGTCCAGTTCCATCATCTGGTCCATGTCAAAGGGCTCGACTCCTCCGGTGATGGCCATGCGCAGCGTGTCGCATACGAAATCGCACGCATGGTGGTCGCCAAGAAAATCGGGGTAGTTCTTGAAGATGGAACTCTCTTTTGGCTTCTCAACGTCCATCTCCACGCTCAACAGACCTTCCTTGCGCACCTTATTCAGGAACTGATACATCATCTTCAGGGTGTTCAGATAACGACCCTTGTTGAACTTTGAACCCCCTAAGACGCCCTTGAGTCCTCCCAGTATTCCCTTCAGGATGTGAATTGGGTTTGCAACCAGAAGAGTCCCGGTCGCCGCTCCGACGATGATCAACATCTCGGCCGGCTGGATAAGCACTTCGATGTGCCCCTTTTCCATCAGGAACCCACCGATAACCGCGCCAAAAACCAGGAGAATTCCTATGATCGCGAACATTACGTCCTCTCAGGTGCGAGTGTGATGTGATTGCCGCCAGCATGGACACTCACGAGCATTGCTGCCTGCGCGCGTTCAAACAGTTGCGGCAGTGTATCGGTCTTCACGGCTTGTGCTGCGCCAATACTGACCGTGAGCGACAGCCTGTCACCCCACCAACGAAAATCGGATGTCCTCGCGAGGCCCGCAAGCACTTGTGCATGCGCCGCAAGCGACCCTGCCGACGCCTCGTGCGAAAGAATCAGAAACTCGTCGTCTCCCCACCTGCCAAGTTCTTCGGTGGGGCGTAACCCATGCGTCAGCGTTCGCTCGATCCGTTCAATCATCATTTCGCAAGCCCTCGCCCCATGGGTCTTGCGCAGTTCGTGTGCCTGGTCAACTGTGATCCACAAGAGACCCAGAGGCGTGCCCCGCTTCGTGAAGTCGTCAAATGCCAATTGCGCCTGCTCTTCAATTTCTGCCTGCGCGGCTTCCAAATTGGACTCCTCGCAACTCTCTCCATGCGGCAAAGAATCCAGATGTTCTGCGATGTGAAATATGACAGCCGTTCCAATGTGCTCACCCAGAGGATCCCGTAGAACCACGGTTCGCATCATCAGGGGCAGTTTGCTCCCGTACCGGTGTTGTGTCTCAATCAGGACGCCGCGTTCGGGCCGGGGTCCGCTCCTGGCTTCTCCTGCCACCTCTGGCGAATGCGCGAGCAAAAGTGGCTCCAGCGCCCATGGGACCGTACGCGTTACGGTTTCTATACTTGGAAATCCCGTGATGCATTCCGCGGCGCGGTTCCAAAACGTTACTCCGCCTCGGTGATCGAGCAGCGCCAGGCCTTCTGGAAAACTCTCCAGTGCAGCCTCCATCAGTTCACTGCGATCGACCATCCCGCCCTCCACTCTTTACATCGGCGGAGACGGGACCGACTTCATTACGTTTCAATACTCCGGAGAAAGGGATGCCGGGATTTTTCGAAAGAGATTGCTTGGCTCGAAAAGCGCATGCGCGCAAACCGTTTGCAGCACGGCTGAGTGAGGTACGCGCGTTGCCGGCGTATAGATTTGGGACAGTTGGACACGGAGACGAAACTACATCAATTCGGCTTGGAGTTGGCCTTTTCGCCCTCACGTACGCGCCCGAGTGGCAGACGCACGACAAACCGCGTTTTACCCGGTTCCGTTTCGACTTCGATCTTTCCGCCGAATTTCTCCGTGACGATGCGGTGCACAATATCCAGCCCCAAGCCGGTTCCGGAGCCCTGCGGCTTAGTCGTAAAAAATGCGTCAAAGATTCGGGGCAGCACGTCGGCGGGAATTCCCTCGCCATGATCCGTGATGCTCACCGACAGCAAGCCCGCATCCGCTTCCGTCCAGGTGGCAATCTCGATATGCCCCCCTGCAGGGGAAGCGTCCGCGGCATTATCAATCAAGTTGGTCCACACCTGGCTCAATGCAGAGCCGCGGGTCGAAAGCGTCGAAGGCGAAGCTTCGAATTTCTTGTCCACATGGATCTGCTTGATCCGGAGCTTGTGACCCAGAATTGTGAGGGTGCTTTGCAGGCTGTCATGCACATCAAGCTCCTTCGCGGGAGACTTCTCGTCGTAAGCGAATTTCTTGACGGCCATGGCAAGGTCCGAGATCCGCGAAATGCTGTCTTCGATCGAGCAGACCAACGACACGCTCGACACCAGCGCCTCAAGCCAATTGAGGGCGTCTGAAAATGCGCCCGCCTCAAAATATTCCTTGGCGCAATCCAGCTCGTGCCGCTCGAAGCCCATGCCGACAAGCACCGGCCCGATGGTGTACGCATTCTCGACGCCCGACGCTGCCAGCCATTCGCTCATCTCTTCCTCGGCGTCTGACTGCGCAACGCTGCTCATGGCGGCAAGGCGGCAGCCGCTTAGCGTGTGCTCCAGCAGTCCCCGCATGCACTCTAGCTGTTCTGGCGTCTTAGCGCGGCTGCCATTGCGAAGGCTTAGTTGTTGCAGCCGCATCAGGTTTTCTCGCAGTTGCGATGCCGAGCGTTTAGCCGCCGAGCCTGGATTGTGCAGCTCGTGCATGAGACCGGCCGCCAGCGTTCCCAGCGAGATCAGTTTTTCGCGATGCAATGCTTCGACCTGATAGGCCTGAAGGCGCTGCGCCATATCGCTCAGCACTACGGCCCGTGTTTTTGGACAGCAGGCGAGAATCTGCCAGAACTGTTCTGCCGTAAACCGGAGAAGAACCGAGTCCTCGATCGCCGTGGAACGGAAGCTCATTTTTGATTTGCCGGACAAAATCGGCGCTTCGCCGAAGCCATCTCCGGCCCGCGCGCCCCCGACAACGATGCGCGATCCGTCCGCTTCCAAGCGCTCTGCGCGCATCTCGCCGCGCAAAACGAGCCAATAGAACATCGCCGGATCGCCGGGCTCTGAGATTACGCCGCCAGCCAGGACGCGCATGCGATCGACGGAATCAAGGGCTTTCAAAGCATCGAAGTCCGCTTCAGCAAAGATACGAGTCTCGCGTAACTCCGCTATAACCTCTTTGAACGGGATTGATTGAGTCACCAGCGGTTTTTCCAGAGCGCCCATTTGTTCTTACTTAATCTCCCTTATGTATCTCCTGCCTAGAATCCTGCCAGGTATTGATGCGCGAACTGTACTGCAATGGAACCTTCCCCCACCGCGGAAGCGACTCGCTTGATGGAACCGTGCCGCACATCCCCGGCGACAAATACCCCCGGCACACTGGTTTCAAGCAGAAACGGCTCTCGGCCTTCTTTCCAGCTCTCTGGCATTTTTCCGTCCCGGCGCAGATCCGGTCCAGCCAAGACAAACCCTCTCTCATCGCGCAGAATCGAAGGTGGTAACCACTCCACACCAGGTTCCGCACCGATGAATACAAATAAGGAGGTCGCAGGCACGCGATACTCTCCATTGGGACCCTTCAGGAACAGGGCCTCCAAGTGCCCGTTACCCTCTGCCTTCGCGACCTGTGTCTCTGTTGCCACCACAATATTCGATGTTCTCTCGATCTCATCGATTAAGTATTTCGACATGGTGATCGTTAAGCCCATCCCACGGACCAGCATCGTCACCCCGCGGGCAACCTTGGAGAAATGGAGCGCTGCCTGCCCTGCCGAATTCGCGCCCCCTACGACATAGACGTCCTCATCCTTGCAGGAAGCGGCCTCAACCAGCGCAGCGCCATAATAGATGCCGCATCCGGTCAGCCGGTCCGCTCCAGGGATCGTTAGCCTGCGATATTGCACTCCAGGCGCAAGAAGCACTACATGACTTGACACTTCGTGCCCGTCGGCCAGTTTCACGAATCTGTATTGGCCTTCGATCCGCAACCCCGTTGCACGTTGGGTAAGGAACTCCGCTCCGAATCGGGTCGCCTGCATGTGGGCGCGACGCCCAAGGTCGGCCCCCGTGACCCCGGCAGGAAACCCAAGATAGTTCTCAATGCGCGAGGTTGAGCCCGCCTGGCCGCCTGGCGCTTCCGGTTCAATAATCAGAGTCTTCAGGCCCTCACTGGCGCCGTAAACCGCAGCCGCCAACCCTGCAGGACCGGCTCCGACCACGGTTATGTCATAAAACTCCTGCGTCGCCTGTGTGCTCAAACCGACTCGCGCAGCCAGCGTGTCGGGGTCGGCATTTGGCATTACGGTGCCGTCCGAGAACAGGACGGTTGGAAGCTGCGCTACTTTTAACTCCTTCTCCTCCAGCAGCTTCACGGCTTCCTCATTGCCCGCGATATCCAGCCACCGATAGGGAACATGGTTGCGGGAGAGGAACGACCGCAGCCTGTGATCCTGAAGCGACCACCGGTTTCCAATCACCCGCAGTCCTTCAAACGGAGGCGTAAACCCGGCCTTCCAGTCATCCAGAAGGTCGTTCAGCACCGGATAGAGCTTCTCTTCCGGCGGGTCCCAAGGCTTGTTCAGGTAGTAATGAATTCGGGCAGAATTGATGGCTTTAATAGCCGCTTCCGTGTCCGCATACGCGGTCAGCAGGACGCGGCGCGCTTCCGGGTAGATCTCGCGCGACCGTTCCAGAAAATCCACGCCAGTCATGCCGGGCATCCGCTGGTCGCTCAGAATCAGCGCGACCGGCTCCGGTCGGGCTTTCACTTGCGTCAGCGTATCCAAGGCAGCCTGGCCGCTCGCCGCCCGCATCACGCGATAATCGGCCCCATATTGGCGACGCAAATCCTGTACAACCGCCTCTAATACGCTTACATCGTCATCCACCGCCAGTAGAATCGGCCTCGCCATATTTCCAGTCTAGAGCCTCGCTTTCCGAGAGGACGGCTTAAAAGGTACCAGACCAAACGAGCCTAGTCAGTAAATACGGATCCAGGTTACCTACGGGTTTCGCGTGACGGAAATTCAAATGGGCTGTAAGCTTGTTTCAGGCTTTTTCAGTCAGTGCCAGTAGTTTTTGTGTTTGACAGGTGACGAAAGGAATGTATTCTCGCTCGGATGTAACAGAATGAGACATACTCAGAAGTTATTCTTTTCGCCATATCGTCATTTATCACAGAACGTGTATCTTTAGTTTTCAATTGGGGGGAATCCGGCCAAGCAAGAACGGCAGCTTCGGTCTGATCCCGATTTCGACGACGGATGGTGCGTGAATTATGAATAAAGTGATCCTTGCCGATTCCCAGGCCATCTTCCGCGCCGGGACCGCTAAGGTGCTGGCCATGGACGAAGATATGCGCATTATTGCTCAATGCACCGATCTCGACCGCATGATGCATGCCATTTCTACCTTCCCCGGCTCAATCGTTGTGCTCGCCGCATCCTTGCGGCCAGACATGGCGCGCCTTCGTTCGCTGCTTGAGACATCCGGCAGCCGCGGCATCGTGATTGCCGAGAATAACGAGAGCGCCAGCGCATTTATGCAGCAGGGATTTCGTGGCGTAGTGTTCCGCAACGTGACCGGCCCCTCGCTCGTCGAGTGCGTCCGCCGCGTGGCTGCCGGAGATACGTGGACTCCTCCGCAGCTCATGATGCCCGAGTCGCCGGAAGAGGATCTTGTCGGCGCGCGTGTGCGCGACCGGCTCACACCGAAGGAAATGCGAATTGTCGCACTGATTGTTCAAGGCTGCAAGAACCGCGAAATTGCCCTTCGCCTCAAGACCACCGAGCAGGTCATCAAGAATTATCTCCGCTCGATTTACGACAAGACTGGCGTCAGCGATCGTCTCGAACTGGCTCTCTTTACCATTCACCACCGCCAGCTCGCCCAGGCCGCGGCCGAAATGGGGAACAAGCTCGAAGCCGAAGAGCAAGCCGCCGCGCCGCCAGCTGTGGCGTAAGGTAAAAGTCGGGTTTTGAAAGGGCACGGCTTCAGCCGTGCCGCAAAACACGGATAAAAACGCTGGGCTTTAGCCCCTCAGGGGTGTTCTTTTATTCATCTGCGACGTTCTTCGGGATTCTGTACAGTTTTCTAAGCAATTCTGATGAGGTCGGGGCTCACATAGAGAAAATGTATCGTTCCTTCGCTGTCTATAAATTCAAGTTCGGCTCTTCCTTGGCTGTCGTACTCATTCAGTCGAACTGATTTGCCCACGATTTCAGATATCGCATGTTGATCTTCCTTTGGCAGGTCGTCCAGCAATCCCGGTGACACCTCAACTAACACGACGTTGTCCCCCGGCAGCGGATTGCGTTGTGTAATTGTCAAATCGTCCGATCCGCTCTTATAGCTTTTCAGCCACGCTCTTGGCTTGTGTAAACAGCAACAGGTAATCCGGCCCACCAGCCTTCGAGTCGGTGCCGCTCATATTGAACCCACCAAACGGATGCGCGCCCACCATTGCGCCCGTGCACTTGCGGTTCAAGTAAAGATTCCCGACATAGAACTCTTGGCGCGCCAAGTCGAGCCGCTCACGATCGGAAGTGAAGACCGCCCCCGTGAGCCCGAACTCGGTATCGTTCGCAACCTTCAGCCCTTCCTTGAAGTTCTCCACCTTGATCACCGCGAGCACAGGCCCGAAGATCTCTTCCTGCGCGATCACGGCGTCGGGTGCGATATCGGCAAACACCGTGGGCTCCAGAAAATAGCCGTCGCTGTCCGTCTTAATCGCGTTGCCGCCCGCAACCAGCCGTCCTTCTTTCTTCCCCTTCTCGATGTAGCCGAGAATCGAATCGAGGGCAGCCTTGTTCACCACCGGCCCCATGTTGGGGTTCTGCGTCGGGTCGCCGACCGTCAGTTTTTCAACCCGCTCGCGCAGCTTCTCCACGAAATCGTCGTAAATCGAGGCCTCTACAATCACACGCGAACAAGCCGAGCATTTCTGACCGCTAAACCCGAAGGCCGACGCGACGACACCTTCAACCGCTGTATCCACGTCGGTATCGGCGCACACTACAATCGAGTCCTTGCCGCCCATTTCGAGAATCGTGCGCTTGATCCAGATTTGCCCAGGCTGCGCCTTTGCCGCGCGCTCGTGAATCTCCAGTCCAACCGGCTTCGACCCCGTGAACGCGATGAAGCGCGTCTTCGGATGCTCCACGATGGCATTGCCAAAGGAAGCTCCCGAGCCCGGACAAAAATTCACAACGCCGCCCGGTACTCCTGCTTCTTCCAGCACTTCGACGAACTTCGCGGCAATTGTCGGCGAGTCGCTCGAGGGCTTGAGAATTACCGTGTTTCCCGTCACGATCGCTGCAGCAGTCATACCGGCCATAATGGCAAACGGAAAATTCCACGGCGGAATCACAGCTCCAACCCCGAGTGGAATGTAGAGTAGCTCGTTCCGTTCGCCGGGAAGCTGAATCGGTGTCTTCGCCTCGGCCAGCCGCAGCGCCTCGCGCGCATAGAACTCGAGAAAGTCGATCGTCTCGCCCACATCCGCGTCGGCTTCCGCCCAGTTCTTTCCCACTTCGAACGTCAGCCACGCGCAGAACTCGAACTTTCGTTTGCGTATGATCTCCGCCGCCGCGAGCAGCAGGGAAGTCCTTTCCCCGGTTGATGCCCGACTCCAAAGCTCAAAAGCACGGAGCGCCGCCTGCATGGCTTGCTCTGCATGTTCCGCACCCGCCTTCTGGTGCACACCCACAACCTGGCTGGGTCGCGACGGATCGAGCGAGCGAATCTTGGCTTCCGTTGTGACCCGGTGGCCCCCGATGATCAGGTGATATTCCCGGCCTAATTGACCTCGTACCAACTCCAAAGCCTCCTGCATCTTGCGGATATTCTCAGGAGCCTTGAAGTCGAGAAAGGGTTCATTGCTGAAAGCGCCTTGGGGAGCGCGAAGCTGAATCTGGGTGGGAAGCGCAACAGTTGCCATAGGCCATTAGTTTAGCCGCTTTGTTCATGCCTTGCCACGAGCCCGACCGCTCGAATTTCATGTAGGTAAATCCACGCAAAGTATCCGTTCCATCCGCGAAACTAACCCCGCGAATCCGGGTCCGAACAAGTAACCCTCCCCCGGGGCGAGCTGTTAAACGGGAGAAGGGGCGGCCACACAGGGTGAGACATCGAGAGCGCGAAGGCCAAATCCAGCCTGCAATCAGCAGAAGAACGTGGTCCATAAGAGGGAAAATGAAACCCTGTATCGATTTTTACGATCTCTGCTCTGCTCCGCTCTCTTGCAATGCACTATCGTTTCGTCCGAGTGCGCGTTGGGGCTTGGCCGTCGTAGCAGTGCTGCTCGTGCTCGCGGCAAGCCCGCTCAACGCGCAGCAGGATTGGCCCCCGGATGACGCCTACAATGGCACTCCGCAGGCCTATCCCCAGGCCCCGCAGTCGGCATATCAACAGTATCCCCAGCCACAATATGCACAGCCGTCTTATCAACACCCCGCATTTCAAGGGGAAACGCAGCCATACGCACAGCAAGGCTTCGGGCAGCAGTTGAGCCAGGCGCAAGCGCTCAATCCCGACGAACTGACGCAATTGGTTGCACCCATCGCTCTTTATCCCGATGGCCTTGTCGCGCAGATTCTTGCTGCTTCGACTTATCCAGCGCAGGTATCCGCGGCCGATCGATGGTTAAGATCCATGGGCAATGCGGCGCCGGAGCAGATCGCTGCCGGAGCTGATGCGCAATCCAACTGGGATCCAAGTGTGAAGGCACTGACCGCCTTTCCGCAGGTGCTGGCGATGCTCGATGGGAACCTGCAGTGGACCACCAGTCTCGGCAACGCCTATTACAACCAGCCGCAGGACGTGTTGCAGACCATTCAGGTCATGCGCGAGCGCGCCGAAGATGCGGGCAATCTTCAAAGTACGCCGCAAGAGCAAGTCAGCGACAATCAGGGCGTCATCGATATTGCTCCAACGAATCCGCAGGTGGTCTATGTGCCCACCTATAACCCATGGGATGTCTATGGGCAGCCGGTCTCGCCCTATCCTGGCTTTTCTTTGATCGGCGCGCTGGGATCGTTCTTCGGCTCATCACCGGTTCAGTTTGGATTGAGTTTTGCGATGAACGCGTTCATGCATACGCCCTGGGGCTTTCTGGGATGGGGCCTTGATTGGTTGGCGCATTCCGTCCTCTTCAACCACAACAGCTATTTCACGCACAGCACGTCTGTCGCTGATTGGGGTTTCCCGCACGGAGGGCCGCGCAACTATCCAGGAGTGCCGCAGATTGCTCGAGGCGGCAACAGTTTTAATCGCACTCCAAATAGCTACGGCGGCGTACGCAACGGCTACACTCCCGCCTATGGGCGTCCAACTGAACAGCTCAATCGCGGCTACGGGCAGGGATTGGGCCGGCAGCAGCCCTACGGAGACGCTCGGACCGCCGAAGGCTTCAATCGCGGATTCCCGCAGCGCCCCGAGATGCCAACCGGGTCAATGCAGGCTCGGCCCGCGCTTCCCACACAAGAGGCATACAACCGCTATCCGCAGGCCATAGGGAGACCGCAGCAGTTTGAAAGCCGTCAACCGGCCAATGAATTCAGGCAGCCCGCGTACTCCAATCGCGCAGAACAGTTCGGCCGGCAGAATTATGGCCATGGGTTCTCGAATTCAACGCGGGACGGCTACGCAGCACGCCAGGGTTACGGATATGCCAACCCTGCGCCTTCGTACCGCGCGCCCCAGAACAGCTACCGCGGCAACGGCGGTCCAGCCTACGATGGCTACCGCGGCGGCGAAGTCGCCAGGTCACAGCAGTCTGGAGGCTTCCATTTGTTTGGCAGCCACAACTCAGGCGAGTATGGAGGCAAGGCACCTAAGGCTTACAGCTACGGCGGCCACTCCGGTTGGGGCGGTGCCGGCGGTTGGAAGGCACCTAAGGCTCCCAAGGAAAGTCATTCCGGCGGAGGCCATTCCGGTGGTGGCCACGAGCACACAAGCCATCATCGCTGAGTCTTTGGCGAACCGCGCTTAAAATGGCGATGCCGCTTGAGTGACGAGCGCGGGCAGATCGCAAAATGCAAAAGTCTCTTCCGGGTACTTATCGAGTTTCCGTCAACGCTTCGGTGCGCTTGCTCATCAGCGCGGTGCGTTCCAGTTTGTCCCAATTAAATGGCTTGCCATCGATGGCGCGCATCACCGTCTTGAACAGCACGATCGAAAACACCTGCCGATACGCAAAACGCTGCAGCCAGATGTGGAAGAGCAGCCAGCCATCGCCCTTGTTGGCGGGATGGCGACGCTCCAGACTGAAGGCCACCGTCGAGGTGACGAAGTCGATGAGCAAGAACGTCAGGAAGTACGCCAGTAGCTTCATGAAACTCGCCGCCGACGCTGCCTCTGGATGGTAGTGCCGATCGATCAAGTAGTGAACGATGCCGGCTAGAAACATCAGGTCGATGAAGGGCGAGACCAGCGGTAGAAACATCTGGAAGATGAGAATATTCGGCAGCGCAAACAACCCCATGGCCTTGTTGCGCACAAATGCGAGGCGATGCTTCCAGACCGATTGCAAAATGCCGAAGGACCACCGGAAGCGCTGACGCATAAGCCCGCTCGCATTGATCGGCGCTTCCGTGAAGGCAAGAGCACGGTCCTCGTACACCACTTTGTATTTCTGTTCGAGGAGATTCATGGTGAGATCGGCATCCTCGGCCACCGTGTTCAGCGGATAGCATCCAGCTTTCTTCACGGGTTCCGTCCGCCACGCGCCAATTGCGCCGGGAACAACAGTGACGACGTTAAAGAGGTCAAGCGCGCGTCGTTCGAAGTTCTGGCTCGTGATGTATTCGAGGGCCTGCCAGCGCGTCCAAAGATTCACGCGATTGCCCACCTTCGCATTTCCGGCAACGGCGCCCACCAGGGGATCCTCGAAATGCGGAATGAGCTTGGCAATGGCGTCGGCGGCAATCACCGTATCGGCATCGATGCCGACGTAAAAGTCCTCGTCGAGACCGTCGAGTGCATAGTTGAGCGCGGCAGCTTTGCCTCCGTTGGCCTTGGTCAGCACCTGTACGCGACCTGCGGCGATCTCGCGCGCATAGGCTGCGCGAGCTACTTCAAACGTATTGTCGGTGGAACCATCGTCGATCACAATCACGTGCAGGTTCTCATAGTCTGAGTGCAGCACCGAGCGAATGGTGCGAACGATAACCTTTTCCTCGTTATACGCGGGAATCAGAACGGCGATCCGCGGATTGAAGCCCGCCGAGGCTTCGCGATGAGGTCGGCGCATCCGATCGATGATGGCGAAAACGCCGACCAAGATGAGTCGCGCGCTCATCAGAATATCTCCAAGAAAGAACACAAACACAATAAAGTTGCCAATGACGGCGAGCGTAGAAAAAGCGATTGAGTCCGGAATCGCCCGCACAGACTGCCAGAAGGTGAGCCGGGGCATCACCTCCGCCGGCGTCTTGCCCATCAGCGAAGATACGGAAACAAACGTGTAGCCATGCGCGCGCAGCGTAGGAAGAAGCTCCTTCAGCGCAGCTACAGTGATCGAGCGATCTCCCCCGCCGTCGTGCATCAGGATGACTGAACCCCGAAATTGAGGTTTGGTCTTCATTCGGTCCAACTGCTCGAGCACCGACTGGGCAATCTCCGCCGGCGTTTTCTTGATCCGTTCATCCCAGTCGTTGGTATCGATTTTGTTGCCGATGACGATGTACCCATCTTGCTGAATGCGGACAATCGGCTTCGCCTGATCATCGGTATCTGGCTCCTCGTCCACGTCGTAGGGCGGCCGGAAGTAGTGAGGTTGCACACCTAACTTGCTTTCGAAAAGACGCTCGGTCAGCCTCACTTCCAGATCGAGCCTGTTGGCCGAGACTTCGGCGATGTCCGGATGCGTGTAGGTATGATTGCCGAGCTCGTGACCTTCGCGCAGCTCGCGTTTCAATAAACCGATATTTTCAAGAGCCTCTTCCCCGATGATCAGGAACGTGCCCTTCACGTTTTCCCTCTTCAGAATGTCGAGAATCCGCGGCGTCCACTTCGGATCGGGCCCATCGTCGAAAGAAAGCGCGACCTGGTTGGGGTGATAGCCGTAATACGAAATGGTGTAAGTCTGCGGATAGACATCCATATGCTCGTCGATGATGAGCTTTCGCTGCGGGTTTGGCTCGTCGCTATCGATCTGGACCGTACGTTTTCCCGACTGCGGCAAACCGGTGACGCGCATGATGTCACCTTCACCCTCGGTATCCACGCTATGCCCGGGGTCAACAAGAGAAAGCGCCTCCAGCGAATTTGGGTTGCTGGGCTTGTCCCACACATTCCACAGCGAGCTGTCCTCGGAACCAAGACGCCACAAGGCAAATGTCTGCAGTCCGAGTTGGCGCGCCGCGCGCATCTCGTTCAGCAACGTCACGGCATCGAGATACCAAACTACATGGCGCTGATTGTTGTCCTCATCGATGTAGTCGAAGTGCGGATTGAGCGAATCGTAATCGAGATTTAGATCGGCATCCGCGTCAGACGCTCTTTGCCAGGCATCCGAGACGGGCAGATCTTCTGTGTTCAGCACTTCCGGTTTCGGCTGTTTGTGGCCCCGCTTCGCCGTCGGAGGAATCGACAGAGTCCAGTCATAGCCGTAGTTGCCCAGCGCGCAAATCAGCTTCTCTTTCGGAACGGATTTCAGTACGCGGGTAAGATTCGCAACAAACCAATCCTGGCTCGCGATGGGACCAGGATCGCTCGTCGCCTCGTGCTGGTCGTAATTCATCAGCACAATACCATCGGAGTTGGCCGCGATGACCTTGAGAAGCTTGCTGTCAGTGCCGGCGGCCGTCGTCACGTAGAGATGCAGATTGCGCGAGTGCATATCGGCATACAGTTCCTGAATGAAAGCCATGTACGCTGGCGATGCATCATCGGGCAAGCTTTCGAAGTCGACCGAGAGACCGCGATATGCCGGGAACGCCGCGAGAAAGCGCAGGATTTGCTGGCGCAGCTCTGCGCGATTTCCTGCATTCTTCAAAAGCTCGCCCACCTTCGCGTCCCAGTCCTGGGTGTTCGAGTTGTAGTTATTGACGTGAGGGAAAATCTCCGTGTCTTCCCGAGCCAGCTGGATGGTGTGTTTGATCCTGCCCAGGTCGTCTGGATCATGGACCGTATTGCCATCCAAGACCGGATACGCACGGTGGCTTTCGTTGTCGATCGCCAGCAGCGTCGGCTTCGACGAGTCAACGTGCAGCCACTCGGGGAACAGCATGTCGATCTGGTGCACGTGCTGCTTGAACGAGGAATAGCTGGCCTCGTCGTACGGCACATAGTAGGCGGCGCGCAATCCTTCGCCCGTATTGAAAGGGATTTCGGAGGGCAAACGGGTAGTCTTGCGACGGGCTGGCTTTATAGCCTTTGCGCCACGCGGCGCCGCTGGGCGGTCGGGGAGCGCCTTGTAGTTGTGGCGGAAAGCCGGCAGCAGCAACTCCGGCAATGGCTGGCTGCGCAGCACATTGAAGATGAAGCCCGCAAGCACCAGCGTGCTCAACACGGCTGTCGCATCAATGATGCGCCGCAGCCGTTTCCAACGCTTTCGCTGGGGATCGAAAAAAATCTGCTTATCGGGCATGTTACTTTTCGTTTCTACTTTCGCGGCACTCGGAGAAAGAGTCTACAACCGGTCTCATAAATACCTCTGCCCTGGTGTGCGCGAGGATGGGACCTGACAACAAGGCAGGTCCCAAGAGGTCGGCGAATTGATAAATTCGGTTTATGAGACCGGTTCTTGGCTATACAGTACGAATCGTATGGAAGCCGCTTCTTTGAGTCAATCGAACGCCGCAAGTCCAACGGTTATAAGCCTGCGTTCGAACGTGTCGATTGGTTCGGCGCTGGTGGCCGGCTTCCTCTTGCGCGTTTGGATGTTTCGGCACTTTTTCGAGACGAATGGGGACCCGCAAGTTTACGGGGACATCGCGAAGAACCTGCTCTTCCACGGGCGCTATGCGCTAACGGTCGGCACGGGGCAGGCGTTTCCTACGTTGATTCGCCTGCCCGGCTATCCCTTCTTTCTAGCGATTTGCTTTAAAGTCTTCGGGGTAGGGAACTACACCGCAGTGGTATGGATGCAAATCGCAATGGAACTGGCCGGCTGCCTCTTCCTCGCAGATTTCACGCGACGCATCGCTCCGGCGGCCTTCAAGAACGGTTCTCTCCACGCAGCGTTGTGGCTCGCTGTGCTTTGTCCCTTTACCGCAGTGTACGCGGCGAACCCGCTGACAGAAGGTCCCACGCTTTTTGTCCTGGCGCTGGCATTGTGGTCGACTGCCCGTTTTCAGGAGCGGCAAGGCTGGGAACCCGCCCTGACATTCACCCTTGCGGTGACCTATGCAGCGTTACTCCGGCCCGACGGCGCGCTGGCAGCGGTTGCTCTTGCGCCCGCACTGTTCCTGGGTCTGCGAAAAGCCGACCGACCCTTACCCGCCTCGCGCCAGATCAGGATGGCCGTTGTTTGTGGATTTCTTGCCCTCGCTCCATTCGTCGTATGGACCTGGCGCAATTGGCAGGTCTTCCATGTCTTTCAACCGCTCGCTCCGCGCTCGGCAACCGATCCCGGCGACCCGCTGACTCCCGGTTGGGATCGCTGGGTGAAGACCTGGTGCCTCGATTTTGTCTCCACCTACAACGTGGTCTGGAACCTGCCCGGCGATGAATTCGATCTTGGCAAGTTGCCCAACCGCGCTTTCGACACGCTAGCCCAGCGCGAAGAAACCGCAGCGCTCGCCGCTTCGTACAACAACAACGGCTACAACCTCACGCCGGAGATTGACGCCGGCTTTGCCCGCCTCGCCGACGAGCGGATCGCCACACATCCGTTGCGCTATTCTTTGTGGCTGCCGCTGGGGCGCGTCATCGACATGTGGTTGCGTCCGCGTGTCGAAAACCTCCCCATCGACCTCGACTGGTGGGTCTACGCGCGCCATCACGTCGAAACGCGCTTCAGCTGGTTCTACGCAGTCCTCAACGCGGTCTATCTGATGCTCGGCTTCGCCGGACTCAGTCTGCGTCCGCGCCTCTGGCCGTGGATGCTGGCCTACATGCTTCTGCGCAGTGCCATGCTGTTCACGGTGTGTCCGCCCGAAGCGCGCTACACACTGGAGTGCTTCCCGATGTTGTTTGCGTTGGGCGGCGTCGCGTTGGCGCGTCTATTCAGTTTCCGCGCGACTGCCTGAGAACAGAATTGCAGGGCTGAAACCTGTTCACACGGTCCGCCCTAGTGATCGACGTACTGCGTCTTGCTATCCGTTTTGAACGTAAAAGCGTCCGCGGGCAGTGGATCTCTGACTTTGATGTTCGAGTAAGTGCAGACGCGTGATTGCCCCTGCCCCTCGTCAAAGACCTGCTTCAGACTCACGCCGCGCGTGGGATCGATCCAGATCGTTACCTTGGGCAAATTCTTTCGTACGTTCGGGTCTTTGGCAATTAAGTCGAGCTTGTCGGTTTTCACTCCACCCACCGTCTCAGGGCCGGCATATTTAATGTCCCATTTGTCGGCGAGTTCTTTGCCGCTGGCGCCGAATCCAAGCATCAGGTAACCCTCGTAGGCGCTGGCTTTGTTGATCCGCGTCACCTGGTCGATCATCGGTTCAAACAACTGGAGGTGTCCGCCGGAATACGAGTACACCTTCGGAACGAGCTTGCCGTTGACTTCGTTGATGTGGGCCGCCATCGAGAAGGTGTTGCCTTTCCTTTCGTAGTAAACGACACCTTTTTGGACCTCGGTGTCGGGAATGGGATCAGTTTGGATGGAATCGAACTCAAAATCGGCAGCCGTGGTGCGGAAGTTTGCGGCGGCCACATCAAGTTGATGCAGCACACTCTGCAGATCGTCCGCGGCCAGCAATTCGCAATTCGGCAGCGCAAAACAGGCCAATGCAGCGGCCACCATCAATTTCCGTCTCAGAAACATAAGATTCCCTTGTTTCTTGGATGCCATGACTCAGCAGATCGGCGTTCTTTCTTAGCGATGCGCCCAGATTCTCCAGATGACGTTGCCCTCGCCGTCGCTCGCCGTCTCCCACCGCTCCACAAAAACAGCGTCGCCAGTGACCGGCTCAATGGCCTGGCGCAACGCCTTCTTCACTTCGTTGTTCGAAGCGCCTTCGGGGATGTGCACGTCCGAGGCCTGCACGGACACAATCACGTCGTGATCGCCATCGCCCACAACCGTGATCGGATGTGCCGGCCCCGATGCCTTCGAAGGCTTGTCGCCGAAGTTCCAGAATTGCGGCGTAACAAAAATGAAAATGAGGATCAGCGACACCATCACGTCGTAGTGAACATTGCCGCGCGGGTACGTCCAGTAGAAATAGCTTTTCAGGATCTTGTTCATACTGTCCTAGCTGTGATCCTTTCCAGGCCGCCCATGTAAGGCCGCAGCGCATCTGGCACAATCACAGACCCATCGGCATGCTGGTAGTTCTCGAGGACCGCGAGCCACGTGCGGCCCACCGCCAGCCCGCTTCCATTGAGTGTATGGACGAATTCGGTCTTTCCTTTGCCGCCTGGCTTGAAGCGAATGTTGGCCCGCCGCGCCTGGAACGCCTCGAAGTTCGAGCACGACGAAATCTCCCGATACAGCTGTTGGCCCGGCAGCCAGACTTCGAGATCGAAGGTCTTGGCCGCGGAGAAACCAGTGTCGCCGGTACACAAAAGCACGCGGCGATACGGGAGTTTCAGTGCTTCAAGAATCTCCTCCGCATTCCGCGTCAGCTTCTCGTGCTCGGCGTCCGAATCTTCGGGACGCGTGAATTTCACCAACTCCACTTTTTGAAACTGGTGCTGGCGAATGATGCCACGCGTGTCTTTGCCCGCGGCTCCGGCCTCGGCGCGGAAGCAGGGCGTGTACGCCGTCAGCGAAATCGGCAGGTGCGCTTCATCCAGAATCTCATCGCGATAAAGATTGGTGACCGGCACTTCCGCTGTTGGAATAAGCCAATGGTCGTTGTCCTTGAACTCACCGCGCGTCACAGCGTCCACATCGGCATCAGAACAGCGGAAAAGGTCCTCGGCAAATTTCGGCAACTGGCCGGTTCCGAACAGGCTCTTGCTGTTGACCATGAACGGCGGCAGCACCTCGGTATACCCATGCTGCTCGGTGTGCATGTCGAGCATGAATCCGATCAGGGCCCGCTCCAGCCGCGCTCCCGCGCCCATGTACACAGCAAACCGAGCACCGCTCAGTTTTGCCGCACGCTCCAGATCGAGTATTCCCAAGGCTTCGCCGAGTTCCCAATGGGGTTTCGGTTCAAACTCAAACGTGCGTTTGTCGCCCCAAGTCTTGACTGTGACATTGTCGGCTTCCGACAAACCCGGCGGAACTTCATCGCGCGTCAAGTTGGGAATGCGCGCCAAGGACAGGCGCATTGACTCATCGAGGTCAGCGGCTGTCTTGTCCAGTTCGTCGAGCCGGTCCTTCAGCGAGCGCGTCTCTTCCATCACAGCCGTCGCATCCTGGCCGGACTTCTTCAGCGCCCCCACCTTCTGGCTTAGTTCATTGCGGCGCGCCTTCAACTGCTCTGCTTGTGTGATGGCCTCGCGACGGCGCAGATCGAGGGCTCGAAAATCTCCCAGTAATGCAGCCGGGTCAGCGCCGCGCGCTCGCAGCTTTTCTTCCACTTTTTCCAGGTTTCCCCGGACAAATCCCAGGTCGAGCATCTCTTCCCCAGTTTACTCGACAGGATCAGTCCCTCATTTCACCTCGGCGGCCTTCGCAGCTCCCTCGTTTGCAGGCCCGGCGGCCAGCTGATCTTTCCAGCCAGGCAGGTTCTGATCGCCCGTAATCAGGCGAGCGCCGCGCGTAAACGTGAAGTAGGTCCAGATCCACGCGACAAACACCGAGATCCGATTGCGGAAACCGATCAGAAAGAAAATATGTACCGTGATCCACGTGATCCAGGCGAGAAAACCGCTCATGTGCGCCTTGAAGGGCCATTCGACCTTCGCCACCGCAGCCATGCGGCCGATGGTCGCCATGTCCCCTTTGTCGAAGTAGCGGAATGCCGGGCGCGTCTTTCCCTTGAGATCGGCGGCAATCATTCGACCGACATGATCGCCCATCTGCATCGCTGGCTGGGCCACTCCCGGCACCTGGTGGCCATCCTGCTCGAAGTGCGCCAAGTCGCCAAGGACGAAGATCTCCGGCATGCCGGGCGGATTGAGCCTGTCATCGACCAGAACGCAGCCGCGTTTGTCCACAGGCGCCCCCAACATCTTGCCGAGCGGGGATGCCTGCACGCCCGCAGCCCACAAGATCACAGCCGCATCGATACGCCGCCCCCCGGCCTCCACCCATCCTGGACCAACTCCCGTGACCTGAGTGCCCGTGTGTACTTCTACGCCTAGATGTTTCAGCTCTGCCTCTGCTTTGGCCGAAAGATCGGGCGGATAGGCTGCCAGAATTCGTGGTCCAGTATCGAGCAGCAACACTGTCGCGGTTGTGGGGTCAATTTGCCGGAAATCATGGCGCATATAAAGCTTGGTAATGTCGCTGATTGCGCCTGCCAGCTCGACTCCCGTCGGGCCGCCGCCAATTACGACAAAATTCAGCGGAGGATGCCAGCCGTGTTCCTGCATCTGGCGTTCAGCCAATTCGAACGCCAGCAGCACACGGCGGCGAATTTCGGTCGCGTCTTCGATCGATTTGAGGCCGGGCGCAAACGGAGCCCAGTCTTCATGACCAAAATAGGAGTGCGTTGCACCGGTAGCCAGCACCAGGTAGTCGAAAGGCAGCCGCGCGCCCGATCCGAGCGATATCAGTCGCGCACCGGCATCGATCCCGACGACCTCGTCCATCAGGACCTGCGTGTTGGCCTGGCGTCGCAGGATGGACCGAATGGGCTGCGCAATGTCTGCCGGCGACAGCACCGCCAACGCCACCTGGTAAAGCAGCGGTTGAAACGTATAGTGGTTTCGCCGATCGACGACGGTTACCTCAACCGGCAGATGAGCCAGCCCTTTGGCAGCATTCAGGCCGGCAAAGCCCCCGCCAACGATGACGACGCGCGGAAGATGGTTCGGTGTGCCTGACTCGAGCGAATTCGCAGAATTGGCCATTCGACCTCTCTCTTAAATGGATGCTCGCAGGTTGGTTTCGGCCACATCGAAAAAAATGGTCATGAATGCCCTTGTGAAGGCAGATTCACCGGATTCGGCGCGGGGGAAGCGAACCTCTGGAAATACTGCTGGCCGCGCCCTTCGGCTCAGGCCAGTTTCTCACCTAAGGATGCTCTTCGATGGACACGCCTAAAGTGCTCGTATTCCCTGTGGTTGCCAAGCCCACGAGATTCGTCGGCACGCCGGGCAGCGAGGCAGGTGTGAAGGTGGCCGTGCCGTCGATGGCCGAGGTGGCTGTGGAGGTTTGGGACGCAAGAAGCTCGGACTCCGCACATCGTCCATGGGGCGGGCAGCGCGGTGCCCACGCATGCAAAGCCTGATACAGCGTGACTGTGCCCCCAGCCATCGGATTGCCATTCATGTCCCGCAGTCGAAGAACAATTTGGCTCGGGGTACTGGAAGCGCTGAGACTCTGGTCGGTCCCCGAAACCGCTTCGATATAGGCGTATTCGGGACGCGAGCCGTTCGCCGTGAAATTGGCACACTGCGAAGTTCCGTTGACACACGCGGCTGAGACTGCCTGTTGGCCTTCCCCGAGCGGGCCCACCGTCAAACTCGACGTCGCGATCCCGCCGCCATTCGAGGTAGCGGGACCACCACCTTGCGTCGAAATCCCACCCATGGTTTGCCATGCCACCGACTGCCCGCTCATTGGCGTACCGTTGATCAAGACCAGCGCTTCAGCCGTCCAGCTCACAGTAGCACCGGCCGCCACAAAAACAGTGGGAGTCAGCGCGCTGAGCGTAGGCGGTGTTCCCCCCGTGAAATGCGCCTGAAGGCTCGCACCATTCGTCAACGACGCTGTGACCACGGCAGCGGCAGTGCCAACCGCGGACACCGCCATCGTTGCAATCCCATCGCCCGTGGACGTCACGACACAGGTGGACTGGCCACATCCCAGCGTCGCCGAACCGCTAGTCACCTTGTACGTGACCGAGACGCCGCCCGCCGTGCTCAAGTTAGCCCCAAGAGCGGTGACAGTGAAGGGAATTGGCACATTGATCGGCACGGCGTTGGCTGGCGCGGTGACGAGGGTGAGCGAGTCGCCCGTGCCCGCGTCGTAGCTGATACCGCCCGTGATGATCGCTGCGGCAGAGTAAATCGGCAGGTCATCCACTTCCACGTCCACCGAGCCAGTAGTGTTCATTACCGCCGCTGGCGCAATCGCGGTAATCTCGTTTGGTGAAACACTCGTGACCACTGCAGCGCGGCCTCCGACCAACACCGTGTCCGACGCGTGAAATCCCATGCCGTGAATCACGATTGGACCGCCCGAAGCCGACAGCCGCGCCGGCATCACGGTATCGGCATACAGCACCCAGCCAATGTAGGCGTAGTCAGGTCGGCCGTCTCCGCGCATATCGGCGATGCCGAGCCGCACCACATCATCCGACGCGCTCAGCGTTTCGAGGTACGTTTCGCCTGCCGCATCTCCATTGAGGGCGGGCGCCCAACCGCGAGCAGGCGATCCAGTGGCATCAATGGCGCTCCACACTCCCAGCGCAGGCAGAGCCTTCAAGTTCGTGACCACGCCATTTTCGTTGAGTGCTTGCGTGACAACCGTGAAAGTCCGCCCTGCGCGTACCGGAAACACGAACCAATCAGTCTGGCCCACCTGGCTCAAACGTCCGCACCATTCGCCGCTCGGCGCTAACATGCGTGGCGACGCCTCGCTCGCAATCGCATCCTGTCCGCCGCCCACAGCGGAGTCAGGAATATCGACCGTGAGCGTCTCCGACATTCCTACCGTCATGCCCGACGCGGAGAGCGTGGGCATCGTGCCTGAAGGTGCCGGCGAGCCATCCACGTACGGGCCCACGGAGTTCTCAAGCATGGAGAGCGGATTGATTGCCTCAAACGTGATCTGGTAATTTGCTGCGCTTACACCTGGCGGAAGCGGCGTGAAGCGCAGATCGAAATAGCCTTGAAGAGTCGGATCCTCGGATCCCCATCGCGTGAGCAGGTCGCCGTTCACATCGGTCCACCCGGAGACAGGATTTCCGTGATTGCCGTTGAAGTAGCGGCCGGAGACGGCCGTCGCGGTGTACTGGTAGAGAGGATTGCCGTTTGCATCGAGCGGCCGCGCCACAACGTTCACACCTTGCATTCCCTCGCCGGATCGAAACGTCAATGTTCCTTCGATCGACACGGTATTTTCGGCAGTGAGCTCTTTGCCGGGAAAGCTCGCGAGGTTTGCCGCAGTGATCGGATAGAGCCGATTCAGCGCGGCAATATCGTCGATACGCAGCACACTTGGCTCGGGAATGCACGCGCCGCCGGAGGTACCGCAAGCTCCGCTCAGCGGCTGCATCACCGGCATTCCAAGCATCTGGGTGGGATCTCCGCTGCTGAGCGCGTTTGGATTCGCCTGCGAGAAATCAAGCCCCAAAATCAACCCAAATGCGCGCTCCAGCTGAAAGCTCATCATCTCGACCTGGCTTGGCGTATTCGCGCAAAGGCCGTTCAGAAGAATGACGCCATGAGCCATCGTCGCATCGGAGTTGATGTTGTCGACCGAGGACCACACGCCGTTGTTCTGGCAGCTTGCCGGATCGCTCGCGCCCGCTCCGAAAATCGCGTTGATCACGGTGCCATCGGCGTCATAGACCACACCAACTGGGTCATTCGTCGCTGACGGTGCCACATCGGCTGGCTGCGCAAAGACTCCATTGCCGGCGACCACATTGCTTCCGTTTACGTCTTCATTGAGTGCGCCGGCATCGACCAGCGTAACCCCTGCTGTCGAAACTCCGCTCCACAATGCCGCTGCCGCGTCCACCATGGCCGTGGCCTGCACATTACTGACTGACCCGTTCAGTGGCCCCTGATCGACGTAATACCGCACCAGCCCCCCGGACCAATGAATTGCCTGGCCCACGACTGCCGGATCGAAAAAACTGACGCCTGCCACCCGCCTCGGGCCTCCCGCCACCACGCTCGTTGGAGCAATCAAGCCCAGCAGCAACACCGCTGCCTTTCGCACGAAGCCCGGGCACCCGAGGACAGAGATCGAGAGAAACACAATACGCGTTTCTCCGCGCGTCGAACACCAACCCAGCCGTCAATTTCTAAGAAAGTTCTCATTCTCAGCCAGTGCCTCTGCACTGGCAAGCCGGCTTCTCAAGCGGACGTTTGTGCTGGTAATTAACAAAGCTAGGCAAGAGCCGCCCCGTACATTACTTAAGTTCCTGCGCTGTGTCTACTCTTCGATAAAATAGATATTTAGACGAGAGTTTACTTCTAGAACTAGAGTTACCTCTGGCCGAAATAGTCCTTAACAATCGAGCCGCAGCATGGGGCAGCTAGGCCGGTTTCTTTCAGGAGGACACCATCGCCACACGACTGCGATTAGGGGATCTGCTGGTCAGCGCGAAGCTCGTCACAGACGACGACATCGCTAAAGCCCTCGCGCGCATGACCGACCATGGCGGAAGGCTCGGCGACAATCTTGTCGGAATTGGAGCCATCACCCAGGAAAAACTCAACGCCTTTCTGCATCGAATCCCCGTTGAGCCGGCCGACATCCGTGCTACGGGGGTCGACGAAGTCGACCTGATGGGTCTGCTGCTCAAGCTGATCTACCGCGATCGCCTCGAAACCACCCGCCAATTCATTGACGCGATTAAGCTGCCTTACCACATCGTTCTCGACCTGATCCGCATGGCCGTCGATCGCCAGCTGCTCCAGACCCTGGGATCGCGTTACTCCGACAACCCCATCGACTTGAGCTACTCCTTCACCGAAGCAGGACGGAGCTGGACCGTCGATGCGCTGTCCCGCCTCCGCTACACCGGTCCCGCACCCGTGACGCTGGATGAGTTCAACTTCCGGGTCAGCCTGCAGAAACTCACCAACGAGCTCATCACGTACGATCGCATCCGCAAGGTCATGAGCGATCTCACAGTCGATGACAGCATGATCGAGCAGACGGGACCGGCATTGAACTCCGGCCGCGCCATTCTTCTCTACGGGCCGCCAGGCAACGGCAAAACCTCCATGGCCCTGCGTCTCAGCAGCGTCTTTCACGACGTGATCTACGTACCCTACTCGATCGTGGTCGAGGGCCAGATCATTCGCGTGCACGACCCCAGCATCCACGTTCAGCTCCCTCCGCCCAAGGTCGAAGATGACAATGCACTCTCCGTGATTCGGCGCGAGGAATTCGACGCCCGCTGGGTGCCCTGCCGGCGTCCATTCGTCGTTACGGGCGGCGAACTCACACTCGAAATGCTCGACCTGCGCTACGACACGGTGGGCAACTACTACGAGGCGCCGTTGCACGTGAAGGCCCTTGGGGGCTGCTTCATTATTGACGATTTCGGCCGCCAGCTCGTTAGCCCCACGCATCTGCTTAACCGTTGGATCGTACCTCTCGAGAGCCGAGTCGACTACCTCAAGCTGCACACGGGTAAAAGCTTCAGCATTCCGTTCGAGGAGCTGATTATGTTCTCCACCAACCTTGAGCCGGAAGACCTGATGGATCCCGCGTTTCTGCGCCGACTACCCTACAAGATCGAGGTCGGTCCGCCGAGCTTAGAGAATTTCAGAACCATCTTCAAAAATGAGAGCGAGAAGCAGGGGATGACTCTCTCCGATGATGTCTTCCACTCCATCGTGCGCAAACTGCGCGACGAAAAGGAGCTTGACTGCGCGGCCTATATGCCCAAATTCATCATCGATCAGATCGTGGCCACATGCCGCTTCATGGGGCAGCCGTCGCACTTCGAGCCGCGCTATATCGACTACGCGCTCGACAATCTCCGGGTCAAACGCAGCACTTTCGCCAAACCCAAAGCCATGGCGATGGCGAGCATCGCAGACTACTAGAGTCCGTTAGATCTCCGGATAAAAGTCGAAAAACGCGTCGAGACTCTGCTTAAGCTGCGTCTCGATCTGCTCACGCGAACCCTCCAGCACGTGCATCGTCACATGCGCCTCGTGCCCGTTCGCCAGCTTGAGCGTGGCGTCGTGAATCTCCGTCACCTCTCCCTCCGGCAGCAGCCGCATTCCATACACAAGAGTCAAATTCGCCATGTCCGTCATCTTTACATAGGATTGTGAAATTGTGGGAATCCCGTCCGGAACCGGCTCGTCGCAGAAGCCGGAATGGCCGGTCTACCCATCTACAATCCACTTAGGACGCTTGATGACAGACACTCGCGACACCGTAATTCTTGGCTCCGGCTGCGCTGGACTTACTGCGGCGATCTATTCCGCGCGCGCCGGCTTGA
>CAZAQN010000004.1:0-169836 GCA_964487345.1 uncultured Occallatibacter sp. | reverse complement strand
TGTTTGGTGACGTGAATCCTGGCGGTAAACTGCCGGTGAGCTGGCCGCGCTCTGCCGGGCAGGAGCCGCTTTACTATAACCACAATCTGACGCACCAACCGGAAGACCAACCCGGGTTTACGTCGCGGTATTGGGACCTGAACAGCAAGCCGCTGTATCCGTTCGGCTATGGGCTGAGTTATACGAACTTCAAATTCGATCATCTGCGGCTGAGCCGCAAAAACGTGAAAGCGGGCGAGGCGACCGAAGTGGAAGTCGAAGTGACGAACACGGGCGCCGTGGCCGGCGATGCGGTGGCGGAGGTCTACATTCACCAGCGGGCAGGATCGGCATCGCGGCCGGTGCGGCAGCTGAAGGGATTCAAGCGGGTGGCGCTGCAGCCGGGCGAAACGCAGACGCTGAAGTTTCCTCTGGGCAAGGACGAGCTCGAGTTCTGGAGCCCGCAGACAAAGGCCTGGGGTGTGGAGCCGGGCACGTTCGACGTGTGGGCTGGGGAAGATTCGACCGCGAGTTTGCATGCGGAACTGGTGGTTGAGTAGGAAAAGAGATCGCCTGAGCAGGCAAGTTCGCGAGGGGAAGCAGCCTACTCAAAGACGGCTGTATCGAAGATCGATGAGTGCCGTAGGAAAGCGTTAAAGGGCTTCTGGTTCATACTGCGGATCGAGTGACAGGAGCATCAGGAACGATAAGCTTGACAGTCGGGTCTTGACTCAATTCGAGACAGATCATTTTCCACTGCTGCTTTGTGTCATCGGCGTCAGCTCCTCGTGGCCAACCAATCACCGACGTGTGTCGCTCAAACGGATCGTCATCGCGGATTGCATGGAGTTTCTTCTCGATAAATGCCCTGACCGGAACGTCGGCGCGTGCATAGATTCTGCTTCGGCCCGCTTGCGAGCCAAAGGTGAGCTTGCCAATATTCCAAATATCGGCGTCAGGCAGGTCCGTCGAATGGACTGTGGAAAGCTCACCGTTCTTCGGCGGCTCGAAAGCAGGTGGTTTCGGCCTGCCGTTTGCTTTGCTCAACTGATTGCTGCTGTAGATAAAGCGCGTCACCAGCTCGCCGCGAGCGAGCTCGCGAGGACCGGCAGCTGCTCGTTCGCGTGTATTAGCGCTCCTGTCTCGCGGACGCCGTAGGAGCCAGTCGACGTAAATAGAAAACAATCGAAGCAGGAATTTCATCGTCTATCCACTCAGTTCCTCTATATGAACTCTCTCCTAGTATCGCGGCGAACGTGCAACGACCGGAAGGTCCGATGCTTACAGTTAGGGCTCTCCGCTCGCCAAATACCCAATCGAGGGAAACCTCACCGTCAGGGTCTGCGCTCACTTCCGGAAGCGGGGCTGTCGTAGGCAGAGAATTCAGAAATGTTTCTGCGTACTCATACGCCAATGGATTGAGTGGATTCGCACCATAACCGTCCCACCCATCCGTAGAGGTTTCTGATCGGACTTCTTTCAATTCGTTGAGGACGTTCTCCAGTCGATTCCCTATCGCATAGCTTGTGAACAGGTTAAGGCGAGCCTCATCGTGCATATTTTTGATGTTTTTTGCTGCGTTGCTCTTCGCGGTCGATCTTGTTGGCGCGAACAAGCCCGCAATCCCTCGAACTTCTGCCAGAGCCATATTCATTCGTACATCTCCGCGGTCTTCTCAGTGATGCTTGCAAAGAAAATGTCATTCTTCAGTCGTCTTAGTTGCTCGAAAATCCCTGGCAGGTCTGGGTCGTCTGGTTTTGAGTCCACGTTCCGAGATGCGTCGATGTCCAGAACCACAGAAACTGAACTCGGGTCCAGGCGAGGCTCAAGAGCTTGCACGATCACCGCCGAGGCCCCGCGTGTTGCGTCCTCAACAACGATCCGTGAAAGAAATTCACGAACTACTTGAGGTATAGGTTCGGGCAAATACGGCGGTGCCTCCAGATATTGCCGAAGATCGGTCGAGGCCGTCAAGCGCATACGGTTGATGTACCTCACAGCAACTCGAGAGAGCCTTTTCGGTTTGGCCGCATCGACATATATCTTCCATAATCGGTTCGCTTCCCCAAAGACTTGATTCCATGTCGTGTATTGCTCAACTTTACTGAAAGTGAATCCATCCATCCTGAATTGCGCTAACTCGGTCTTGGTTCGGTACAACCAACCGACAGTTGCTTGAACGGAAGAAGGATTCACCGGTTTTCCATTCTCGAATCCGAAACGGCCTTCAATGGACTGCATCTCCGACTTTTGCGAGTACTGCTCTCCAATGGACGGACCCAGACCCTCAAATGTCTTCGAGGAAACCTGATCTTGACGCAGCACTCGGAAATCGATGACGGCTTCGACGATTGGGGCTCTCGCGAGATGGTCGCGCTGCCGTGCCATAGGTGCTGTTCTCCCTCCGGCCGATCAGATCAGCGGGCGGTAGATATTCTCCTTGGAACGATTTTAGGCGTCTCGACAAACTGCTGTAGAGCCTGCTCGATGAGCCGGCCTCCAACCTCAGAGGGAGTTCTCCCATAGACGCCGCGCGTCGCTAGCTCCTTGAGTGCTTCAATCGACTGAACGGCCAGCCTCACTTCAAACTTGCTGCCGGGGGACGAACTCTTCGGTCGGGCCATGATCGTCCTCCATTATTACCCGATAATTATCGGGTATTTAAATGAACAAACGCAAGGAGAAAGGGCGACGGATTCCACCGAACGAACTAATATCCCACGTATCTGCTGCTGGATTCCTGCTTCACCTCAAAAATCGTTTTCCGACAGGCGAATGACATCCCCAAAAGCGTTAGCCCGTGGTCTGGAAGTCGCATTGCCCGCAGCGAGCTATTACTTTAATTTTTGTGTTGTAGATCACAACAGGTTGTTTGCATCATGAGTGGCCGATACAAAGGTTGCCAATGCTTCTGAGTTCGTTCCAAATCGCCGTGGTTCTCCTGGTGGCCCTTTATCTGGGCCGCTTAAGAATGGGCATGCGGCGCCGGAGCGGGCAGACGTGGGAGTCGCTGATCGGAAGACTGCACGGCGACTGTAACGCGCGGGAACTGAGCGCTCATTTCCTTTGGAGAGAGGGGCTGAGCGCATCGCCCGAAGAGACATGGACGCGCATCAAGGGGCCGCGCGGGTTGTGGGCGATGTATAAAAACGCCGGCGTGATGATGGAGATGGCAGAGTTTGCCGCGCGCAACAGCGCGATTGACCCGGCGCTGCTGGAGACTCTGCGCAGCGATGCAGCACAGATTCGGCTTTGCATTCTAAAGTCGCTGGGCCAGTATGCGCTGAACCATGCTGTTGACCGGGCGCATGAGAGTGTGAGAATGAGCGCGTTCCGCGCGGCCTCGATGTATACAGGCATGGCGGCCCGGATGACACAGCTCCTCCAGGAGAGCGCGGCGATGGCGCTGCCGGAGTTTGTAGCGGCGATGTAATTCGTGGGCTGAGGCCCGTAACTTCACACCAAACCTAAAACAGCCAATCATGGGAGAGCTTCGCATCGCTGCGTTCGGGAAGAACTGCATCGACGCCCACGCAGGACGCAAATTCTGCATGGGTGTGTGTGCAGGCCGACGTGCCCCAAAAGTACATTGGACGAACGTAATATGACTTCCGTGATTAGGCGGCTATTACTGAATGCATGGGTCCACAAGCCATCACGGTAGGATGAACGGATAAACAAACCTCCACCGGAAAGAAGGAGCAAAAACGTGGGCGCATTTGAAGAAACCAAATGCAGACGCAGCATTGTCTCCGATACCTTCCAATGCCTCACAGACCAGGCGAAGCGCTGGCGCGAAAAGATCGATCTGCTGGAGGCGGGACAGCGTCTGGATCGAGACGAGGCGGTTGCCGATCTTGGGCAGTTGTTCGACGCGTGTCAGAATCTACGCGACGCGATTCTTTCCGAGGACAGCGGTGCGACCTGGAAGTCGACGGATGAATTGCATTCCCTGGTGGACCGTTTAGACGAGGTTGCGGCGAAGCGGAAGCGCTATCTGGACCTGGCGCAGTTATTGGTAACAGGTACGGTCTTGCATCGGCGCGAACGGACAAAACAGGAACGGTTGCGGCAGCGTGATGCGGCGGTGGCGGAGTTGATGGAAGTGTCGGCGCAGCCGACGCTAGCGGATTTGCCGGGCCCGGCAGTGGAAACGTGGCTGAGTTGGGCATGCAGCCTGGATGACAGCACCAACGATCCCGACCTGGCGAAGTTGAAGAGCAGTTTGCCGCGCGTCGATGATTTTGTGCGCCAGTTGGATATTGAGACGTGGCAGGACGGGCGTGTTTCGATCTCCGAACAAATGGTGGATGCGGTGCCGGCGATCCAGACTGAGCCGAATGTGTCGATGGCGATTCCGGTGATCGAGGAAGCCGGGCGGGGGGAGACGGCGACGAGCACGCCGGAGAAGCCGTTGATTGAGGACGCGTCCATCGAGACCGTTGTGGCGGAAGCAAAAGAGGAAGCGGAACCGAAGGCCAGCGTTGCGCCAGAAGCTGCGCCGAAGCCGCCGAAGCCGGCGAGGAGAATTGCAGCAACGGCGGATGGAAAGACTTCGTTCTTCGATCTGGAAGAAATTCAACGCTTCAAGCGGTACATCGAAGAGGACAAGTCGGAACCGAAGGCGCTGCGGAGCGTGCGTTCGCTGCTGGGCGTTTCGCAATGGCTTTTGCCGAGCGATCAGAATCCGCTTCTTCATGCGAACTGCGGGATCCGCGCCCAGATTGGGTATGCAGGCAGTTCGGATCTGCTGCCGGTAGCTCCCGAGGACGCAGCACGCGGGATTGAGGCGGAGAGCGATTTGCTGCTGTTCACGGGCGGCGCGGACCTGCTGCGGTGGAGCATCGCGCAGCGCGCTGACGGACACGAGGATGGCATTGCCGCAATTCGGCGGCTAACGATCGAACAGATTCGGGCGTGGTTTGGCGAGGTCTACAAGATCGAACTTGCCGAGCCACAGGTACTGGATATGTTCCGGCTGACATCGGGGATTCCGCTGCTGGTGGGCGAACTTCACAGGCTGGTGTTGCCGAATCCGAAGACACCGCCGACCTGGCTCGGCTATGCGATCTGGACGAATGTGAAGGCGAGCTTTGAGCGTCGGCTCCCGGTGCTGGCGCGGGAGTTGCGGAATGGATCGCCCGCAGTGCGGCTGACTGAGCAGGAGATCCGGGTGCTGAAGATGGTGGCGATCGCGAGCGACGATTCGACACCGGAGACGATCCTGACAAATCTTAAGGACGACTGGGATAAGTATCACAGGCCAGAGATTCAGGCGTTGAGTGCGAAGGATGAACCGAGGGTTTGGCTGCTGCAGACATTGGGGCTGTTGCCGATCAAGACCGGCGCGGGCGGCGGACCGTTGAAGGCGCTGATGCCGGTGCAGCCGGACGACGCGCTGCGGCAGATCGTAAGTTATTTATAGCGGTAGATATTACTTTATTTATCGGAGCTTATAACTATTTATAACTATAGATTGATGGCCGGGGGGCTGAATTAGATTAGTGAGGAGAGCTGGTGTGGGGCGGTGTTGAGCCGCCCCGCTTGGCTTTTTGGGGGCCTTAGAAAATCTCTGAATAATGCCAGTTGCAAGGCCGACCTTCCCTCAGGGGCTAACCAGGCTGCGGAAAAAGTCAAGAGTTCCGAGAAAAATTGTGAAACACATCCCTCCGCGGCTAAAGCCGGCGTCAATCCAATCGACTTATTGGCACGAGTAAACTCGTGCCCTTTCAAACCCGCTCTTGGGACGAGTTTTTCTGCAAGCTGCGAAGTCGTGCCCTTTCAAAACATCGACTTATTCGGAGTTTCTTAAAGAGCTTTAAAGAAGCCGTGCCGGAGCCGAGATCGCGAACGGCGGCTCCTGTTTGGACGCGCCGGCCAAGAAAAAGCAAAATCGCCGATAGCATTTTCGTTTTCAACGAATGCATCAATTGGCGCGGAGCGCGACCATTGGGCTGATCCGCGAGGCACGGCGAGCCGGGATGTACCCGGAGAACGCAGCAACGCCGAGCAACGCGAGCGCCATCGCAATATAGGTGACACCGTCCCACGGCGATGTGGCGTAGAGCAGTGAGGCGATAAGCTTGGCCGTGGCGAGCGAGGCCGCAGCACCGAGGACGACCCCGATCAGAGTAAGGCGCAACGTGCCGACAAGAACTTGCCTCTGCACCAGCCCCGCGCTTGCGCCGAGAGCCATGCGGATGCCGATCTCGGAGGTCTGCCGGGTCACCGTGTAAGAGATGACACCGTAGATGCCAAGCGACGCGAGCAGCAGGCCGAGCCCTGCGAATGCGGCAACGAGGAGCATGAAGAAGCGCCGCGGCGAGTTGGCGTGGTCGACAAGCGACTGGATGGGGCGGAACTCGGCTAACGGCTGTTTGGGATTGAGATCGCGGAGGGTGCGGAGAACACTGGCGCCAAGCGTTGCCGGAGGCAGCGTGGTGCGGACGACGAGTTCGGCCCCACTGGGACTGGCCTGGGTTGCCGGATAGTAGATCTGCCAACCGGCGTCGCCATCGACGTTCTCTTCATGAACGTCGTCAACGACGCCGATGACACGCAAATCGTTTTTCGGATCGCTGGGGTCGTTGGTGATGATCTGTCCGACGGCATCGTTGTTGGGCCAGTGAGCGTACCCGGCGAGGAAGCGCGCGTAGGAGTCGTTGATCAGGACGACGTTCTGGCTGTGCGGGCCATCGGACCAGGCGAAGTCGCGGCCCCGGAGACGGGAGCCCATCGCGTGCAGGTAGTCCTGGGTGACGACGTAGACGAGCGGACCGTTATTGATGTTGTCGGGACGCCTCACTCCTTTCGGAAAGGGCAGCCCCCACGCGCGATTCTGGCTGAGAGGGAGATAGTCGACGAATCCTGCGGCTTCGATGCCCGGGATCGCGCTGACGCGCGCAAGGATCTGCTGGAAGATGACGGCGCGTTTCTGCGCGCTGAGATCACCGTTCTTGTCCCCTGGCACATTGTCGTCGTATTCAACTTTGATGGCGGCGGCGCGCTCGGGCTGGAAGCCCAGATCGACGTCGAGCACGTGCATGAAGCTGCGCAGCAGCAGACCCGCTCCCACGAGGAGCATGCAGGCCAGCGCAACTTCAGTGACGACGAGAACGGAGCGGGTACGCTCGTGTTTGCGGCTCTGGCCTGATCCGGCGCTGGTGTCCTTGAGGGTCTCGTGCAGATTGCCCCCAGCCATGCGGAGTCCGGGCATGAGACCGAAGAGAACCGCGGCACTGACGGCGATAAGCACGGTCCACCCCAGGGAGGCCCCATCAAAGCGCAGCGTACTGAGCAAGGGTAGTGCGATGGCTCCCTGGTGCGCGAGCCACGAGATGAGAGTGACGGCCAGCAGAATGCCAAGGAGGGCGCCCGCGCCGGAGAGAACGAGACTCTCTGTCAGCAGCTGGCGAACGATGCGGCCGCGGCTGGCGCCGAGTGCGCCGCGCATGGCGAACTCCTTAGAGCGGGCAGCGGAGCGGGCGAGAAGCAGGTTGGAGAGGTTGACGCAGGCGATGAGGAGGATGGCGCCGACAGCGGACCAGAGAACGACCAGACTGCGGCGCAGCTTACCGCTGACGTAGTCCTTCAGCGGGACGGGGACGACCCCGCCGGTATCGTTATGCCTTGCATACGAGCCGCAGGATCCGGGTCGTTTGTTGTTCCAGCACATGTTGGGTGCGACTCGGTCGGCATCTTCGCGGGCCTGCGCGAGGGAGACGCCGGGCTTGAGGCGCCCGATCATGGTGATGATGTTTCCCCAATCGCGCGGAGGGCCATAAAGATTGAGCGGCGTAATGGCATCGACTTTTGTCCCGGGAGCAAAGACAGCGCCAAAGTCGAACGAGGCAGGCAGGACGCCAATGACAGTGGTTTGATGTCCGTTCATGTCGAAGGTCTTGCCCACAATGTTGGGATCGGCGTTGAACTGGCGGCGCCACCAAGGATCGCTGAGCAGGATGACAGGCGCAGCGCCATTACGCGCATCGTCGGCCGTGAAGGTTCGTCCCATCGCAGGCTGCACGCCAAGCATCTGGAAGAAATTCGCAATGACATCAATGCTCGTGGCTGTGATCGGCGCGCTGCCAAGTTTGAGGCTGAGGTTGTCGGAGCTGGAAAAAGCGAAGTAGCCGGTCACATCCTGATAGGATCGGCTGCCAGCACGGAATTCATCGTAGGCGTCAGTGGAATAAGTCGCGCAGGAAAGGCCACACTTCGTAGGAGGAGGCGCAATCCACAAGAGCTGCTGCGCGTTCTGGAATGGCAGCGGGCGGAGCATGAGCGTATCGACGACGCTGAAGACGGCGATGTTGGCGCCGATTGCCAACGCCAAAATCAATACAGCAACGGCAGTAAAGCCGGGGTCGCGGCCCAGCGTGCGCAGCGTGTATTTCAGGTCCTGCAGAAGAATGTCGAGACTCATAAGACCACGTGCCTCCCTGTGCTGTTCTCTTGCCTGTTGCATGCCGCCAAAATCGAGCATCGCCCGCCGGCGCGCCTGCTCCGGTGTCATGCCACGCTCAATGTATTCATCGACGGCGAGATCGATGTGGGCGGTGAGTTCGGCGTCGAGATCGGTATCGAGTTGACGCCTGGTGAAGAAGGCGCGCAGACGGCCGGTGGTGTGGCGAAGGCGGCTCATGCGGGGTTCTCACTTTCGCCGAGGACTTCATCCGCGTCTTTTCCCATGCCGAAGACACGATCCATCACACCCGTGAGGCGCTCCCAGTGGCGAGCATCAGCGGCAAGCTGGCGGCGGCCGGCTTTGGTGATGGAGTAAAACTTCGCCTTGCGGTTATTGCCGGAGGTGCCCCATTCGGACTTGATCCAGCCGCGCTGTTCGAGGCGGACGAGGGAGGCATAGATAGTGCCCTGATTAAGCAGGACCTGATTGCCGCTGACCTGCTCGATGCGGCGTGCGATGCCGTAGCCGTGGAGCGAACCCATGGCGGTGAGGGTCTGCAGGACCATGAGGTCGAGGGTGCCCTGCAAAAGGTCCAGTTTGGATGGAGGCATGTCGCGGGTTCCTGTGGTGCTACCACATGAGTATATTGGCGAACCTGTGGGCACGCCACAGGGGGGACGAAAAATGTGACGAATGACGATAGGCGACCGACAAGCGCCCGACCGGGCGTGGAGGGGCGGTGGAATGCTGCGGAGAATCGCGAAGTCGCTCCGAAGCTGAAGCGGCTGTACAATTCTGCGTACCGGCGCCTTCACGATTGGCTGGTTCCTCGTTGCGCGTTGGAAGTACTGAGCAGATCAGGACCTTGATGAATTCAAAATCCCGTTTGCCGGCTCGATTGCCTGCCCTGGCGGAGACTGCCTTCAGGCAGTTTTGTTTGTGCGCGGGCATGTGCGTGCTACTCGGGCTGCCTTCGCGGGCGCAAACGAGCGTGGTTTCGGGGCCGTCGGTGGGAGACGATACGCCGTCGAACGAAGTTCATGCCAATCCAGATGAAGTGCTGATCGACCTGGTGGTGCGCGATAAGAAGAACAAACCGGTGACCAACCTGAGCGCAGCGGACATCAAGGTGAGCGACGCAGGGAACCCGGTGCAGCTTGCGGATCTGCACCTGGTGACGCCGGAATCGGGGAGCGCGACGACAATGGCACTCCTGTTCGATCGCATGTCCTCGGAGTCGGCCAAGATTGCGCGGGACATTGTGACGAAGCTCGTATCCTTGACGCCGGGGAAGTGCGCAATTGCGGTGCTGGGTGTGGATCGTGGGCTGCGGCTGCTCGAGAACTTTACGCAGGATCGTGTGGCGACAGGGAACGCGGTGAATGCGGCGCTGGGCGAGATGCCGCAACAAGAGCTTGCCGATGCAGAGAAGCAGCTGTTGGCCGTGGTCCGGACCGGAGCGCTGCCGTCGGGCGCGCACGTGAGCGTAGAGGAACGCGCACGAGCGCAGAGGATGATGTCCGCGCTGGAAGAATCGCAGCGGATTGTGCAGGACCAGCACGCGGCGGCTACGCTGGCCGGGCTGCTCGCGCTCAGCAAGGCGCAGCAGGGTGTGGCGGGCCGCAAGGTCATCGTGTTTTTCTCCGAAGGGCTGCGTGCCAACTCAAATACGGAGAGCATGTCGCGTGAGGTGGTGCAGACCGCGAATCGCGCAGGGGTGAGCATCTATACGGTAGACACCAATGCGGTGGACGCGAAGGCGTTCGACATGTTGACGATGATGTACCAACCCACACAAGGTCTCCCCGTACGCCTGTCGCCCGGCGTCGCGGGCATCACGGCGGGGCCCAACCTGGGACGCATTGAGTTGATGCAGTCGACAACGCAGGACGCACCCGCAGTTTCAAGCCTGGATAAGGACCGCGAAGATGCCAAAGGAAGCTCACTGGCCTTTATTGCCAAGGGAACCGGTGGGTTCTCGATTAGCGGTGGAGACAAATCGCGCGAGCCGCTGCAGCGGCTGGCTGGCGACATCGGGAGCTATTACGAGGCCTCGTACACACCGTTGCTGAAAGACTACGACGGACAGTTTCATTCGCTGGACATTGAGCCGCTGCGCGGAGGCGTGACGGTTCGCTCCCGGGCGGGATATTTTGCGTTGCCGCCAGACACAGCCGGTGCGATGGGAGTGCGTCCGTTTGAGACGCCGATGCTGAAGATCCTAAAAGACGCAACGCTGCCGACCGATGTGCTGTTTCAGCAGGCCGTTTTGTGCATGGGCGGGAATGCCGCGCAGATGACGAACGAGCTGGCGATTGAAGTGCCGCTTTCGCATGTGGAGTTGCACGAGGATGCGAACACGCAGTTGTATTCGGGCCATCTCTCGATCCTGGCGCAGGTACGGGACAAGTCAGGCGTGGTTGTGGAGCGTTTCAGCGAGGACGACGCGCGCAAGGGCGCGCTGGAATCGCTGGATGCGGCGCGCGCCGATGCTGTGACGATGCAGCGCCACTTTACGGCGGCGCCGGGTGACTATGTGCTGGAGGCCGTAGTGCTGGACCGCAACGGCGGGAGAGCCGGAGCGTTGCGCACGGATTTCACGGTTCCCCCACCGATGGAGGGTCCGTGGCTGAGCGATGTGGCGCTGGTGCGGCGGATGCAGCCGGTTGCTGGGACACCCGATCCGCTGGAGCCGATGCAGTATGAGAAGGCGCGCGTGACGCCGAATTTGTCGCACCAAGTGGCGGCGGGCACGCAGCATATTTCATTCCTGTTCAGAATGCATGGGAACGCGAATTTAGAGGGAGGCGCGGGCAAGCTGAATGTGGACGTGGAGCGGGACGGAAACAACGTTTCCCATTCGGCAATTGATGTGCCGGGGAATGCGAGCGGGAATGGAGTGGCCACTGAAGATCATCTGAACCTGGCGACGATTGAGGCTGGCTCGTTGAAGCCGGGTGTGTATCGCGCGGTGTTTACGTACTCGCAAGGAGAGAAGAGTTTCACGCGCACATCGGAGTTCGCGATGGCCGGGGATCAAAAGGCCGGCGACGGAAGCGATGCCGATTCCACGGAGGATGCGAACACGGACGAAGTCGTGGCTGCCGGCGATCTGGAGTCGGGCCTGGGCCATTATGTTGCTTCGCCGAGCCGGGACAGCCTGCGGACGTCGAATGAGAAGTATCGCCACGATGTGTTGGCGGGGGCGCGGGAACGCGCGCTCGGATATCTCGACACGTTGATGAATTTCAAATGCATCGAGGTAACAGACCGTTATGTCGATCGCAAGGGCGCGGGAAAATGGACGAAGCACGACAAGCTTGCTGAGCTGGTGACCTATGAGAATCACGAGGAGTCGCGCAATGTTCTCGAGGTGGACGGCGACCCCGGGAACACGAAGCCGGCGGATCTGAAGGGCGGCCGCCTTGATGGAGAGTTCGGTGGAGTGCTGGAGATTGCTTTCGACGTTGCGGCGAAGGCCGACTTTGCATGGAAGGAAAAAGGGGAGCTGGATGGGAATCCGGTGGAGGTCTTCAGCTATCGCGTGGAAAAAAAGAACTCGAAGTTCTCCGTGACGGCGCTACCGGAGACGCCGATCTACGTGGCATTTCACGGGCTTGTTTATATTGACGCAGCGACGCGCGGGGCGCGGCGCATCACAATCGAGGCTGAAGGAATTCCGGAAAAATCGCGGGTGCACGCTTCGGCAATCACGATCGATTATGACTATGTTGCGATCAACAATCATGACTACCTGATGCCGGTGCGCGGCGAGATGCGCATGCAACTGGGCAAGCGCGAAAGGATTCTGCACCGAATTGAGTTCCGGGACTATCACCGGTTCGGCTCCGAGGTCCGGATTGTGGGCGTGGACCAGAAGTAGGCGCGGCCAATGCCGATTGCAGGTCATCGCTCTGTCAGCACTCGCGTTGAGATGCAGGATTAGAATCCGTAATCTGCTACACTCAATTTTCTTTTTCATTCGGAGGTGTGCTGTGAGGCGAAGGACGCTAGCTGTTCTGTTGGCGGCGTGTGCTTGCGGGTCTGTGTGGGGCCAGACACCGGCGCAATCGGTGAATCCCAAGGTGCGTGCAATTACAGGATTCGTGCGGCTGGAGCAAGGGACGTGGGAGAAACAAGTGGCCGAAACTCTGGTGGTACTGCGTAAAGCGAAGAGCGAGTTCGAGGCCTTGGGCTACCAGGTGGAAACGGTCCGCATCACGACGCAGCCGCTGGGGGAACTGGTGGCTGGGATGCCGGAAGAACAGGCGCTGGCTTTTCTGGGGCGGCTTGACCACCTCTCAGGCAAAGAGAGTTTCGACCTGAATGTGGGACCGGCGATGCTGCACGAGGGCGATGATCCGGCAACGCTGCATTTACTCCAGCGAGCACTTTCGACGCTGCCAAACATTGAGGCGAGCACGATTATCGCGGACGAGAGCGGGATTCACTGGAAGACGATTCATCAAACGGCGGAGCTGGTGAAGTATGTTGCCGAGCACAGTCCACACGCGCAAGGGACGTTCAACTTTACGGCCACGGCGATGCTGAAACCGCTCGGGCCGTTTTACCCGGGGTCGTATCACACGGGCGCGGGCAAGCAATTTGCGATTGGGTTTGAAGGCGCGAATGTGGTTGCGGAAATCTTCACAAAAGATAAGGGCAATGCCGAAGCGGCGACTGCGGATTTGACGGCGGCGTTGACGAAGCATGCGGAGGTTGCCGATGCAGTCGGCAACAAAGTGGCTGCGGAGACGGGATGGAGTTATGTAGGCGTGGATCCGACACCGGCGCCGTTGGGCGATGTGTCGATTGCGGCGGCGATTGAGGATTTTACCGGGGCGAAGTTTGGATCCAGTGGAACGCTGACCGCAGCTCGCATTATCACCGCGGCTGTCAAGACGGTTCCGGTGAAGCAGATCGGGTATTCGGGGTTGATGGTGCCGGTGATGGAAGACAAGCTGATGGCGCAGCGATGGGCGGAGGGGACGTTCAACGTGGATTCGTTGCTGGCCTATTCGGCGGTGTGCGGCACAGGGCTGGACACGATTCCTTTGCCGGGCGATGTAAGCGTGGACCAGATGGAGCGCATGTATGCGGACGTGGCGTCTCTCGCGGCGAAATGGAACAAGCCGCTTTCGGCGCGGCTGCAGCCGATCCCCGGCAAGAGGGCGGGAGACCGGACGGAATTCCAGGATCCGTTTTTGTTTAACACGACATTGCATCCGTTACCCTAGTGTGCGATTGAGTGTGTGGGAGTGTAGTTATTAGTTAGTACATAAATCGTTTCCCAACCGCATGAACAGCCGCGAATGGGTTACTTGGCTCAATGTTTGTAGGGGCAAGCTCACTGCCATTTCCGGGCACGGAAGTTACCTCGGAAGTAGCATTGTTTAGCCCACGAAGGTCGATTACGCTGTGAAGTGGCGAAGAGTGCATGTAGCTCGTCGCTAACTTCAGGTAAGAGGCGCTTCGATTCTCTACTCTTATCTCCAAATCGTCCTTTTTGTTTCAATCGCCGTCTATCTTGGGTTATGGGCAGCAGGACTGCATCGGCGCAATGCGCGGCTGTGGGACGCGATGGTGGCAAGGCTGCGGTCGAGTTTCAGCACCGGTGAGTCGACTGCAGACCTTGCGGCGGAGATGGACCGGTACTTTACCAGCGAAGTCATCGCAAGGCGTGCGCAAACCAGGCGTGGGCGGCGGACGATGTTTCGCGAGGCCGGCGTGATGCTCGAGATGGCCGACTATGCGGAGCGGAATGGCGGGGCTGAGGTTGCGCCGTTGGTGGCGCGGCTGCGGAGCCACGCGATGGCGATCCGCGTGGAGACGCTGAAGAGAACGGCGGGAATCCGCTAACGAACTCTATGTGGGGCTGTTGCTCTCCCATGTCTCAGAATCGAGACATGGGGCACCCCTTGTCATGCGGATCGACGCATCACGAGAAGCAGCGACAGGACCTTCGAATGCGGTCTTTCGCCGAGGCGAAATATCTTATGTTGAGCTGGGACATATCGACAGGTGCTTCCGTGCCTGAGAGAATGGCGCGTAAACGACGATCCAACAAGGAGAGAGACGGTGGCGGATATCGTGCACGAGTTTACGGTAAAAGCGCAGCCGGAGCGGGTGTTTCAATTGTTTGCCACGCCGGAGGGGATGGAGAAGTGGTGGACGAAGGCCGGGGGTGGGGAATGCCGCGAAGGTGGCGAGGTGCGCTTGTATTTTGGGCGCGACTTCAAATGGCGCGGCAGAGTGACGCGTTGCAATCCTCCGCACGGTTTCGAGCTGGAGATTACGGAGGCGCATCCGGACTGGATGGGGACGCGGGTGGGATGCGAGCTGTTGGCCGAGGGGGCGGAGGGAGAGGTGACGCGCGTGCGGTTTTATCACACGGGTTGGCCCGAGCCAAATGCGCACTGGCGGGTCTCGAATTTTTGCTGGGCGATGTATCTTCGGATTCTGCGGCGGAATGCGGAATACGGAGAAGAGGTGGAGTACGAGCGGCGGCTGCAGGTGTGATTGGCGCGTTGGTGGGCGCAGATGCTCGGCAACGTGGCGATGCGAGAGCGCGCACGCTATAGGTCTCTGACCGCACAATTTCGTGCGTTGAGGCTCGTGCTATCCCAGGTCTCAAAGGCGAGATCTCCACCCCACAGACAAAGACCCGTCTGTGGGGACCCCGGACCTGGGCACCCATTTTCGTACAGGATCAAGCGGTCGAGGTCTAGGTAAGGGCGCGATCGAGGTGGACGTAACCGCCGTCGACGATGAGGTGCTGGCCGGTGGTGTGGGCGGACTGCGTGGGCGAGAGCAGGAAGACTGCGGCCGCGGCAATTTCAGACGAGAGCGTCATGCGATGGCCGAGGGGAATTTTGTCGGTGATGCGCTTGAGCTCGGCGTCAGGATCCCCGAGGGTATCGAGCCAGCGGCGGTAGAGGGGCGTCATGACCTCGGCAGGCAAAACAGCATTGACGCGGATGTTGTACGGCAGCAGCTCAGCGGCCCATTCGCGCGTGAGGGCAAGCTGTGCGCCCTTGCTGGCGGCGTAGCCGGATGTGTTGCCTTGGCCTGTGAGCGCCACCTTGGAGCTGATGTTGACGATGGCGCCCTGGGTCCGCTTGAGCGCGGGCAGCGCGAAGTGGGCGAGCGCGTAGTAGTGGATTAGATTTTTTTGCAGGCTTTGGATGAAGGCTGCAACGGAACCACGTTCGAGGCCCGCACCGTCGTTCACCCCTGCGTTGTTGACGAGGCCGTAGATGTCGCCGTGTTGCGCGAGAATCTCTGCGACCGCGGCCTCGCAGCGCGCGGTGTCTTCGAGGTGAGCTTCGACGAAGAAGCAAAGGGCATGGGTCGCTTCCATCTCAGCCATGAAAGACTGCGCATTCTGGGAGCGTCGGCCGAGGACGACGACGCGTGCGCCCCCCTCCAGGCAGGCGCGGGTGATGCCGGCGCCTATGCCTGCGCCGCCGCCGGTGACTACGATCAGTTTGTCTTTGAGGGCCAGATCCATGGTGATCCTTTAGCTAATGCCGGAGAGGACGAGCATGCGCGGTTCGGTCATTTCTTCGATGGCGGAGCGGACGCCTTCACGACCGAGCCCGGAGTCTTTGACGCCGCCGTAGGGCATGGGATCGAGACGCCAACTGGGCGTGTCGCCGATGATAAGCGCGCCGACTTCGAGCTCGCGATAGGCAGTGAGGATGCGCCCCGCATCGCGCGTAAGCAGACCGGCCTGCAGGCCATAGCGCGAGTGATTGACATCGGCGAGGGCCTCCTCGAAGTCTTCGTACGGCTCGACGAGGACGACGGGCCCGAAGACTTCTTCATCGCGAATCTTCATGCCCGGCTGGGTTGCGGTGAGGATGGCGGGCGCGATGAACGAGCCTTTGCGCTCGCCGCCGGAGACGAGCTTGGCGCCGGCCGCTACGGCTTCCTTGATCCACGACTCGACGCGCTCGGCTTCGCTTAAGCGAACAAGGGGGCCGATCTCGGTGGCTTCGTCGGCGGGATTGCCGGAGACGAGTTTGCCTGCGATTTCGACGAGTTTCCAAACAAACGTCTGGAAGATGCGTCGCTCGATGAAAACACGTTGCACGCTAATGCAGGACTGGCCGGCGAAGCCGAAGGCAGCGTGCGCGATGCGGACTGCGGCTTCGTCGAGGTCGGGCCAATCGCCGTGAATAATGAGAGCAGCGTTGCCGCCCAGCTCGAGCAGGACACGCTTGCGGCCGGAGCGGGCTTTGAGATCCCAGCCGACCTTGGCGGAGCCGGTGAAGCTGACGAGCTTGATGCGGTCTTCTTTCTCGGCGAGCCACGCGGTGTCGGCGTTGGAGAGGGTGAGGACGGCGAGGGCTTCTTCGGGCCAGCCGGCTTTGAGGATGATTTCGCCGAGGGCGAGGGCGGTGAATGGCGCTTGGGGCGCGGGCTTGAGGATGAGCGGGCAGCCTGCGGCGAGGGCGGGCGCAACCTTGTGGGCGACGAGGTTCAAGGGAAAATTAAAGGGCGTGATGGCGAGGACCGGGCCGACGGGAAAGCGCTGCACGACTCCCCAGCGATTTTCGTTGCCCTCAGTGAGATCGAGTGGAATGGATTCTCCACCGAGGCGAACGGATTCTTCGGCGGCGGTTTTGAAAGTGAGGACCGCGCGATCGACTTCAGTGCGGGCAAGGCGGAGGGGCTTGCCCGCTTCGGCGACGATGAGTTGGGCGAAGCGCTCGTGCTGGTCGATGAGCGCGGCGGCGATGTCTTCGAGGATTTCGCGGCGCTTCCAACGCGGCAGGGCGCGGGTACGGCGCAGGCTGGCAACGGCGTGATTGACGGCTTGGCGCGCGTCGGCGCGGGTGGCGATGGTGACGCGGCCGACGAGGCCCTGGTCCCACGGCGAGCGGACTTCGAAGGATTCGCCTTCGATCCATTCCTTGCCGCACAGCAGAAATCCCGTTTGCGTGCCCGGACGCATTTTCATGGCGCGGGGTTCTCCTGAGGGACCCTGTTGATGATGGTACAAGGGCGGGTGGGGGAAGCGGGTTGGTTGAGTTGAATCGCACCGCAGGCTTGGACTCGCTCGCAATGGGACGGGAATCTCCACTCGATCGATGAAGGGTGCGCGATACACTGGTCGCCTATGACGCATGAAACGCGGACGCGCCGCAAACTGCCTTTTGACGTTGTGGAGGCGGTGGCGCATCTGAAGAAAAATGATCCGAAGCTCGGCGCGCTGATCGAGCGCGTGGGCGAATTTAATCTCCGGCTCGACGCGTCACCCTCGCCGTTTGAGTCGCTGCTGGAATCGATTCTGTATCAGCAGTTGCATGGGAAGGCAGCAGCCACGATTCATCGCCGCGTGCGCGAGTTTTTCGGCGGCGATCCGACACCGCAGCAAATGATCGATGTTCCGGATGAGCGGCTGAGGGGTTGCGGGGTTTCAGGGAACAAGATTAAAGCGATGAAAGATCTCGCGGCCAAGACGCTCGACGGCACGGTGCCATCCCATGCGGCGATTCTGAAGATGCCGGACGCGGATATTGTGGAGCGGCTGACCGAGGTACGCGGCATCGGCTCGTGGACGGTGGAGATGCTGTTGATTTTCCGGTTGGGCAGGCCGGATGTGCTGCCGGTGACAGACTATGGTGTCCGCAAGGGCTTTGCGCTGACGTTTTTGAAATTGCCGAAGACGAGACCGGTGGAGGCCGCGGATTTGCCGAAGCCGGATGTGCTTTTCCGGCGTGGGCGGAAGTGGGCGCCGTTCCGCTCGGTGGCGAGCTGGTACCTTTGGCGGGCGTGCGATCTAGCAAAAGGCAACGGAACCGGGAATAGGGAATAGGGATCAGGAGACAGCAAAAGCAAGAGCAAAAGCGAGGCAGGGTCCGGGATCGGGGTCCGGGTCCGGTCCGGGCGCTCAGGATGGCAGCGCACTCTCCAGGAGACAGAGCCCTTCGAAGAGAAATGCTGATCGGGACACTAGAATAGAGAATCCGGGCAGTCCCCTGCCGAGCAAGGATGGCCGATGCCGCCAGCGAAACGATTTGTCTGCATTCATGGACATTTTTATCAGCCGCCGCGCGAGAATCCGTGGCTGGAAACGGTAGAGACGCAGGATTCGGCGGCCCCGTATCACGACTGGAACGAGCGCATCTGCGCGGAGTGTTATGCGACCAACGGTGCGGCGCGAATCCAGAATGGAAAAAACCAGATCACGCGGATTTTTAATAACTACGCGCGCATCAGCTTTAATTTTGGGCCGACGCTGCTGAGCTGGCTGAGGGACAATGCGCCGCGGACGCACAGGATGATTGTGGACGGCGAGCGGCGCAGCCGGCGGAGCTACAAGGGACACAGCTCGGCGATGGCGCAGGTTTATAACCACATCATTATGCCGCTGGCGAACCGGCGCGATCGGATTACGCAGATCCGGTGGGGGATTGCGGACTATCAATATCACTACGGCGCTCCGCCGGACGGGATGTGGCTAGCGGAAACGGCAGCGGACACCGAGACGCTGGAGTTGCTGGCGGAGCAAGGGATCCGTTTCACACTGCTGGCGCCGCACCAGTGCAAGCGAATTCGGCCGTTGAGGCCGGGCGGCTTCGCTGTTGCGAGTGCGGCGACGCAGAATGCAGGTGGGACGGCCCTGAGTGCGGAGCTGCCATGGACGGTCACTCCGGACGCGACAGTAGACACGACGCGGCCGTATCTGATGCGGTTTCCTTCTGGCAAAGCGCTGGGAGTTTTTTTTTACGATGGACCGACGTCGCGCGCGATTGCCTTTGAAGGGCTGCTGGACTCTGGCGAGAATTTTGCGGCGCGGTTGAAGGCGGGATTCAAAGAAGGAACGCAGCCGCAGCTGGTGCATGTGGCCACGGATGGAGAGTCGTATGGGCATCACCATAAACATGGAGAGATGGCCCTGGCCTATGCGATACGGCTGCTGGAGCAGGACAAGACGGTCAAGCTGACAAACTACGGAAATTATCTGGCGCAGTTTCCGCCGGAGTATGAATGCGAGATTGTCGACGACACGTCGTGGAGTTGCGCGCATGGCGTGGAGCGCTGGCGCTCGAATTGCGGTTGCAGCAGCGGAAGGCCGGGATGGAACCAGGAATGGCGGGGACCGTTGCGCCAGGCGTTGGATGCGCTGCGCGACGCAATTACGCCGCTGACCGAGGAGGAGGGCGCGAAGCTTTTCAAGGATGTTTGGGCGGCGCGCGACGGTTATATCCAGGTGATCCTCTACCGCACGGATGAATCGGCAGAGCTGTTTTTCCTGGAACATCAGAACCACGGATTGACCGCCGACGAGCGGGTGCGGGCTCTCGAGCTGATGGAGATGCAGCGGCATGCGCAGCTGATGTACACGAGCTGCGGGTGGTTCTTCGACGACATCTCCGGGATCGAAACGGTGCAGGTGATTGCGTACGCGGCGCGCGTGCTGCAATTGGCGAAGGTGGTGTTCGGCGACAAGGCGGAGGGGCTCGAGGCGGCGTTTGTGACGCAGCTTGCGGAGGCGAAGTCGAATATTGCTACGGAAGGCGACGGGGCGCGCATTTTCAACGAGAAGATTCGGCCGATGGAACTGGGTCTGGAGCAGGTGGCGGCGCATTACGCGATCAGCAGCATTTTCTCTTCGTTTGGCGAAGAGACGGAGCTGTTCTGTTATCGCGTGCGGCGCATCTCGTATGACGTTTACACATCGGGGCGCGGCAGGCTGGCGTTGGGGAGGGTGCACATTGCGAGCGCCATTACCGGGGAGCAGGAGAGCTTCAGTTTTGCGGTACTGCACTTTGGCGACCAGAACATTACTGCGGCGGTCAGGCCTTATGCAGAGGGCGACGCGAATGCGTTTGAGGAATTCTCGGTACTCGCAGCGGAGCAGGTGCAGAAGGCGGATTTCCCGGATGTGATTCGTCTGATCGACCGGTATTACGGGCATGTGGATTATTCGCTGACTTCGATTTTCAGCGATGAGCAGCGGCGCATCGTGCAGCTGATTTTGAATTCGACGCTGTGGGATATCGAGAATTCGCTGACGACGATCTATGAGGATCATGCGAGCCTGCTGCGCTTTTTGTCGCAGGCGGGACTGCCGAAACCTCCCGCGCTGACCCTGGCTGCGAGCTTTGCGATCAACGCGGGACTGCGCCGCGCATTGGAAGGTGAGCCGATCGACCTGGCGACGATGCGCTCGCTCTTGCAACTGGCGAAGGCCGATCAGGTACCGCTGGAAACGGCGACGCTGAGCTACATTGCGGACCAGCGGATGAAGCGCGCGATGGTGGAATTGCAGCTTTCCGCCGGCTCGCTCGAGATGCTGGATCGCGCTTTGACGCTGGCGCGGAGACTCGCGGAGATGCCGTTCGACTTGAATCTGTGGCAGGCGCAGAACATCTGGTACGAGATTCTGCGCAGTTCGAGCTATGCGCTGACCGCGCTCGATGATGAGGAACGGCCGCGTTGGGACAAGGATTTCCGCGCTCTGGGGGAATGCTTATCAATCGATTGTGTAGCGATCAGCGAGCAGGATCAGCTGGCGGAGACTACGGGAGATTAAGGGGGCGCGCTTTCCCATGCCCTTGTCTTTGGCCATGGGGCACACATTTTCGTGGGGGCTGAAGCACTGCGCCTAGGTGCGGGCTGCGGTACGGATGTGGAGTTCTCTCAGCTGCTGTTCGGTTACCGTGGTGGGGGCGTCGGCCATCAGGTCGATGGCTTTAGCCGTCTTGGGGAAGGCGATCACTTCGCGCAGGCTGGGCGCGCCTGTCAGCAGCATGACGATGCGGTCGAGACCGAGCGCGATGCCGCCGTGCGGGGGCGTACCGTATTCCAGCGCGTCGAGGAAGAAGCCGAACCGCTTGCGCGCATCTTCTTCACTGATGCCGAGCGATGCAAAAATCTGCTGCTGCACATCTTTGCGGTGGATGCGGATGGAGCCCGAGCCGAGCTCAAGGCCGTTCATTGCGAGGTCGTAGCAATCGGCGCGCACCGAGGCTGGATCGCTGACAAGGTTGGCCATGTCGGCTTCGTAGGGGGCAGTGAATGGATGGTGCGCAGGCATCCAATGGCCGCTGGCAAGGTCGTACTCGAACATCGGAAAGTCGACGATCCAGATCGGATGGAACGCAGCTGCGCCGTCGATTCGCGAACCGCTCTTCGGATCCGCGTTCTGGACAATCTCATCTGTGACGCGGAAAGCGCCGTGCTTGTCGGCATACTTCTTCGCAAGCTCAGTGCGGAAATTACCCGCAGCCGCGTAGACATTGATTTCGCGCTCGCTCAATCGCCCTTCAAATTTGGTATCGCTGGCCTTGATATGGTGCGCTGGATCGCCGGCAACAATAATGACGAAGTCAGCATCGGATGCACCAGCCAATTCGCGCACCTTCGTCGCGGGTTCAGGAAAGCTCTTCGCCAAACGCTTGAAATCGTCGATGAACTTCGCGCCCTTCTTCTGATCGAAGAGAGGATGGTTGTCTTCGCGCTCCTTGCGGCTGAGCTCACCTACGCTCGGAATGCGGAACGCGACAACCGGCAATGCGGGATCGATTTGCAGAGTGGCAAAAGCCGCTTCAGGAAATGCAGCTCGCACATCCGTGAGCCCCGGCAAACGCAGGTCCGGCTTGTCCGAGCCGTACTGGCGCATCGAGTCGTCGTAGGTGATACGCGGGAACGGCGTGGGCAACGTGACACCGGCGGCGGCAAAGGCGGCGGCGCAGAACTTCTCGACCACAGCAAACACGTGCTCGCGGCGCGGGAAGCTCATTTCCAAATCCACTTGCGTGAACTCAAGCTGGCGATCGGCGCGCTGGTCCTCATCGCGGAAGCAACGGGCGATTTGGAAGTAGCGATCGAAGCCGGAGATCATGAGAATCTGCTTGAAGATCTGCGGCGATTGCGGCAGTGCGTAGAACTCGCCGGGGTGCACGCGGCTCGGCACCAGGAAGTCGCGCGCACCTTCTGGCGTCGACTTGTTCAGGACGGGCGTTTCGATTTCGAGGAAGCCCTGGCCTGACAGGCTCCCGCGGATCGCTTGTGTAATTTCGTGGCGCAGCCAGAAGTTGCGCTGCATCTCTGCGCGGCGCAAATCAATGTAGCGATATTTGAGGCGGACCTCTTCGTTCTGGATCGCTTCTTCCGCGGGCGAAAAGGGCGCGAGGTGCGCGTCGTTGAGGACGCGAATCTCCGTAGCCTCGATCTCGATTTCGCCGGTCGGCATTTTGGGATTGATGGCGTCGGGGTCGCGCAGGCTCACCTTGCCGACGGCGGCGACGACGTACTCGGGGCGAACCTGCTCGCCTTTCAAGTGGCCATCGGGCGTCAGTTCTTTGTCGAGGACAACCTGGGCGATGCCACTGCGATCGCGCAGGTCGAGAAAGATGAGGTTGCCGTGGTCGCGGCGGCGATTGACCCAGCCCATGAGGACGACGTTTTGGCCAGCGTGGGCGGCGCGAAGATCGCCGCACATGTGGGTGCGTTCGAGAGTACCTAAAAAGTCGAGCAACGGTATTTCCTTCTATTTGTCTGCGGGCTGTCTGAGGCGCGTTGCCAGCTCTGCGTGCGGAACCTTGGTCTGTGTGCCGGAGGCGAAGTCCTTCACCGTCAGGATACCGGATTGGAGCTCGTCTTCGCCGAGGATGACGATGCGGCGGGCCACCTTGTCGGCGGTCTCGAAGGACTTCTTGAGACGGAAACTGCCGTCGCCAAGTTCGATGCTGAGGCCACCGCGGCGCAGCTGGCGGGCCAGCGCGAGAGCGGCGGCGTTGATGCGGGTGAGAGTGGCTTCGTCTTTCGCGTCTCCCAGCGGGGCGATATAGGCATCGTTCTTTTCGGGCTTGGGCGCTTCGAGGGCTTGCAGCGTTAGCACGAGCCTGTCTTCGCCCATGGCAAAGCCAATCCCCGGAGCCTTTGGTCCACCAATCGCTTCGCTTAGGCCGTCGTAGCGTCCGCCGCCGAGGAGGGCGTTTTGCGCGCCGAGTCCGCCATGGGTGAACTCGAAGGTGGTGCGCGTGTAGTAGTCGAGGCCGCGCACCAGGCGGTGATTGCGGGTGTAGGGCACGCCGGCGGCGTCGAGTGCGGCTAGGACGGCGGCGAAGTGTTTTTTCGATTCTTCATCGAGCGAGTCGACGATTTTGGGCAGAGCATCAATGATGGGCTGGTCTTCGGGGACTTTGCAATCGAGCACGCGAAGGGGGTTGGTCACCGCGCGGCGCTGGCAATCTCCGCACATTTGCGATGCGACGGGTGCGAGGGCGGTGCGCAGGATCTCGTTATAACGGGCGCGATCGGCAGAGGAGCCGACGGAGTTGATTTCGAGGGTCCAGCCGGTGATGCCTAGTTCGTCGAGCAGGGTGGCGAGCATCTCTAAGATTTCGGCGTCGCGGAGTGGAGATTCGCTGCCGGCGGAGGGTGGGCCGATGACTTCGGCGCCGATCTGCGAGAACTGGCGGTAGCGGCCTTTTTGCGGGCGCTCGCGGCGGAACTGCGGGCCGATGTAATAGAGCTTCTGGAGCTGCCCGGTTTCGCCGAGCTTGTGCTCGATGTAAGCGCGGACTACGCCTGCGGTGTTTTCGGGGCGGAGGGTGAGGGACTGCTGCTTCTCGGATTGCGCGCGGGCCCGGTCCTCCCAGGTGTACATCTCCTTCGACACGATGTCGGTTTCTTCGCCGACGCCGCGTGCGAAGAGGCCAGTGTCCTCGAAGACGGGGGTGCGGATTTCGCCGAAGTTGTAGCGTGCGAAGACGGCGCGGGCGGTGGCCTCGATGCGGTTCCAGAGGGCCGTTTCCGGCGGGAGCAGGTCGCGGGTGCCCCGCACGGCTTTCAGGGTGGTCATGTCTCGTCTAGTTTAAATGGCAAGATCGTCAGTGGCTCTCACTCTTGATCCTGGTCCAAGAGTGTCTCAAGATTGCGCGCGCCGTGAAGAACATGAACGATCAGGATGATTTGTTCATGAGAAATGTACCGATAAAAGATCATGTGACGAGGAAAGCCGGGAACACTGACCCACCGCAAATTCGCAAGAGCAGCGCTTCTAAAGCGGCATGGCGCACCACGTTCCGGCCAACTCGATAGTGCGCGTGTGGCTTCATCCACTGCCACTCCCCGGCGGCTCGCGAGAGAGCCGTCTGCTGCTTGCTGATAGTAATCCGATTGCTCAATGATCGCGAGCGCAGCAGCTTCGGAGACGCGCAACTGGATCACGGACGGGCAAGCTTTTCGCGCAGAACGGCAACCAGACTTCGTCCTTTCAACTCCTCCGGTGTGATCGCGAATTCCTTCGTCTGCAATGCATCGAACAGTTCTGATTCGAGCCGCGAACGTCTTTGCTCCTTATCCTGGCGGATGAGGTTGCGGACGAACTCGCTGGGCGTGCCAAAGTCGCCGGAAGCGACACGCTCCTCGACGTAGGCTTTCAGGGGGTCGGGCAGCGAAATATTTAGGGAAGCCATTGCCATACCTTCATTTTATGACATTTTCTGTCATCCACTGCCTGCAGTTTATGGAAAACTGCAAAAGTGATGGGGCAAGCTTATTCCTGCGGTACCCTGACAAACCGAATTTATGCTGTGACCGTGACGACCGCCATTCGCAAGATCGAGCTTCCGGCGCCGGGTATCGAGGAGCTGCGGAGCGAGGCCCTTGGCGAGGGCTATCACTTTGTCGAGACGTTGATCGCGGAGTGCGGCACGGGCACGAATCGATACGATCGGCCTGGCGAGACGTTGCTGGGCTGTTTCGATGGCGATGCTCTTGTTGCGGTCGGCGGACTGAACGTCGATCCATTTGCGAACGACCCGGATGTGGGCCGGGTGCGGCGGGTGTATGTGCGGCCGGCGTGGCGCAATCGCGGAATCGGGTGCGCGTTGGTGGCGGCGCTGGTGGAGCTGGCGCGAGGACGGTTCCGGCGGGTGAGGCTGCGGGCGGAGAATGCGGACGCAGCCAGGCTTTACGAGCGGATGGGATTTGAGCCGACGACGGAGCCGGACGCCACGCATGCGATGAACCTCGAGAATGAGGGATAGCCGTCGGGGTCCCCGATGGAAGAGATAGCATCCCCATGTAATGGGAGTTCGCTAGAATACAGTTCGGCTCCACGACGCCGCTTCCCGATGAGCGAAAATCCCCCGAATCCCTCCAATCCGGCGAAGACGGTAGGCCGTACCCTAGACAGAGCTTTAGGAGGTCGCCATGAGACGGGGGCGACTGCGGCTGAGGACGGAGTGTTGCTGGAACGCGTGAAAGCCAACGACCAAGGCGCGATGGCGGAGTTCTGCAACCGCTATGGGAGCCTGGTGTATTCGATTGCGCTGCGCGTGTTGAACGATACGGGGCAGGCAGAAGATGTGATGCAGGAGATTTTTCTGCAGGTGTGGAGAAATCCGGGGGCGTTTGAGAAGGGTCGGGGATCTTTGGGAGCGTGGCTGGCCGTGGTGGCGCGCAACCGAGCGGTGGATTTGCTGCGGCGCAGGAAGCCAAACGACCCAGTGGATGAAGTAGTGCTGGTTTCAAAAGTGAACCTGGCTTCAGAGGTAGAGCGCACGCGAATGATGGAGAAGGTGCGTCTGGCAATGCAAGGGCTGCCCGACGAACAGCAGAAATCGGTGGAGCTGGCTTTTTTCGAGGGGATGACTCATGCGGAGATTGCGGCCAAGACGGGCGATCCGCTGGGCACGGTGAAGACGAGGATTCGAACGGCGCTGATGAGTTTGCGAAAGGCAGTGCAGGCGTGACGGCAGACGCTCACATTCCGCAGGAGGACCTGGCGCTGTATGCGCTGCAGGCGCTTTCAGAAGATGAGGCGGCGGTGGTGCGCGCTCATTTGAAGGAGTGCGCCGTGTGCCGGAATGAAGTGGCAGAGCTCTCGGGGGACCTTGCGCTCGTTGCCCTGAGCGTGGAAGAACATCCATTGCCCGATGGCGCGCACGAGCGTCTGATGGCGAAGATTGCCGCGGACGCGAAGGCAGAAGGGCGAGAAACGGCGAAGGCGGTGGTTTCGATTGCGGACGCAAAGCGGGCGCGGCCCGTGTACTCGTCCATTCAGTGGGCTGCCGTGGCGGCGATGCTGGTGTTCGCGTTCGCGCTGATGATGAAGATCGGCGACATGCGTCACGAGCTGCAGCTGAAGTCAGAGCAGCTCGCGCAGCAGGCGGCAGCAAGCTCGCGTGCACAGCGGGTGTTGGACGTTTTGACGGCCCAATCGGCGCAAAGGGTGCTGTTGACAGCGGCGAAGGCGAAGCCTGCGCCGAGTGCGCGCGCGGTGTACCTGGCTTCGAGCGGCAGCCTGATCTTCCAGGCGAACAATCTCGATCCATTGCCGGCGGGCAAGACCTATGAGCTGTGGGTGATTCCGGCAAATGGGAAGGCGCCAATTCCTGCGGGCCTTTTCCAGCCGGATGCAGCGGGAAGCGCAAGCGTGATTTTGCCGCCGCTGCCGGCGGGCGTGCCGGCGAAGGCGTTTGGCGTAACGGTGGAGCGGGCGGAAGGCTCGGACACGCCGACGGCGCCGATTTTGCTGGCGGGCGCTACGGCCGGGGAGTGAAGGCTGGGAATAGGGCATTGCCGATGATTGAGGCGCCGCATGTCTGGGTAGGGAACATCTAGAGTGGAAGCACCGGGGCGGCGATGAACGAATGGGATTCTTCTACGCTCTCCTCTTGATTGATTTCAGCAGCGTGCTGTCGATGCGGGTTTGCCAGCCGGGTCCCTTCGACTTAAAGTGCTCGATCACCTCCGGTGACAAGCGCAGCGAGACGAGCTTTTTTGTGGGAGCCTTTTGCGGCCCGCGCTTGCCTCGACGAATCACTTTGTCTTTGCGAATGAAATCGGCTTGCGCCAACCATGCGCGCGCGGCCTCGGGATCATTCGGGTCGTAGGGTCCGTCTTCCGGTTCGTACGGAATCCGTTCGCCTTCCTTCAATCCCTTCACGCGCTCCCAATCGGTTTCACTTCGAGTCTTCTTCATATTGTTTCCGCTCCTCTCGACTGGCCGGCCGCAGTGAGATCACGCGAACATCGTCTCCGCGCTTCGTGTAAATCAGCGTCAGCAACTTTCCATGGAGAACCGCCATAGCAAGATCCATCCAGCGTCGCTCGCTAGGACGATTGCTCGCGTAGGTGCATTTATCCGGAATGTCGTAAATGAGGTGAGCATCCCTGAAGTCGAGCCCGTGCTTTTTCAGGTTCGATTTCCGCTTTGCCTCATCCCATACAAGCACATATTAATTGTAGCTACAATTTAACCGCATTGCTACGGAATACAAGCCGGATCAGCGCTTGCAGCGCGATACGGTGCCCCTGACGAACACAAACCCCATTAGGAACGAATTCCCCAATACCGCGAGGATGACAATTCCTTCATCGTGAGACGGGAAGTGAATCCTTTATTTCGATTCGCGGTCCAATAGTGCATGAGACCGCTTTCCTGTCCCCCCAGGGAGTCCCTGTTCCCGCGAGGCGCGTTTCCGGCTAGGAAACCTTTCATTGCACGTCTTTGTTGTTCTGTGCTGCAGACGACAGCTGTCGCTTGTCTGTTGATTCAGGCTTCCGTCGGGTCGGCGCAGGAGACCGCGAACAACGGTACCTCGCTTCCAAATCGCGCAGTGCCACTGGATGACCCGCAGTCGGCCGCCGCAGTCGGTCTGCCCCGGTTATCTTTGCAGCAGTTCGCCGCCAACTCGTCAGAAGCCAACGCTGACCTCAGCCTGCCCGATGCGCCGGGCCAAGCGCAATCGAGTTCTCAAGACCCCCCGGCGAAGCCTGCGTTACGGAATCCTGCTCCCAGCGGGCAACCGGAACAGACCAAGAGAATTCTTGGGATCATTCCGAATTTCCGGTCGGTGAGCGCCAATGTGGAGCTGCCGCCGCAATCGATAAAAGACAAGTTTCTTACGGCCACGGACGATTCGTTCGATTATTCATCCATCCTCATTCCCGGAGCCCTTGCCGCGTACTCGATGGCGACCGATGCTGATCCCGAGTTTCATCAGGGCGCCGCTGGATACGCGCGCTACTTCTGGCATGCCGCCGTGGATCAGACCAGTGAGAACTACATGGTGGAGTTTGTGCTGCCGGTGGTGACGCGCGAAGACACGCGCTATTACACGCTGGGCCAAGGTGGATTCTTCAAGCGGACCGGCTATGCGCTGAGCCGCGCGGTGATCACACGGACCGATGCAGGAAACGAGACGTTCAACATCAGCGAAGTGGTGGGCGCAGGCGCCTCCGCGGGTCTATCGAGCCTTTACTACCCGACGCGCGAGCGCAGCTTTGGCAACACGGCTTCCGAGTGGGGCCTGGATGTGGGCATCGATGCGGCTTCGTTTGTGGTGAGGGAGTTCTGGCCGGATATCAACAAGCATTTGTTCCATCAGAAGACCGCGATTGATAGCGGAGAGCGGTGAACGAATAGGGAATAGGGAATAGGGAACAGGAAACGACGCGGGCAAGTGTGAACTAAGAACTCCGAACTTAGAACTGTGCGCAACACTAAGAACTGTGCGCAGCGTTTGCATCCGCGCTGGGTCTGGGGCATCCTAAACGGCATGGAATACAGACTGCTGGAAGGCTCAGGCCTCAAGGTTTCCGCATTGAGCTTTGGCGCCGGTACATTTGGCGGCGGCCAAGAGTTTTTTAACGCATGGGGCGCGACGGACAATGTCGCCGAAGCAGAGCGCATCGTGGACATCTGTATCGAAGCGGGTGTGAATCTATTCGACACGGCCGATGTCTACTCGGTGGGCCGTTCCGAAGAGGTGCTGGGAAAGGCACTCGGGGCGAAGCGCGATAAAGTCCTCATCTCCACCAAGACCACGTTCAAATTTGGCGATGGTCCGAATGACGTAGGGTCCTCGCGCTACCACATGCGGCGTCAGCTCGAAGGCAGTCTCACGCGCCTCGGCACTGATTACGTTGACATCTATCATCTCCACGGATTCGACGCCCTCACGCCCATTGAAGAAGTCCAGGACACCCTCAACACATTCGTCCGCGAAGGCAAGGTCCGCTACATCGCGGCGTCGAATTTTTCAGGCTGGCACTTGATGAAGTCGCTGGCTGTGGCAGACCGCTATGGCTGGACGCGCTTTGTGGCGCACCAGGTGTATTACTCGCTGGTGGGACGCGACTACGAGTGGGAGCTGATGCCGCTGGGGCTCGACCAGAAAGTCGGCGCGCTGGTGTGGAGTCCGCTGGGATGGGGACGTCTGACGGGCAAAATTCGGCGCGGGCAGCCGCTGCCGGAGGTGAGCCGGCTGCACAAAACGGCGGAGATGGGACCACAAGTGGCCGATGAGTATTTGTATACAGTGGTGGATGCGCTGGACGCGGTAGCGAAGGAGACGGGCAAGACGGTGCCGCAAGTGGCGCTGAACTGGCTGCTGCAAAGGCCGACAGTGTCATCGGTGATTGTAGGCGCCCGCAACGAGGAGCAGCTGAAGGCGAACCTTGGCGCAGTGGGATGGAATCTGGCGGTGGAGCAGGTGGCGCGGCTCGACGCGGCCAGCGCGGTGACGCCGGTCTACCCCTACTGGCACCAGAGGCAGTTCCCGGAGCGGAATCCCCTGCCGGTGTGAATGGATCGTTCGTAGTTCTTAGTTCACAGTGGATGGCGGGGAACGAGTCGCTGGGCGCGCGGCCCCGATCGATTCAGCCGATGGCAATGGCGGCGATGGCCCAAACCACGACGATTGCACCCAGCCAGAATTCGCGGGACGTCAGGCGCTTCCGAAGCGGGACCAGGACAAGTAGCACAGCAGGCGGAAGACCGGGGCGAGAGCGGCGGACAGGGTCGACTGCGGACGGATCGGCATTGCCGGGCAGAATGGCAAGAAGGTCGGCTTCGGCGGAGGATGGCCCGGCGATTCCTTGCTTTGCTGGACGGATCGGGATGGGACGGGCTGACTTGCTGCGCGAAAAATGATGCCGGAAATGGATCCGCAAACGACACCGCAGAATTCGACGAAGCAGGCTCATCGGATTCATCCCCCTTGTTCACGACATCGGCTGTTCGAGCCATTTCCTGAATACGGTGGAGCGTGCTTGCGAGGGAGGAATCAAGACGGGATGAAACTGGGAAATGCCTAAAGAGAAATTCCCGTTTTGAGCCCAAGCCATTGAGCCGTACCTCGGGTCGTGAACGCCTGTTGACAGTGGCGGGGAAAGAGGCCATGCTTCTATAGATATCTATGGAAAGATCATGACAAAGGCGAAGAGCGATCAACTGCAAGGGTCCCTGGCTCTGCTGGTGCTGAAAACGCTGGAGCAGGGACCCATGCACGGGTGGGGCATCACGCTGCACATCCAGAGTGTCTCGAACGATGTGTTGCGGGTGGAAGAAGGCTCGCTCTATCCCGCGCTCTATCGGATGGAACGGGAGCGATGGATTGCCGGTGAATGGGGCACGAGCGAAAACAATCGGCGGGCGCGGTTCTATCGGCTGACAGCGCTGGGACGCAAGCAACTGGCGCGCGAGCGGGAAAGCTGGCAGAAGATTATTGGCGCGGTGTCGTTGGTGCTCGAGTATGGCCCGGCAGCGGGATAGGAGGCGGCGATGCGTTGGATTTCGCGATTGCGTGGATTCTTCTGCAAGGAACGGCTCTCCGAAGATATGGAAGAGGAACTGCGCATTCACCTCGCGATGCGCGAAGAGTGGAACGCCGCTCGAGGGATGGATCGCGAGGAAGCACGGCGCGATGCGCGGCTGCGATTCGGGAATCCTGCAGCGTGGCGCGAGCGGATGCGGGAAATGGGTCCGAGTGTGCTGCTGGATTCGCTGAAGCAGGATGTGCGCTACGGGGCCCGGCAGCTGGTGAAGAATCTTGGTTTCACGGGCCTGGCGATCGTAGCACTTGCGCTGGGCATCGGCTTGAATACATCTGTGTTTACTGCGTATCGAGCGCTGCTGCTCCGCGGTTTCGACGCGCGGGATGCGCGCACGATGGTCAACGTAACGATGATCCGGCAATCGGGCGCCGCCAATCCGCTCTTCAGTTATCCGGATTACGAAATCTATCGTGATCATCTGCATTCGTTGAGCGGAGTGATCGCTGTGAAGAGTCAGCTAGAAGAGTTGACGCTCACGGGCGTGGGAGACACGGAAAGCGAGCGCGCAGCACATGGCCAATCGCTCTTCGAAAAATGGGGACTGCTTCCCGGTGGCGCCGTAGGGAGCAAGGCGGAACTGGCCGGCGTAATGGCGGTGAGCGAGAACTACTTTTCGGTGCTGGGCGTCGCTGCTGTGCGCGGGCGCGCCTTTGCGACCGAGGACACCGCGGAACTCGAGAAATCGCCCGCGGTGCTGATCAGCGAGAACTATTGGCAGAGGCGCTTTGGCGGGGATCCCTCGATGCTGGGAAAGGCGATTCGACTGAACGGCACGGCGTTCACGATCATTGGCATCACACCGCACGATTTTGTAGGAACGGAAGTGGCCGCACCGGATTTCTGGTTTCCGATGAGCCTGACTGGCCTGGTGCATCCCGGCGACGATGCGCTGCACAACCGGGAATTGCAATGCTGCCGTATCTTTGGGCGATTGGCTCCCGGCGTAAGCATGCAGGAAGCACAGGCGGAGATGAACCTGCTGGCCGAGCGTGTGCGGAGCCTGCACGATCCGAAAGGCGAGCAGAGCAAACCCGCGCGGCTGGAGCTTACACCGGGCTCGCCCTTCCCCAACAAATTTCCACCTTCCTTAAGGTTCGCGATCTTGCTGATCATGGCGGCGGCGGGAATGGTGCTGGTGATCGCATGCGCAAATGTAGCCGGCCTGCAATTGGCGCGCGCCACGGCACGCCAGAACGAACTGGGCATGCGGCTTTCTCTGGGAGCGAGCCGGGCCAGGCTGATCCGGCAACTGCTGACGGAGAGCGCGTTGCTTGGGCTTCTCGCTGGGGCTCTCTCTTTTGTTTGCAGCTGGGCGATCCTCATGGGGCTTGCCCGCATGGCAGAGCAGATTGTGCCGCCCGACATGGGGACATTTGTGGTCCATCTGCGGCCTGACCTGGAGATCTTTGCCTACGTACTGGGCATTTCTCTTTTGGCCGGCGTGCTGTTCGGGCTCGCTCCGGCTCTCGAAAGCTCGCGCTCTGTCCTCGCTGCTGCATTCAAGGCGAACCTCGCGCATTCGCCGGCACGCGGGAGGCGGCTCCGCGATGTGCTCGTGGGCGCCCAGGTTGCCGTATCGCTGGTCCTGCTCATCGGGGGAAGCATGCTGGTGCGCAGTTCGTTGCGCGCGCTGAAGATGGATACCGGCTACGACGACGTGCATGTGATGAGTCTCGCGCTGCGATTTCCTGACGGACCGGACTACAGCCCCCAACGCAGAGAAGCGCTGGCGCAGACCGCCGCAAGACGCATCGAGGCCTTGCCGGGTGTAGCTGCGGTCACATTCGGCCGCGCGCCGGACACGGACAACATTCGTGGGGCGGCTGTCTCGCTGGATGGGCAACAGCCCACGTCGCGGAACACGCGAGGCTATGTCTACTACACCTACGTGCAGCCGAATTACTTCGGGACGCTGGGGATCCCGCTGTTATTCGGGCAGGGCTTTCGGCAGCAGGCCGGGCAGACCGAGCCCAACGTAATCGTGAGCGAATCTGCGGCGCGCCAGCTGTGGCCGGGACAGAATCCGATTGGGCGCCGGCTGCGTATGGGCACCGACCGCTTCGGTTGGCATCCCACGGGAGAGATCGTTCCCGACGGGCCAGTCTATGAAGTGATCGGCGTTGCGCGCGAGACGCGCGGCGTGCTTCTGGACGGAAGCGACTCCGATCAGGTGTATGTTCCGCTACCGCAGGGCCATGCCCATGATTTCTCTCTGCTGATCAAGACACGCAACGATCCGGGGGCGGTGAGAAGCGCGATCCGGCCTTTGATTGCGGGGATCGATGGCAACCTGGTGGCCAGCACTGCGACTTTGGAGGAGATGCTACGGGAGACCTCGGCCTTTATGGCGTCGAGCGTGTGCGCGGTGATCGCCCTTACGATCGGGATGTTCGGCCTGGTGCTTGCGGCGATGGGAATTTACAGCACGGTGAGTTATGCCGTCGCCACGCGCACGCGCGAGGTGGGAATTCGCATTGCATTGGGCGCGAGCAAGATCGATATTCTCCGGCTGATGCTGCGCGAAGGCACGCGACCTGTTTTGGCGGGATTGCTGGTGGGGATGGTGCTCGCGGTCGGCGATTCGTATCTGCTGCGGGGGGTGTTGTATGGACTGGGAGCGATCGATGGCGCGTCGTTTGCGGGCGTGGCTCTGTCGTTTGCCGCGATCGCGCTGATAGCCACGTACGTGCCGTCACGGCGCGCGCTGCGCGTGGATCCGGCAGTGACGCTGCGCTATGAGTGAAGGCGGGCCGCACGGTCTCGAATTCCATCACTGATTTAGTCTGAACTTTTCCGAAGACGGTTACGTAGACTTGTTAACGGCTGCACGGCCTGCGGCACGCTCTTGCCTGGACACCCTGATTTCGGTCGCCACGCCGGCCCTTGTTCCGAGCCTTACCCCACCCATGGAGGCAGTCCCATGAAATCCCTGACCAGCCAACTGAAGCAGGTTCTGCGCAGGCTTTGGCGCTCGCCGTTGTTTACGATCGTCACCCTGATCACGCTGGCCGCGGGCGTAGGAGCAAACATTGCGGTCTTCAGTGTCGTCGAGGGGGTGCTTCTGAAGCCGCTGCCCTATCCCCATGCGGAGACGCTGGTGGGTGTGTGGCACACGGCGCCGGGACTGAACATGGACCTGATCAATATGGCGCCGTCGAACTACTTCATTTATCGCGAGCAGAATCGCGTCTTCCAGGACATTGGAATGTACCAGGGCGATTCGGTCGCGGTGACGAAGCAGGGCAATCCCGAGCAGGTGCAGGCTCTGGATGTGACCGACGGGGTGTTGCCGATCCTGGGCGTGACGCCGATGCTGGGGCGGTGGTTCAATCGCGCGGACGTAACGCCGAACGCAGCGGATACGGTGATGCTGGACTACGGCTATTGGCAGCGGCGGTTCGGCAGTGATGGCAGCATTGTGGGCCGCACGATCACAGTGGATGGCAAGGCGCGCCAGGTAATCGGTGTGATGCCGCAGCATTTTCGTTTTCTGGATGGCGAGCAGCCGCAGCTGTTCTTGCCGCTGCAGCTCGATCGCAACAAGACCCTGCTGGGGGAGTTCAGTTATGAAGGCGTCGCGCGCTTGCGGCCGGGCGTTACGCTCGCGGCGGCGAATACCGATATCGCACGGCTGATTCCCACGGTATGGACGAGCTTTCCTGCCCCGCCCGGATTCAGCGTAGACCTGTTCCACAAGGCGCGTCTCGGGCCGAAGATACGGCCGCTCAGCCAGGATGTAATAGGCGATGTCGGAAATCTGCTATGGGTGCTGATGGGGTCGATCGGCGTGGTGTTGTTGATTGCCTGTGCGAATGTCGCCAACCTGCTTCTCGTGCGAGCCGAAGGCCGGCACCGCGAACTCGCGGTGCGCGCAGCGCTGGGCGCGGGCCGTTGGCACATCGCCGGAGATTTTCTGCTGGAGAGCGTGGTGATCGGCGTGCTGGGAAGCGTGCTGGGGCTGGGACTCGCGTGGGGCGCGCTGCGGCTGCTGATTGCAATCGCACCGCAGGGATTGCCTCGTCTGCACGATATTGGCATTGACTGGACGGTGCTGGCATTTACGGTGGCCGTGTCTCTGCTCTGCAGTTTGTTGTTCGGCTCGATTCCAGCGCTGCGCTATGCGAGCGCTCGCATGGGCACTGGGCTTCGCGACGGCGGGCGCAGCGTGAGCCAGGGACGCGAGCGGCATCGCACGCGGAATACGCTGGTGGTGATCCAGGTGAGCCTGGCGTTTGTGTTGCTGATCTGCTCGGGTCTTATGATTCGGACGTTTCGCGCGTTGACCCAAGTGGATGCGGGCTTCGATAGCTCGGCGCCGATTCAGACCTTGCGCCTCGCGATTCCCGATGCCGAAGTTCCCAAGGCCGAGGCCGTGGTGCGCATGGAAGAGGCGATTCTGCACAAGATTGAAGCGGTGCCGGGCGTGACCTCGGTGGCGCTCGGCAATTCCGTGCCGATGGACGGAGGCACGTGGTTTGACCCGGTGTTTGCTCAGGACAAGATCTACGCGGATGGCGCGATGCCGCCCCTGCGGCGCTTCAAGTTTGCTTCGCCGGGATTTTTTAAGACCATGGGAATTCCTCTTGTGGCGGGACATGATTTTACGTGGGAGGAGAACTACCAGAAATTGCCAGTCGCGCTTGTGTCGGAGAATTTTGCCCGCGAATACTGGGGCAGCCCAGCGAACGCACTGGGCAAACACGTGCGCGTCAGCACCAAGGATGACTGGCGCGAGATCGTGGGCGTGGTCGGTAACATGCACGACGACGGAATGAACAAGGATGCGCCGACGATCGCTTATTGGCCGATCCTGATGAGCCATTTTGAAAGCCGCGACGAGGACAAGGACGACAACGTGCGCCGCTATGTGGCGTATGCAATCCGCACCTCGCGGGCGGGGTCAGAGAGTTTGATGAAAGATGTGCGGCAGGCGGTATGGTCCGTGGATGCAAACCTGCCGCTGAGCGATGTGCACACGGAAGAGTACTTCTACTCGAAGTCGATGGCGCGGACGTCGTTCACGCTGGTGATGCTTGGTGTGGCGTCGTCGATTGCGCTTCTGCTGGGGATTGTGGGCCTCTATGGCGTGATTGCGTATTCGGCATCGCAGCGCAGGCGCGAAATCGGAATCCGCATCGCGTTGGGAGCCCAGCGCAACGATATTACCGGGATGTTTGTCAGGCAGGGACTGCTGCTGGCGGGCAGCGGCGTGGTGTGCGGACTGCTCGTGGCCGCAGGCGCGACGCGGCTGCTGCGGTCGTTGCTGTTTCACGTCAGCCCGATGGATCCGCTGACGTATGGATGCGCTGTGCTGGCGTTGTGTGGGGCCGCGGCGCTGGCGAGTTACTTGCCTTCGCGGCGGACGGCCTCGGTGAATCCGGTGGAGGCGCTGCGGGCGGAGTGATTGGGCTCTATGAGTGAATGAAGCAAAGCCAATGGCAATTTAGCTGGCTGCTTTCCCAGGTCTGAAGATCCAGACCTCCGCCCCACGAACAAACACCTGTTCGCGGGGACCCCGGCCCTGGGGCACCCAACGTCATGCGGGCCGGTGCTTCGTGAAAAGCAGAGTAGCGAAATTCGCTAGCCGCGCGGGTTGTAGCCCATCCCGGCAAGCACGCCGCGCATGTAGGCGAAGCTCTCCGTGACGCCGGGCATGGGATCGTCCCCGTGAATCTCGTATTCGAGATCGACCCAGCCGGGATAGTTCATTTTGATGAGTGCCGCGAAGATTTCACGGATCGGCATCTGGCCCTGCCCGACGGCAACCTGGCTTTCTTTCGCGCTGAAATCCGTGAGGTCTTTCATGTGCATGTTGAAGAGCCGCGGCCCGGCAGCGTGAATGGCCTCGACAACGTCCGTGCCGGCGCGAACGCAGTGGCCCACGTCGATGCAGCAGCCGAGACGCGGGTCCATTGAGCCCACGGCTTTGAGCACGTCGAGCGGCGAAGGAAAAATCTTGTCCTCTGGTCCGTGATTGTGAATGGCGAGACGAATGTCGTATTCCTTCACGAATTTTTCGATGCGCGGGAGCGTGGCGGGTGCGGGATCGCCGGCAACGATGACCTTGATCCCGGCGCGTTTCGCATATTCGAATTTGCTTCGAATGTCGTCATCTTCATCCTTGGGAAAGTAGACAGTTCCGGCGGCATGAAGATGAATGCCGGCGGCTTCGTAGTCCGCGACAGCCTGCGCTTCGGCAGCAGGGTCCATCGGGAGATGGTCCTTCGCGTCCTTGGCGTTCAGACCGGTGAGGCTGAGCTGCTTCATCCAGCCGATCACCTGCGCACGCGGAAAGTTGCGGAAGGTGTAGCTGGCGAGACCGAGGCGAATCGGCGAGGGTGCGCCGGACGCGGGCTTGGGCTCTGCGAGCGCGGCGGGCATCGCCACGGCCGACACTGCGGCGGTAAGCGCGGTGGACCTGAGAAAGTTTCGACGGGAGAGATTCGTCATACGCGCGGCTCCCAACCTTTCTCATAATCGCGGTCCCAGAACTTCATCGCTTCGGCATCGTTTTTGATTTTGCCGTCGGCGGGGTTGAGCGAGAGTTCGCGATTCACTTCCCATGCAATATTGGAAAGCTGCAGCATGGTCACAGCCACGTTTCCAACCGACACCGGAGCATTGAGCTTTGCCCCGGTTCGAATGCCTGCAATGAAGTTGGCGAAGTGCGCGTCCGTCATCGAGTCGGCGCCCACAAGATCGGCCGTAGAAGTGTCGCTGCTGTTCACCTTGAACTCATCGGTCTTTTTGCCTTTGAGGTCGTAGATTTCGTAGCCGTCGCGATCGATCATTACGGTACCCGTGCTGCCTTCGATCAGCGAACCGCGGCCACGGTTGAAGTAGCGCATCCCATTGCAGCAGGTGTTTTCCCACGAGATCATTTTGTCGTCGTACTCGTAGCTGGTGAGGAGCGTGTCGTAGAACTGCCAGTCGTCTTTGTAGGCGTAGCGACCGCCGCTGGCAGTGACGCGATTCGGATAATCCACACCGAGTGCCCAGCGGCAAACATCGACTTCATGCGTGCCATTGTTGAGCGTTTCGCCGGTGCCCCAAACGCGGAACCAATGCCAGTTGTAGGGCTGCACGTTGTCCTTATAGGGGCGGCGCGGCGCAGGGCCCTGCCACAGATCCCAATCGAGTGTGGCGGGAACGGTCGCATCCTTTCCAACGCCGATTGACCTGCGGGTGTTGTTGTACCAACATTTCGCGAAATAGGCCCGGCCGATAAGCCCGTTGTGGATCTTCTCGACAATCTCGATGGTGTGCGGCGAAGAGCGCTGTTGCGTGCCCATCTGCACGAGCTTTCCGTACTTCTGCTGCGCGCGCACCAGCAGCGCACCCTCGGCAGGGTTGTGGCTGCAGGGTTTTTCGACGTAAACGTGCTTGCCGGCCTGCAGGCCCAAAATGGCCATCGGTGCGTGCCAGTGGTCGGGTGTCGCGATGGTGATAGCGTCGACTTCCTTCAGTTCGAGCACCTTGCGAAAGTCCTGATTTGTTTTGGGCGCGTAGCCCATTTGTTTCTCGGTTGCGGCGGCGAATTTGGCCATGATGTTGGTTTCAACATCGCAAACATACGCGATGCGCGCCGCGGCCTGATTGGCCTTGAGCGAGGACAGATGCGCGTAAGCGCGGCTGTTGAGACCAATGACAGCGAAGTTGAGGCGCTCGTTTGCGCCCATGATCTGGCCGTAGCTTTTTGCGGAGGCGCTGACCGCGAGGCCTGCTGCGCCGACTGCGAGTGTGTCGAGGAATTCCCGTCGCGTAACCATCTGTTCTCCCTCTGCGTGCGCGGTCCCTGGACTTTCCGGAACCTGTCTATGCTAATACGCGGAAGGAGTGGAACGCGCGAATGCGGAGGAAATTGGAATCGGGGTATAAAGCACCCGGGCGAGTATGCTGAGTACTGGGCGAGTGTGCTGAGCACTGAGGGAATCACTCCATGATCCACATCGGCCGCACCTCTACGATTCCGTGGCCCGCGCCGGGGCAGCGCGCAGCCCACGCCCGTGCTGCATCGAGGTCGGGAACATCGATGAGGAAATAGCCGCCGAACTGCTCCTTGGTTTCGATGAAGGGGCCGTCGAGTACCTGCGGCTTGCCATCGACGATTCGCACCGTGGAAGCAGTCGTGCTGGGCTGCAAGCGTCCCAACGCCTTAAGCGCATTTGCCTGTTTTAGCGCTTCGGAGTACGCCATATAGGCGGCATACCCTTGTTCCTGTTCTGCCTTGTTCATCTTTCTGAAGCTTTCCTCATTGGCATAGAGCGTCAACATGTATTGCATCGCACATCTCCTTCGTTGGTTTAGCGGCGCGCTCGAACGACAGTACATGCGGCCAGTTACTTAAATGACGCCGAGGACAGTGCAGTTTCGACAGGGGCGGAAGCTTTTTTGCCGCGAGAACAACCTGCATCATTTCCGATTGCGGGCGCGCGAGGCAAGTCGGAGTCTTCGCGGGGGCGGTGTACCCCGCAAAGCTGCAGGAGCGCGGACTGGATTGCATGCGCCCCACCGATGACGAACGCGACGAGATCCAACGCATCATCATGGAAGAGCTGGTGCGAGGCACAATCAAGCCTGAGGCAATCGCGTATCACCAGCGGATGATGACGCGCATGAAGAAAGCGGGCTGCGATGCGGTCGTCCGCGGGTGTACGGAGATCCCTCATCATGACAGATGCCCCATTGCCGGTGCTGGATTCGACGCGACTGCTGGCGCGGGCAGCTCTGCGGCGCGCGATCGACGAAGTCTAGAGGGCTGCCGATGCAATGTTAGAATGATCATTCTAGTGTCGGGCGGCAACAGGATGGCAAAGAAGATCGACAAGAAAGCAACGATTCTGGATGCGATGCTCGACCTTGTGGTGAAACGCGGCTTCCACGATGCACCCATGTCGGCGCTGGCGCGGAAGTCGGGCGCGAGCCCCGGCGTCATTTATCACTACTTCCCCAGCAAAGACGACTTAATTCGTGCGGTCTATCAGCGCGTGGCGGCGGTGAAGCACGACGCTTTTTTCGAGGGCTATTCCCATGAGATGAGCGCACGCGAATCGCTGCGGCACATCTGGCTGAATGCCTATCGCTTTTATCGGACGCATCGAAAGGAAGCGCGGTTTCTCGACCAGTATCTGAATTCTGGGTATTGCAAGACCAATGAAGACGAAGAGGCGGAAATGGCCGATCCGACGGTGAAGCGCATCATGAAATGGATGCGGCCGAAGAAGCACGGCGGCGTGCTGAAGGATCTTCCAGCGGAGGCGGTAGACAGCCTGACGCTGGGACTGGCAGCGAGCCTGGCCAAGGCGCCCAAGGCTTTTTCAAAGGACACACTGACTCAAATCGCAGAGACGGTGTGGACGGCGATTGCGGAAGAATAATGCGGGGAGTGGGCGATTCGGCATGTTGTGCATTGACTAGAACGAACGTTCGATCTAGAAGCAGAGAAGCAGAGAAGCAGAGAAGCAGAGAAGCAGAGAAGCAGGGAGATAAGGGATGAGCACAGTTCTGGTGACGGGCGGATCGGGATTCATCGGCAGCCATGTAATTCTGCAACTTCTGGCGGCTGGGCACACGGTGCGGACGACGGTGCGGGATTTAGAACGCGAGCCGGAGGTGCGGGCGCAATTGAAACAAGGAGGTGCGGAGCCGGGCGAGCGGCTGAAACTGTTTGCAGCGGACCTGATGAAGGATGCCGGATGGAAAGACGCAGTGGCGGGCTGCGAATATGTGCTGCACGTGGCATCGCCGTTCCCGGCGCATGTGCCGAAGGATGAGAATGAGCTGATTGTTCCGGCGCGCGAAGGAGCTCTGCGGGTGCTGCGTGCGTCGCGCGATGCGGGCGTGAAGCGCGTGGTGTTGACGTCGTCGTTTGCGGCGATTGGGTATGGGCAGCCGGATCAGGCGAAACCCTTGGACGAAACGAACTGGACGGACGTGAACGGCGAAGGGCTGACGGCTTATGTGAAGTCGAAGACACTGGCCGAGCGCGCAGCGTGGGAGCTGCTTGCAAAAGAGGGTGGCGGCCTGGAGCTTTCCGTAGTGAATCCGGTGGGCGTGTTCGGACCGGTGCTCGGACCGGATTATGCGACGTCGATTCTGGTGGTGCAAAAGATGATGGACGGCGCCATGCCGGGATGCCCGCGGCTTTGGTTTGGCGGGGTGGATGTGCGCGACGTAGCCGATCTCCATCTGCGCGCGATGACGCATCCGGCGGCGAAGGGCGAGCGTTTCCTAGCTGTGGCTGGGGGATTTGTCTCTATCGTGGAGATTGGACAGATGCTGAAGAGGCGCATGGGCGCGGCCGCGAAACGTGTGCCGACGCGCGAGTTGCCGGACTGGCTGGTGCGGCTGGCGGCGCTGAAGGATCCGGCGGTGAAGCAGATTTTGCCCGAGCTGGGCAAGCGGAAGAATGCGACGAGCGAGAAGGCGCAGCGCGTTCTGGGATGGAGGCCGCGGTCGGTCGAGGATTCTGTGGTGGCGACGGCGGAGAGTTTGGTGCGGCTGGGACTATTGAAGGACAGCGCTAAAAGCGTGGCGTAAACAAGCAGAGAAGCGGAAAAACAGAGGAGCCTAAAGGAAGAGAAACAGGGAATAGGGGTTCCTAACGCGCAGGTTTCTCGAGGGCTCACTGTAAATTCAGGGTCGTGCTTTCCCATGTCTCAGAAGCGAGACATGGGGCACCCGTGGTCGTGCGGATTGCAGCCGCGCGCAAGCAGATACTTTGGCTGCGTGGCGGTCAGTTGCGACAGCTGACTGCCTGGGGATCGGCGGGGGGCGCGTCGTCGATCTGGCTTTGGAGGAGTTCGAGAAAGGCTGCCATGGCCGGCGAGACCCACTTGTCTTTGTGCCAGAGGATGTGGGTGGTGACATCGAGCGACGGGCCGGCCCAGTGCAGTGCTTTGAATAGATGCTGGCGTAGCTCGCGGGAGATCACAATGGCGGGCAAAAGCGCAAGACCCATGCCGACGCGAACGCACTCCTTCATGGCTTCAACGCTGGAGAATTCGGTGATATTGCCGGGGCGCACGTTCTGGAGCGCGAGTGCGCGATCGAGCTTGGCGCGATAGCCGCAGCCAGCCTCGGTGAGCAGGAGCGTTTGACCGGCGAGGTCGGTGGGCTTGACGGTGCTCCGATTCGCGAGGGGATGGCTGGGTTCGCCGAAAAGGAAGATTCGCTCTGTGCGCAGACGGTAGGACTTGTACGACGGGTTGGAGGGGGTGTCGCACATGTTGATGGCGAGGTCGATTTTGCCGGCATCGAGCTCGGCGGCGAAGGTTTCGCCGATGTGGGGCACAAAGACGAGCTCGACATTGGGAAAGCGGCGGCGAAAGACGCGCAGCACCGGCGGCAGGCGATAGGTGAGGATGCTTTCAGGAGCGCTGATGCGCAATGGCCCGCTGGGCTCGGCGCCATTGCGAATGGCGCGCTGGCCCTGCTCCATGACCACCAGAGCCTGCTCGGCGAAGGGCTGAAAGCGGCGGCCTGCGTCGGTGAGGGTGACGCGCCGGCCGAGGCGGTCAAAAAGTGGAACGCCCAATTCTTCTTCGAGAGCCTTGATCTGAGCTGTGACATTGGACTGCACCGTGTTCACTTTTTCAGCGGTACGGGTGAAGTTCAATTCTTCGGCGAGGGTGCGAAAGATCTGCAGCTGGCGAACTTCCATGGCGTATTGAGAACCTCCATATTGCGTGCGTGCGAATTGCCGGCAAGAACCGGATAGCGGCGCGTCTCAAGAATCGGCGAGCATCGGTGCATGAACAGCAGGTTCACTTCGATGACGGCCGGTGGCGGAATTACGACCGAAAGAACTACGCGGGCCACCATCTCTGTGTCAGATGATAAACATCATATCAATCTATTGGACAGATTGACTAGTCGGAGCCAGACTCACGGCATGAGAGTCGAGCTTCCCCGCCGGCTACCGAGGCCGGCCAAATTTCTTTTAATGATTGCGCTCCTTATTTCGTCGTGCTCGAAAAACAGGGCGTATGCACAAACACCGGCACGCATCGAGCCGCGCACCACGCTGGTGATTTTTGCCGAGAGGCGCATGCAGGACAGCGAGTGGACTGCGCTGTTCGATGCTCTGCAGAAGGGCGCACAGAGCGCCGACAAGGAAGAGCCGGGGTTAAAGGGCGGCTTGGACCTGGTGCGAGGCGACACGATCGTGCGCGGACTGGAGGTGGACCGTCCGATTTCAGTCTATTTGCACGGCGATTGCACGCTGTTGCCGATGCCGCGCTATGTGCCGCTGGGCGCGCTGGGATGGGTGCGGCTGGTGCACGGACGGATCGAACCTTTCATTCATGTTGAGTGCGCGCAGATTGTCCAGGAACTGGGACCGCTGGTGTTGGGAATGAACCGCAAACGGCGCGATGCCGTGATGGGTGAAGCGATGGCGCGCGTGATTGTGCACGAGTGGGTTCATGTGGCGACGCAGAATGCAGGTCACGCGGCGCACGGGGTGGCGAAGTCGCACTTTGGCGTTGCGGATTTGCTGGCGGAGGACGTCGAGATTCGCAGGGACCCGAGGTTTCCACGGGGACGATGGGATTGAGGGTACGGGAATGGTTCGTTGCTTTCCCACCCTAGACGCAAACTACGCGTCTAGGATGGGGCACCCATTGTTGTGCCGATTAAAGCATTGCGAGATGCTTACATGTCGCTGTGGCTGGGGTTGAGGAGTTCTTCTTCGGGTTCGATGTGGACGAGGACTTTGGCGACGCGGTTGACGGCGTCGAGGATGCGATCTTCGACGCGGTGCGATATGGCGTGGCCGGAGCGTACGGTGATGTCTCCATCGACGATGACGTGGAGGTCGACGTAGTAGCGGAAGCCGACCTTGCGTACGAAGCACTTTTCGAGGCCAACGACGCCGGGAACGGTTTCTGCGACCTCGCGGACGTGGCGTTCAATTTCGGGCGGCGGCGCGGTGTCGAGGATCTCGGCCAACGGGGACTGGAGCTGGCGCCAGGCACTGAAGAGAATGACGGGCGAAGCGAAGAGGGCGGCCCAGTCGTCCATGCGGGCGTCTTGCGTCAAGAGGGCGAGCGAGATGCCGACGAAGGCGAAGAAGGATGTGATGGCGTCGCTCAAGTGATGCCATGCGTCGACGCGGACGGCGGTGCTCTCAATGTGATGGGCTACGGAGAAGACATAGCGCCAGAGCAGGAGTTTGATGGCGACGACGACGAGCAGGACCCAGAGGGTGTAAACCCTGGGGAGTGGGTGAGGATGGCGGATAAGGGAGACGCTTTCGCTGGCGATGGCGAAGGCCGCGCCGGCCATGGCGAGGCTGACGATGGCTGCGGAGACGGGTTCGGCCTTGCCGTGGCCGTAGGGATGCATCTTATCGGGAGGGCGAAGCGCGACGCTCAAGCCGATGTAGACAACGGTGGAGCTGAAAACGTCAGATAACGATTCAATGCCGTCGGCGACGAGGGCGAAGGAATGGCCGATGAAGCCGGCGAAGCATTTGCAGAGGGCGAGAAAAAAATTTGAAACGATGCTAAGGAGGGACGAGTGGAGTCCGCGGTGCACGTCGAGTTCAGGTTTGGAGGTGGTCGGCATGAGCGATCGGTGCAGACTCAGATTTTACGCTGGTGGGAAGAGCAGGGAGCAGGGAACAGGGAACAGGGACTAGGGACTAGTCGTGCTGGGATTCGCGGGGATTGAAGCTCGAAGATGTGGCGGGACTCGAATGCCGGGGGACTTCCTGATTCTGCCTCTTGCAATCAGGAAGTCCTTTGGCCTTGTGCGGCGGCTGCAACTGAGCAGGTTTACCCAGCTGCGGAAATCGAGATCTGGAGAAAAGAGGAATTTAAAAAAAGCAATTGGTGAAATCGTCCCTGGTTGTCCAGGCTATGTCTTCTAGTTGCCCAAGCGGTAGCCGGCGCCACTGACGCGGCGTTCGACCTTGTTTGCGCGCAGGTCTGGCTGACCGTTGCGGCGATCGATACGAATCGACATGTCGGGCAGGATGATGGTGCGCTGGCCGGCGACTTGCACTGCGGCGACGCCGACGCTGGGAGAAGCATGCATCTCGAGTTCGGCGAGGTCTGGAACAATTTCGTTTTCCCTGGTGGATGTTGAGCCGGTGACCGTCGTGCTGGTTCCGTTGGTCAGCATTTTGTTCAGGACCGGCATATTGACGCGCTGGGTTTCAACGAAGTCGACGCCATCGGCGGTAAGGGTGAAGTCGGAATTGTCGGCGCGGGTGATGTAGCCCTTCCGGAGCAGATACCAGGTAGTGAAGTCCAGATAGTCGCGCGGAAAGCCCATCTGTTTTTCGATCTCAGCGAGGGTGACTTCAGGATTATGGGGATGATTGCGGCGGCGGTAGTAGAGCACCGCAAGGACGGCCAAGCGGCGATTGAGCTCGCCATCGAACTGGTCCATGAAATCAACGCTCGAGGAGAGAGGTGTTTCTTCGGCGGGTACGAGTTGGCGGTCGATGTCGTATTCGGCGCGGCGGTCTGCGTCGGAAAGGACGTCGTAGGCTGTCTTCAACATGAAAAACTTTTCCGGGTCGCCGGAGACCGGGTTGTCCGGATGGAAGCGGGCGGCGAGGAAACGGTAGACACGATGAATGGTGTCGGCGTCAGCGTTGGGGCTGATTTGGAGGAACTCGTAATAATCCTGGTTCTTCATCTCAATCATGGGGGGAGCCTCTTTGCGTCGTTGTCGACGAGCCTTAACTGATTGAAAGTCTAGGCCGGTGCTTGGGGCAGGACAATCACACACAGAGGTCAGAAGCCGACCATTGGTGGGACAGAGTGTGACACGAGCGGGGCTGGGGGCGGCAGGTGGCTGAAACGGGGCTGGTTGCGGCTCAGGAGGGAGAGGCCGGGGACGACGCGATCGAAGCCGCATTCTGCGCGGGCGAGTTTGAAATCGCGACTTGGGAAGAGGGATCCTGCGTTGGCAGGAGTGTGGCTCCGGGCAGGCAGGGGGGCGGCTATACTCGGGGTTTGGATCGCGAAGATTGATGGCGCGGAGAGCCGGAAGTGCTGCTGCTTTTTGCAGCAAGACGGCTCCTGGCGGCGGCTGCGGGTGAGGAGAAACGGATTGGGTTGGAACCGGCGTGTTTTTTTGAAGTCGCTGTCGCGGACGGCGCTGGTGTTGCCGCTGGAGGATGTACTGGGGTTGATGCGGCCGCTTTTTGGATTGGGCGCGCAACAGGGTGCGACGGTGCAGAAGCCGCCGGGGAGCGCGCGGCAGTCGTATGAAGCACCGGCGCGGCCTGCTCCGAAGGGCGCGCCTTCGCCGGTGACGGGAACGCCGCTGGGCGTGCAGTTTGTCGATGTAGCCAAGCAGGCCGGGTTGAACGTCGAGACGATCTTCGGTGGCGAGCACCGGAACAAATATTTGCTGGAGACGACAGGATGCGGGGCGGCGTTCTTCGACTATGACCAGGATGACTGGGTCGATATTTTTCTGGTGAACGGGTGGAGGTTGGAGGGATTTCCTAAAGGGCATGAACCTGTTTGTCACCTGTTCAAGAACAATCGCGATGGGACATTTACGGATGTGACTTTGAAGGCCGGCCTTGCGCGGAGTGGGTGGGGGCAGGCGTGCTGCGTGGGCGACTACAACAATGACGGATGGAACGATTTGTTCGTGAGCTACTACGGGCAGAACGCGCTGTTCCGCAACAATGGCAATGGCACCTTTAAGGAAGTGACAAAGGAAGCGGGGTTGTTGCAGGACGGGCTGCGGTGGAACTCGGGTTGCACTTTTCTGGATTACGACAAAGACGGACACCTGGATTTGTTTGTGGGCAATTACATCGACTTCGATGTGAAGACGGCGCCCCTGCCCGAGGATGCGAACTGTACCTATAAGGGGATTCAAGTAGCGTGCGGACCTCCGGGGCTGGAGGGCGGAAAAAATATTCTGTATCGCAACAATGGCGATGGCACGTTTACGGATGTGACGGCGAAGGCGGGAATGAACGGCACGCTGGGGACTTATGCATTAAGTTGCGCAGCGGCGGACCTCGATAACAAGGGTTGGCCGAATATCTATGTAGCGAACGATTCGACGTCGGCGACTTATTACGTGAACCAGAAGGATGGGACTTTTAAGGACCAGGCGATCGAGGCAGGCGTGGCGTATTCGCCGGATGGGAAGCCGCAGGCGGGGATGGGCGTGTCGATTGGCGACTACAACCGCGATGGCTTGCTGGACATTGTGAAGACGAACTTCGCGGGCGACACCGACTCCTTATATATGAATCTCGGCGATGGGTCGTTTGACGATCGGACCTATCAGGCGGGGTTGGGGATCAACACGCGGCTGCTGGGATGGGGCGTGAGCTTCATCGATATGGATAACGACGGATGGCTCGACATTTTGGTGGCGAACGGGCACGTGTATCCCGAGGTGGATGGAACGCAAGTGGATGCGAGTTATGCGGAGCGGAAATATCTGTATCGCAATTTGCGCAACGGGCAGTTTGAGGATGTGAGCTTGCTTGGCGGGAGCGGGATTAGAGCGGAGGCAAAGGCGCGCGGATTTGCGGTGGGCGATTTCGATAACGACGGCGATCTCGATGCGGTGGTGAACTGCGTGAATGCAGTGCCGCAGCTGTTGCGCTGCGATTCGACGCTGAAGCGAAGCTGGGTGAAGATTCGGCTGGTGGGGACGAAGTCGAATCGGACCGGGATTGGGGCGCGGATCAAGGTGGTGGCGAAGACGGGGACAGTGGTCAGTGGTCAGTTGTCAGTGGTCAGTCAACGCGCAGACCCCGGCTCTGCGAGCTCTCCCCCGGCAGGGATTCCAGCTCTCACGCAGATTGAGGAAGTGCGCTCGTGTAATGGGTATTATTCGGCGAGCGATTTGCGGATTCATTTCGGATTGGGCGAGGCGAAGAAGGTGGACCTCGTCGAAATCAAGTGGCCGTCCGGTGCGGTGGATTCATTGAAGGATCTGGATGTGAATCGGCTGTATGTGGTGGAAGAGGGTGGGAAGATTTTGAAGACAATGGAGATGGTAGGAGCTAAGAAGTAGGTTGTTGATCGACCAGTAACTTCGGAGTACACGGCGATTCGCTCGGAACTAACCGCGAGACACAAGAACTTACTACATTCTGGACCGATTATTTGTGCTTTTCCTGCGTCCAAGAAATCGCTTCACCGTACGACACAGCACTCGAGCATCCTTTAACTCGCATTCCCAAATCACCAAAGCTTTCCAGCCTTGCTGCGCTAGGGCATCGAGGTTCCGGGCATCACGAGCCTTGTTTTGGCTGAGTTTCGGAAGCCAAAAGTTCCGATTCGAATTCGGTATCAGTCCGGATTTACATGCGTGGGAGTGCCAGAAAAAGCCGTGTACGAATATCACTTTGCGCCGTGCTGGAAATGCAAGGTCCGGCTTGCCCGGTAGGTCAGCCCGATGTAGACGAAAACGATAACCGAGCCCATGCACGAGGCGGCGAACCTCCATCTCTGGCTTCGTGTCCTTGCCTCGGATTGCTCGCATGTTCTCGCTGCGATCCATACGTCTTTACTTCTTGAATTTCTTCAGGAGCCAAGCGAGCACTTCTCGCTGCTCGTATATTCCAGCGCAGCCGATTTGCGCGATTAGCCAACCAGCTGAAAATTTCTCTTTCCAGATTTCCGAAGCCCCCCGATAACAAGTGGAACAGAGAATGCGAAGATCGGGGAATTCGCTCCGGAAGCTCAATCCGTTATTTGCAACCCACTCGGCGCGAAACTTTGCATAACTTCCGGTTTGCTCGTCCACGTCGCCGAGGGAAATCCCGCACATCTGGCAGTAAAACCCGTCAGTCTCGGCAACCCTTTTTCTGACCGTCACAGGAACGGACCTACTGAAACTCACCACGCGTGTCTGGCTCATGGCGAGATCCTACCCGCAGACCGACCTCTTCTCAAAAAACTGGCGACGATTGTCCAAAAATGGAGCATACTGCCATTTGCGACGACAATATACCTCTCAGCAGGCGACCCGCTCGGAGCCGCACCAGGACTTGTCGTTGGGCACGCGGGTTCCCAAACGATGCAGTCAGAAAAATACGGAGAGAACTGGTCGCGCGATGAGATGATTCTCGCGCTTTATCTCTATTGCCAGATTCCCTTTTCGAAGACAAAAGCGAACAACCCGGAAGTCATCAAGCTCGCGGGATTGCTGGGGCGCACACCGGCGTCTGTTGCTCGAAAGCTCGGGAACTTCGGCGCATTCGACCCTTTGCTTGCCAAACAAGGGATTTCCGGTCTGACCCATACGGGCAAAGCCGCCAGATCGATTTGGAACGAATTTAACAATCGATGGGAAGCATTGGTCGAAGAGAGTACTCGGCTGCTGGCTGGAGTCGCGCCGCCAGTTCCGGGCATAGAAGGTCGGCAGAGTCCAAGAGCGTCGAAGGAAGAAATCATTGCAAGGCCGAGCGGGCCGTCCGACCGCCGTGTCTCGGTTCTAGTGCGGCAATTTCAATCCTTCTTTCGCCGGACAGTTCTAGCTAGCTACGACTCAATATGCAGCGTCTGCGGCCTGAATATCCGTCCACTCTTAGTGGCAAGCCATATCAAGCCGTGGTCGATTGATGAATCTCTCAGAACCGAGCCAGAAAACGGGCTGTGCCTCTGTGCCATCCATGATCGGGCATTTGACAGAGGCCTTCTTGCTGTTTCGGAAGATTTCAGGGTTGCGCTAGCCGAACAGGTAATTGGGTCAACGCAACCCTTCGTGCGAACGGCACTAATCAATTTTCACAATCAGCCTCTTCGAAGGCCGAAGCGTTTTGCCCCGCGCGAGGATCTTTTGGCGTGGCACAGACAAAACATCTTTGAGAGAGGAATCCAGATTGCCGAAGCGAGTCCTCCGGAGGCGGTGGCCCATGCCTGACCTCCAGAAATGAACGAGTGCCCATGTTAGGTCGGATACGGCTGATAGGCTTGCGATGCGTGGATTGCATCGAAAGTTGAGATGAACTTCGAGTCTAGATTCAGGGCGTCCGTCTGTATGAATGCAAAAGGGTATTCGACTGCGGGTTCAGGTCGATACCCACGACATCGAATCCGGCCCTGAAGTATCCGGTGCCTGCACCGCCTGCGCAGCAGAATAGGTCCAGCAGCCTCGGCCTCCGCCCGAACGCTGCAAAAACATCTGTCGCAATCCTTTTTCTGCCCGAGGGCTGAGTCCCATTGTCGGACACCACGCTCAAAATGGACTTCCCGTCCCTCATAGTCAATCCTCAGTCTCTCCATCCATTCTCTTCTCTTTACATTCGCTGAGGGCCTCTGGAAAAACCGGTTAATTGCTTTGAAAACCGGAAACGAATCCAACAAGGGAACTGTGTGCGGATTATTTCCCGGAATTCGCTACGCTGGATTGAGAGAGATACCTAAGCCTCGGCGCACTCCGTCCGCGAACCGAATTCGGGCCGACTGTAAGTTCCCTCCTTGCAGGATGTTGAGATTCAGGCTCCTGAAAAGAAGGACATTGGCCCAGATCCTCGCCCGTAACTCCACTGCATCGAGGGAATTCGAGAAAACACCCCAGAGGGTGGTAGGGGAGAGGGGATACCCGTCTCTCACCGAAAGGCCGAACCATGCTTCAGACTTGCCATCACGTCATGCCCAGCGGCCTCCGCTGCCAGTCGCCCGCCATGCGCGGCAATGCCTTCTGCTATCACCATGCGCGCCGCGCCGCACCGCATCAAGCGAGGCCCGCCGAAGCGCCCATCCAGATTCCCGCCAAACTCGACCGCGCCGGAATCCCGCAGGCTCTTCGTCAGGTCATGAATGCGCTCGCCAACAACCAGATCAGCTCACGCCGCGCATCCATCCTTTTCTATGGATTGCAAATGGCCATCGACCATCCCGACGTCCCCAGCCCCGCGCCTGCGCAAAGTCAGCACAACCCAACCGACCTCGCCCGCCTGACCTCCGCCCTCGGCGACCTGCTTCGCCAAAAAGAGGGCCGAGTGACCCAGCGATCAGAGTAGATAAGGCACCAGGGCAGCGGTCTGACGAGCATAGGTTACATACGCCTCGCCGAATTGAGAACGCATCCACTGTTCCTCCATGCGGAGCTTGAGCCAGAGCGCGAGGAAGATGAGACCGAAAGCAATGAACCCGCGCACTTGGGAGACGGCAATCGCTGTGCCCAGGAAACCGGCCAGAATGCCGGTGTAGATGGGGTGACGCACCACGGCATAAGGACCGGTGGCGATCAGCTCGTGGTCTTCCTTAATGGTGACGGAGCGGCTCCAGTTTGTGCCGAGGTAGTTGCGCGCCCAGATGGCGAACCCCAGGCCGGCGACGAGGACGGCCGCTCCCAGCCAGAAGGGCAAAAGGCCAACCGGCCAGAGCTGACGATAGACCCAGCGCAGCGGGATGCGACCTATCGAGAGAAGAGCGATGGCGACCCCGAAAATGACGACGCGCAGGCTGCGCGAGGCAAGCGGCTCGATGCGCTGGGTGGTTTTGGTATGGATGGCTTTGATCTGCCAGTAGAGAAGAAACGCAATCCAGACCACAGGAAAGAAGGATTCGTAGAACCAGAGCATCGGGACCTCCGAGCACCCGAGTTGGCGGGCATGTGGATGCGACCAGACAACCTAGGTCACGCAATCAGTGAACATAAATTCGCAGCATCCACCAAATCAGAAAAAGACCAATCATTGCGATGAGAACGTGGCCGACCCATTGGCCCGGCGTTTTCGGATTGCCAAAGTTGACCACGCCGCCATCGTAGCATCCCGTGTCGAGAAAACGGACTCGGCGATCGGTGCAGGCGTTCCGTGATGGGCGGCCTTGCGGGGCTCGTTGCTTTCCCAGGTCCCAAAACCAGGGACCTGGGGCACCCACGTTCGTGCCGATTGATAGAGCGAAAACAGAATCAATCGCAGGTTCGTGCTTTCCCACCCTAGACGCAAATTGCGCGTCTAGAATGGGGCACCCAGAGTCGTGCCGATTGGGGAATTGCAGGGTGGGACTAGAGGTTGCAGTCGTGGCTGATGTTGATGCTGCAGGGGTAGGTGGCGAGATACCAGGAGCTGAGGAAGAGGACGGCGATGCCGGCGAGGGCCCAGAAGAAAAGCTGCACGGGGAGGGTGGACGTGATGGCTTGATGAGGCTGGCGGTGTGCGCGAGAAGGCCAGGAGAAGAGGAGTCCGCTGAGGAACGAGACGCAGGCGGCGAGGGCGAGGCGGAGAAGCGCGGTGGTGAGGCGATCCTGCAGGCTGGTGCCGGGGACAAAGAAGGCGCTGATGGTGACCCAGTAGAGAGTCACGATGCTGAGGAAGAAGGACGCGGCTCGGGTGAGGTCGAGAAGCATGTCAGCTCCTTCGAATGGGCTCATCGCGATTGTATGCCGGATTGGGGATGCTTCGATTCGTAAATCCGGGTGGTGGGATGTGCGGGTTCGACCTGACTTTGGTAATGCCTTTGGCTCTTCAAGGTGGACGCGGAGTACATCCCACTAGAAGAGGTCCCGATGATTGTGCTGCGCGTTGCGGGTCTTGCGATGGAGAGAACGATGGGAATTGGAAACGAATTGGGACACGAAACTGGACTCGAACCTGGATTGGAACCGGGACACTGCGAAGAGGGAAGCCGACTGTACAACCGCTATTTCGACACGAGCGTGAATTGGGCAGGAGCTGTAGCCGGCGAGCGAGTTGAAGGAGCGGAACTAGATTATGAAAATGCCAGGCGTGCCTATGTCGATCACGTGGTGGCTTGCACGAGTGCGCAGGGTACCTGTTCGCGCTCTCTTGTTTAGACAGTAAAAACTAGTGAATTAGGTTTATGCTTTCCTGCCCTAGATGCAACGCGCCTAGGATTGTGCATCCACGTTCGTGGCGATTGCAGCTTTTTGAAAAGCACATTCGCGATATCGCGGGAATGCTTCATTTCAGAACTAAAACAAGGAAAACTGAGGAAGGACGAAGCCGCCGCGCCGGGGCGCGATTACATGGCGGCGACAAAGGCGGGCAGAGCCGAGTTGGCGCTGGCCTCGAGGAGTTGAGTCATGCGCGCGGTCATCCCGGTGTACATGGATGCGGCGCGGAAGGCGTTGTAGCGAACGCTGTCACTGGCCTGGCTGACGGAGCACTGAGCGATGGTGCGCAGGCTGCAGAGGCGAATCTGCATGGCGTCGGAGCGCAGGGCCTGGAGCAGTTCGGGATCGACGGAGTCGGCATGGCGGGCTGCGAAGTCGGCCATCTGCAGCATGACGGAAGCGTTTTTGTACATGGCCCAGAGGCCGCGGGCACCCTGAATGTGCGCCCAGGTTTCGTCGGGGGTGGAGCTAAGGCCTTCCTTCCAGAGGAAGTGTTCGCTCAACTGGCGTCCGCTCCAGCCGGTCTGAAGCCGGGCAATGAGCGATTCCCAGGACTGCTTGTTGCGGCGGCCCATAGAAATTCTCAGGTAGCCGAGGTATCCGACTACGAGAGCGACTGCGACGATTTGGAGAACCGTAAGCATCAAAATTCAGACCGGGACCGAGCTAAAGAGAGCGGGCGTCCCACTTACTTCTACAAAAATAGGCGAATTCGCATTTCGGAGCAATGCTACTAAAGCGTCACAGTAAAGAGGCTTTGGTGGGTGGATCGAGCGAAAAGTGCTAGTGATGCGAATCGTAAGTAAGTTATTTAGTATCATAAATATAAAGAATGACGATTTCCTAAATTAGATTGCGATTAACGCGCGTGGGAGAGCGGGATAGCCGTGGGCAGAGCCGGTTTCGGATTTCGAAGCGAGAGCAGCGAGTGGATGCAAGATCGCCGCGGGCTCATCCGAAGGACGGATTGTTCGTCTGTAACCAATAAGAACGGAAAGAACGGCAGCGAATGCTGGCGGAGTGCTGCGCCTGTCCCGTTTTTCTTATCTGGGCCTTGGTTTTGCCTGTTTGCTTTGGATTTGGATGACTCGGCCGCTGCCGCAGCCGGTTGTTGCGGGTGAGAGTGCAAGCGGGCGCGATCCTGACGCGGCGTGTGCGCCTTGTCATCGGGCAATCTACGAGCGCTACAAGAAGACGCCAATGGCGAATGCGACCGGGGCGGCCGATGACGGGTTTATCGCGGCTGATTTTGAGCACGCAGTGTCGGGGATTCATTACCGAATCACGCACGAAGAAGGACACGTGTGGCTGAGTTATGAGCGGAATGATTTTGCTCACATGCTGAGCGGGCGGCAGGAATTGCGCTATTTTCTTGGGTCGGGAAGGCGCGGACGGACGTATTTATTCGAGCAGCAGGGGTACTGGTTTGAAGCGCCGATTAACTGGTATGCGAAGAAACAAGTGTGGGACATGGCGCCAAATTATCTTGACGCACATGAGATGCCGCTCACACTGCCCGTCGATCCAGGATGTCTGCACTGCCATGCTTCGGGAGCGGCGCCGGCGTTGCCGGATGCGCGGAATCACTATGAGAGCGAGCCGTTTGCGGAGGGCGGAATCACGTGTGCGGCGTGCCATGGCGATGCGAGCGTGCATCTGGCTTCGGGCGGCAAGGTGCACATGCTCAATATCGAGGCGCTAGTGCCGGTGCGCAGGGATTCGGTGTGCCTGAATTGCCATCTGGAGGGACAGGCTGGCGTGGACCGGTTGGGCAAGCAGATTGAGAAGTTCAAGCCGGGAGATGATCTGTTCGATTACACGCTGTTCTTTGTTTATCGAAATGAGAACGGGTCCGGGGGACGGGCGACGAGCCAGTGGGAGGCACTGCTGAAGAGCGCGTGTAAGCAGAAGTCGGGAGACAAGCTGACGTGCACGACGTGTCACGATCCGCATGGTTCGCCAGCGCCTGAGGAACGGGTGGCGTTTTACCGGCAGCGCTGCATTGGATGCCACAACGCAGCGGGATTTGCCGAGAAGCATCACCCGGAGAATCCCGACTGCACAGAATGCCACATGGCGCGGCCGCCTTCGAACGATATTGCGCATGAGCAAGTGACGGACCACTGGATCAAAAAGCGGGTCAGCCAGGAACGATTGCCGCTGGCAACGAGCGGCGATCTGATGACGGTGGGAGGGATGGCGGCGAGCGATCGGGATCTTGGATTGGCCTACGCGCAGATGGCGGTGCGCGGCGATCGGGCGGCGGGTGAGCGCGCGATGGATCTCTTGCAGAGGGCGGAGCTCAACAGTGCTGGGGCCAGGGAAGATTCCGAGCTGCATGCGCAGCTGGGATTTCTGGACCAGGTTGACGGGCGGACCGATGAGGCGATGAGGGAGTACAAGCTGGCCCTGGACGCGAATGCGGACGATGCGCTGGCGGCGGGGGACCTGGCGTTGATTGAGGCCCAGAGGCACAATGCTGGGGAGGCGATTCGGTTGTGGGGGAGCGTGTTTGCGCATGATCCTGCGCAGTTGAAGGCGGGGATGAATTTGGCGGTAACGGAATGTGTGCAAGGCGAACGGGACGCAGCGCTCGGGACGTTGGACCGGATGCTGATATTTTCTCCCGATGACGGGCAGGCGAAGAACTTTGCGGCGGAGATTCGGACTGGACGGCAGGGCTGCGGGCATCGCTAAGCGAAGGATGGGGATCGCAAGAGTTAACAAGCGCGGGATCGGGGCTGGAATGGATTGTGGGTACTAGCGGAATGTCATGCCGAAGACAGCGAGTTGAGAGGTGCGGAATGGTCTGCGGTGGGCCGGAGGGCGCCATCTGGGCGGTGGAGGGATCGACGCGATTGTAAGTGGCGAAGGCGCGGCCATGAGCCGGGACTTTTCGCGGGATGGGTCTGAAAAATCAATCGTTTGGTTGAGGCGCGTTTCGTTGGAAGGATGGAGAACCGAGCAGGGCAAGGGGGCAAATCGGGGGGCTGTTTCGGCTGGCCTTGAGTGATGGCTGTCACGTGAATTTGTTATATCAATTAATTCATATTTGTCAGCATATTACGCTCTCTAGCTTGGAGCTGCGACGAAGGTTGCGGGCGGAGCTTGAGATCGGGAGAGATTAAGGAAAAACGGGAAACGTTGAGTAAATCGCTTTAATTAGAGATGGTTGAGGATGCCGAAGGGGGCAGGCCGAACGCGGAAGAGTTCTTCGGAGCGGGCACCGCGGGCTCGATAAGAATGACATAACGATTTTGCCGGTACGGTTCTGAAGATTCTTGCATTTGGGCGTTGACAGGTCGACCTGAATTTGGATATGGTTTCGATTTGCCTCGGGGTCGGTCCTTTTAGCTCTCACGGAAATTCCTCATTCGAGAGCAGCGACACCGGATTCTTTAGCGAACCTGCCACTTGCGGCGGGCGAGCGTTGCTACACGACTAGCCGAATCACGCCTGCCATCCGGCAGACTCATGACAAGTTGACAGAAGAACCAAGGTAATTATTTCAGGAGACCGCATGAACAGATACTTGCGTACAGCGCTTGCGCTGGCGTTATTCGCCTGCGCTTGCTTAATCACAAATGTGCAGGCCAGTGCACAGTCGGTTTACGGATCGATTTTCGGCACTGTGACCGATTCCTCGGGCGCGGCAATTCCAAACGCCACGGTGACGGTAAAAGACGAGGCCAAGGGCACCGTCGTTACCGCAGTCTCGAACGGGTCGGGCGACTACAGCGTTCCTCACCTCATTCCCGACGTCTATGACCTAAAAGTGACGGCTAAGGGTTTCAAGATATTTGAGACCAAGGGGATTTCTGTCGAGGCCGACACATCGCCTCGCATCGATCCCGGTCTGCAAATAGGCGCTGAGAACACGACTGTCGAGGTCAACGCCGACACCGAGCCTGAGTTGAAGACGGATCGCGCGGATGTGTCGACGGTCTTCGATCAGCAGCAGGTCTCGAGCCTGCCGGTGGGCGACCAGAACTTTACCAATCTGCAATTGTTGCTACCGGGCGCCCAGCTGCTCGGCTGGTCGCATGCAGCCGATGAGAATCCCCAGGGTTCCAAGCAGATTCAGGTCGACGGCCAGGCTTTTGGCGGAACCGCGTTTGAGCTGGACGGTACCGATAACCAAGATCCGATTCTGGGCATTATTGTCATCAATCCCGCCATGGATGCGGTGACCGAAACCAAGATCACCACGCAGAACTTCGACGCCGAGTTGGGCAAGGCCGTCTCCGCAGTGGTTACTGCGCAAACGCGGTCGGGCACCAACACTTTCCACGGCAGCTTGTACGATTTCCGGACCGGCAATGCCAACTATGCCCGCGATCCTTTCAGCGTGACGCCAGGGCCTGTGAGCCTCACCAACCCAAGCGGCTTGCCTCCCGGACTGAAGAATCGCTTCGGCGGTTCGTTCGGCGGACCAGCCATCAAGGACAGGTTGTTCTTCTTCGGCAACTACGAGGCACAGCGGCAGAAGGTTGGAACCTCGGCCACTGACACTTTGCCTACCAGCACTCTGACCGAGAGCGCATTGGGCAACATAATTGGCCCAGGGTTCGACGGACACAATACCGTTGCCGGAGCAGACTTCGGCGAGTACGAGAAGCAGCTCGGTGCGGCCGGCATCATCTACGACAACACCAAGCCGTATATCGGCACAGATGGAAAGACGCACTACGAGCCCTTCCCGGATAACGTAATTCCGGCGGCACAGGTCTCTCCGCAAACGCTTGCGCTTCTGAAGCTTCTTGAGCCCTCCACAAAAGGCATCGGCCTTGGCACCGGTATCGATGGCAGCGTGAATGGCCTTGACGAAAACTACAAGCAAAGCGGAACGGGTCTGTTCAACAGCAACCAGTGGACGGAACGGGCAGACTTCACCATCAACGAGAAGATGCACGCATTTGAGCGCTTCTCGCGGTTCTGGGACACCCTCTCCGGAGCTGTCATGTTCGGTGCAGCGGGTGGTCCAGGATTCGGCATCAACAACTACGGCGGCAACTCCAACGGCGCGAACGACAGTCTGGCATCCGGCATGGATATCGCCATCAGCCCCAAGTTGCTGACCGACTTCCGCCTGGGCTACTACCGGTACAACGTCATCGACACCAAGCATGACCAGGGCACGGAGTTTGCCAATACCCTGGGCATTCCGGGCATCAATATCGGCGGCCCCATCACTTCTGGATCGCCGGGCTTCGTGCTAGACAACCTGCCGGGCGGTGGCGGTGGAACCAACGGTACGGTTTATGGTGACGGGCTGAATATCAATCGCTGCAACTGCCCGCTGACTGAGCGCGAAGACCAGTTCCAGATCGTCAACAACTGGACTAAGGTTATCGGCAATCACTCCGTCAAGGTTGGCGCGGATCTGCGGTATGGGCGCAACCTCCGCGTGCCTTCCGATAACGATCGCGCGGGCCAGCTGAACTTCAAGGCCGCCTCAACAGAAGATCCCGCTGCAGCAACTCCGGCCGGTCTTGGATTAGGGTCCTTTATTTTGGGCGACGTAACCACCTTCAATCGCTACGTCTCCACTTCCACCAATGCCAAGGAGTTCCAGAAACGGACCTTTTTCTATGGTCAGGACACTTGGCGTGTAACCCGCAAGCTCCAGTTCAACCTGGGGCTCCGCTGGGAACTCTACTTCCCAGAGGCTGTCAATGGCCCAGGGAACGGCTCTCTCCTGAACCTCACCGACGGTTACCTGCACGTAGCCGGAATCGGCGGCGTTCCCTCGGATCTCGGCTGGAATATCGACAAAAAGAAGATGTTTGCACCGCGCATCGGCCTCACCTACCAGCTGGATGAGAAAACCGTTATCCGTTCCGGTTATGGGCGCAGTTTTGACACCGGCGTTTTCGGTTCAATCTTCGGGCATACCGTCACCCAGAACATCCCTGTTTTGGCCAACCAGCAAATCAACAATCAGACCGCTAACGGCGAGGCGTTCACCCTGAGCACAGGCCCCACCGCCTACGCGCCGGTGCCTGTTCCTTCGAATGGGTTGCTTCCGAACCCAGGATCGACGATCAGTTCCAGCGCCCGCGCGAACCCGCTCAACTTCCCAACCATCGACGCCTGGAACCTGGCGATCCAGCGCGCCCTGACTAACTCCACGTCGTTGACGATTGCTTACGTGGGCAATAAGGGAACGCACACATTGGGAGACGGCGACAGCAACGGCACCAATCCCAACGAGTCCTTCGTCACCCTTCCGGGTGCAAACAGCGTAACTGGCCAAACCCTTCACTATGATCCTTCGGTGCCAGCAGGTACGATCGCCGCAAACGGCGGCACTGCCACCAACAACCTTCTGCAACGTTATTTCGCAGCCAAACTGCCGGCTTGCAGCGATCCCAACTATGTCTCGCCAGGGTCGCCGTACGCCGCCGTACCCCTCCCCGCGGGTGCCTGCGGATGGACGAACAGCATCGCTTATAGGGGCGACACGGAGAACACCGAATTCGATGCTCTCCAAGTCACGCTCGCGCAGCAAATGAGGCACGGGCTCTCAGTCAATGCCAATTACCAGTGGGCTAGCGCATTCGGCGATACATCGAATCTCTGGACCTGGAGCCACGTTATACCCCACCTGCGCGACAGTCAGGTCCGCAACCAGCAACTCACGTTTTACGGAAGCTATGACCTTCCCTTCGGCAAGGGCAAGGAGTTCGTCCAAAGCGCAAACAAGGCGACCGACTTGCTGATTGGTGGGTACCAACTCGCCTGGGTCAGCACCTGGTCGGGCGGATTGCCGTTCACGGTCAACTACAACGAGAGCGGGGCCAACGTCGACGACACTCCTAATCCTGGGACAAGCGGCGGGGCCGCTCCAAACGCGACTGGGCACATGAAGACGAGCCTCAGCGGGTATGTGCCGAACGGCAAAGGCACCGGATCGCGCACGTTCTATCAGCAGCAAACGACGAACGTGGTTACCGATCCTGGGACTGGAATCTTCACGAACCCCGGACTTGATAACTACGGCAACGCAGGCCTCAATACTTATCGTGGTCCGACTTTCTTCTCGACCGACCTTGCCATCACCAAGGCATTCACGATCTGGGAGAACGTCGCCACGAAGTTCCGTATGGATGCCTTTAACGCGTTCAACCACATCACTGCGGGTAACCCCGGAGGCAACATCGAGTCGATCGGTTCCATCGGCGGTGAGGGTGGCGGCTGCGGTCAGGGCAACGATTGCGGACCGCGTCAACTTGAATTCTCCCTTCGCGTACAGTTCTAACTTCGAAGGGGAGCCGCAACAAACCTCGAGGGGAGCCGGTGGCTCCCCTCTTTCCTTTGAGCCCTCGACGCAGCGGGACGTATTCCGGCATGGATTCGTTCATGCCTAGGAAGAACCGCGCGGTTGGAGCGATTGCATTTTCAGGGACGAACTGTTTGGAAACGACGGCGGTGGAGCTGACGCGAACCTTGCGATCGGGGTTTCAAGAACAGGTGCCCGTTCGAAGGGTGGATCGAGCGTCGGCAGCGCACAGAGCGGGACACGGCGACCCTGGTCGTGCCATAAACTGCAAGATAGGTTTATTGCATGCAGCGTAGATTGAGTAGCGCATTCTTCATTGCCCTTCTGATTCCAGCGGGGGGTATTCGAGCCCAGACCCCACAAGACGCGAGCCAGTCCAACGGCGAATCAGTCTCGCCTCCCTCTTTTGAGACGGCGCAGGATCTTGCCGCACGGGGACGGCTGGACAAGGCGATGGCTCAGCTGGATGATTTGGCGAAGCAGTCGCCAGAGCCGCCGGGTGTGGAGCGGTTGCGGGGGCTCATTCTCTACCAACGAGAAGAATTTCCAGAAGCGATCGGGGCCTTCACGAAGGCCGAAGCGCAGGACCCTGCAGACGGCGAGTCGATCGAGATGCACGGTGTGAGCTTGTTCCGCATGGGCAGAACCCCGGATGCGATTCCATTTCTGGAGAGGGCCCGTGCCGCAGTGGAGAGCGCCAACATCGATCCGAATTATGTGCTGGCACTTTGCTATGCAGACGTGCAGCGGTATGACGACTCGCGGCGTGCGTTTGCAGCGCAGTTTGGATTTGAGCCGGATTCGGCGCGGGCGCATTTGCTGGCAGGGCGGATGTTTCTGCGGCGGGAGCTTCGCGAGCAAGCGGGTGTAGAGGCGACGAAGGCTCTGGCGTTGGAACCGACTCTGCCCCTTGCGCACGAGCTTCTGGGCGAAGTAGCACTGGCGCATGGCGATGCGGCGACAGCGATCAAGGAGCTGGAACTAGAACGAACGTTCGATCCAATGAACCCGGACTTGTATGACCGGCTGGGTGATGCGTATGTGCGTAAGGGGCAGTACACACAAGCGCAGGAGGCGTTGAATCGGGCGGTGCTGCTGGAGCCGAGCGCCACAGGGCCTTACATTCTGCTGGGCGAGACATTCCTTAAGTTGAATGAGCCGATCGAGGCGCTTCACTACCTGGATCACGCTGTGAAGATGGATCCGACCAATTACATAACGCACAATCTGCTGGCGCAGGCATATAAAGCGACGGGGCAGGTGGATGCGGCGAATCGCGAATTCCAACTCGTAGTGGACATTCAGCACCGAAACGATCCCAGGCCGGCGGAGAAGTAGGCGATGCGGGAGTGTCAAGCGCGGATTTGCGTGGGCTTGGCCTGCGTATTGGCGGGCGCGACCTTGCAGGGTGTGGCGCAGACTCCGAATACGAACGATCCGGAGTCGTTGAAGAAGGCGGATGCGGCATTTCATGAAGCATTTGCCGCGCAGCAGAGGGGCGATCTCGAGCTGGCTCGGGTGAAGTACGCCGAAGTGGTGCAATTGGCGCCGCAAATTGCGGAAGGACACGAAGCGCTGGGGACCGTTCTGCTGGAACTGAACAAGGCGCCGGAAGCGATTGCCGAACTCGAAAGAGCGGTAGCGCTGAAACCGGGCGATGCGACCGACGAATCGAATCTCGCGGTTGCGTATGCGCAGGCAGGCGATGCAGCGAAGGCGATTCCTCATTTTGACGCTGCGCTGCATCCGGCGGAGGGCGCGGCGGCGCAGGTAGATGCGGCGTTTTATGACGCGTATGGACGCACACTGGCGGCGGTAGGCAGGGTCGATGAGGCGATTGCGCAGTTTGCGGCAGAGGAAGCATTAGCCGGCGAGCGCGCCAATTTGGAGGATGCGATCGGGTCGCTCTATGCGCAGCAGAAACGGTGGGACGACGCGCGGAGGCGGTTTGAGCACGCGCTGGCGCTGGATGGGTCGTACACAAGCGCACGGATTCATCTGGGTGTGTCGCTCCGCGAGCAGCAGGACTTGCCGGAAGCGCTTTCCACACTGGAGATCGCAGCGAAAATGGATCCGCCGGACGCACACGCGGTGTTTGAGTATGGACGGACGCTGGAGGCGGCTGGACGAGACGATGAGGCGGCGGTCGAGTTTGAGACAGCGCTGAAGGTGGACCCGCAATTGGCCGGCACGCCGCTGGAGTTGGCGATGGCGTTGCAAAGGCTGGGGCGGCAACAGGAGGCGATTCCCTGGTTTGAGCAAGCGGTGGCGCGCGAGCCGGAGAATGCGAGTGCGTTGACGAATCTAGGACTGGCGCTGACGCTGACGGGGAAGGCCAAAGAGGGACTGGAGAGCCTACAGCGCGCGCAGGCGCTGGATGGGAACGATGCGGTTGTGTATAAGGACATGGGAGTGGCGCACGTGCAGTTGTCGGCGTTTGACGAGGCGATTGGGGATTTTGAAAGGGCGCTGACACTGGATGCGAACGATCCGCAGCTGCACTACGACTTGGGTCTGGCGTACAAATTCAAAGACCGATATGACGACGCGATCAAAGAGCTGAGCCGCGCCGAGGAGATGGATCCGACGCTGCAGGATCCGCCGTATACGTTGGGGATTCTGCTGATGCAGACGGGCAAGCTGGACGATGCTGTTGTGCAATTGAAGAAGGCCGTCGCGCTGCGACCGGAGAGCGGCGATGCGTGGTCGATTTTGGGCAGCACGTTGAAGCAGGATGCGCGCTTGCCGGAGGCTGCGGATGCGCTAAGGAAGGCGATTCCACTGCTGCCAGGGCAGCCTGGGCCGCGTGTGACGCTGGCTGGAGTGCTGGCGGAGGAAGCAGGAAACTTGGCGACGGAGGCGGAAGCAGCGACGAGCGCGGGAGATTCGGCAAAGGCTGCGGATTTGCAAAAACAAATGACAGAGTTACGGAGTGAGGCTACGGCGCTGCGCAAGGAAGGAGCGGATCTGGCGCGGAGTGCGGTGAGCCGGCAGAAGGCGAATTTTGCGATGAATGCGGGAAATCAGTTGATGCTGCGTGGGCAGATCGCCGATGCGATTGCGCGGTACCAGGAATCGATTGCGGCCGATCCGACATTTGCTGATCCGCATGGACAGCTGGCGATCGCGTATGAACGGCAGGGACGGGCGGAGGATGCTTCGGCGGAGCGGGCGAAGGCAAAGGAGTTGGGAAAAGCAGGGAACAGAGAATAGGGAACAGGGGATAGGGAACAGGGACAGAATCAGAGGATATGTTGTGCGCTGCGGGAGCGTTGATCGATGAGCACTGAGATACGAATTCCACACATCTTGAGAATCGGCGGAGGATCGTTGGGCGATGCGGGTGCGCTGCTGATGCAGCTCGGATGCAGGGATCCTTTGATTGTGACCGATCCCTTCCTGATGAAGACGGGGCTTGCGGTGAGACTGCAGAAGCAGATCGAAGGTGCGGGAATGCGCGCAGAGATTTTTCACGATACGGTGGCGGACCCGACGTCTGATGTTGTGGATGTGGGAGTGCGGAGATTCAAGGAGGGCGGACACGACAGCCTGGTGAGCCTGGGCGGCGGTAGCCCGATCGATACGGCGAAGGCTATCGGGATGCTGGCAGCCAATGGGGGACAGGTACGGGATTACAAGGTACCGCATCCGATTCCGCTTGCGGGGCCGGTGCATGTTGCGATTCCGACAACGGCGGGTACGGGCTCGGAAGTGACGCGGTTCACGGTGGTGACGGATAGCGAGAGCGGGGAGAAGATGCTGATCGCCGGCGGGGTGCTGGTGCCGACGGCAGCGTTGGTGGACTATGAGCTGACGCTGAGCATGCCGCCGCGGCTGACGGCCGATACGGGAACGGATTCACTGACGCACGCGATCGAGTCGTATGTGAGCAGGAAGGCGAACGGGTTTACCGATGCACTGGCCCTGGCGGCGATGAAGACGACTTGGAGGGTGTTGCCGGTGTGCGTGCACGAGCCGGGCAATCGGGAGGCACGCGAGGCGATGATGCTGGCGGCGACGCAGGCGGGCATGGCGTTCTCGAATGCGAGCGTGGCGCTGGTACACGGAATGAGCCGGCCGCTCGGAGCGCATTTTCATATTGCGCATGGGCTCTCGAATGCGATGCTGCTGCCAGCGGTCACGGAGTTTTCCGTTGGCGCCGCAATGGAGCGCTATGCGCAGTGCGCGCGTTGCATGGGCATTGCGAAAGCCGAGGAAACGACGGAGAAGGCGGTGGATTTGCTGATTCGTGCGTTGTATCGCAGGAATGCGGAGCTTGAGGTGCCGACGCCAAAGCAGTTCGGCATTCAAGAGGAGCAGTACTTCGCGAAGATTCCGCTGATGGCGGAGCAGGCGTTGGCCTCAGGATCTCCGCAGAACAACCCGCGCGTGCCGACGGCGGAAGAGATCGAGACGATCTATCGTGCGTGCTGGGATGGACCAGCGTTGGCTTGAGGTTGAGCTGGCGCGTCTGCGTTCGAAGGTCTTGATTTGCGGTTCCGCAGAGTAGAATTCTTTCGCACAAAGGAGATCTATGATTCGTTCTTTTGGGATTCGTTCTTCGCGCATTGTTCTGTTGCTGCTTCTGGTAATGGTTGGAATTGCTGCTCGAGGAATACAGATGCGTGCGCAGGAGCGGTGGACGGAGGAGCGCGCGAACGCGTGGTATGCGCAGCAGCCGTGGCCGGTGGGCGCGGACTTTTTGCCTTCGACGGCGATCAACGAGCTGGAGATGTGGCAGGCGGATTTCTACGATGCGGCGACGATCGATCGTGAATTGGGGTGGGCTGAAGGGATCGGGATGAACACGATGCGCGTGTTTCTGCACAACCTGCTGTGGGAGCAGGATGCGCCGGGATTTCAGAAGCGTATGGATGATTTTCTGACGATTGCGGCGCGGCATCATATCCGGCCGGTGTTCGTCCTGTTCGATTCGTGCTGGGAACCGTTTCCGAAACTGGGGCCGCAGCATCCGCCAATTCCAGGCGTGCACAACTCGGGATGGGTGCAGGCTCCAGGCGCATTGGTGCTGGCCGATTCTACACAGTACCCGAAGCTGGAGCAGTATGTGAAGGGCGTGGTGGGCGCATTTGCGAACGACGAGCGCATTTTGGCGTGGGATTTGTGGAACGAACCGGACAACGGCAACGACAGCTCGTATGCGAAGGGCGAGCCAAGGAACAAGAATGAGATTATCGCGCAACTGCTGCCGCAGGTGTTTCAGTGGGCGCGATCGGCGCGGCCCTCTCAACCGCTGACGAGTGGCGTTTGGCATGGGGATTGGAGTTCGCTCGCGGCGATGCCGCCGGTGGCGCGGATTCAGATTGAGCAGTCGGACGTGATCAGCTTTCACGATTACGGCTGGCCAGAGACGTTTGAAGGGCATGTGAAGATGTTGGAGCAGTTTCATCGGCCGCTGATTTGCACGGAATATATGGCGCGCAATATTGGGAGTACGTTTGATACGGTGCTACCGATTGCGAAACGCGAGCACGTGGGGGCGATCAACTGGGGACTGGTTGCGGGGAAGAGTCAGACGTGGATTCCGTGGGACTCGTGGCAGAGGCCGTATGTGAGCGACCAGCCGATGACGTGGCAGCACGATGTGTTTCATCCCGATGGGAAGCCGTATCGGGAGCGTGAGGTGGAGATTATTCGCAGTTTGACCACCTGCGGTGGGGCTAACTGCCGCTGACGCGGCCGGCGACCTATCGCTGGGCCGAGTCCGCCGCGATTCGCTCAGGAAGACAGCAGCTGGTTTAGGTTCGTGGTTTCCCACCCTAGCGGAGCTAGAATGGGGCACCCTCGGGTCGTGCAGACTAGAAGCCGTGCATCCAAGAACAGAGTGGGAGCGGCTATGCTGTTGCTGCGATGATGCGACGCCTGGGTAGTATCCTTCGATGGTTGTTCGACGGCCGCCATGGGCTGGCGGACAGACTAATTCCGCGCTGGATTTTTCTGCGTGCGCTGGCTGCGATTTATTTCTCCGCATTCTATTCGCTGCTGTTTCAGATCAAGGGGCTGATCGGGCCTCACGGGATTCTGCCTGCACAGCAGTACCTCGCAGCTGTGGGGCGTGCGATGCCCGGCTTGAAGTATTGGTATGCGCCGTCGTTGTTCTGGATTGCGTCGAGTTCGCACATGATGATGGCGGTGACGTGGGTCGGGTTGATTGCGTCGGTTCTTGCGTTTCTGAACCGTTGGCCGCGCTTGAGTCTCTTTGTTTGCTTTGTGTGTTTCCTCTCGTTTGTTGCGGCGTCGGGTGAGTTTTCGAGCTACCAATCGGATGGAATGTTGCTGGAGGCTGGATTCCTGGCGTTGTTTCTTGCTCCGCGCGGATTGATGCCGGGATGGGGTGCGAGCGATCCGCCGTCGCGTGCGAGTTTCTGGCTGTTGCAGTGGGAATGGTTTCGGATTTATTTCGAGTCGGGCATGGTGAAGCTGCTGAGCGGCGACGAGCAGTGGCGGAATATGACGGCGATGGATGAGTACTATCAGAACGGGCCGTTGCCGACGTGGATCGGATGGTATGCGGAGCATTTGCCGCACTGGTTTCATGCAGCGTCGGCGGCGGGCACGCTGGGGATGGAGCTGGGCATTGTGCTGATGCTTTTTTTCCCACGGCGCGTGCGGTTAATTTGCTTTTGCATTGTTACGCCGTGGGAGATTGGTGTGATTCTGACGGCGAATTACACGTTCTTGAATTACCTGGTGCTGTCGCTGGGATTTTTGTTGTTGGATGACAGGACGCTGCTGCGATTTGTGCCGGTGCGTTGGAGGCCGCAGGCGGCGGTGGTTGCGCCGAAGACGGAAGCGCAAGCAGAGGAGCGGTTGTCGATACTGACGGCGACGGAAGGAAGCGCGGTGTCGGAGGATGCGGCGGCTACGGCGACGGATGGGAATGAGGGCGCTGATCAGACTTGGTGGCATCGAATTGCGTGGGCTGGGAGTGTGATCGGGCTGGCTGTGGCGGCGGTGATGTTGACATGGATTGCGTATGACACGACTATCGAGATGATTGGGATCCCACTCCGTGGGGTTTCACTCCCTATGGCTCCGGTGGCCTGGCTGGAACCTTTTCGAATTGCGAATCAGTACGGTTTGTTTGCGGTGATGACGCGCGGGCGCTACGACATTGAGTTTCAGGGATCGAACGATGGGGTGAACTGGACTCCGTATCTTTTCAAAAACAAGCCGCAGCTCTTGAATGAGCCGCCGCGGATCTATGCGCCGTATCAGCCACGCTTCGATTGGAATCTATGGTTCGCGTCGCTGGGCGATTGGCATCAGAACGACATTGTTCCATTGACGGAAGAGCGACTGCTGGAAAATGATGGCGATGTGCTGGCGCTGTTCAAAGATGGGCAGGGGGACAATCCTTTTGTGCAGACGCCGCCACGATTGGTGCGCGCGGTGCTGTGGCGGTACTGGTTCACTTCGATGGATGAGAAGCGGCGAACGGGTAATTGGTGGCGAAGGGAGTATCTTGGGCAGTATGCGCCGGAGATTACGCGGACGGCGGATGGGCGATTCGCGGTTGTCGAGTGGCCCGAGGAGTTAGGACCGCACGATTGAACGTGGCGAATCAGGAGACCGATGCAAACGAAACGCGCACTCGTGATTGGTTCGGGCCCGAACGGGTTGGCGGCAGCGATTGCGCTGGCGCAGGCGGGATTACGCGTGGAGGTTTATGAAGCAGAGGCCGAGGCTGGCGGCGGCGCGCGCACACTACCTCTGACGCTGCCAGGATTCCAACATGATTTTGGATCCGCAGTGCACCCGATGGCTGTGAGTTCACCATTTTTCAAATCGCTGCCACTCGGAGACTATGGACTGGAATGGATTCAAGGTGAAGCGCCACTGGCGCACCCTTTGGACGATGGGACGGCGGTGGTGCTGGAGCAGGATCTGGCGACCACGGATCGTGTGCTGGGGATGGATGGCAGGCGATGGCGTGCGCTGTTGCAGCCTCTGGTGGAGCATTGGGACGATTTTGTAAAGGATGCGCTGGGGCCGGTGGTTCGAATGCCGCGGCATCCGTTGCGCATGGTGCGGTTCGGGCTGAGCGGCGTGCAACCGGCGCAATGGATTGCGCGCAATGAGTTGGAGGGTGTGCGCGCGCGGGCGCTGTTTGCAGGATTCGCTGCGCACACATTCTTGAGTTTCGATCGGCCGTTCAGTTCGGCGATGACGCTGGTGCTGGCGGCAGCGGTGCATGCGGTGGGATGGCCGGTTCCGCGTGGTGGCTCGGGCGCGATTACACGCGCGCTGGTGGCGCATCTCGAAAAGCTGGGGGGGACGGTGCATACGGCGCGGCGCATCGATGCTCAGGCCTGGAAGGAACTGGGCGGCCATGAGACGCTGACACTGTTTGACACGACTCCGCGAGCGCTGCTGGCGATTGCGCGCGAGCATGTGAATGAAGGCTTTTGGCAAACGGCGAAGAAGTTTGAGCCGGCACCAGGGGTTTTCAAGGTCGACTATGCGCTTTCGCAGCCTGTGCCATGGAAGGCGCAGGACTGCCAGCGCGCGATAACGGTGCATCTTGGCGGCACGTATGACGAGATTGCAGCCGCTGAAGATGCGGTGGCGCGTGGGCGCTGTGCGGAGCGGCCATTCGTTATCGCGGCGCAGCCTTCGCTGTATGATGAGACGCGCGCTCCGGCGGGCAAGCATGTGCTGTGGGCTTATTGTCATGTGCCGAATGGATCGACTGTGGATATGACGGACCGGATCGAGGCGCAGGTTGAGAGGTTCGCGCCGGGGTTCAAGGATTGCGTGCTGATGCGGAAGGTGTCGTCGCCAATTGATCTGGAAGCGATGGACGCGAATCTTGTGGGCGGCGATATCAGCGGCGGGGCGATGACGGTGCGGCAGTTTTTGTTTCGACCGAGCTATGCCACTGGCACGCGTGGACTGTATTTGTGCTCGTCTTCGACGTCACCGGGCGGCGGAGTGCACGGGATGTGCGGAGCGAATGCGGCGCGGCTGGCGCTGCGACAGACGCACTGAACGTCGGCGATGGGCGAGTGCCGAAACGCTGGTGTAAACTGAAAGGCGAACCCCAGGGCCGGCTCACCCGAGCCGGCTCGATTGTGTCGGGACGTGGCTCAGCCTGGTAGAGCACTCGCTTGGGGTGCGAGGGGTCGGCAGTTCGAATCTGCCCGTCCCGACCATTTCTTTCTCAAGGAAGCGCGGTAGCTCACATTGACGCCATGTGCCTTGTGTGGCGGTCGTACATAAACTTACATTTGTGAATTCTGGCGACGCGGCGAAAATGCTATGCGCGTGCCTGAGGGATTCCCGGAGAGCGATCGCGAGGGACGTCGATTCGATTGGGCATCGCCGCACTCGCAGGATTTAAATTGGAGCGCTGGAAATAAACCCACAGATAGAAGATGCCAATGATCAGCAGGATGAGAGGCGCAGGAAAGGCCAGACCAACTGCAGCTGCCTGCGCTGATAGCTCTGTCGCGGATGAATGCGGGTGGTACAAGAGGCCGACGAGAAGAGCTTGCGGCAGGTCTCCGGTCAACACGAATCCTGCTACATTCAGCGAGAGTGCGGCCCGCCCAATGCATCCACCTTCGGCCCAAAGCATTGCACATGCAGGAACCGTGAGCAGCAGAAGCTTGGCGTCATATTCACGATGATAGATGGGCAGCAAAGAAAGGGCCGCGATGGCCGCCAACCCAAGCCGGACTGTGTTGGGTGACATGCGAGACCGCAGAGTGACGAATATCCACACGACCAGAAGGGGCGCACAGACCACGTAACTGGCCAGGTTGTAGAAGCTGGGATCGTCTTTGAATATGCTGAAGACTGCTTGCAGATTTGTGAGCATTCCGGGACCGTTGGCAGCGGTCGCAGCAGGACCAGGGTCGGTTAGTCCACCGTGTACTGAAAACGCCAGGATATTGCCTCGCATTTCCCGAAACCAGTGCGGGGATACATGCCATACCCACAGGAGTCCAGGCAGGCTCAGGACGGCGCATGCGACGATGGTTTGCAGGGCACGTTTGCGATAGGCTCCACCGGCCAACAGGAAGTATAGCCAGACCATGCCTGCGTCGTGGGGCTTCATTGCGAGGCTCACCGCAAGACACAGGATTCCAGCCGGGACAAATCGATCCTGTAAAAAGCACCAAACGGCGACAACGCAGAGGCTTACGACAATTCCGGCCGAGTTGCCTGAAATCACAATCAATTCGCAGTTGACTAGAAGAAAGCCCACCATGACGCCGGAGAGGATTGGCGCATCATTTGCTGCTAAATTCCAAATTAGAAAAGAGGCAAAGATCAGGCTCCCGATAGTGAGAGTCATCCAAAGTACATGCGCGGGTCCCCAGGGCAGCATCGCAAAGGGAGCAGTGAAAGAAAACGAAGTCGGAGGGTAGATATAGCGAGTTACAATCTGCCGGACCACCGCGGTATCCGATAGGCGATCTCTTCCTTCGGCCTGCGCTATGCGGAGTACTTGACTCTCTTTGTACGGGTCACAGCCTTGAAGAAGGCATCGAGCCGGGTTGTACAGTACTCGGAAATCCTGCATCGCAGATGAGGAGGATTTTTCGAAGGCGACGCCGAGAATAAGAAACAACACGGTCCCGATCAGCAGCAGGTAAAGACCGTCGCGGCGCGTTCTCGTCATTTTGAAACGCTCGTCGTGTCAAAAGTATCGCGCGAAGTTATTGTCGGCAATCGAGAGCGCGATACTCATCGTCGGCAACTACAGGTCTCAGTGCCCAAACCCAGCCGTTCTTATTCTTCCATGCCGGGTCGTAAACGCGAGCGACAAGGTACTGAATGCCGTAATGGTTGCAAGTTGCGCGCGCCTGTTCGGCGGTACCGCCGTTGTAGAGGGCGTCGATTGCGGCTGCCATTAATGGGCAACCGCTGGGATCGCCTCCAAGCTCGGACCCGCACCACAATTTGTCGGTGGCGATCACCGTCTGATGGTCGATTCCGACCCAGTCCACGCTAGACCATAGAGGGCTTTCGCGTGCGACGGGGTTGAATTGCACGACAGCATCGTGGGGAATGGATATGTCCAATTGGGCATACCCGATGGCCGAAATGTAGGCGTCGTGGGAGAGGCTGCCAGTATCAGGGTCATGCACGGAACTCGGCCGTGCCATTTCAACAAGCGGACGAAGGAACCGCAACATAAATGCCTGATAAGTGGAACCGACTACCCCGAAGATGAGAGCGAGGGCGGCTATCGATCGCAACCAACGCGGAGTGCGGTGCGGCAAACCGGCGAAGTCAGGCGGTGAACTGGTCTTGCGCTCAGCGATACTCCAAGCTGTAACCACTTCAGACGCGCAAAGGAGCAGGGGGAACTGCATGAGAAGCGCTGCTCTCAAGCCAAAATCGTTGATGTCCAGTACGCCGGAGCGTACGAAGGAGATGATCGGGATAATGGCCACGGCGATGAAAACAAGTGACCGCTGCTCGAGAGTGAGGGAGATGCCGCCGCGCCAGGCAGGAACGAGGTAGATGAGTAGAACGGCAAAATAGAACCCCAATTCGAGCGCATAACCGGGAACGAGGAGGACCAGCTTAGCAAGGTTGAATGCCGCTAAAGGGTGGTTGACGGCTAAATGCGTGAAGGGGCCAGTCGCCATCAGGCCGTCCGGTGGAATCATCTGGCGAAGAGCAAATGCGAAGAGGGCACCGCCCTGCAATTTGGATTCGGTGTGCCTCAGTTCCGCCAAATAAGGAAGGAGCAAGACGAGTGCGCCAACGCCGCCTGCCGCCAGAAGCAATGGAGGGAGCGGGTTGCGCTCAATTGCAAACTGCCAGAGTGCCCAGGCCAGCATCACCAGGAAAAACGCGAAAGCCACGTAGATCGAGAGGCCGAATGCGCTGGCCAGGGCGGCAGCAATCAAGGCCACGCTTATAATTTGCCCGCGGCGGTCATTCTTGCCGCAAATCCACGCCAACAGAAACGCAAACATGCAGCACACCATGCTGGCAATATGGTGCGGAACGTATAGCAGGGAAATCAGCCAACTCGAAATCTGGTTCTCAGCCGACCCTTCGATATGTCCGGGCACCAGACGGAGAAAGGCAAGAAGGTTAACGAAGGCTCCGATTCCCGCAACCATGAGGAGGGCGAGGGAACTCAGAAGTTGTTTGCGTAAGCGCGCGCCTGTCTTGAGGAAGTGCTTTAGGTAAATTCCGGTGAGGGCTGCCAGGGCGAATCCCGACCATACGCAACTGGCGATGAACACAGCACGGGCGGTCAGATGCTCCATTTGCACTACCGCTGCACAGACTACATACCAGAAGTAGTAATAACGCATTGCGGCAGGCTGGTTGTACATGTAAAGCGAATTCGCTGGAGGGACGCCGGTGCGAATTACGCTCTCAGTCCAGTTGGTTCGTGGTGCGTGATCAAAAATGGTGAGGCTCATGTAGAGCTTCTGGCCATGCTGAATATCGACGAGCGATAAAACGACCACAACAATCCAGAGGATTGCCAGCAGTAGCGCTTTGTTGTCGAGAGGATTCCAGCCGATGTTCCACTTTCCGTTGGAGCGGCGTATCTGGCGACCTTCCCAGATGAGGGTTGCGATCCAGACTACGGCGGTGGCGAATAGGAATACCACAACCGCCGTCAATGATAGGAATTTGCCGATAAGCACGGAGGCGATGGTCGATACCGCGAAGGAGAGGGGCAGGCTCCAGAAGATCCGTTCAATGAGCGAGCGCTGCCGAAAGTTGTGGAGGTTGGTGAACCAGGCTGCGATGTAACCAGTGCAGACGGTTGCCGGGACGAAGGCGGGAATTGCCAGCGTGCTCTCAATGATTTGTTGAGCGGTGATGTTGGGAGCGCTGAGAATCTCGACCTCCTCTTGGGCGAATGAACGAGTTCACGCGGCTCTCGAATGAAGAGACCCGACTGAACATGAGGGCTTCGCGGCACCACAATTGTGGAACCGCTGAAGCCGCCTCCCGTTTCGGGGTGCAGGCGCCGAGTGCTCTCAATGTCGATTGGTTGTTTTACTTTTCTCCTTGAAAAGCCTAGCACCCGGTTATACCAGTGAGTCCGAAAAGCGGGCACGCAGGTGCTAAGTTTGCCAGCCCTGGGAAGGGCCGGAGCTCGCCGTCGCAGGATAGCGTTGCGCTGCGAATGGCGGGCTGAATGTCGAAAAGTGGTGTTTTACAGGCGGAGCAAGAAAGATTGGCGGCCGCTCTGAGGCTGCCGCCAATCTCATTCCGAACATTTTGAAGATCTAGATTACGGGCATCTTTTACCCGAAATAATCCAGCACTACAGTTGCACTTGCCTCGGGTAGCACAATCCGGGCCTAAAGGCGCCGAGATTTGTGCTGGCTTTCAGGGGGATAAATCTCCCTGCTCCCTTCGGAACGGCAACTGTAGTACTAGCGCCAGAAGTAGCCGGCGTGGCGGAGCAGTTCGACTTCGGCGGCTACGCTGATGGTGAAGAGCGCGAAGGCGATCATTGCGATGGTGAGACGTGGGAAGCGCTCGGGGAACCTGACCTGCGTGCCTGTGGCCTGCGCGAAAAGACGGCCTGGCGCTGGTGCCGAGTTGCGCAGAATGGCCGACTCCGGTTCACGGCTGTAGATGGTTCCGTCTGGGGAAGAATTGGCTTGGTGGGCGGGTACGGCGATCCAACTGCTTTTGCTGGTCCTCACAAGGTTGAAGTATTGCTCAGAAGTGGCCATTTTTTTCCTCTTATGTTTTTGTTTGATGCTGTTGCGAGCCGATGGGGAAGGCGTCGCGGAACCAAGGCTGATGTATTGAACGTACCCCGGTTCCTGCGGAGCAACAATGGCGCAAAGGTGTCGAAAACGGGCACAAATGGTAGCCCTTTCGAGCGGGAAGAAATGCAAGAGAGTAATGCAAATTGGTTACCGGAAAGTGGAAGGTAACAAGCGAAATCGAATGCAAGTAAAAAGTGATTGAACGTAGTTATTAAGTTATTAATATGAGGGGATCTTCGGATGGGCGGTAAGTGCCTGAAGATTTGGGGACGCGGCTCAGGGAGGGATTGTTGGAGCCTGATCGGCGTCGTGGTAGCGATTTATCGGGAGGTGTGGAAAATGGGTGGATGCGGAGGGCGGAGAGATTCTGGAGATTTCCACATCTGTGGCTTCTCGCCGCGGGATGAACTTGGCTCGGGACGATAGCAGAACAATGAGAGTAAACAGAGTTTCTTCGACTCGCGGCGCGCAGGTGGCTGCGTTACGAAGCGTGTGCGGCTCTCAGGAAGGGAAGAGCGACTCGGTGGAGGCGTGGAGGCTGGTCATGCGCGGTCGGCGGCGCGGCATCTGCGGCTCGTGCGAAGCGAGGAGGCCGGCGATTTCGCGCAGCTCAGCGCGTGCGGAGCCGATGATGGCGGCAGCTTTGTCGAGGCGCTTAGCGGGTTCGCCGGGAGCGAGGGGGAGACGGGATTGCTGTTCTGCACGACGGACGGCACCGAGTGCGTGACGCGCGCCAGATAAGGTGTAGCCTTCGCCATGGACGAGGCGTTTGATCTCGAGAGCTATCTCGACGTCGCGCCGACGATAGAGGCGCTGGCCAGTGCCGCTCTTGCCCGGCTTGAGTTGAGGGAACTGAGACTCCCAGAACCGCAGGACATAGGTTTCGACTTTGCAGATGCGAGCAACGTCGCCAATTTTGAAATAGAGACGGTCCGGAATAGTGGGCTGTTCGTGGACGCGCTTGGGGGATAGTTGCGTGGCCATAGGGGTCATTAGGCGCGTGCATTGCAGCGGCGCGCAGTTCGTTAATGGAAGTATAGGCCATCAAGATGCGGATGGCAGCACGAAAATCGATCTTCGCGCCGTGGAGCGCAGAGGTGAACCGGTTCGCGCGTGGAGGCTCTCTATTGGGACTCAGGGCGCGTGATGGCAGTGCGCGCGGGAGAATGCGGCGGTGCGGCGCGAAGATATTGCACGGGCCAGCTTGCAGAGTCACCTAATACAGCTGCGGCGTGGAGAGGCCAATACGGATCGCGGAGCATTTCGCGGGCGAGGAAGACGAGGTCGGCGTGGCCTTCGGCGATGATGGCGTCGGCTTGCTGCGGGTCTGTGATCATGCCGACGGCGGCGGTGGGAATTGCGGCTTCGGCACGGATGCGCGCGGCAAAGGGTGTTTGAAACCCAGGACCGATGGGGATGACGGCGTGAGGAACCTGACCGCCTGAGGAGCAATCGACGAGGTCGACGCCATGGGCGCGGAGATGGCCGGCGAGGGCGACGGAGTCATCGATGGTCCAGCCGCCTTCAACCCAATCGGTGGATGAGATGCGGACGAAGAGCGGTAGGTGGTCGGGCCAGGCGGCGCGCACGGCGTCGACAACCTGGAGCAAAAAACGAGTGCGGTTTTCGAAGCTGCCCCCGTAGGCATCGGTGCGCTGATTGGCGAGCGGGGAGAGGAACTCGTGGAGGAGGTAGCCGTGGGCGGCGTGGATTTCAACGAAGTCAAAACCGGCGGATAGCGCGCGCCGCGCGGACAAGGCAAATGCGCGGACGATGGCATCGATGCCGGCCTGATCCAAAGGCTGGGGGATGGCGTAGTGGGGCGCGAACGCGATGGGGCTCGGAGCGGCGGGCTGCCATCCGCCTTCGGCGGGAGACAACAGGCGATCGCCGATGAAAGGCGAAGCCATGGAGGCTTTGCGTCCGGCGTGGGCGAGCTGAATGCCGGCGCGGACACCCTGAGCGTGGATGAAACTGGCGATGCGCGTGAGGCCGGGGATGTGTTCGTCCTTGTAAATGCCGAGGTCGCCCGGGGTGATGCGGCCCTCGGGCACGACGGCAGATGCCTCAAGCATGACGAGGCCGGCGCCGCCCTGGGCACGGCTGCCGAGGTGAACCATGTGCCAGTCGTTGGCGAAGCCGTCTTGCGCGGAGTACTGGCACATGGGCGAGACTCCGATGCGGTTGGCGAAGGTGACGGAACGAAGCTGGAAAGGCGCAAAAAGAGGATGGCTCATGATGAATGGGGGCCTGAAGGATGCGGGTGGGCCTTGTTGAGTGGATGATCGAGCGGCGGAAGAGATGCAAGGGAAGCTGGATTGAGCGGGGTATGGGATGGCTTTAGTAATGGGAGCGGGGCTGGAAGGTGGGCGTTTAGACGGTTATTTGTTGCTGCGCTTGGGTAGAATGATGGGCCATGAGCCGAGCGTCAATCGCCGCGGACTGGGTGGGGCGTGTCATCGATGGGCGGTTCGCGCTGCTGGAGTGGCTGGGCGGGTCGGGGAGCCGTGGATTGTTCCGGACGGAGCTGCCGCAGCCGATTACGAAGAAGGCCACGATCAAGTTGATCGCCGCGGAAGGCAGTGAAGCGGATGCCTACCTTGCGGGTTGGGCGAAGGCAGCGAATCTGTCGCATCCGCACCTGCTGCGGGTGTTTCGTTCGGGACGTTTTCAGATTGGGTCGACGGAATTGGTGTATGTGGTGACCGAGTGCGCCGATGAGGTGCTGGCGCAGATTATTCCTGTGCGCGGGCTGACGCCCGAGGAGACTCGGCAGATGCTGGACCCGGTGATTGAGGCGCTTGGCTACCTGCATGAGAAGGGCTTTGTCCATGGGCATGTGAAGCCGTCGAACATTCTCGTGGTGGACGATGTGCTGAAGCTCTCGGGGGACAGTGTTGCCGCCGGGGGTGGAGTGCGGGTGATATCGCAAGCCCCAAGCATCTACGATGCCCCTGAGGCGGCGCGCGGAGCGACGGCGCCGTCTGCCGATGTGTGGGCGCTGGGAGTGACGCTGGTGGAAGCGCTGACGCAGCGGCTGCCGGAGTGGGAGCGTGGTACGCATCAGGAGCCGGTTGTGCCGGTAACGGTTCCACGGCCATTTGGCGAGATTGCGCGGGAGTGTCTGCGGCGGGATCCGGAGCGACGGCCGACGCTGAGGGAGATCAAGGCTCGGCTTGAGCCGAGCCGGCCGATCGAGTTTCCGGGTAGAAAGGTCGAGAAGGCGGTGGTGGAAGCGCCGGCGGCGATTCCAGTTATTGCGGAAGATTTGGTGGAGGGTCCCCAAACGTATGAGGCAGCTCCGGCGAAGAGACGAGTGGTGCCGCTGGTGGTGGGGCTGCTGGTGGTGGTTGTGGCGCTCGCCGTGTGGATGGTGCGGAGACCTGCGACGCAGGGCGCGGCGATTTCTGGTACCGGGCAGAGCGCGGGGCAAAGTGAGGCTGGGAGTGCGGTACGAGCGGCCGTCGTAACGAAACCTGGCTTGTCGGCGAAGGGCGCGGTGACGCAGCGCGTATTGCCGGAGGTTGCTTCCTATGCGCAGAAGACGATTCACGGCACGATCGCGGTGGCGGTTGGAGTGTCGGTGGACGCAAACGGCGACGTGACAAATGCGGAGCTGAAGTCCACGGGGAAGAGCCGCTACTTCGCGCGCGTGGCGATGGAGGCGGCGCGCGGGTGGAAGTTTAAAGCTGCATTTAAGGATGGACAGCCAGTGAGTAGCGTGTGGATGCTGCGGTTCAAGTTCCGGCCAAGCGGGACGGAGACTTCCTCGGTCGAGGAAACTCCTTAAGTCAAAACCGAGAAAACGAGTCTTGTTGAGCGGAGCGATCCCGCGCGGGCACGATCCCGCGTAGACTGGTCTGTTTGGTAACCCAAGCATGAGAAGGATGCGCTGCGGATGAAGGGATTTCGTGTTGCCGGAATTTGTTTGGGAGTCGTGATTGGGATTTTTGCGGTGCAGGGTGCGGTTGCGCAGTGGAATGTACCGAACCCGGTGGTGAGTTTTGAGAAGAAAGGGAATGCGCTCGAGGTGCGGCAGAAGGCTGGCTTGCTGCGCATTGAAGTGGATGCTCCAGATGTATTGCATGTGACCTATGCGCCTTTAGATTCGGTAGCGACCGAGCGATCTTCGGATCACGTGGTGTTGAAGACGGCGTGGGCGGCCGCGGAGTTTGATGTGAGCTCGGATGAGAAGACAGTCGTGTTGACTACTTCGAAGGTGAAGGTGGCGATTGAGCGAGAGAGCGGGGCGATTCACTATGCGGGCGCAGACGGAAAGCCGCTGACGACGGATTCGTATCGATCCTTGCATCCGTGGGAGGTGAATGGCGAGCAAACCTTTCGTGCGGAGATCGCGTTTGGGATTTACGGATCGCATGAAGGGTTCTATGGGCTGGGGCAGCACCAGGCGGGGGTTTGGAACTATCGCGGCGAGACGGTGGATTTGTCGCAGGAGAATACGGAGATTGCGATTCCGCTGCTGGTGTCGTCGAATGGGTATGGGATTTTCTGGAACAATCCTTCGCGGAGCGTGGTGAACAATCGCTTCGTGCACTGGCTTTATATAAGCGGCGAAGTTGCGGACAAGGTGGACTACTACTTCCTGTATGGGCCTGAAGCGGACGACATCATCGGACACTATCGCGAGCTGACCGGCGAGGTCCCGCTGTTTGGACGGTGGGCTTATGGGTTTTGGCAGTGTAAGAACAAGTATCAATCGCAAAAAGAACTGGAGGGTGTGGCGGCGAAGTATCGCGCCGAGCATATTCCGGTGGACAACATTGTGCAGGACTGGTTCTGGTGGGTGACGATGGGGGAGATGAAATGGAACCCGAATTATCCCGATGCGCAGGGCATGATCGATACGCTGCACAAAGAGCATTTTCATTTGATGGTTTCGGTGTGGCCGTATTTCAGGCCGGGCTCGGCGACGTATGACGAGTTCGACAAGAACGGGTGGTTTGTGGCGAAGACCACGCAGCCGAGTTTTCATCCGTTGGGGCAGGCGCTGTATGACGCGACGAATCCCGACGCGCGAAAGCAGTATTGGGACAACGTGAATGTGGTGCTGTTTCAGAAGGGTGTGGACGCGTGGTGGCTGGACACCGATGAGCCGGAGACCGAGGGGCGACAGGACAATATCCTGGTGGACCATAAGCTCGCGATTGGATCGGGCGCGCGCTATGCGAATGTGTATCCGCTGTTTCATGCAGGCGCGGTGAGCGATGGGCAGCAGGCGGCTTCGGATAAGAAGCGGGTGTTCATCTTGTCGCGGTCGGCTTACGCGGGATCGCAGCGATACGGCGTGACGGCTTGGTCGGGTGATGTGCTGAGCGATTGGGTGACGTTTCAGCGGCAGATTACGGCGGGATTGAATTACGTGATCTCGGGGATGCCGTATTGGACGACGGATATTGGTGGATTTATTTCGGGCGGGAATCTGAACGATCCGAAGTTTCGCGAGCTGTTTGTGCGGTGGTTTCAGTTTGGCGCGTTCTCGCCTGTGTTTCGCGTGCATGGCACGCGCAATCCCGATGAGAACGAGTTGTGGTCGTATGGTCCGGATGCCGAGAAGATTCTGGTCGACTATGACACCTTGAGATATCGATTGATGCCGTACATCTATTCGGAGGCGTGGCAGGTTACAGATCATCACGGCACGTTGATGCGACCGCTGGTGATGGATTGGCGCACGGATGTGGAGGCGCAGAACACCGGCGATGAGTTTTTGTTTGGGCCGGCGCTGCTAGTGAGTCCGGTGTATGTGCAGGGCGCGACGACGCGGACTGTGTATCTGCCGCAGGCGACGTGGTACGACTTTTGGACTGGAGAGACGCAGGAAGGTGGAAGACGGATTGAGATGGATGCGCCGCTGAACAAGCTGCCACTGTTTGTGCGGGCGGGGTCGATTGTGCCGTTGGGACCCGCGATGGAGTGGACGACCGAGAGGCCGGCGGAGCCGCTGGAAGTGCGGGTGTATGCGGGAGCGGATGGAGATTTTACTTTGTATGAGGATGAGAACGACGGGTATGCCTATACGAAGGGCGTGCATGCGACGATTGCGTTGCATTGGGATGACGCGGGGAAGACGTTGACGGTGGGGGCGCGCGACGGAAGTTTCCCGGGGATGCTGGCGAAGCGGACGTTGCGTGTGGTGCTGGTGGGACGCGGGCATGGAGTTGGGATTGGGGAGAGTGAGAAGGCGGATAAGACGGTGGAGTATGCGGGAGAGAAGACGACTGTTAGGTTTTAGCTGAGGGCTTGTTTAGGTTCGTGCTTTCCCAGGTCTCAGAAGCGAGACCTGGGGCACCCCTGGTCTTGCTGATCGACCTATCCCGAAACCAACCGCGGGTCCTTCGACTCGTCCCTCGCTGCGCTCAGGACTCGCTCAGGATGATGTCGGTCTTGAGTTTGTTGCGGCTGATTCGAGCATTGTGGTGACGAGCGCTAATGGCAGGCCGACTACGTTGAAATAGTCCCCGGTGATGCGGGGGATCCAGCGGGCGGCACGGCCCTGGATGGCGTAGGCTCCGGCTTTATCCATGGGTTCGCCGGTGGCGATGTAGGCCGCGATTTCTTCTTCAGACAATGTGAGAAAGCGGACGCCTGTGACTTCGGCGGCTATCTCAGTGTGCGTGGCAGTGACAACGGCGACGCCGGTGATTACGCGGTGGGTGCGGCCCGAGAGCAAGCGCAGCATGCGGGCGGCGTCAGCGGCGTTTTCGGGTTTGCCGAGGATTTGGTTGTCGATAGTGACGGTGGTATCGGCGCCTAGCACGGTGAGATTTCCCTCAGGGGCTAAAGCCCCGTTCTCTTCGGCTGGATCGATGTACGGGCTGAAGCCCGTACCCTTCACTGTCTCGGATCTGAGGCCAGCATAAACAACCTCGGCTTTTTGGCGAGCGAGACGGACTACGTAGGCGATGGGGTCTTCGTTGGGGAGGGGGTCTTCGGGGATGTGCGCGGGGTGGACCTGGAAGGTGAACCCGGCCTGGGTGAGGAGTTCGCGGCGGCGCGGCGAGGCTGAGGCGAGGATAAGGTTCATGGCGCTTCTTTAGGGTAGCGCGAGGGTATCAGCAGAATGAGCCAGTTCAATCCCACCCAAGCAGAGCTTAGATCCACCCCACGGGCGTGGACCTGCCCGTGGGGACCCCTTTGGGGCACCCTCGGCGAGTGAGGATCGAGGCGTGTAGGATGGCCGGATGATCTTTGCGGGTCTCGATCTTGCGAAACGCCTGGAACGTGCGGAGGGGTTCGCTTGTGTGCAGTTCGCGGCGGCGCGGAAAAAGGTGTTTCCGGACTGCGATTCGGCGTGGATGCGGTGCGCGGGGGCGGATGTTGTTTTTGATGGTCTGGATGCTCCGACTACACAGACATTTGGATTGGGCTTATTTGAAGAGTTGACTCCGAGTGCCCTCGATGAGATTGAGCGGTTCTTTTCGGAGTACGGCGCGGCGGTGATGCATGAGGTGAGCCCGCTGGCGGGTGTGAAGACGTTGGATCTGTTGTGCACACGCGGGTATCGACCGATTGAGATCAGCAACGTGCTTTTTCGGACGGTAGAGAATCCGGAGAGTATGGAGCGGGAGAACATTCGGGTAAGGATGATTGGGGCGGGTGAGGCGGGGCTTTGGGCTGGTGTGAGCGCGCGGGGATGGACGCATGAGCATCCTGAGCTGAAAGAATTTGTGGAGCAGATGGGTGTGCTGATGGCGGCGCGGGAGCAGAGTCCATGTTTTCTTGCGGAAGTGAATGGCGTGGCGGGCGCGGCGGGCGGGTTGAGTCTGCATGAGGGCGTGGCGCTGTTCGCGGGGGCGGCAACGGTTCCGGAGTTTAGGCGGCGGGGATTGCAGGGAGCGCTGTTGGAAGCACGGATGCGGTACGCGCTGGAACAGGGGTGCGATCTGGCGATGATGGTGGCAGAGGCTGGGAGTCATTCGCAGAGGAATGCGGAGCGGCAGGGGTTTCGGGTGGCTTATACGCGGATGAAGTGGAAGCTGGGCTAAGAGAAATCATTCAAGATGTCTTTGCGAATGGAGGCATCGCGAGAAGCAGATCCTTCGCCCCGCTTACCCCAAGCGCACTTACGCGCGCTCGGGGCCCCATACGCGCGGGAGCTCAGGATGACACAGTGGTGGTGAAGCCGCGAGAAGAGGACGACAGGACGCCGCCTAACTCGCGAGTCCGCTCATCTGTCTACGCCCTCGCGAAAGCGCTAGATGGTGAGGCCGGTTTGAAGGCCGCCGGGGGTGGCTACGCCCCAGGCCATGGCGGGGGTGTTGTGAGCGAGGCCGAAGCGGCCGTCGGGGCCGAGGAGGATGATGCCGCCGTGTCCGCCGAGGCGGTTGTAGAGGTAAGAGATGGCCTCGCGGGCGGCGATTTCTGGAGCTGAGCCGGAGGCGACGCGGTCGGTGGCCCATTTGCCGAGGACCAGTTTCATGATAGGTTCGCCCCAGCCGGTGAGGGAGACGGCGGCGGCGAGATTGTCGGCGTAGCAGCCGCAACCGATGAGGGACGAGTCGCCGACGCGGCCGGGGGTTTTGTTGAGGGTGCCTCCGGTGGAGGTGGCGGCGGCGAGATTGCCACGGGCGTCGAGGGCGACGGCTCCCACCGTGTCGTGGCTGCCTATTTCGGGGCGGGGTGGTTTTGCCTCCGGGGCTAAAGCCCCTTTTTCTTTGGCTGGTTCAATGTACGGGCTAAAGCCCGTACCCTTCAACGGCAAGTGTGCCGGATCTGGTTTCGTGGTCTCCCAGGTCTCAGAGGCGAGACCTGGGGCACCCAGTGTCTCGGAGTCAAGTCGGAAGGCGGTTTCAGGATCTTTGTCGTCTTTCAGACCGGAGAAGGTCTGGTCGGCGAGTCCGGCAGAGTGGCGGGCCTGTGCCTGGATGAGACGTTCGCGCTCGCGGTCGAGGACGAGTTCGCTATTGTCGATGAGGGGCATGCCATGGGCGTGTGCGAATTGCTCGGCACCGGGTCCGACGAAGTAGACGTGCGGACTTTTCTCAAGGACGAGGCGCGCGGCGTGGATGGGATTGCGCAGGTGCTCCACGCAGGCGACGCCTCCGGCCTTCATGCGGCCGCCGTCCATGAGGAGAGCATCGAGTTGAACGCGGCCGTCGGCGGTGAGGAAGCTGCCGCGACCGGCGTCGAAGGTGGGATCGTCTTCAAGGATGGCGACGGCGGCTTCAACGGCGTCGATGGCTGCGCCGCCGCGGGCGAGGATTTCATGACCGACTTCGAGTGCGTGGCGCACGCCGGCTTCGTGGGCGGCTGCGGCGTCGGGAGGGATGGCCCACGCGCCACCGTGAACCAGGAGGGTGGGATCGTGCGTGGCGGGAAGAGTGTTCACCCAAGTATGGTAGTGCATTTGCGGAGACGCGGATGCACCGGGGTGGAGCGTGTCAACGAGCTAAGTGAAGAGGACGCGACTAAGCGATTGAAACGATGGATGCGATGGCGGGGGCGTGGAGTTGCGAACAATTTGGTGGAGGTTGGTTAGACTAAGGGCATTCATTCCTAATGAACTTGTATGAGGGAGAGCGCGGCTTGCTCTCCTATTTTCTTTTCGGACTCCTTCCACGGTGGTGGGCCGTTGTGAAGAGGCTGAACGATGCGGTGCGGAATGGGCAGCGAAGATGGATCTGCGCTGCCCATTCTGCGAAACGATCACATGCGTGGAGGGCTGTCCGGGATCGGCGGGCAGATGAACGAAACGGAAGAAAGACCTGCGGCGGCGGATGAACCGCAGGAACAAAAAACCGAGAATCCAGAGCTCGAGCGCAGCGGCGCGGAGAATCTTCGCGCAGAGGCAGGTAGAGTCCTGCAATCAGAGGGCAAGGACATTGCACAAGCGCTTGCCGCGAAAGCGAAAAAGGGGCATATCCAAAGCGCCAGGTTTCTGTATGACCTGGCGGACGAAAACTGCAAGCTTGGTGCGGCGGAGATGATACGGACCGTGCGGAGCCTGGCGATGCAGTGGACGACGGAGCCGTTGTGGACGCGGGAAGTGGATGAGGAAACAGCGGAGACTGCGGGCGGGAGCCGTGAGCTGGAGGGCTAACCGCGGCGATGGATGGGTAACTCGGCAGTAACTCAGAGTAACTGCAACTGACTTAGGGATAGCCATGGCTTTTCTTCGGCGCGGAGGTGACGATCTGCGCTGGCGGGGAGCCATGGCCTTTTGCGGCATTTTTCCTGGGTTCGGCGGAGCGGTTTTTGCAAGAAGTCGCGAGAGAAGTGGACGCGCTACACGGAAGAAGAGAGAGACACGAATGAAGCTCACAGAAACGAAGCGTTGCAATGCTGGCAGGTTGATGGGCATTTGCCTGGCCGCGGTGCTATTGGTTTGGAGCGCGGCCGCGCAGACGATCAGCACGACGACGGTGCAGGGCACGGTGTACCTGGCGAATGGAACGCCGGGCTCGGGAACGCTGCAATTGAGCTGGCCGGCGTTTGCGACCTCGAACAGCCTTGCGGTTGCGGCGGGTTCGTTGTATGTAACTGTGGGCTCGGATGGATTTGTTAGCGTGAATCTGACCCCGAACCTGGGGGCGATGCCGGCGGGACTTTTTTATACCGCTGTGTATCACATGAGCGATGGAACGACGAGCACCGAGTATTGGGTGGTGCCAGCGGCGGCGCAAGTGAGTTTGGCGCAGGTGCGCGCGCAGGTGATGCCGGCGGCACAGGCAGTTCAGGCTGTGAGCAAGGCGTATGTGGATCAGGCGATCCAGTCGCTGGCGCAGGGGACTTTGACGCCGGTGGGTGGGACGTTAAGCGGGCCGTTGTATTTGAACGCCGATCCTACGCAGGCGCTGCAGGCCGCAGATAAGCACTATGTGGATACAAGTTTCAGTGCTGCGTTGCCGTTGGCTGGCGGGGCGGCGACGGGGGAATTGACGGCAACGCAGATAGGTGCGGCGTACCAAGTGGATCAGTTTCCGGGCGCAGATTTTGGCGCGAAGTTGCAGGCGTGCCTGAGTGGGCTCAGCACCGTGTATGGCGGGACTTGCGATGCGCGGAGTTTTAGCGGGACGCAGGCGATGGGGTCGAACTTGACGCTGTCGGTGGCGAATGCGACGGTGCTGCTTCCGTGCGCGACAATTGCGACTGCCAATCAAGTAGTAGTGACGGCAGGAACGCGCAATGTTGTGCTGCATGGATGCGCGCTGCGCGGGGCGAGCACGGCGAGCGGCAGCCAGGGCGGAACAGTGTTCCTGTATTCGGGAGCGGCAGTGGCGATTCAAGTTGGCGATCCGACGTATGCAGCGGACACGGCGGGATTTCATTTAGACAACGTGGTGATCAACACGACTGGGGCGAGTAATTCGACGGCGCGGGCATTGGTTGCGTATCGCACGCAGGAGATGGATGTGGAGAGCGTCTATCTTCTGGGTAACTCGAACCAGATAGGAATGACGTTGGATGGAACCGGGAATTACACGGGCGGGACGTTCTATGACAACGAGATTAGTGGATTTCAAGTTGCGGTGAATGCGATTGGGCATCAGGTGGTGAATTCGGCGACTACGGACTGGTTGAATGCGAGCACATTTGTACGGCTGCATATTGATTGCCCGTTAACGGGTGGGAATCCCGTAAGTGGAACGGCGGGAATCAATCTGCAGCAGGGCGATGGGAATACTTTCACGGGCGGCGATGTGGAGGGATGCGCGACCGCACTGCACCTGGGAGCGAATGCGCAGAACAATACGATTGTGGGGTTGCGCAATGAGAACTCGACTTCTCAGGTAGTGGCGGACAGCGGCAGCTCGTATAACAGCTGGGTCACGGGCGGAACGATGTTTACCGGAAAGCTGACGGATAACGGAACGCGCAACAGCTTTCTCGATACGTTTCATCGCAGTTTTAACGGGATGAACGGCGACTGGTACGGGAGCCAGCAGGACGCTACAGTGACGAATCATTTCCGGCTGGGTATTGGGAGTGGGAATGAGCGCGGGCTCTACGACCGGTATCAGACGGACTACGGCTATCGGTGGACATTGGGGTTGAGCGATGCGACGGCGGGCGAGCAGTTTTACCAGATATTGGATGAGCTGAATAGCGTGTACCGGCTTTCCATTGGGCAGTACAACAATGGACAGTCGAGCACGAACGATCAGACGGTGATTAATGCGGCGGGCACGGGCGCAGTGGTGCTGAACGGGTCGAACAACTCAGGTACGGGCGGCGTGGTGATTGGATCGGGCGGGCCGAGCGAGACGACTGCAGCAACGATCAGCAACGCGGGGAATGCGCAGTTCAATGGCACCTTGCAGGTGGGCGGAGTCTCGACCTTCACAGGCTCGACTACGGTTCGGAACAGTGCGGATGCGGAGATTGACGCGTTTCTTTGGGCGGGCGCGACAGCGAGCCAGAAAGAGTCGTTTATCTACAAGGACTACACGGGGACGAGTCAGTGGTATCTCGAGAAAGACGCAAGCAATAACTGGGCGCTGAACTCGGCCGTTGGCGGAATGGATAGCTTCAAGGCGTATCAGAGCACGAACAGCGGGGACACTTACATTAATGCGTCGAATCCGACGGGCGTAGTGCGCGTTAATTATGAGAGTGGCGCAGGCACCGGATTCAATATCTATGGCGGAAACAGCGGCACGCTGTATGCGAGCTTTACGGGAACGACCGCGATTAAGTTTCCGGGTTTGGCGGCGAGCAGTGGACATAACTGCCTGCAGATCGATAACTCGGGCTATCTCACGAACACGGGCGCTGCTTGCGGCACGGGAACGGGCGGCAACGGAATTGTGAACAGCGGCACGGCAGGGCAGATTGCGTATTACGGTGCGAATGGCGCCGCGGTGAGTGGACTGAATGCTGTTCCCGTAGGTGCGGGCGGGACGGGTGCTACGTCGGCTGCGGCGGCTCTGACGGCGTTGGGTGGGGCTTCCCTGGCGGCGACGGGCGCGCAGGCTTTTGCGGGACGCGTGACGGCAAATGATCTGGGTGCGGTGTACCAGGCAGACCAGTTTGCCGGTGCGGATGCTGGCATGCAAATCAATGCATGCATCGCAGCAGCGATTGCGGCAGGCGGTGGGACTTGCGATGCGCGCGCGCTGGGCGGGACGCAGGTGATCGCTGAAGAGATCGACCTGGGCTCGGAGACGCAGGCGGCAAGCGCGACAGTGAGTGTGGCGTTGCTGCTTCCGGTGTCGGCGGTGTGGGAATTCAACATCACGAATGGAACGTCGTGCGGGATCAAGCAGTTTTCAAACAATAGCCTGGTGGGCGAAGGCACCACGGGCGGCGCGGTGCGGATGATTCTTGCTCCGTATAACAGTTCGACTAACATGGACAGCCTGTACTGCACTGATCCGAATCCGACTGGATCCGGCGGGAACTATGTGCGGGCGCGAGGATTCGCGGCGTTTGCTTCGTATGGAGCTACGGGGACGGGAGCGTTTGCCAATGGCGCCGTGCATGTGCAGCATATGTTCGATGAGTCGTCGTTCTCCTATATTGTGGCGGGCGGATCGTCAGCTTCTCCCTATGGATGGCAGATCGATGACACCTGCTGCGGCGATAGTTTCGATCACGTGCAGGGATTGATGCGCATCGGCAAGGAAGACATTGTGACCGGAGCGTCGACGACGGCCGGAAGCACGACTGTGACGTACAGCGGGACGACGGCGAAGACGCCAAGCGCTCTTGTGGGGAAGTCGATTTACTCATTCGACAATCAGAACCCGGCGACCGGGGCAAATGCAGCCAATGAGACCATCGCCGCGGGAGCGACGGTGACAGCGGCGACGGCAACGACGTTAACGCTGTCACAGGCCGCGGTGAACACGACCAGCGGAAACATTTTTGAGATCGACCCAGGATCGAGTGGGGGATCGAGCCGTGGAGGCGCGACAACGAGTTCGTTTTCGGACATGACGGCGAACGATCCGCCGGTGGGGATGCCGAACATGCTGGTTGCGGGCGGAAGTACGAACCTGGTGTTCACTAACCTTTACATGGAGCAGGATTCCGACCCGGACAACACGACGCCGATGGTGTATGTGGGATCGAAAACGGCCGGCGTGTTTCTGCATGGGACCAACTGCGCGGATAACGGGGAGACGACGAAGCCATGTATCTATGGGACGTCGTCATCGTGGGGATACGACACGCTGACGGGACACGGCGGGATCGTGGACAAGTTCTACGGTGTGGTGCTGCCACCGCAGAATGGAAGTGAGAGCGTGCCGTATCAGACCAACGCGACGAATGCGCTGACCAAGGCTGTGTTCACGCCTTCGACGACGGGGTGGTATCGGATCCTGGACACGTCGCGGCTGTTTCAGCAGCCTGCGGTGCTGGCGGGGACGCTGGAGGTGAGCCAGTTTCAAGGAGAAGACACGCTGTGGGATTTCACGGACGGGACGTACGCGCAGCACTCGTCGCTGTCGGTGCGGCGTGCGCTGTATCAATATGCGAGCTGGGGATCGGTGACGAAGGTAGAGGTCTCGAAGAACGGGTTGAGCCAGTACGTGGACGTGTACGTGTCGAGCACTTCGTCGTTTCCAGTGACGGTCACGTTGAGCGGGGCAAGCATTCCTTCAGCGGCGATTGTGCCGTCGCCGCTGGTGGGGGCGACGCCGCCTGGGGATGGGAATGCTGCATTGATCGATTTGACGCTGTTGCCGCAGAGTACGCCGCACGCTACCACGGAAAGCGAAGTCGCGGTAGGCAGTCCGTTGATGGCGGAGAGCGCGGATGGAACGGACGGCGTGGAGCTGTATGCGAACAACAGTTCGGGTGGTGGGTACATTCAGCAGACAGGTGGCGGGAGTTTGTGGATCAACAATCCCTTCGTGGCTACATTCATTCAGACGGGCGGATACCAGAACGTGGTTTTTAACAACAATGGAAAGACGCAATTCAATTACAACGTGGGATTTGGCGGGAACGGTTCGGCGGCGTGGATGCTGGCGGGGCCCTCGAATAACTGGGGCGTGGATGTGAACGGAATGACGCACAATGCGGGAATGGCGCCGGTGGCGAGCGCGGGATCCGTGACGGGGACGAATGCGGGCGGGTTTGTTTCCGGACTAAGCGCGGCGACTTCGGTGACGCTGACGTTTGCCAATAGCGGATGGAGCAGCTGGGCGAGCTGCGTGGCGACGCCGAGTGCATCGCTGAGCACTGGGCCCTATGTCAGCACCATCAGCAACACGGCAGTCACGTTCACGTTTCCGTCTCTGACGGGAAGGCTCTACTACCACTGCGATGGAAACTGAAGGATGGGTGCGGAGGATGGGGCTTCCGATGCGGCGGGTGTGAAGCAGGCGCTGCCGCTGCAAGCGTGGTTTCCTGCGCCTGAGGAGCTGACGCGAGAGGAGCTGGTGGGGTTCGGTGCAGTGCTCGACCGGCGGCCTGCCAGCCTGAAGGGAAAAACTGTGTTGATGGCGCTGGCTGCGCAAATCCTACGGGTACGGACGCGTGACGGGCAGACGGAGCCGCTGCGATTGAATGCGGTGCAGCGGGCGTTTGAGCAGCGGCGGGGCCAGCGAAACATTGTGCTCAAAGCGAGGCAATTGGGGTTGACGACGTGGGCGGCGGCGCGTTTTTTTCTAAGGACGATTACGCGGCCGGGAACGCTGACGCTGCAGGTGGCGCACACGCAGGAGGCGGCGGAGGAGATTTTCCGCATCGTGCACCGTTTTGTGGAGTGCCTGCCCGATGTGGTGCGCACGGGACCGCTGCGGACTTCACGGGCGAATACGCGGGCGATTGCGTTTCCAGAGATGGATGCGCAGTATCTGGTGGTTTCGGCGGGCGAGAAGAATGCGGGGCGGGGACTGACGGTGCAGAACCTACATTGCTCGGAGCTGGCGCGATGGCCGGGCGATCCCGCGGAGACACTGGCGGGACTCCGCGCGGCGCTGGCGCCACAGGGAGAACTGATTTTGGAATCGACACCGCAGGGCGTGGGCGGATGCTTTTATGAAGAGTGGATGAAGGCCGCGGAGACGGGGATGGTGCAGCATTTTTTCCCGTGGTGGATGGAGCGCGGCTATCGAGCGAAGGCGGTGAACGAAGGGAATCTGACAGACGAAGAGCGGGCGCTGCGGGCGCGAGAGCATCTGGACCTGGAACAGATCGGGTACCGGCGGCAGATCAGGGCGGATCATCATGCGCTGGCGTCGCAGGAGTATGCCGAGGACAGTGGGAGCTGCTTCAAGGCAAGTGGAGACTCGGTGTTTGAAGTTTCGGCGGTCGACGAGCGATTGGCAACTGCGCCGGCTGCTGTGGAGACGCGACGCAATGGAGAGTTGGAGATCTGGCTGCCGCCGCTGAAGGGCAAGACGTATTTGGTGGCGGTGGACCCGGCGGGCGGCGGGTGCGATGGGGACTACTCGGCCGCGCAGGTGATGGAGTTGGAGACGGGATTGCAGTGCGCGGAGTTTGCCGGGCACGTGGGAGGACTGGAACTGGCAAAGCTGGTGACGGCTCTGGCCGCGGAGTACAACGACGCTTGGCTGGTGGTGGAGCGCAACAATCATGGTAGCGGGGTGCTGTCGCTGGTCGAGGCGTCGTGCAAGTATGGACGGATCTTCAAACAGGACGGACAGTTGGGGTGGCTGACGAATTCTGTAAGCCGGCCTGCGGTGCTGGGGCGGTTGGATGCGGCGCTGGTGGAAGCGCCGCAGTGCTTTTTGAGCAGGAAGCTGCTTGCCGAATGCCGGAGCTTTGTGCGTTTTCGGAATGGAAGTACTGGAGCTCGGGCGGGGACGCACGACGATCGAGTGATGGCTATGGCGATTGCGTTCGCGGCACGGGCGGAATTACTCGCAGGAAATAAGGGAATAGGGAAAAGGGAATAGCGGAGGGGCGCGTAGAATTTGGGAAACGATCCGGGAGAGAGCGTTTGGCGGTTCTGGCGGTGCAACATATCCGGCGGATGCGGGGAGGCGCCCAGGGCCACTTGATGCTGGGCGCGGATGGCAATGCCTACGTGGTGAAGTTCCAGAACAACCCGCAGCACACACGGGTATTGGCGAATGAGCTGTTGGCTTCGCGCATTGCGGCGGCCGTGGGGTTGTCGGCTCCAGAGGCAGAGCTGATTGAGGTTTCGAGCTGGCTGGTGGAGAACACACCGGATCTGGAGATGGATTTGGGCAGGTCGCGCGTGCGCTGCCAGGCAGGGCTGCAGTTTGGATCGAGGTTTGTCGGCGGCCTGATGCCTGGACACGTGATGGATTATCTCCCCGAAGAGCAGCTGGACGAGGTGCGCAACCTAAATGAGTTTGCGGGAATCCTGGCGCTGGATAAGTGGACGGGTAATGCGAATGGGCGTCAGGCGGTGTTTGCACGCAAGCAGCGCGAACGACGGTATCGGGCAGTGTTTATCGATTTTGGATTTTGTTTTCACGCCGGGGAGTGGCGGTTTGAAGATGCTCCATTGCGGGGGGTGTATTACCGCAACGCTGTGTACCGGGAGGTTGCGGGGTGGAATTCGTTTGAGCCGTGGCTGACGAGGTTGGAGACGTTGGCGCAGGGAATTGTGTGGGACGCGGCAAACGAAGTTCCGCCGGAGTGGTATGGCGGCGATCAGAGCGAGATGGAAGCGCTGGTGGAGAAGCTGCTGGCGCGGCGGAGTCGGATCCGGGAGCTTATTGAGGCTTTTGGAAAGTCGGATCGGAGGCCATTTCCGAAATGGGGTGTCGCCCGTGGAGATGTTCCGGAGGAGGGCTGGAAGGATGTGCGGTGGGGAACTAACATCGAGGGTGGGCTGATGTGAGGGGGGAAGGGGCCGATGGGTATGGTGGGGCGAAGCGAAAGGGTGCTCCACGAACGCCAGAGAGAGTTGGCGCGTGTGAACTCGTTTCAAGAGACAGGGCTGAGGCTGCGCTAAAGTGAGTGTGCCATGACAGACGACGGAGGGCGACAGCGATGCAGGTTTCAGCTTCTCCTCTATGCGCCGGATCGGGTGCGCAACGAATATGTGCACATCGGAGTGGTGCTGCGCGCGGCGGATGAAGGAGCGCCGGGTCAGACCGAGGTACGGTTCACCCGCGATTGGCGGCGTGTACGGTGCCTTGATCCGGATGCGGACACAGCGCAGCTGGAGGGAATGGAAAGCGAGTTGCGGCGCAAGCTGAGCGAGGATCCGGGCGGCGAGTTGATGCGGATACTGGATGAATCGCTTTCGCTGAATGTGCAGATGACGGCACCGAAGGCCTATCTCGTCGAAAGCCTGCCGGCCGGCGTGGATGAGCTGATGCGGATGTATGTCGATCCGCCCAAACGGGAACGTGCTGAGCGGCTGAGCGGGCGAGCGGCGATCCATATGAAGATGCGGATGGAGTTTGAGCGCGCCGGGGTGTGGGATCTGATGCGGAAGCGGATCGCGGCTTCAGAGTATACGCGGCCGGGCGATCCGCTCAGGATTGATGTGGGTTATCGGCCCAATGGCATGAGTCACCCCGCGAACGAAGACCTGTCCGCGGGGACCCCGATGATCCGAATGTTTCACGCGGTGAGCCTGGAGCCGGGAGTGGAGATGGCCAAGGTGCTGGCGTTTTCTGCGGCTGGGTTGCGTGCCGGTGTGGAGCGGGTGGAGAAGGCGAGTCTGGAATTAACTGCGGTAATTGAGCCGGCGGCGAAGGTCGGTGCGTCGGCGGAAGAGCCGGAGCGGCTTGAACTGTACCGGTTCGGTGTGGAGACGATGGAAGAGCACGCGATTCGCGTGTTGACGACGACGGACCTGGGGCGGATGGCGAATACGGCGCGGCGGGAGTTGCATGTCTGAATTCGGTATTCGGATAAGTATGGAAGTTATTGGAGAAAAGTTTGCGGCGATTTGCGAAGATATATCCGGGTTTCCGGTAACATTGAGTTTGTAAGTAAGAAACAAGGACTTATCATTGTCTGCTAGAGAATAGCGGTGGTGGTTCGAATGCAGAAGGCGCAACCCCAAGGGTTGCGCCTTTTTCTTTGCAAAGGAAGGTACGCGTGAAGGTAGCGGTGCAGTTGCGGGAGATGTGGCGGCAGGCGACCGGCCGTGTCGAAAAGACCGCTGTGGAAGCCTCGGCAGAGACGGAGCGCAAGACGCTGGCGATGCCTTCTGTTTTGAGCCCGGTGCAGTTTCCGGGACAGCTTTTACCGAAGCCGACGCCGATGAATCTGCGCCGCTTTGCGGAGACGCCGGTGGTGCGGCGCGCGATCAACGTGATCAAGGACCGGATCGCGGCGATGGATTGGCAGGTGCGAGTGCGGCGAGGTATTGCGTCAGGCGAAAGAATGGATGTTGCACCCCAGTTGGCAGCTCTGCGACGCACGCTTGAGGAGCCGAATGCCACGGACAGTTTTCGCACTTTGATCGAGCAGGCGATCGAGGATGCGCTGACAGGTGGATTTGGTGCAATTGAAATGGAGCCGACCGGCGACGATGAACGGCCGGCGATGCTGTGGCCGGTGGACGGAGCGACGATCCGGGTTAACGCGAAGTGGGATGGGCGGGCCGAATCACCGCGCTATGCGCAGGTGATGACGGGGCAGATGGAGTCGAACGCAATCGATCTGCGCGACGACCAGCTGATGTACATCCGGATGAACCCGCGCAGCTTCACGCCCTTTGGGCTGGGGCCGCTGGAAGTGGCGTTCGAAACTGTGAATCAGTTTTTGAGCGCGCACCGTTTTGCGGGAAAGCTGGCGGCGAACTCGGTGGCGCAATATGCGCTGTGGCTCAACGAGGCGACGCCGACGCAACACGATCGGTTGATTCGCTGGTGGCAGGACGAGATTGAGGGGACGGGACGCGTGCCGTTGCTGTCGACCGAGCAGAAGCCAGAGGTGCTGCGGTTTGCGCAGGGCACGGACGCGGATTTGCGTCTGGCTTGGCAGGAGTTTCTGATTCGCATGGTAGCGAATGCGTTTGGGCTGCCGCCGCTGCTGCTGGGACTGGAGAGTGACGTAAACCGGTCGACGGCGGCAGAGTTGGCGGATGAGGCGTTTCGCGGGGCGATTCTGCCTCTGGCGCAAATGCTGGCAGGTCATTTGACGCGCGACTTATTTGGGAAGTGCATCGGATGGCGGGAGTTTGAGTTTGTCTTCAACGATCTAAATGCGCGCGACGAAGAGACAGAGCTGGCGGTGCAGGTGCAACTGCTGCAAGCCGGTGTGCTGACTGTAGACGAGGTGCGCGCGATGCGGGGCCTGGCGCCGCCGGCGAAAGACGGTGCCGGACAATTGGCCGGCCAAGCGGATACGGAAACAAATCTATAAGTGGAGATCCGATGCGATTGGAAGCGATGGCGGTGAAATTTCCTCATGTGGATGGGCACCCGAACCGGGTGGCATTCGAAGGGGTTCTAACGGTAGTCAACGCGGCAAGCGACAAGGCGCCGGCGGGTGCGCGAGGGCATCGCGTAGTGCTGACGCGCGAAGCAGCCGACAAGGCGCTGCCGTCGCTGCTGGGGATGGCGGTGGACTATCGGCCGGGGTGGGACGGACACGATGCGCGGCGCAAGATTGGCCTGTTGACGGAGGCTAGCATCGTCGGCAACAAGGTGATGGTGCGTGGATACATCTACGCGCGCGATTTCCCGGAGGTGGCTCAGACGATCGAGTCGCAGAAGCCGGGGGAGATGGGGATGAGTTACGAGTTAGCCGATGCTCGCGTCGAAGATATGCGCGCCGATATCTGGAAGTTGACGCGAGTTACCTTTACGGGGGCCGCAATCCTGTTGCGCGAAAAAGCGGCGTACCGGGCTACCAGTTTCAGAATGGCGAGTTAACCAGTTAGCAAGTCAAAGAGCATACGAAAGGCTCCGGGGCTCCGGGGCCTTTTCCGTTTTTGCGCGACAGGACGGACCGCCTGGTACGAAAGGCAAGCAAGAAAGGAACAACATGGAAAACAAAGAACGAGAGATGGCGGAGCGGCTTGAGGCCGCAACGACTCTGCTGGAAAGGGCGTTGGGCTGGCTGGAAGAGCGGCAAAGCGCGTTGACCGGCGAGGTGGAAAAGATCTCGGCGACGGTGGAACAGAACCGCCGCGAAGCGGAATTGACAGAAAAGCTGGCAGCCGCCGAGCGGGAGGTTGCGGAGCTGAAAGCCGCGGGTACGCACAATGCGCTGAATCCGCTGCGCAAGACGATGCCCGCAGCAACTACAGAGATGCTGGCCAAGCATGGCATTGGGGAAGCTGACCACGAGTTCGCTGACATTGAATGCGCCGGTTAGCGAATTTGTTCCCGATCCCGGCGCCCCGTGGAGCAAAAGCGCAGGACAAGTGGCGAGTCAGGCACGTGCTGCATATCGCGCCGTGAATGGCGCGCTGACATTGACCGCTGTGCCCGCCGCGGTGCACACGTTGAACGAGAAGGATGGGAGCCTGGAACTGGCGAGCCTGAATTTGACTGCGGGCTTTAAACGCGCGCTGGCGAACGATGTGACGGTCTGCGGAGAGCACGAACCGGTTGCGTATGTGACGGAGTATTTTCTCGGCGATGGAGTGACGACGCAATTCAACCTAGCCGCGGATCCATATTGCCTGCCCGCGTCGAAGGCTACGCTGATTCACGAACTCTTCAATGAGAGCGCGATTGACCCGCGTGTGTGGGGAGTGCTTGGCGGCAATGGGTATCTTTCGCTGGGGCCGGGCGGGTTGACGATGCAAGGGGGGAATGGCATTGATGGCGACACGCTGCTGACGTGGATGGACCAGATCGAGATGGGCGGGACCTTGCTGCTGGAAGCGACAGGAGTCACGCTAGCAGCGGGAAGCACGGGTGTCGTCGCGGGATTCTTTGTGGGCTTGGAGACGCAAGCCGCGTGCACAGCGGGTTTCCAAGTGACGGCGCAGCAAGGAACAGGAGCGGTGACGGTGCAGCCGTTGGTCCAAGGTACAGCGTCAGGGACGACTTACACTATCAATCCGGCAAACCAATATGCACTGCGCATTCGCGTGCACTGCAACGAGAGTGAACGGGCGCTGGCAATTTACCAGTCCTATGGAGACAACGGCGCGGTGAGTTATGGCGGCCAGACAAATATTGTGAGCGCTTCGCTGCAATTTGAGATTCAGCAGTTTGTGAATGGCGTGGCTGGGATGCCTGTAACGCTGTATGACGGATCGATTGCCAGCCTGCCTGCGGCGTGCATGGTAGTGGCGGCGAGCAGCATCAACCTGATGGGAACAATGCGGGCGCTGAACCTGACCAACCTTGGATCGGGATGGGGGGGGAGCACGCCTGCGAATGGAACCCCGTTTACGCGGCGTGTGGGAACGACGGCGCAGGCTGCGGAGTGTCATGTAGAAAACACAGGCAGGTTGATGTTTTATACGGGCTATGCACCGCCGGTGGGCGAGTTGATCGCCGTAAGTTATCGAACAGTGGGCCGGGCGGTAGGACGCCAAGTGAATTCGGCGAGCCAGCAGGTCCTGACGCAAGCGGGATTTCCGCCGGTGTGTGCGTGGATAGGTTCGGTGACGAGCCCGGCGGCGCGGAGCTCGCAAGACTGTAGCAATGCGGCGCAGGCGCTGGTGCAGGCTGCGAGCGGTGTGAGCGCGCTGTGGAGTGGGGCTTACTCGGGGACGCGAGCAAGCTTCGCAAGCGATGTGTGGCCAGGCGACGCGCTCGCATTGAACGCGCCTTCGACGAACCTGAACGCACAGGTAGTGGTGCGTAGTGTGAAGGTGAGTTACAAAGCCAGTTATCCAGACTTAGTGGAGTATGCGATTGGGTTTGCCAACGACTGGGCGGATGACTTAGCTATCAAGACGAGTGCGACAGTTCCGGCGGATACGTGGCTGCCGGCAACCGTGAATCCGACAGTGCTGGCAAACCTAAGCGCGCTGACGGTCACTGCGATGAGCGGAAGTACCGTGACGATCAATACTGGCGCGACGGCACCTGTGGGCGGCGGGTTTGAGATTCGACGGCGCGATTTTGTCTTTATGCCGGGCGAAGATTCGGACTTGGTGATGCGCGGATCGCAGTCCACCATGACGTTTACACGGGTTTCGGCAAGTGACCGCTTCTATATAAGGATGTACGACGGAGCAACACCGCCGAATTACTCAGAGTTTTCGGCGGCCCTGTTTATCAATTTGCCGCTCGGATCATGAGGATGCAGGGATGGATTGGGGACGAGTGGATGGAGTCGGATGCATGCGGATGATGAATGAATTCGAAGCGCAGGTGCTGAGCGATCTGAGTGTGCTGAAGACGCAGATGAACGGGTTGATGGGCGATGGGAATGGCGGGCGCATTGCGGAGCTGGAGCGGCGCATGGAACGGCACGAACAGAACTGGCAGCGCGCAAAAGGATTCCTGGCGGCGGCGAGCGTGGTGTTTGCGGTAATCGAGGTGGCTGTGGATGCCTGGTTTCGGAAATAAAACCATCCGCGAGTAACTGTCGCCCAATTCCGATCAAGACCTTTTGTCGAGGCGCCGCCCGTATAATCTGCCCATGCAGGTGAAGCCGCTGGTTGGCGTGGTGATGGGGAGCAAGAGTGACTACGACGTGCTGTCGGCGGCCGTCGAGATTCTGCGCGCGCTGGAGATTCCACATGAAGCGCGGGTGGTGAGCGCTCATCGCACGCCGGACCGGCTTTTTGAATACGCTGAGACAGCGCGTAAGCGCGGCCTGCGTGTGATCATCGCCGGAGCGGGTGGCGCGGCACATTTGCCGGGGATGTTGGCGGCGAAGACGCTGGTGCCGGTGCTGGGTGTGCCGGTGGCGGCGACGCAGCTGAACGGGCTGGACTCGCTTCTCTCGATTGTGCAGATGCCAAGGGGAGTTCCTGTGGGGACAATGGCGATTGGCAAGGCCGGCGCAGCCAATGCGTCGCTGCTGGCGGCGGAGATGCTGGCAACGACGGATGCGGCTCTCTATGAGCGACTGGTGGCGTGGCGCGCGGCACGAACCCAGGAAGTGATGGAACAGGAGCTTCCTGCTTGAGCGAAGACTTCGGGCGGCAACGCAAAAACTCGATCATTCGGCCGGGTGGACTGGTTGCAATTTTAGGCGGAGGCCAGCTGGGGCGCATGACGGCGATGGCCGCGCGCACGATGGGGTATCGTGTGCGTGTGATGGATCCTGAGGCTGCGTGCCCGGCGAGCTTTGTGGCGGATGAGACGATCATCGGCGCTTGGGACGATGTGGATGCGGCGCGGCGTCTTGCCACGGACGCGGATGTGGTCACGCTGGAGATCGAGCAGATTGGCGTGGACGCACTGAACGCGGTGGCGGCGATTGCGACACTGCGGCCGGGCGTGGAGCCGATTCGGATTATTCAGGACAAGACGCTGCAGAAGACATGGCTCGCCGAGAACGGATTTCCGGTGGGCGCGTTTCGGGTGGTCAGGAATGAAGCTGAGCTGCACGAGGCCGTGCGCGCATTAGGTGGGCGCGTGTTCTTGAAGACCGGCCGCGGCGGCTACGACGGGCGCGGGCAGGCGCGGATTGGATTGGATGCGCCGGCGACAGAAGAGGCGATTGCCGCGGCGTGGAAGAGCATTGGCGAACAGCCTGCGGTTGCGGAGCAGGCGTTGGCGTTGGAGTGCGAGATCAGCGTGATGGCGGCTCGAAATCCTTCGGGCGAGGTATGCAGTTTTCCCGCGGCACGCAATCAGCATGAGAAGCAGATACTGGCGTGGAGCGTGCTTCCGGCGGAGGTGCCGAGCGATCTGGAATTGCATGCGGAAGGACTTGCCGAAGCGATTATTTCGAAGCTTCACCTGGAAGGCTTGCTTTGTGTGGAATTGTTTGTTACGTCGAACGACGAACTTGTTGTGAATGAACTCGCGCCTCGTCCGCACAACAGCTATCACCAGAGCGAGCGCGCCTGTGTGACGAGCCAGTTTGAGCAGGCGGTGCGCGCGGCGTGCAATTTGCCACTGGGCGACACGTCGCTGATTACGCCGGCGGCGATCGTGAACCTGCTGGGAGATGTTTGGCTGGACCGGAGCGGCGAGCCGAATTTTTTTTCCGCGCTGACGGTGCCGGGCGTGAGGCTACATTTATATGAGAAGCACACGCCGCGGCCAGGGCGGAAGATGGGGCATTTGTCGGCGGTAGGACCGACGGCCGATGAAGCGCTGCAACGGGTCCTGGAGGCGAAGAGAAGGCTTTAGGCGATTCATCGGAAATCTTGCTTTCCCAGGTCTCAGAATCGAGACCTGGGGCACCCAATTTTCTTGGCGTTATCGAGATCAAATCCAGACATCGTTGGGTGCGGTACGTTCGCCGCCTTCGTCGCCGGTGTTGCGCACCCCGCGCGGCTCGATCAGCAGAAGCTTCACTTCTTTTTCCGCGTAGGGCTTGTGCTCCACACCTTTGGGGACGATGAACATTTCGCCGGGGCCGACGTGGACCGCGCCATCGCGAAGATCGATGCGCAGATTGCCTTCGATCACGATGAAAGTGTCGTCGGTGTCCTTGTGGTCGTGCCAGATAAAGTCACCCTGGAGCTTTACGACTTTGAACTGATAGTCGTTCATCTCGGCGATGACCTTGGGAGCCCAGTGCTCAGCGAACAGGCTGAATTTCTGCTGAAAGTTGATCGCTTTGTAGGTCATCGATTTCTCCAGAAAATTAGCCGGCCACCTTCTCTGTGCGCCTTGGGCGCCGGTTTGCCTGTAGGACCTTCTTACGCAAGCGGAGCGATTTGGGTGTAACTTCGACTAACTCGTCTTCGGCGATGAATTCGATTGCCTGCTCCAGATTCAAAGCCTTCACGGGCACCAGACGAATGGCCTCATCCGCGCTTGACGCGCGCATGTTGGTCATCTTCTTTTCGCGCACCACGTTTACGTCGAGGTCATTGTCGCGCGAATGTTCGCCCACGACCATGCCTTCGTAGACCTCGACGCCGGCGCCGACGAAGAGAATGCCGCGCTCCTGCAATCCGTTTAACGAATAAGTCGTGGTCTGTCCCTGGCGATCGGAGATGAGCGCGCCGGTAGGGCGCTGCGGAATCTCTCCTTGGTAGGGCATGTAGCCGTCAAATAGGGCGTTCATGACAATTGTCCCGCGCGTCTCGGTGAGCATCTCGCTGCGCAGGCCGATGATGCCGCGGCTGGGCACGCGAAACTCCATGCGCACGCGGCCTGAGCCGTGATTGTGCATCTTGGTCATTTCACCTTTGCGCGGACCGAGCTTTTCAATCACAACGCCGGTGTGCACTTCCGGCACGTCAATGGTGAGGTGCTCGACTGGCTCCATGCGTATGCCGTCGACGACCTTGGTGACGATTTCGGGGCGTCCCGCCATCAGCTCGTATCCTTCGCGGCGCATCATCTCAATCAGAATGGCAAGCTGCAGTTCGCCGCGGCCCAGCACTTTGAAGCTATCAGGCGATCCGGTCTCTTCCACGCGAATGGAGACGTTGGTGAGCAGTTCTTTTTCAAGACGCTCGCGCAAATTACGGCTCGTGACATATTGGCCTTCGCGGCCTGCCAAGGGTCCGTTGTTCACGCTGAACTGGATCGCGATGGTGGGCTCGTCGATGACGATAAGGGGCAGCGGCGCGGGGTTTTCGAGCGACGTGATGGTTTCGCCGATGGTGATGCCTTCAATGCCGGCGACGGCCACAATGTCGCCTACTGTCGTTTCAGTGGTCTCGGTGCGCTTGAGTCCCGAGAACGTGAAGAGCTTGGTGATGCGCGTTTTGTAAAGCGAGCCATCGCGCTTGGAGATGTTGACGTCGTCGCCCGCGTGCAGGGTGCCCTGAAAGACGCGGCAGATGGCGATGCGCCCGAAGTAGTCGGAGTAGTCGAGGTTGGTGACCAGGATTTGCAGCGAGGCATCCGCGTCGCCAGTGGCTGCGGGGATTGTGGAGACGATGGATTCGAAAAGCGGCTGCAGATCTGTGCCCGGTACGGCCATATCAGTTGTCGCCGTGCCCGCCTTGGCCACTGCATAGAGCACTGGAAAATCGAGCTGCGACTCTTCCGCGTCGAGGTCGATGAAAAGGTCGTAAATTTCGTCGAGCACTTCCTGCGGGCGCGCATCGGGGCGGTCGATTTTGTTGATGACGACGATGGGCTTCAGTTTGGCTTCGAGCGCCTTGGCCAGCACGTACCGCGTCTGCGGCAGGGGACCCTCGGCTGCATCGACCAGCAGCATGACGCCGTCGACCATCTTGAGTGCGCGCTCCACTTCGCCGCCAAAGTCAGCGTGGCCTGGCGTGTCGACGATGTTGATTTTGCCGCCTTCGAAGACGATGGCCGTGTTCTTGGCGAGAATCGTAATGCCGCGCTCGCGCTCCAGTTCGTTCGAGTCCATCACGCGATCGGCCACCTGCTCGTTGGCGCGGAAGGTGCCGGCCTGGCGCAGCATGGCGTCAACCAGCGTGGTCTTACCGTGGTCAACATGGGCAATGATGGCGATATTGCGTATCGTCTGGGTCACAGGTGCGGATTTCCTTTTCTCTGATTCGGCCGCGCGGGCCGTGCGGTTGGGGGATAAAGATGCGATGAATGGCCGCGCGGTGCGGCCCAACTTTATTTTAGCAGTTATGCGGTTTAAAGGGGCGGCGCGGAGTTTCGCGGGGCACGCTTCGCGGGTTACACTTTTGCGGATATGAGAAATGCTCATTCCAACTGCAAGCGTCCTTTGAAGGGCACCAACGACGGTCGGTGCGCACGCTTCTTCACTGTTTTGCCCTTATCGCTTTGCTTCTTGGCGCTGATAATTGGCACTAGGGCGCGGCCGGCGCATGCGCAAGCAAAGTCTGGGCATCTGGTCATCTACACCATCGATGTGGAAGGCGGCCAGGCGACGCTGCTGGTTGCCCCCTCCGGGGGGTCTCTCCTCGTGGATACTGGTTGGCCGGGGAATAATGGCCGTGATGCCGACCGGATCAAGGCAGCGATGGCAGACGCGGGGATCACGAAGATCGATCATGTGCTGATTACTCATCACCACGACGATCATGTGGGCGGTGTCCCGAATCTTGTAGAGCGTGTCAAGGTCGGCGAATTTCTGGATCACGGCGAGAATCGTGAAGACGCCGATGACACGAGGCACAATTACGCCGAGTACCTGAAGGCGATCGGCCACACACCGCGGCGCATCGTGCATCCGGGCGACACGATCGATATTCCCGGACTGAGTGCAATTGTGCTCACAGCGGACGGTGAACACATTGCAGCGGTGCCGGGGGTGACGCCGGAGCCGAATCCCTATTGCGCGAACGAGCCGCATTGGGATCTGGATACGACGGAGAATCCGCGGTCGGCGGGCGTGCTGGTGCGGTTCGGCAAGTTTCGGTTCCTCGATTTGGGCGATCTGACAAAAGCAAAGGAGATTCCGCTGGTGTGCCCGGACAATTTGATCGGACACGTCGATCTCTATCTGGTCAATCATCATGGATTCAACTTGTCGAACTCGCGCGCGTTCGTGCATGCGATTCACCCGCGTGTAGCGATCATGGACAACGGCGCACACAAGGCGGGCAGTCCCGAAGCGTGGCAGACGGTGCATGAGAGCCCCGGCCTTGAGGATTTGTATATGCTGCACACGGCTGAGGGCTCCGATGCGGCGCACAATAGCGCAGAGCCGTTGATTGCGAATTTAAAGGGTGGCGCCGATGGCGCATACTTCAAAGTAGTGGCGGGCGCGGATGGAAGCTTCAGCGTAATGAACTCGCGCACCGGACAAACAAAGGAGTATGCGGCGCGATGACAACAACGGCGACGATTGCAACCGAACGGACGCACCAACGCAATTTTGACCAGAAGCTTGACCTGCTCGCCGAGGTCGCAGTGAAGGTGGGGTTGGGCCTGAGAGCGGGACAGGAGCTGGTGATGACGGCGTCGCTCGATACGGTGCCGTTGGCGCGGCACATCACGGAGCACGCGTATCGCGCCGGCGCTTCGCTGGTCACGACGCTCTACACCGACGATGAAGCAACGCTGGCCCGCTACCACTTCGCACCGAGCGAAAGCTTCGATTACGCGGCCGGATGGCTTTATGACGGCATGGGTGCGGCGTTCAAGAGCGGCGCAGCGCGGCTGGCCGTGGCCGGCGCCAATCCGTCGCTGCTGTCCAATGAGGATCCCGATAAGGTGGGGCGCGCGAATCGCGCGGTCTCGAAGGCGTATCGGCCTGCGCTCGAGTTGATCACCCGTCATGCGATCAACTGGACGATTGTTGCTGCAGCTACGCCGGCGTGGGCTGCGGCCATGTTTCCCAATGATTTGCCGGATGTGGCGATTGGCAAGCTATGGGAGGCGATCTTCGACACGACGCGGATCAATGTGGACGACCCGGTGAGCGTGTGGAAGAAACACGATGCCGAACTGCACAAGCGCGCGGCACGGCTGAACGAGAAGCGCTACTCGGCTCTGCGCTATCGCGGCCCAGGAACCGATTTTGAACTCGGGCTTGCGGACGACCATCTTTGGCTGGGCGGTGGGACGACGGCGGGCAATGGCAATTACTGCATTCCCAATATGCCGACGGAGGAAGTGTTTACGACGCCGCACAAAGATCGGGCCAATGGCACTGTGACCGCGACCAAACCGCTGTCGCACCAGGGGACGATGATCGAAGGGATCCGCGTGCGCTTTGAGAATGGGCGTATTGTCGAGGCGCATGCGAGCCGAGGTGAAGAGGTTTTGCAGAAGCTGATTGACACGGACGATGGCGCGCGGCGGCTGGGTGAAGTTGCGCTGGTGCCGCACTCGTCGCCGATTGCGCACAGCGGGATGCTCTTCTACCACACGCTGTTCGATGAGAATGCAGCATCGCATATCGCGCTGGGACAGTCCTACTCGTCGTGCCTGCGCGATGGGGACAAGCTGACGCCCGAGCAGCTTGCGGCTCGTGGCGCGAACGACAGCCTGATTCACGTGGACTGGATGATCGGGTCGGGGAAACTTGATATTGACGGCGTGACTGCGACGGGTACGGCCGAACCGCTGATGCGGCAGGGCGAGTGGGTGTAGCGGGCGAGGAGTACCCGAGATTCGAAGCAAATTGGTATCGCTTCATTCGATCCGCGATTCAAACGAGAATACTCTCCAAGGCTTGCCATCTTTCTCGAACGATGCCGGCTCTATCGATTTCCCGGTGTGTTCAGCGATGACGCTTGACCAGAACAGCAAGGCGCGCTGATTGGTCTGCATCACGCGCACCTGCCAAGGGCCTGGAAACATCAGCCATATCGCTTGCGCGAATTCCGTTCCAATTCCGCGCCTGCGAACTCCGCGAAGCACAAAAAACTCCGCTATGTCCCAGACAGTCTTGTCGCCATAAATCGCTGTAACTTTTCTCACCAGCGCGAAGCCGGCGAGATTTCCGTCGATCCGCGCGAGCAACGGATGTCGCTCTGGCTCGAGCCAATAGAGGGGAAGATCCGGATAGCCAAATCTTCCGTCAGGACCAAGGCTAACGGAGTGGAACTCACTGAAGTCGTGGATATACAACTCCAGCAAATTATCGAGGATCGGCCGTTCTTCCTCTGTGGCTCGGAGCACCTCGAGATTCGCCCATGGATTCTCCGCGTTTCTTTTCACGATTGCCGTGAATTCTGATTGCTGCGGGCATACAGCGCTTCGAGCGCGTCGCAGGCAGTCCTCACTCCGTTTTCCGCCGCGATCTGCTGCGCGACGCTCTGGGCGCGGATCGCAAAATCCGAATCATCGAGCATCGCGCGAAGTTTGCGCGCCACGCGGGCCGGCTTGTAATCGGCCTTCTGAATGGTGCGCGAAACTTTGAGGCGGCGCATGCGGCGCGCGTTGTCCGGCTGATCGTGCGAATAAGGCATGATCAGCATGGGCTTGCCGGCACGCAGGCATTGGGCAGTGGTTCCAACTCCGCCCTGGTGGACCACTAGCGCCGAGCGCGAGAAGAGCGCCGAGTAGGGCGCATATTCAGCGACGCAGATGGAGCTGGGCAGCGGCTGGCGGGGGCGGTTGCGCGGGTCGGAGCCAACCAGCAGAACGCCGCGAACCCCAAGCCGGGCGGCCGCCTTGGCGGAGACTTCGTAAAAATCGCCGGCAGCCAGCACGGCCGCCGAGCCGAGTGTGAAGACCACCGGCGGCTCACCCGCAGCGACGAATTCTTCAAGATGTGCGGGGAGTGCGGCGTTGCCTGCATCGGAATCGTAAAAACAAAACCCCGTGATGAGCGTGTTCGGCGGCCAGTCTTTTTGTTCAACGCCGAGAACGCGTGAAAACAACGCCAGCACCAGGTTGGGGGAATGCTTGGCATCGAAGATAGGATTCGATCCGGGCGGAAGGCCGAGTTCGCGACGCAGCTCGTAGATAGGCTCAGGCCAATTGCGCGTGGTGAAACGGGCGAGGCGCTTGATGACGCGGCCGAACCCCGTGACTTTATCAGCGCGTGCCAGCCGTGGGTAGGGCGGCAACACCGGTGGATCGAACGCCGAGAAGAAAGACAGCGGCGCAAGTACGTAGCTCGCCCACGGAATTCCCGTAACTTCAGCAACAAGCGGGCCGGCATAGTTGAGCTCCCCCAGCAGCAGCAGGTCGGCGCGCGTGGGCTGGGTGGCAGCGTGAAGAAGATCGTCGTAGGTCTGGCGCAAAGCGGGAAAAAGGAATTCGCGCAGGCCGGTCTCTGTTCCCTTTTTTACATCGTAGACCATGGCGATGAGGGCCCTGTCGGTGGGGTCGATGTCGGGCCGGACAGCTTGAAACGCCAGCCCGAGAGGTTCTATCTTAGGCCGATAAACATTGGGCAGCGCCATCACGGGCACGTGACCGCGGCGCTTCAATTCAAGAGCGAGCGCGATGAGCGGATTGATGTCGCCGAAGGTGCCAATGTTCGAGAGGACAATGCGCACGAAGTGTTCCGAGGCTGGTATGGGCCGCAGCGATAAGAGTAATGCATCGGAGTAACTTTTCGGCTCCCGACTTCCAGCTATCAGTCGTCTCGACCCTTGCAACGAGCGCCGATGCTATTCTGATCGCGCTGTCGGTTATTGTTGCCATCTCACCTTCATCTCGTGAGCTTGAAATTCGGACCTCGGCGACGACGGAGAACCCGCCGCCACCGCCGACGATGATTCCGGGGACCCTCACGGTGATTGTGGTGGGACGCTAGGACTCCAGTGAAAATCGCTCTCGTTGTCGTTGTGGTGCTCGTCTTTGCCGGCTCGTTCGTCGCCGATTACAAATGGCGGAAGTGGGTACGCGAGCGGCGGGGCGACCGGCAGTAACGGCGCGCACCCGCATGTGTTACAACTCTTCGCGAACTTGCCCGTTACAATAATGAACAGGGAGCCGTCCAATCCGCATGCACTTTTCTAAAGCTCTTCGCTCAACTGTTCGACTGAATCGCGCCGGTCTTGTGTCGAGCCTGGCCGCAGCCGGACTGCTGCTGGCAACAGCCCCACGCACACATGCGCAGTTTGCGCCTCCTCCGCCGGGAACGCAGGTGCACGACCCTTCTGCGCTGAAGCCCCCAGCTGGCGCGCGCGTTGCGGTTGTCGAGTTTGAGGATCTTGAGTGCCCCGATTGCGCCCGCGCCAACCCTCTGTTGCGAGATGCTGCGATCAAATACAGCATTCCCTGGGTGCGCCACGATTTTCCATTGCCCTTCCATGCGTGGAGCATGCAGGCAGCCGTGAATGCCCGCTGGTTCGATACCAAAAGCAAGAAGCTTGGCGACGAGTATCGCGATACGGTCTTCGCGAATCAGCCTTCGATCGTCGACTTGAATGGCCTGCGAACTTTCACTGAGAAGTTTGCGCAGGGTCACGGAGTGGCATTGCCGTTTGCGATGGATCCGATGGGCAAGCTGCTCGCCGAAGTGAAGGGCGACTATGCGCTGGGACAGCGTATCGGCATCGAGCACACGCCCACCATCTGGGTGGTGACGGCAAACAGCAAAGGCGCGCCATTTGTCGAGGTCGTTGACCGCAGCAAGTTGTATCAACTGATCGACCAGGCGCTGGAAGACACCAAGGGAGCCGGAACGCGCATCTCACATTAGTAGTGCGCAACAGATGAACCGCCGGGGCCCGACCAAATGGGGAATTTCCGTTACACCGTTGAGGTATTCGCTCCTCCCGAGCGTATATGGGCGGTTCTTGTGGATGTGGACCGCTGGCCCGAATGGACTCCGACGGTGACGCGCGTGGAGCGGCTCGAAGAGGGTCCGCTTGCCGTTGGTAGCCAAACCAAAATCTGGCAGCCTCAACTTACGCCCGTCGTTTGGCGCGTGACAGTGCTCGACGAAGCCGCGGGTGTGTTTACGTGGACCACCAGCAAACCGGGCATTCAGGTGACCGCGACACACACGATAGAGGCCAATGGCGATGGCGTTCGGGTGACGCTGTCGCTCGATTACTCGGGGCTGGTGGGTGCGCTGATGGCCTGGCAGCTTAAGGACCTGAATTGGGGTTACCTGACCAGGGAAGCGGCGGGATTGAAGCAGCGCTGCGAGCAGTGACCCGGGTCAGAAGGTCGCGTCAAGTGCCCTAATCGCCAGTCTGAATATTCACTAGTTCAGGCTGACCGGCTTTGTCGCCGCCGGGCGAAACAGTTTGTGTTTGCGGCGCGCGCCAGTGGTCGATGTAGCTGATCCGGTGCACGCAGCCGATAGTGCAGTTGGGCGCGCAGCCTTTGGCGGTCAGGAATTCTCGCTTCACGTCGGCAGTGGTATATTCGGCCAGCGGCACGCCAGGGTAGCCGCGCTGCTGGCTGCAATAGTGCACCAGCCCGTCTTCGCAGATATAGAGATAGCGCGAACCCGCGCGACACCGCCATTCGTTCGGCTGGCCTTTGGCAATGGCTTCCTGAAACTTGTCGAACTGCGCGTAGTTGGTCTTCTTCCGGTTGGTCATCGTGAAGTAGACCTTGGCTTCGTCCTCTTTCAGTGGCTTCAACTGCCCGCTGCCGTCGTGAATGATGCCGATGGTCGATTCAAACCCCAGCTCCAGCGCCCGCTTCCCAATCACCAGCGCGTCGTTGGGATCTTTGAAGCCGCCGCCTACGACGGAGTTGATGTTGACGTGGAACTCGGCAAACTCGGCCAGCATCTGCAGCTTCTTGTCGAGCACCTTGAGGCTCTTCTTCGATACGTCATCGGGGACGAGGTTGTCGATCGAGATTTGCAGGTGGTCCAGGCCAGCCTGGTTCAGTCGCTCGATGCGTTCCTGGTTCAGCAGGTAGCCGTTGGTGATCATGCCGGCGATGGCGCCCGTGCTCCGCATGCGGCGGATGACGTCGTCGAGGTCCGGGTGGGTCAGCGGCTCGCCGCCGGAGATGCCGATCATGGCCGTGCCCAGGCGGCCCAGGTGGTCGATGCGCCGGATCATCTCGCCTAAAGGCACGGGTTCAGAGACTTTGTCGTACTCGTTGCAGTAGGCGCAGGAGAGATTGCAGAAGCGCGCGGGAACGATCTGCGCCAGCACCGGATGGCCGGTCGAGGCCAGGGCGCGCGCCACCATGGCGTATTCGCGCGCCTTGCGCGTAGCCGCAATGCGGCGTCCGCGCAGCGTCGAGCGTCTCGGAGTGCGGAGGGGAATAGCCATCTCTCCTATTGAATCACAAATGAGGCAATGAACAGCGGGCAGTGAATAGCCGCCCATTCGTCAGCCGGGCGGATTTAAGCTAGCTAGCCAGCCTGCCGAATCCAATCGCGGATGTTCATTCCGATTCGCTCGACATCCTCTTTCGCAACGCTACCGCCATGCATAACGATATTTCTTGATTTTTCCAGGGAAGTGAGGACGGCCTTGGCCCACTCCATGTTGCCCAGCAGATCCTCAAAAACCTCCCAGTTAGTAATCACAATTGAGGATAAATCGCTGAAGTCGCAGTAGTTAATTTCGCTTGCTCCGCGAGCGCCGTGCCATCTGAATTTGGCATCTTCCTCCATTCGCGTCTTAGAAGTCTTTCTAATTCGCTCCGGCACATTCTCCCACCAAGTTGCGCCGTGCTTCTCCGTCATTGCCTTTACCAACATCGCTCTTACCGCGTTCTCGAATGCGTGGATGGCTGCATAAACGACGGACATTCGCTGACCCTCTGCGAGGAGGTGGGTGTCCAGAACGTCGAATGAAAGCGATTTCTGGAGTTCCAAGGCCTGCTCAGCTCCAAAATGACTTTTGCGACGGCGGCCAATCCGGTCCAAAGCTTCTTCGGTAAGGGTTCCACGATATACGAATGAATAAAGATCTATCTCTTTCATCCAAGGTGCTCCCGCAAGCTTCTGAAGATAGCGTCGTACACAGCCTGATCTCGCGTATCAGGCAACACAATATTGATATGGTATTGAAGACCGGAAACTGTGATCTTTCCGTGAGACGCGGTTTGCTTCGGGGGAGTCTGCCCCGTTTCGGAGACAGGTGGAGTCGTTTCCGCCGGCCGCTGCTCGTTTTGGCTCGGCTGCGCCGCATTCGCCACAGCTGGGGCAGAAAAATCTGCATACTCGCACAGCGCCTTAAACGTCTTAGCTACGTTGCCGATCACTAGGTCCGTTTTTTTGCCCGCATAGAGCGTTCGCAATTTGTTTCTCACATCTTCTACGCTCAACTCGTTCGCGCGCACATTGATTGCAAACAACTCCCCAAATGCTTCTCGAACCCCCGCGGCCAAAACCTGTTTGCTAAGTGAACGATCGAGAAACTCAAAGTATCTTGGCTGCGGTGCCCCGTCGCGATTCAAGAACCCCAGGTCTTTGAGGATCCCGATGAATAGGCGATCATTTGTCGATGTGAATCCGAGATTCTCAAGGAACTTCACGGAAAATCGTTCAGGTGGCTGCGCGTCAAGCATGGCATCAAAGTATGCAGGTATCGCGCCTGGCTTTAGTGTGTAACTCTCTGCGAGGTTCATCGAGCAATCACCGTCCTGTCGTTAGGCAGCATTGTCCCTGAGCGGAAAGCACGCGTGAAGTTATAGGTCATGGACTGACTCCATCCCTCGCGGAAGCGCGGATTCCAATTTCCCGAAGATGGAGTCTAGGTCACACGGCACCATTACTATCTACTTTGGCACACTGAAGATCGCTAGTCGTCTTGTGCCCATGTTGATTGTTTCAAGCAGTGTGCCAACAAAGACACGTTTGCGACCTTTGATGGTTGCAAGTCTCCAGCCTTGCCCCTTTGTCATTCGCTCGCCCTTCTTTGCCTTCGCGCCCTTTATTGTGATCTCATTTGCCATCAGGTTCCCTCGAAGTGAAGTGTCTGCTGCATGGATAGGAACGGGCACCATTGTCGCACCTTCGGATCTCAAGAGACATACAATTTCATCCGAGAAAGCTCCTGCCCGACGGGCCTCAAGGTCGAGACCTAGGCACCCAGCTTTTTGGAGCCCAGACAATCCAGCACCTGCGGATCGAGGCGGCAATTGCGAAGAATTTCCTGCCTTCGATGCACAATCGGAGTATTCCCGAAACACGGAAAGAACAAAGATCTGCAGATTCGGCTGCCTGAAAAGCGCCGGAGAATCCGTTAGGGAGAGTATCCGATGTTTTTCTCGGGTTTTCTCTTTCTTGGGGGGTGCGCGTGGCAGCTTCGACCGTCCTGGGATTCGCTGGCGATTTTCTGACTTTTGCTGGGGGATTTATGTTGGCTCGCGACGCGATCCTGCGCGAGCGCGAGTTCCGGGAGCAAAAGAAACTGGTTCAAACCATCGAAAGGCTGAAGAAAGTGCGACTTACGCTGGAAGGCATCGAACTGGCCGATGAAGATTCAGCCAACCTCGTTTTCATCCGCCAGTCGGTCAAGCGCTCTATCTGGGGTACAGCGATTCTGACGGTGGGGTTTGTATGCCTCTTTCTAAGCAGATTGTTTGAAGTGATGCATTGGGGTTGAATCTGCTCCTATTGCTAGATATATCAATAACTTGAGGCGAAAGTGTGCCGCTTTGGTAATGTACCGGGAATCACTTGACAAATTTTCGATTTGGCCGATAATCCAATTACACAATTTTCCGATAAACTGAATATCGGATATGTGGAAACCTTATTCCGACGAAGTGTGTCTAAGCCTTTATACGAGGGAGATGACAATGGCAGAGCTATTTCGCTTGAAGATCGCAGCAAAGCGCCAGCTGACCGCTCCGCAGCGGCTATTGGACGTGTTGCATCTGACCGAAGGCGACGAGCTTCAAATCACGGTCGAGAATGGGCAGATTGCTTTCGCGCAACCGTGCAAGTCCGTGCCGACATCATTGCTGTCGCCAGATGTGCTGGCGAAGATTGCCGAGCGCGAAAGGCAACTCGCGGCCGGCGAAGGAATTGCTCTCGAGAATGCGTTGGAAGAAGTAAGAAAAAGAGAAGCGGTTCCGGCCATCTAGGAGCAAGGAATTGTTTGTATCCGAACGTGGCCTCTTCCCCGCATGGAACCGGGAGGTCATGGGCCCATTCGCATCGAAGTGTACAAAGAGTTTGCCGGCGATTTCCTCGGCATGAGCGATCGTGCTCAGGAGGAGTTTAATTACTTCGCGAATTTTATCCAGGCGAGGGAGAACCCTTACGCGCCTGAATTGCAGAGCCGGTGCACAATTCACGAGAACGAATTGATTGAGTATCCGCTCGGCGAAGGGTTCATTGTGCTCTGGAAAGTGCGTTCGCAAACATTCGGCATCTTTCCCTCGCAGATCTATGTCGTCATTCTGAGCATCGAGCGGAGAACGTAGAGGGCACCTTCTTTTCCCTTCCCCACGAACCCCCCTCAAGCGACCGGTCTATATTCCATCCAAGAGGCACCCCTCCCCCCTCCTGAATTTGTAGTCCTGCACACCAGAGTTGCAGAAAATTACTCAGAGTTGTGCTTGCATCGACGCGACGCGAGACGCTGGCCACAAGTGTCCCCGCGGCGGGTGGCCCACCCTCTCTCTCAATTACAACAACGCTGGGTGCCCCATCCTTGAAGCGTAGTTTGCTTCAAGGGTGGGAAGGCACGAACCCGCGCAGTTCCCGCCGTCGCGCGGTCCACTCCGACTCGATCTCCACTGTTCCCACTGCGCCGGTTGCGTAGTGCCGAAAGCTCGACCAGATCCAATCCTCCGGCTGGGTCACTGATCCCCGCTTCACCGGATTCCGGTGCATGTACCGCAACTTCTCCGCCGTCTTCCCACGAACGTTGAAGTCGTAGTACCGTCTCTGCCGGAACCGGACCTCGCCCCACCGCTTGAGGCGCTTCGATGTCTCTTGTTTAAGCACCTGCAACACCGTCGCTAACGAAGCAATCGTCGGCTCGCCGACCAGAAGGTGTACGTGCTCCGGCATCAGGACGTATCCGGCTACGACGAACTCATACCGGAGGCGGAACTTTTCCAGTTCGCGTTCAAAAATCTCGTAGCCACCGGTGCGCGCGAGCAGAGGGGCCCGCTGGTAACAACTGAACGTGATGAAGTGAAAGCATCCGGCTTTCTGGAACCGGACTAAGCCTGCGGGCATAGATGCATCACTCTAGTCCCACTGCGGCGAGTTTACTGTGACCTCGATCCCACCCTTGAAGCAAACTACGCTTCAAGGATGGGGCACCCTGGTCCGAGGCGAGAATCCCTACTCGCCGCTCAGCTTCCATCAGATTCGTCAAAATATCGTTGATGCGGGTCAGGTGACCTTCGCCTTTGGAGCGCGGCCAGTCGAGCACTGGTTCTCTTGCCGAAAATATCCCGCGTGTAGCGCAGAATAGGAATAAGTGCGCGTCCAGAGCGTGCCGCGGGTGATTCGCTTCGTTGGGGTGCGTGCCGGTCCGTATTAAAAAAGGGTGGTACCCCACCCCCCCAACACCCCCACCCCCTATGGGAGTTACTCTGCAGCAAGAACCGCCGTGCGCCAGAATCCGCGCGGGGTTGCAGAAGATTGCGCAGACCTGTTCGCGGGGCCCCGAAGCTGGGGCGACCCAGTTTTTGGGCCGGGATCGAATCCAACTCAAGCGAATCTGAGAATTTCTCTTGACGATAACTAATCAGTTATATAAATTACTTATTATATAAGGTGATCGTTATGCCTAACCTTGATTCTGCCTTCTCTGCCTTGTCTGACCCGACGCGCCGCGCGATTCTTGCTCGGCTGGCGCTAGGCGAGGCAACCGTGATGGAGCTGGCGAAACCCTTTGCCATGACGCAGCCTGCGGTCTCGCGGCACCTCAAGGTGCTGGAGTCGGCGGGGCTGATCGTACGGCGCGCGGAGGGAACCAGGCGGCCGTGCCAGCTGGCCAAGCCGGGCGTTGCAGCCATTGATGCCTGGCTGGATATGCTGCGCGGGGCTCTTGAGAAGAACTACGAGCGGCTGGATGCGGTGCTCGCAGAGACGAAATCTGAAATCAAATCCTGAAATGAATCTGGGACCAAATCCGAGAATGGAGGGACGATTCGATGAACAGAACGGAGAGTGCAGTTATGTCGAGGATGACATTGAAGACCGAAGGGGATACGCATGTCGTCGTCACGCGGCACTTCGCCGCCCAACCCGAGGCGGTATATCGCGCTCACACCGATCCGCAACTGTTGCAGAGATGGCTGCTTGGGCCTGAGGGCTGGACGATGCCGGTCTGCGTGAGCGAAGCGCGGCCGGGCGGCATGATGCGCTATGAGTGGTCGAACGGGAAAGGCGAGGGATTCCACCTGACGGGCGAGTATCTGGAGCTGGAGCCCTATCGCCGCATTGTGCACGTGGAGCGGATGCATTTGCCCGATCCGACACCCGATAACCACATTGAGACGCTGTTTGAGCCAGACGGCGACGGCACCTTGATGACGATGCGGATGACGTTGCCGGATGCGGAGACGCGCAGGCAGATGCTCGCTACGGGTATGGAGCAAGGGATGGAAGCGAGCTATGTTCGATTGGAGAGCCTGATCGCGGGTTGAACGGGGTGGCGGGGCTGATTTGGTCGTCCGCTTTGGCGGACGACCTTTGCTCAGGATGATGACAGCTTAAGAATTCCGTCTGGGGCCTTTACAGCTCCGGAGTTTGCGCGGCACTCACCGCCGCCTCTTCTTCCCCTGCCTCTTTTTGCTCTTCCCTCGCGGAGCATGGGCGCCCTCGCGCCGAGCCATTTTAGGCGTCGCAGCCGGCTTGCCCGGCGGCCGTCCCGTCAGCGTCAAACCCTCCTCCACAATCGAGAACTGCAGCCTCCGCTCCTGCGCCAGGATGCGATCCAGCACCACCTGCACACGGTCGCCGGCGCGAAACCGGCGGCCCCATCGCTCGCCGAGAATCTCATGCGTATTTTCGCGCCACGTGTAGCGGTCATCGCGCAGAGAGTCAATCGGCACCAGCCCTTCGACAAACAATTCGGTTAACTCGACGAACAGGCCGTACTTTGTCGGATTCAAGACCAGTGCTGCAAATTCCTCGCCGACTTTGTCCTCCATGAAGCGGACCTTCTTCCACTCGACAAGCTCGCGCTCGGCCTCGGCTGCGCGGCGCTCAGTCTGACTGGTCTCCTCGGCAATCTGTGCGAGCTCGGCCTCGGGGATGGGAGGGTCGATTGCGGTCTGATTGGCAAGCTGTATCTTTGCGCGATGAACGACGATGCCCGCGAGGCCCTCGTTGGGATGGGTCCACGGCGAGCTTTGCCCGCCCTCCGCCACCGCGCCACGCCCGATCACGCCCTCGCGCAACAGCGCCTTTGTGATGCGGTGGACGATGAGGTCGGGATAGCGGCGGATGGGCGACGTGAAGTGTGTGTAAGTCGGAGCGGCCAGCGCAAAGTGGCCGTCGTTTTTTTCGGAGTAGCGTGCTTGCTTGAGCGACCGCAGCATCAGGTAGCTTAGAATCCGCTCCTCCGGCTTACCCTCGATCCGCGCCGCCAGCTTTTGGTACATCTTCGGCGTCACCGCGATGTCTTCCGGCACTTCGTACGAGCGTGCTGGCCGTCCACTGCGCTGCGCCTCCCGCCGATCGCCGCGGGTTTGCACGCGTTTGACCGGCAGCGCGCCGAGACCAAGCGAATAGCCGAAACTGGCAGCCAGCTCTTCAAACTGGACCACACGGCGCGCTTCGGGCTTCTCGTGAATGCGATAGAGCGATGGGACGCCCAGGTCTTCAAGCCATGTCGCCACGCACTCGTTTGCCGCCAGCATAAACTCTTCGATCAGCCGGTTGGCCCACGTGCGCTCGGCGCGCGTTACGCCGCGCATCTGTCCCTGCTCGTCAAATTCGATCACGGGTTCCGGCAAATCAAAGTCGATGCTGCCGCGCTCCTCGCGACGCTTGTTCATCAGCACCGCGAGTTTCTTCATGCGTTCGAAGCGTTCCTGCACCTCTGGGTTTTGGTCGGGAGCGTCGAGATGTTCGAGGATCGCGTGAACCTTGGTGTACGTCATCCGTGCCGCGGAGCGAATTACGCCCTCGACGATCTCGTAGCTCTCGATGCGCCCCTGCGCGTCGAGCTGCATTACGCAACTCAGTACGAGCCGGTCCTCACCGGGACGGAGGCTGCAAATATCCGACGATAGCTCCTGCGGGAGCATCGGAATTGCGCGATCGGGAAAATAGACGCTCGTTCCGCGCAGGCGCGCTTCAAGGTCGAGATCCGTTCCTGCGCGCACATATTCGGCCACGTCGGCGATGTGGACTTGCAGTTCGTAGCCACCGTCGGCGCGCTCGGTGACCAAAACGGCATCGTCGAAATCGCGGGCTGTCTCGCCATCGATGGTCACGATGGGTAGCTCACGAAAATCCTTGCGCCGCGCAACTTCTTCGAGGTCCAATCGCGCAACGGCCCTAGCTTCAGCCAGCACATTTTCAGGAAACACGCGCGGGAGTTGATGCTTCCTGATCATCATCTCGACATCGACGCCGAAATCGTCTGGATTGCCGAGAACCTCGATCACGCGGCCCATGGGCGACTTGAAGGGAGTGGGCCAGCTGGTGATCTCCACGTCGACAATCAAACCTTCAAGGCCCTCCGGGCTTTCACTTTTTGGACGAGCTTTGGCTTCGGGTCCGAGGACGCGATGCGGCGTTGCGTCCGCCTTCGCTGCCACCACCTCCTGTCCCTCGGGAATCACAATGTGCTGCGTCATTCGCTCGTCAAACGGGATCACTACATTCAACGGGTAACGCTCGCCGCGCGAGTAGTGAAACGTTCCGACCACGGTGGGATTGCGCCGCTCGAGCACCCGCGCAATCCGCCCCGACAGCTTCCCATCGGCGCGCGGCGGCTCCATTTCAACCAGGACCTGATCGCCCTGCATCGCGCCGTTGATTTCGTTGGGAGGAACAAAGATGTCGTCGGTGACGCCAGACGCCTGCCGCGCGTTCGGCCGCACAAACCCATATCCGTCGTGATGCAGATCGAGGCGCCCAGCAATGAGGTTGTCGCGCCCGCCCGCGAAATTCGCAGCCTTGGGAATGCTCCAATGCTCGCGATCAACTTTGGTCAGCTCGCCTCGCAATGTGAGCCGCGCCAGTTGTTCCAGCAGCAGGCGTCGCTCCCTCCCGCCGCCCAGTCCCAGTTCGAGCACCAGCTGCTTGTATCCGGCCTTACCCTTCGGCGAGCGCGCAATCCGCGCCACCAGTTCCCGATCCGTCATATCTAAAGACTAGGCCAAACGCTCATCGAGCGCTGTGCACGCGTTGATTCTCCCTGCTTCAAACAGCGCCGCACTGCACAAACCAGCGCTACACTCGATCCCAGTCAGTTCATCTTCGCGATGCGAATCCGGCACGCTCCCGGCTGAAAGGAGCATCACCCATGCAGACGATTCCCTTGCACACAATTCTCGGCACGGGCGGCAGCGTCGGCAACGAATTGGTCAGGCAACTCGTCGAGCGCAAGCTCCCCTTTCGCCTTGTAGGCCGCCATCCAGCCAGCGTTTCCGGCGCAGCCGAGACGCGGTCCGCCGACCTCACCAGTCAACACCAGACCATCGATGCCGTCGCGGGATCGAGCATCGTCTACCTGCTCGCCGGCCTCAAGTACAACCGCAGGGCCTGGGCCAAGATGTGGCCGCGTATCATCGACAACGCCATCGAAGCCTGCAAACGCGCCGGCGCCCGCCTCATCTTTTTCGACAACGTCTACATGTACGGGCGCGTCGGCGGCTTCATGACCGAACAGACCCCTTACCATCCGTGCAGCAAGAAAGGAGAAATCCGCGCCGCCGTCGCCGCCACGCTCGCGAATGAATGGAAGGAGGGAACCCTCACCGCAATGATTGCCCGCGCAGCAGATTTCTACGGACCCGATGCAAAGAACGGCATCCCCAACGCGATGGTCTTTGAACCAATGTGTCAGGGCAAAAAGCCGATGTGCCTGGTCAATGACGCCCTGCCCCACTCCTACACTTACGTGCCCGACGCGGCGCAGGCGCTGCTGACCCTGGCCGAAAGCGAATCAGCGTGGAACCAGACATGGCATTTACCCACCAGGCCAAATCCTCCCAACGGAAGAGACTTCATCACCGCGACCTCCCACGCGATGCACCGGTCGGCTGCGTATCGCGTCCTGAGCCGTCCCATGGTAAAGATTGGGGGATTGTTCAATCCTGTGGTTCGCGAAGTCTACGAAATGCTCTACCAGAACGACGCGCCGTACCTCTTCGACTCCTCGAAATACGCGCACGCCTTCGGCTTCCCTGGCACGCCCTACCCAGAGGGAATCGAGGCAACCGCCGCGTCCTACAAGACGCCCGCCTGAAGCAAACCGTACAAGGCCAAAAATTAAGGTCTTCGCCGCGCCCGCTACGGGGCGCGAAAACCTACTTGGAATGCGGTCCCAGGACGGCGCTCCGCCTGTCCTGGGCTATTCTCGTGTCTTCCCTCCGGGAAGACCGCAGTGATCGGTCCGGTTCAGCGTTCGAAGAGGACCAGCCTTGATCACCACAGTCGTTCAAGCAATTGCGCTAGGGCACATACCCCGGTCCGCGCAGTACCTTCCCCGGCAGCGCCCCTGTCATCTTCCCCTCGGCAATCACAGGCACCCCATTCACCAGCACATACTCCATCCCCACTGAAAACTGGTTCGGGTTTTCATAGGTTGCCTTATCCGTTATCGCCGCCGGATCGAACACCACCACATCGGCACCCATGCCTTTCTTCAGGACGCCGCGATCCGTGAGCCGCAGCCTTTGCGCCGGCAGTGCGGAGAACTTGCGTATCGCGTCTGGGAGCGTCAGCGCGTTCTCCTCGCGCACATACTTGCGAAGGATGCGCGGAAATGTCCCATAAGCCCGCGGATGTGGATGCTCTGCACCCAGCAGTCCCTCGGGCGAAGTTCCCTGCGAGTCGTTGTCCACTGAAACCCATGGCTGCTTCAGAGCCAGCACCACATCGGGCTCATTCATTCCGAAGACCGCAACCTCAGTGAACGCCTTGTCCTTTATCAGCAGGTCGCACAGCGCATCAATTGGGTCTTGATGCCACAACGCAGCGACTTCTGACAGCCGTTTGCCCTGTAGCGGCAGCAGCTCGGGATTCTGCACCACCGCAATCAGAATTGCCTCGGGACCGGGAATCTCCTGCCACTCGTTGTCCCAGTCCTCGCCCGCCGAGTCCTTTCCGGTCGTGGTCATATCTTTGCGAATTCGCAGCCGCATGGCCGGATCCTTCAACCGGGCCACTAACTGAGTGTCGCCGCCGTCGTGCGCCCACGGCGGGATGAATGCGGAGAAGGTGTTGAACCATGCGGTGTAGGCATAGGTGTTTGCGCTGATGTCCACTCCCGACCCGCGCGCCGCATCGATTCTCGCCACAATCTGCGGCATCTTGCCCCAGTTCGCTTTGCCCGCCGCTTTCAGATGCCAGATCTCGACGGGCAAGTGTCCCTCGCGCCCGATGCGCGCTGCCTCGTCGATCGACTCCAGGACCGCATCGCCTTCGCTGCGCATGTGGGTCGCGTAGATGCCGCCGTATTGCCCTGCCACGCTTGCCAGCGCAATCAACTCGTCGGTCTTCGCATAGGGAGCAGGCGCATACTGCAGCGCCGTCGACAGGCCCACCGCGCCATCCTTCATGGCATCGGCTACCAGACTTTTCATCTGGTCCAACTGTGCCGGCGTTGGCTGCACGTCCGCGTCGCCTAGGACCATGCGCCGCACCGACGTCGCGCCTACATAGCTGGCAAGATTGATCCCCATCCCCTGCTTCTCAATCCGCGCATAATACTCGCGGAGCGTGCGCCAGTCCGGCGTCAGGTGATAGTGCTCATAGCCCGCGCGGTCCGCGGCGAGCATCGCGTCGTTCACAGGCGCTACCGAATTGCCCTCGCCCGTGATCTCCGTCGTGATTCCCTGGAAAATCTTCGATGGCAGCCGCGGGTCGACGAGAATGGTTAGCTCCGACTGGCCCAGCATGTCGATAAATCCCGGCGCCACCACCTTGCCAGCGGCGTCAATCCGGCGCTTCGCCGCTGCGCCCGATAACTCGCCGATCGCCGCGATTCTGCCGTCGCGAATGCCCACATCGCCGGAATACCAAGGCGAGCCTGTCCCATCCACGATGTGCCCGCGGGTGATCACCACGTCGAAAGGCTGCTCCTGCGCTTCGCAGAGACGCACACCGAACCGGTTTTCCCCAACCGCCAACAAGGCCGCTAGTGCCAGCGCCGCCACAATCCTTCGTTTTGCCTGCATCTGTGCCTCCCTACCGAACTTAGGTGCCCAGCTTGGTTCCGCGCTTTTCTCGCCTTTATACAGTTGGTACAATGAGTTCTCGGCGAGTACCAAAGATTATTGGCCTGCTTCCATTTGTGCAAATTCCGCATAAAATAGCCGCAGACATAAGCTTGAGGTCGCCGATCAGGAAGCACATCCTAACTGCGGACGCATGCGAAACAGTCGCCTGTGTGTTGCACGGCCAACGGCACGACACAATTAGAGTTTTGGGTCACGCACTTTAGACCTGCCTTGGAAACCCGTCCCACCAGGACAGAAAAGGAATTTGTTGAACGCTATGTGGAAACCCACCCAGACAGGACCATCCTCCCCTGCTCCAGCACCGGAGCCCATTCGTCAGACACCCGCCGCTCCGGCCATTGAGCCGGCGCGTCCTGCTGCCTCTGCTTCGACGGGCGAACAGGCCACCATCGGCAAGGGCCTCTTTATCAAGGGCGAAATTACGGGCTCTGAATCACTCTACATCGATGGCAAGATTGAAGGCACCATTAACCTGCCCGGGAACCGGCTCACGGTCGGCCGGAACGGACAAGTGAATGCGGCCATCAATGCCCGCGAAATCGTCGTGCTCGGCAAGGTGCGTGGCAACGTCGCGGCCACCGATCGGGTCGACATCCGCGCCGAAGGTTCTTTGACCGGCGACGTGGCCGCAGCCCGCATCAGCATTGAAGATGGCGCATTCTTTAAGGGCGGCATCGACATCCGGAAGCCCGAAGGCAAGGCGGCACAGACAACCGATGTTCCCAAGCCGGTCGCAGTCTAAAGCACACGGCTACGGGTGGGATGGGGCAGATCCGCGAGGAAACTCGTGCGACTGCCCTATGCTGTTTTTATCCTCTTTGCTGTCTGGTTGAGAATCGCGGCAGAATTCTCGCCCTCTGCGCCGTGTCGTTTTGTACTATCTCCCCATGAAGCTCGCCCTCTCTGGAATTCTCCTGGCATTTCTGTTGCCTGTGGACTTGCTGCCTATGTACGGGCAAAGCGCTCCTCCTGCTGAATCGAAAACTCTCTCTCCTGAAACCCAATCGGCACTGGTGCGCCTGGGTGGCCAGCTGATGATGGCCGGCAAAGCCTATGACTACGATCGGCACCTGGCAGACGACATCGGTCCACGCCTGACCGGGTCCGCCAACTACAACGAGGCGGCGGCGTGGGCGGAGTCGGAATTTACGCGGCTCGGCCTCGCCAACGTTCATCGCGAGTCGTGGGAGATTCCGGCTACCTGGGAGCCGGAATCGCTTGCCACGGCGCGTCTGCTTAAGCCGCATGAGCAGCGCCTGCATCTTGAGAGCGAGGGTTGGAGCCCCTCGACGCCGGAAGGCGGCGTAAAGGGCGACATCTTCTATCTCAAAGAGCTCAATCCCGAGGCGGTCAAAGCCAGCGCCGCACAAATCAAGGACGCCATTGTCTTGGTGGATGGAGACTCGCTCTCGGGCGATAAGATGCGCCGCTTTGGCAGGCTTTTTGACGCGCTCCGGATGATTGGCGACGAAGGCGCGCGTGGGCTCATCTTCGGGCTCGGCACGACCAACAACGCGCCCAGCCTCATCGGCAACACCGATTTCAAAGGCATCCTGGCCAACGTTGCCTGCGGCAATCTCGGCGAAGAGGACACGCTGCTGCTCAAGCGCCTGCTCAAAGAGGGCACCGTGGAAGTCGAATTCAGCTTCAAAAACCGCATCCGCCAGCACGTCAAGGTCGATAACGTGGTCGCTGAAATTCCCGGACGGGAATCGAACGGCGAGTACGTCCTCATTGGTGGCCATCTTGATTCCTGGAATCCCGGCACCGGCGCGCAGGATAACGGCACCGGTGCTTCGACCGTGCTCGCGGTTGCCGAGGCAGTCAAGGCTGCGGGTCTCATGCCCCGCCGGAGCATGCGCTTTGTTCTCTTCGGTGGCGAAGAGGAGGGGTTGATTGGGTCGGTCCACTACGCGCGCGACCATGCTGCCGAGCTCGCTAAATGCGTTGCCGATTTCGTCTCCGATTCCGGAGCGGAAGCTCCCAAGGGCTGGTACACGTTTGGCCGCGACGACGAGACCCACGCCTTGGATCCGCTCGCGCCGCTGCTAAGCTCGCTGGGTGCGGGGGGTGCTACCGACGAAGGGCGCTTCACTTTCCAGACCGATGAGGCGCCGTTCCTCGTGCGCGGTGTTCCCTCGTTTGTCCTGTGGACCCCAAGCGAGAAATATATGCTGCTGCATCACAAGCCAAGCGACACGTTCGACAAGGTGAATGAGCGCGACCTCAACCTCGGCGTCGCAGTCGTCGGCGTCACCGCTTACGCATTTGCCGACGCGCCCACGACACTTCCGCACCTCGACTCGACTGCAGTCGAAAGCGAATTCAAAAATCTCAAAGTGTTTGAGCAGTACCAGGATTTGCAGGACCACAAGATGTTCTAGAGGCGATTGATCCGCTTCTTATATGCGAGTCTCAGACATTCACATCACAAGGTTGGGAGAAGGGATTGCCCGAGGGCAAGACATTCAAATTTCTTCCTAAACTGCCTGCCGTGAAATCGAAACGACCGAAACTATCCCTCCGGGGCTAAAGCCCATCTTTCCTCATCAACCATTTACGGCACGACTGAAGTCGTGCCCTTTCAAAACCTGACTTTCACCACGGAGTGTTAAGAATTCCTACGAAATCCCCAACCGTTTCCGCAGCACCCGCGGCAAAGCCGATCCGCTCATCCGAAGAATCCCATCGGTCACTGCCGCCCACAGCGCCGTTCCGATCACCAGCACTACGAGCTCAGCCCAGCGGCTCGGCATGTGTGCCTGCAACGCGTGCGCATGAAGCAGCCAGGCAAGCACCGCCCACACTGCCGCGCTGCTCACGACGCCCGCCAGCAGACAGCGACCCAGTTCCTCATAATCCAAACCCGCCAGCGAGACCATGCGTCGCTTGTGCAAGAGCACCGCGATCGTCAGCGTCTGCATCCCGATCCCGAAGTCCGAGGCCACCGCCAGTCCCATCGCTCCATACGCGCGATACAACCCCGCGTACATTGGGAGAGAAATCAACGTGATCACTGTCCCTGCCACCATCGGCACAAATGTGTTTCCCGCTGCATAAAACGCCCGCGAATAAATCGACTGCGCCGACCACAAAAACAACGACACCGAAAACACCGCGAAATACGCGGCGCACTGGGTTGCATCCGCCCTTGAAAACCGGCCGCCGACGAACACGAGATCGATCAGTGGCTCACCCAGCACCACCATCGCCGAAGCTGCCAGCAATCCCATGCAGGCGACGCGCGAGACCGAGTCCGCCACAGCGGTTGCAAATTCGAATCGATTCTCCTTGGCCCACAAGCTCGCGAAGAACGGCATCGACGCCACGCCCGCCGCCTGCGCCAGCACGGACATCGGCGCCGTGAACAGCCGCTTGGCATACGTCATCAGCGAAATCGCGCCGCTCGTTCCCGAAGCAAAATGCGCGATGATCCAGTTGTCGGCCGTCACTAGAGACACGCCGATCATCAGTGGCAAGGACAGCCGCACCCACTCGCGCAATCCTTCATCGTGCCAGTCGAGAATGGGGCGATAGCGCACGCCGGCGCGGTGCGCAAAGACTGCGTTCAGCAGGAATGGCCCCACCAGAGCGCCGGCCACGGTACCGATTGCCAGCGACGAAACACCCAGCCGATGCACCAGGAGAATGCCGCCCACGATCGTACCCAGGTTGTAGATGAGCGGCGCTACGGCTTGCACGGCGAACTGCTTCCGTACGATCAGCACCGCGCCGAATACGCCGCCTGCAAAAAAGAACAGTTGCGCCGGCAGCAGAATCCGCGTGAGCGTGACGCAGAGAGCTGCCTTCCCGGCATCGAAACCGTTGAACCACTTGTGCACGTACCAGGGCGCAAAAATCTCGGCCAGCATAATCGCCGCGCCCAGCACCAGGAACATCGACGTCAAAATCACGGACAGCGATCGCTCGCCCTCCGCCTCGCGCCCTGAATCCCGATAGCGCGTCAAGATTGTCACGAACGTGATCGATGCCGCGCCGCCTATTAGAAAATACGAGATCATGTCCGGCAGCGTGAACGCCGCCAGGAACGCGTCGGCTTCCATGCCGCGCCCGAAGACCCAGGCAATGTATAAATTCCGCACCAGCCCGAAGACGCTCGACAGAAATGTCGACGCCATCAGCACCACGGTCGCGCTGAAGACCGAGTGCGCATGCGAAGGCCGCAGCAAACCCACTGCGCGCGCCCACTGCGACTGGGGCTTCCGCCCTGGCTCTCTCAGCCCAGGTTCGGGTCGCCCAGGCTCGGTTGAAGGTGTTCCGTTCACTGGATTCGATTCTATCGGGGTTCTCGGTCGGCGCGCGGTACTGATCAGGAGCGGCATCGCCGCGCCCACCTATGATTCGGCCCCATCGAACCCTGCCCCATTCGCCGAGTATTCTGTTGTTTCGGGAGAGGCATTCCATGCAGCGCATTATCCTGGGCGGGTTGCTCACATTCGCACTGGCAACGGTCGCCACGGCTCAATCCATCCACACCGGCGACGGCTACCCGTTCCCCGCGCCGCCGCCCGCCGACGCGAATCCCGTCCTCGACAACTACAACGGCACAAAAATTCCAGACAGTTATCGCTGGCTCGAAGATGCGAAGAGCCCAGAAACCCGTGCCTTCATTGACGCCCAGAATGCCTACACGGCCCACTATCTCAAGCTGGCGCACATCCGATCGCAAGCCGCCGACGATCTCGATGCCCTGGAGCACGTCTCCCACTGGACGATGCCCGTTCAGCGCGGCGACAACTTCTACTTCATGAAGCGCCTCTCCGATGAGGGCCAGTCTTCCATCTACATTCGCCGCGGATGGACTGGCAAGGACGAGCGCCTCCTCGATCCCGCCGTGTTGAGCCGCGATGCCAACACGTCGATCGAATTGGCTGATGTTTCGCGCGACGGCTCGCTGCTGGCCTATCACGTGCGCGGGGGTGGGGCCGACGAAACGACGATCCGCGTTTACAACCTCAAAACCAAAAAGACCCTTGAAGACGAACTTCCCGCCGGCATCTATTGGTCCGTCGATTTTGCGCCTGACGGCACCGGGCTCTACTACACGCGCACGAATAAAGAGGGCTCGCTTCTCTATCTTCATGTGCTGGGCACGCGGCCCTCGCGTGACGTGCTGATCTTCGGCCACGAATTCTACGACGAGCCTCTGGGCCCCATTGACCTCATTCAATCAAGCGTCACTTACGACGGCCGCTACCTCATCGCCACCATCGAGCGCGGCGTTCCTGCCAGGCGCGTCGACATCGTCTTTCGCGACCTGACCAAACCCAAATCCCCTTTCAACGTCCTCGTCTGGGGCATCGAATCCCGCTTCTCTGTCGTCTACGCCAAGGGCGCCTGGTATGTGAAGACCGATTACAAAGCGCCCAAAGGTTGCATCCAGCGCGCCGATCCCGGCGTCGATCCCACGGGCTGGAAGACTATAGCCCCCGAAACTGATGACGTCATTCAAAGCTTCTCCATCGTTGGTGAAAAGCTCTACGTCACTCATCTCAAAAACGTGAACACCGAGACCAAGGTCTTCACTCTCGACGGCAAACCCGCCGGCGCAATCGACTACGACGGGATCGGCTCCGCGTCTACAGTTTTTGGAAGACCCACCGACCGCTTCGGCTTCTTCACCTTCCAGTCGTATATCCAGCCACCGACGCTTTATCGCTTCGACACGGCCACCGGCAAGCGCGAAATCTTCGCCCAACCTAAGGTCCCGTTCGACACCGCCGACTACGAACTCAAGCAGGTCTTCTACAAATCAAAAGACGGCACCCAGGTCCCCATGTTCATCGCCGGCAAAAAAGGCCTCAAGCAGGACGGTACCGGGCGCCTCCTCATGACCGGCTATGGCGGCTTCAATCTCAGCATGACCCCTGCTTGGAATCCCGCGTGGGCCTGGTGGATCGAACAGGGCGGCTGGTTCGCGATGCCCAACATGCGCGGCGGCGGCGAATACGGCGAAGCCTGGCACGAGGCCGGCATGTTCGAGAAGAAGCAGAACGTCTTCGACGACTGGTTCGCGGCCGCCGAATATCTCATCGCGCAGAAATACACATCGCCGCAGCACTTTGGCATCTCCGGCCGCTCCAATGGCGGATTGTTGATGGGCGCCTCTTTCACCCAGCATCCCGAGCTCTTCTCTGCCGTCTGGTGCGGCTATCCCTTGCTCGACATGCTTCGTTACCAGCACTTCCTTCAGGGCCCGCATTGGACTACCGAATACGGCTCCGCCGATGATCCCGACCAGTTCCGGTATTTACTCAAATACTCTCCTTATCACAACGTGAAAACCGGCACAGCCTATCCCGCGGTCATGTTCTTCACCGGCGACAGCGATACCCGTGTCGATCCACTCCACGCCCGCAAGATGACTGCGCTGCTCCAGTCCGCATCTAGCAGCGGCCGTCCCATCCTGCTTCACTACAGCCTCGCCGGCGGACACTCCGCGGGTGTCAGCGTCGATCAGCAGGTGCAGGACGATGCGGATCAGCTCAGCTTCCTTTGGACGGAAACGGGAATCCCCGCATCCCCGAAAAAGTCCGCGCGTTAACCGCAGAGCAGTTCCGCACCGCATCCGGCACAGCGGCTCAAGCACTTCCCGTTTTCACCGATAAAGGAAGAGCGGGACAAAGGCCGGTGTCCCTGGCGCGCCAACACGGTCCGGAACGGCTGGAGCGGGCATGGAACAACCAGAGGTTGAAACGAGGCAAATTGATCGCAGCCAGGAGAACCCACGCCTCGCGGCGCTTGCCTCCTACGCCATCCTCGACACTCCCCCGGAACCCTGTTACGACGCCATCACCCGTCTGGCGGCGGAGTACTTCGGCGCCGATTCCGCCTGCCTCGGATTCGCAGACGAAAGCCGCGTCTGGCTCAAATCCTGGTGGGGCCAGAGCATCCGCGAAATTCCCCGCAAGGACTCGATCTTCGATATGGTTCTCGCAAAGGACGGACCCGTCATGGTCCCCAATGTCGCGAATTGCCCCTTCGTCGCATGTCACGCTCTCATACTGCGGATCATCGATGCCGCATTCTTCGCGAGCGCACCTGTCCGCACCCCTGACGGCAGGATTGTCGGCGGATTGACCATCTTTGCCAAACTGCCTCGCTCCGGCATGACGGAAGACGAACTCCACATGCTCCAAAGCATGGCCGACATGGCCGCCAGTCAGCTTGAGCTGCGGAAGCTGCGCTGCCAAGCAACCAAACGATCCCACCGCCGCTCCCGATCCGCAGTTTCCCCGACTTCCCCGAGATCCTGGCCGCGTTGCTCGGACCTCCGCCAGGCGCTCGATCGCCATGAATTTGTTCTCTACTACCAGCCCGAGGTCGATCTCTTCACGCGCAAAATCATCGGCGTCGAGGCCCTTATTCGCTGGGTCCATCCCGAGCGCGGGCTCGTCGCGCCCCTGGAGTTCATCCCTCACGCCGAAGAGTGCGGCATGATCCTCCCCATCGGCGACTGGGGTCTCGCCGAGGCCTGCAACCAGATTCAGGCTTGGAACCGAGACGATCTGCGCAACGGCTCGCTGCGCGTTTGCGTCAATCTCTCCGCGCGCCAGTTCTCCCGCCCTGGCCTCGCCGACCATGTCCGGTCCCTGCTCCTGCAAACGGGTGCTTCCAGCGACCAACTCGGCCTCGAAATGACCGAGTCCAGCCTCATTCCCAACCTGAACACCGCCGTCGATGTCCTGACGGGCCTGCGCGCCCTCGGCATCTCTCTCCACATGGATGACTTCGGCACCGGCTACAGCTCGCTCAACTACCTTCACTCATTCCCCTTCGACGTGCTCAAGATCGACCGCTCCTTCGTCAGCCGCATGACGGAAGGCGATCAACCGCTCCAGATTGTCCGCACCATCATTGAGCTCGCGCGCGCCCTGAGAATGGACGTGGTCGCCGAGGGCATCGAGACCCTCGAGCAATATCGCCTTCTGCGCGAGATGGGATGCCACTATGGACAGGGCTACCTCTTTGCTCGCCCGATGACTGCCGATAAAATCACCCAGCTCCTGCGCCTGCCGGGCCGCGTCCTTCCTTTGCCCGAAGCTGAAAAGTTGCCCGCACCGACCCCGGCACCAATCTCCAGACCAATCCCCAAACCAATCGCCGTCTAATTACCATTCCTGCGCTATCTCCGCGGTTTCCCAATCCGGGAATCGGGCCACACTTTTGGACCATCCCTCCCACCACAATTTCCTCAATTTCTCCTGCCATCCCACTATCCTTTTTTCATGCCGGAAACCACCCAGCCCCTTCCACCCGCCGCCGCTGGTTTCGTCAATCTTTTGTCCGGGCTCATCGCGTCCAAACCCGCGCCTACCTCGTCCGATCCCTGGAACGATGACGCCCTCGCTCAGGATGTCGCAACCCTCAGCTACGAGCAGGCCTTGCGCACCCACGCGCGCTACCGTCCTTCCAGCGCGCCCAGCATGACTGGTCTGACCGACCTCGATTCGCCAAACTCCCAACAGGTCTCTACTGCACAGCAGACCGCTTCGGCTTGTGCTGAGCTGCGCAGCACCGCCAGGGCGGTCAACTCTCTCGAAGAAAGGCGCAAATCCGCCAGCATCACCATCCGGCTGAGTCCCACCGAATGCGACCAGCTGCGCGAGCGCGCTGCCGCGGCCGGCCTTACGGTCTCCGCTTATCTCCGCTCGTGTGTGTTTGAAGTCGAATCACTCCGTGCCCAGGTCAAGGACACTCTAGCGCAGCTCCGGTCCGCCTCAGCCGCCCCTGAGCCAAATCCTGCCCCGCAGTCCGCACAGCCTGCCGTTCGTTCAGCTCAAGTCCGACCCGTGCGCGACCGAGCGGCTCAATCGTCGGCCCTCGGCTGGCTCTTGCGGTTTCTGTTCCCCTGGCACCGAAGTCAGCGCATGGCAAGCGCGTAAATACTTATTCCACTTCCAGGACCAGGCACTTCAGGTATTCGGTCTCCGGCAGATTCAGCACCACGGGATGGTCCAGCGCAGCGCCACGCCGCTCCAAGAGTCGCACGCGCCGATGCGCATCGGCGGCAGCAGAAGCCACGGCGCTTTCGAGGTCCGTCCAACTCACATGGTGGCTGCACGAGCAGGTCACCAGCAACCCGCCCGGCCGCAGCATTTTCAGCGCTCGCAAGTTCAGCTCCTTGTAACCGCGTAGCGCACCTTCGACCGCCCGCTTCGTCTTCGCAAAGGCGGGCGGATCCAGTACGATCGTGTCGAAGTTTTCGCCTGCGTCGGACCAGTCGCGCAAGATCTGGAATGCGTCGCCTTCCACCCATTCCACTTGGCCGGAAAGTTGCGTCCGGTTGGCTTCCATGTTTCGCTCGGCGACTTCGAGCGAAGAACGGGATGCATCAATGCCCGTCACGCTTTTCGAGACCCGCGCCAGATGCAAGGCGAACCCGCCCTGGTAGGTACAGACATCGAGAGCGCGCCCGTCCGGGACCAGCAACGACGCCCATTTTTGTGCGGCTGCGTAATTGGCGCATTGGTCGAGGAAGGCACCCGTCTTCTGTCCCGCGTTGGCGTCGTAATGGAAGACGAGGCCATTGAGTTTGAACTGCGTGCTCGTTATCGGGTTGGCGGAATCGGCTGCCCACAGCGGCGCAAGGTCAGGGGCATCGAGCCCTTCCAACTCGCGCATGCGAGGGTCTGGGCGCTCCAGAATGCTTGCGGGCTGTAATTTTTCGCGGAAGACGCGCACACAGGTTGCGCGGACGGCTGAGGAGTCGAGGCCTTTGGTCAGTAGTTGCAGAATGACGAGGTCGCCGTACTTGTCCGCGATGAGGCCGGGAAGCTCGTCGGCCTCGCTGAAGCAGAGACGGCAGGCATTGATATCGTCCCTCAGATGGGTCCTTCGGCGATCGATGGCTGTGCGCAGCCGCGTTTCCAGCAACTCCAGCCATTGCGCCTCGTTGACCGCCTCGCGCGACACCATGCGCAGCGCAATCTGCGACGTTGGACTGTACAGCGCCGTCCCCAGCAGCAGCCCGCGCGAGTCCGCGACAGGCATCAGCGACGGCGCATCTCCATCCTTGGCCGCCGCACCGACTTCCAGCGACTCGACGTCAGAGGCATACACCCACAAGTGCCCATTCCGGAGCCGATCCGCAGCTCGGCGCGTTATACGCGCCCCAAACGCCCCCAGTCCCGTTGAAGCCCGCACCGAAGACGCCGCGAAATCCTTCTTTTCCGCCTTCTTGTCCAGGCCAGCTTCCCTGTCCTGCGCCCGCCGGCCCTTTTTGCGTTCCCCGGCAGCATCTTGTTGGGCAGGTCGCTCTCGGGAAGTGCTGAATTTGCCCCCACTGCCTCCAGCAACTTCGGCCAGAGACAAGGAAGGCGCCGCAGGCTGTCGAGCCTTGGGCGCCTTCGGTTTTGTGGCTGAGTGGTCTTTGCGCGTCGTGGTCATCTACGGGAATCATAGTCCCCGCTCGCCCAGGACCGCTGTCGCTTACCGCTCTTGCATGCTCTCGATGTAGCGGCTCAAATTGCTGATTCTGAGCTGCTTATCCTGGGAGTTCGCCATGTTCATTTTGCCAAGGATTGGACCCCATACCGGCATCTCCGCCGATCCGTGCGACGGAACTTCAGCGCCGAACTGCAACACCGAAACAATGTGGGTGTCCGGGAATCTTCCATGGTTCTTCTTGATCAGCCCTGTCAAATCGGTCGGCTGCGTTCTTAGCGCGGTCGCGGCGGGTCCATGACCTCTGCCATCCACGCCATGACATGGCGCGCAATAGCTTGAAAACATCTGTTTTCCGCTTGTCGGCGAAGTCCTGCTAACCGAAATCGTGACCTTTGCGTTCGATTGATCCGCATAGCTAACGCTTACAGCAAATGCCGCAGCCAGGGTAGTAAGTAAGAGGCGTTTCAACATAAGTTCCTCGGTTCTGGACCTCTAGTCCGAAGGGGACTCTACTCCTCCTCAAGGGATACCCCGCTGTGACGGCAAGCACATGAGAGAGAGCTCCAAAACACCGACGTACCTATAAAGAAAACGCTAGTATCTACAGGCATATCCGCATAACTTACCCAAAGTTAAAGCTTCATAAATTACCAAAGTATTCATGCACGAGATCGATGCAGCTACCTAAGATAGCCTGCTAACTCCAGCCCAACCTCTGCTTAATTTGGCCTCTATTTTCCGTGCATTGCGAACGCTCCAACTTAATCGCCAACCGTCCCATCGAACGCTCAACTTACTCGCCGACCATTGGAGCCTACTCAATCAGCATCCAAATCAATCCTCTTCCGCGGCGCAACAACTCCCAGTCCCGCACACATTCCCCAATTACCACGATGCATTCGGCACCAGCTCAACCAATCTCAGATCAATACACTCGGCCTATAATGAAGCATGGCGACCGCCCGCCAGCAAATACCGGCCGATATTCCAGATGACTCCAGCCCATCGAGTGTGGGAGTCCCGGAGCTTTCGCCGTCCGCGGATGCCCATGCCATCGATGCGCGGTTTGAAGCCCTCATTCGCCATGTCCAGGCCAACCGACCCAATGACGACGTCAGCCTCATCCGCAAGGCATGGGAATTCTGCGTGCAGCACCATCAGGGCCAGATGCGCGCCTCCGGCGAACCCTACATCATCCATCCCCTCGAAGTAGCCGAAGTACTCGCCGAGATGAAGATGGACTCGACAGCCATCGCTGCCGGCCTGCTTCATGACTCCGTCGAAGACACGCCCGCCACCAGCGAGGAAATTGAAGCCGGCTTCGGCGACCAAGTCGCGCACATTGTCGAGGGCGTTACCAAGATCGACAAAATTCAGTTCGCGAATCGCGAAGACCGCCAAGCCGAGAACGTCCGCAAGATGCTCCTTGCCATGGTCAGCGACATCCGCGTCGTCCTCATCAAGCTGGCCGACCGTCTGCACAACATGCGCACCCTTGAGCACCTGCAGCCCGACCGTCAGGAAGCCATCGCCCGCGAGACTCTCGACATCTACGCCCCCCTCGCGCACCGCCTGGGCATGGGCAAAGTTCGCGGCGAACTCGAAGACCTCGCTTTCCGCTACACCGACCCGGTTAGCTACGAACAGGTTTCCGCCGCCGTCGAAGCCCGCCGCATTGAGGGCGAGCAGTTCCTGAAGGGCGTCGAAGACACGCTCGTCGAGCAGCTCCGCGAAAACAATATCGAAGCGAAAGTCGAATGGCGCATCAAGCGTCTCTACTCCATCTATCAAAAGCTGCAGCGCTCCAAGGTCTCTTTCGATCAGGTCTACGATCTGCTGGCGATTCGGGTCATCACACAAGACGTCGCTGCCTGCTACGCGGTCTTCGGTCTCATCCACACCCTCTGGCGTCCCGTCCCCGGCCGTATCAAGGACTTCATCGCGATCCCGCGCGCCAACCGCTATCAATCTCTTCACACCACCGTCATTGGCGAAAGCGGCCATCAATTCGAAGTGCAGATCCGCACCGAAGAGATGCACCGCATCGCCGAAGAAGGCATAGCCGCCCACTGGAAATACAAGGCCGGCGCAAGCACCGTGAACGCACGCGACGAAGAGCGCCTCAACTGGATTCGTCAGCTCGTCGAATGGCAAAAGGAGATGACTGACCCCAACGAATTTCTTTCGAGTTTAAAGATGGACCTCTATCCCGATGAGGTCTACACCTTCACGCCCAAGGGAAAAGTCGTTGTGGTTCCAGCCGACGGCACGCCCGTCGATTTCGCCTACACCATTCACACTGAAGTCGGCCACACCTGCGTCGGCGCCAAAGTCAATGGCCGCATGGTGCCGCTGCGCACCAAGCTGCGGACTGGCGACATCGTCGAAATCGTCACGCAAAAAGATCACAAGCCCAGCCGCGATTGGCTCACCTTCGTCAAGAGCCCCCGCGCTCGCAACAAGATCAAGCACTGGCTCAATGAGGATCAGCGCCGCCGCGCCGTCGAAATCGGCCGCAAGCTTATCGAGCGCGAAGCGCGCAAATTCAAGGTTCCCATGAGCCAGGTCTCCGATCAGGACCTCGGCCGCATCGCCAATGAATACGGGGTCGCCACCGCCGCCGACTTGCTCGCAACGCTTGGCCAGGGCAAACACTCGGCCCATCAGGTGCTCAACAAGCTCGCACCCGGTTCCACCAATCCAGCCGAAATCGATACGGCCAGCGACGCTAAGCCCACCGCACCCGGTGAAACGCCGATGTCCGACGCGGTGCGCAAGCTGCATCTCTCGGGTTCCGATTCGCTTCAGGTGGAGGGCCAGAACGATCTGTTGGTCTACCGCGCGCGATGTTGCAATCCCATTCGCGGCGAAGAAATCATCGGCTATGTCACCCGCGGCAAAGGCGTCGCTGTCCACGCCCGCAGTTGCCCGAATGTTCAGAATCTTCTGTACGAGAGCGACCGCCGCATCAATGTCGAGTGGGCTCGCGTCGGCGACGAGACCGCTGGCCGTGCCCAACGCTATCCTGTGAAAATCACCGTCTACTGTGACGACCGGACCGGCATGTTGAAAGAGCTCACCGCCGTCATCTCCGACGACGACACCAATATCCGCAACATCGACATTCGCCACGACGACACCGGCGAAGCCATCATCGAATTCATCGTCGAAGCGGAAGATGTGCGCCACCTGAATCGCATGGTCCTCAGCCTGCGCCGCATCAGTGGTGTAAGAGACGTCCAACGGACCCAAAAAATCTAGCTCGCCGCAGATGCAGATTGCGCTCTCACGGGCGATCTGGAGTCGTGCGATACTTGTATTACAGAGGTTTCAACCGATGGCATCCGTATCTCTCCGTTTGCCTGAAAATCTATCCAAGCGCCTGGCAAGATTGTCAAAGCGCACGGGGCGCAGCAAGACCTTCTACATGGTCGAGGCCATCCGCGAGCATCTCGATGATCTCGAAGACCTGTACCTGGCAGAACAACGCCTGATCGCGCTGCGCGAAGGCCGCAGCCGAACTTACACCTTGGATCAAGTGGTGCGCGACCTTGGCCTGGAAAGTTGAGTTCGAAGCCAGCGCCAGAAAAGACATCGAGAAGCTTGATAAACAGGTCGCGAAGCGCATCGTTGCCTTTCTCGCAAAACGCGCCGCTTCCATTCGAGATCCCCGGAGCGTCGGTCAGGCCCTTAAGGGATCGGATTTAGGCAACTTCTGGAAGTATCGAGTCGGCGACTACCGGATCATCTGTGACATTCAGGATAAGAGAGTGCTGATCCTCGTGCTCCGAGTGGGGCACCGCCGCGAAGTATACAACCGGTGATCTGTGCGCCGTAGCCGTCTCGTTCCGAATCCCTGCGCAATCGCCTGAGAAACTTACTGCATTTGCAGCAATTTTCTACGGCAATCACTCGTGCTCATTCATTCCGGCATCCAGCACCCCGGCGTCGACTTCGAAATTGCAATCTCCTCTTCCGTCATATCCACCGACACGTCCCCGAAAAGCGGCGTGCTTAAATAGCGCTCGCCCGTATCCGGCAGCATGCACAGAATCGTCGATCCCTTCGGTGCTTTCGCTGCCACACGCAAAGCCCCTGCAAACGTCGCACCCGAGGAGATCCCAACGAAGATGCCTTCTTTCTTCGCCAGCTCCTTGCTCCACTTCAGCGCTTCCGCATTTTCAATGCGCAGGACCTCGGTGATCGCCTTCGATGCCACGGCATCCCCAGCCAGCTTTGCCACAAAGTCCGGGCTCCAGCCCTGCATGGGATGCGGCTTCCACGAAGGGTGCGCCGCCGCGGCAGACCCGTCTTCTTTCCGCTGCTGCTCAATCCCGCTCGACAACATCGGCGCTTCATCCGGCTCGCACACCACGATCTTGGTCTCCGGTCGCTCCTTCGCGAGCACACGCGCAACGCCCTTCAACGTCCCACCGGTCCCAAATCCTGTCACCCAATAGTCCAACCGTTCGCCTTTAAAGTCGTCGAGGATTTCCTTCGCCGTCGTCCGCGAATGCATGTCCGCGTTCGCCTCATTCTCAAACTGCCGCGTGTAAAACCATCCATGCTTCTCGGCGAGTTCCTCCGTCTTTTTCACCATGCCCACAGCGCGCGCCGCCGCCGGCGTAATCACCACCTTCGCCCCAAGAAAACGCATCAGCTTCCGCCGCTCGATGCTGAAGGTCTCGGCCATTGTCACCACCAGCGGATAACCCTTCGCCGCGCACACCATCGCCAGGCCGATTCCCGTGTTCCCGCTCGTCGCCTCAACCACCGTCTGCCCCGGTTTCAGCTTGCCCGTCCGCTCCGCGTCTTCAATCACGCCCAGCGCCAGCCGATCCTTCACCGATCCCAGAGGATTGAATGCCTCCACCTTCACATACAAGTTGATTCCGTCGGGCGCCAGCCGATTAATCTTCACCACAGGCGTGTTGCCCACTGTTTCAAGAATGTTTGCGTATCTCCGTCCCATGCGACCTCCAGACTCGGGCAATTCTACATGGGGCGGGTCTGCCGGAAACACCGAAAGCACAGTCCCTCGTCGGCAGAAAATGGCCGGCATCGTTGAACAGAGCGTCGTGAACTACAGGATTACTTCCGGTTTGCCCACCAACCGACGAACGAGCAGGATCGTTGAGGAATGGGCCATTGGAAGCCCTACCGATGCAATGAGCGATTGGCACCTCATGCCAGTGACGGCGATAGCGTCTCCAGCTGGACGACTGCTTCCTCACCTAAACCGAGACGCGTGATGGTCAGGACGGTGATGTCATCTTCCTGGCCAAAGTCCTGAGCGGCTTGGGCTACGGATTCGGCGGATTCGTTTGCGACCTTAGTCGTGCGTTCAAAACCGAAGAGCTCGCCATTCCTGTCCCGGGCTTCGACAACGCCATCCGTCAGCAGAGTCAGTTGTTCGCCCTTGGCGTCAAAATCGGGATCGGCCCAGCGCGGGTCGTCTCCGGGATGGAAGCGCCAGAGAACGTCGAGAAGGACCATCGGTTCCCGGTCCTTGTCGAGGTCGAAGACCTGTGCCGACGCGGGCCGAGCGGCACCCAGTGACAACAAGGCGAGCGAAGCCGCCAGGAGGCTCGAAAGTCTGCGAGAAAGCATGGCCCGAATGTTGCCACACGTTGGGCGCCGGCACAATCGGAATGTACGGTGAACACTGTTCCCAATTCAGATGATCAACTTGCGCTGAGAAGCACCCGCATCCCGAGCGCAAAGAATCAACCCGAAAGTGAACAACGCGCTATGCGCCCATCGCATGCTCCGCTCCACGAAACAAGGCGCTCAGCGCGCGCCATACCCAGCGCACCAGCAAAATCGTCAGCAGTACAAGCACCCCCACAATGCTCGCCGCCACATAAGGCTTCCAAGTCGCCATCCACGTCAGGAACACCGCCAGCGCATCTTCGCCCAGGCTCAGAGCCATGTTGCTGAAAGGCTCCGGCGATGGCGTCACAGCGGCACGTGCCGCAGTTTTACCTCCATGCGCAGCCAGCGCAATCAGCCCTCCCGCGATCGTCGCGGCCATCTGTTCCAACGGCGACAGCGCCGCACTCGCCTGGTACGCCAGCAGCGCCGCCACCGGAACGCGGATGAACGTATGCAGGGCATTCCAGATCAGGTCGAACGCAGGAATTTTATCGGCGAAAAATTCAACGGCAAACAGCGCACCGCTGGCCCCAATCACATACCAGCTCTCCACGAGATGCAGACCCGGAGGCAGAGTCAGCAAACCCGCGTGCGCCAGCAGCCCCAGCGTGGCCACGGTTGCGTACACATTCAGCCCCGCCGCAAAACTCACCGCCACCAGCAGGGCCACCAGTTCGCTTCCAGCCAGTTTCATTCCGCCAGTATAGGGCTGGAGGGGCAACCTTCAGCTCGTACATTTACAGACGAATATCGGCGAACTCGGCGAAGTGGTCCCCGAGTACCGTTTTTTGTTTATTCCCTATTCCCTATTCCCTATTCCTGTTTTTTCTCACTTCACGCCCTTGCTAGGATCCCAAGCCCCCTCCAGCTTGCGCACGTAAAGAATCTGCCCAATGTGGTAAGCATTGTGCGCGCCCACATGCGCAATCAGCGAAGCGTTGTCGGCCAGCTTCTGGTCGTCGGCCTCCTGCACCGCCGCCTCCCACTGCGTCATCACGTCGTTCAACTTCTGCACCAGGTCGTCCCACTGCGCCGGGGAGTAATTGTTAAACGTCTCGTCATTGTTGCCGCTGAACGCCGGCGGCTTCTGCCCCTTGAACCGCGCCAGCGCCTGCGTGTCCCAGAACCACAGGTGATACGCCAACTGCCCCACGGAGTGCGCGTCCTTCCCCGGCGTCCACTTCGCCTGATCCGCCGTCAGCCCCGCCACCGCCACGCTCGCGGGCACAAACCAGTCTTCTTCATCGTGTGTCGTCCGCAACTGCTCCAGCAGCACGCCCCGCAGCGTCGTCGGAGGCTTCTTGTCTTCCGCGCGCACACTCTGCGCCACGCACGCCAACATCAGTACCAAAAGAACCTTTCGCATAACTTCCGACCCCCCACCGCAATAAGATGCCGGAAGTATACCGCCTGGCGATTCCGCTCAGTTCGCTGTCCTACCGGCAAAGCATCCAATCGTTGAGTACAAAAGCTCCCCGTGAGGACAAACAATGCAGGTACCGAATCATGTGCAAGAACACATAGAAACGATCGCCAAGCATGAGCAGGAATTTCTCGCGCGAAGATCGCCCGCGGAGAGATTGGGAGATTTAACCGCGGCCATCGTCGGCAATCTCGGATTTGTAGCCGCTCATATCTTTCTCTTCTTATTCTGGATTCTTATAAACACCTTGCATTTGCCGCAAATTCCGCACTTTGACCCGATGCCATTCTCACTTCTCGGAACTATTGTTGCCGTGGAGGCTATCCTTCTCGCAAGCCTTATCCTCATGAGACAGGCGCGACTGGCCCGCCGCGCCGATGAACGGGAACATCTCATGCTCCAAATTCTTCTCCTCACGGAAAAAGAGGTGACGGCGCTGATAAGCATGAACCAGCAAATCGCGACCAAGGTGGGGTTGTCGAAAATGGAAAACAGCAAGGAAATCGAAGCGCTCGGCCGGAATACTTCAATCGATGAAGTCGCTCAGGACATACAACGAAGTCTGTCAGAAGAACCGTAGGCAAAATTGCTTCGGCTCGGAAGCATTGATAATCAGCCAGGACCGCACCGCAGCCCATCCGGCCAACGCCCTCTGGAAGCCGCTTCAGAACACACCCGCGCCAATCGTGCCGACTTGATTGACCCGCCCGCGCACCTCACGCTACGTTCCAGTTCTCATGAACCAGACGAGCTCTCCACCGCGTATCCATCCTCGCACTCAGCCACCCGGGCTTCAGCTCGCCAGCCAGCCCGCTCGCGCAGGCCTCTTCCAGCCCGTCGAGCAGCCCGCCCTAGTCCTGTGCGCTCTCGGGCTCTTCGGCATCGGCGTTCTCGCGCTTGTCTACGGCGACTTCGCCCTCGTCTGGCAACCCGTGGCGCCGTGGTTCCCCGGCCGCACCGCGCTCGCCTATCTCACCGGCGCCCTCGAAGTCGCCACTGCCATCGGCCTCCTCTTTCGCGCTACCTCCCGCTGGGCCGTTCGCATCTTGCTCCCCGGCGTCGTGCTCTGGCAGTTGCTCAAGGTTCCCGACCTCTTCGCCGCTCCCACCGTTGAAGGCTCCTACCTCAGCTTCGGCGAGACCGCTATCCTGCTCGCCGGCGCGTGGACGCTATTCGCGAAACTCGCCGACCTCGCTCCCGGCTCGCCCTTCGCCTTCCTTACCACCGCACGTTCTCTGCGCCTCGCCCGCCTCTATCTCGGCCTCTGGATCATCCCGATCGGGCTCTCGCACATCGTCTATCACGAAGCCACGGTGCTCCTTATCCCCGCGTGGATTCCGAACCGACTCTTCTTCGCATACCTCACCGGAGCAGGCCAGATCGCGAGCGGCCTCGGTCTTCTCTTTAACGTGCTCCCCCGCGCAGCCGCGTATGCCGAAGCCGCGCAGCTTTGGATCTATACATTCCTCCTCTGGATTCCCGCCGTCCTCTACGGTCCCAGCGCCGACGTGCAGGCTGTATTCGGCGCGTCGTCCGGTGCGCGCATGCCGTGGACCGCGCTCCTGGTCACGTGGTTTCCGGCCGCCTGCGCCCTGGCCGTAGCCCAAAATACTCCGGAGAAATCTCGCTTATAAAGCAATCCAGATTCTTCGACACAACAAGAGATGGCGTAGGATGTCCCCACGAGGCGCCCATGCCCCCCACACAATCCACTACTTCCGAAGGCACCTGGCCCCCACTTCCTCAATCCTCGTGGTCCGACACCTGCGCCACTCTCCAGCTCTGGACCCAGATCATCGGCAAAATCCGCCTCGCCCTCGTCCCGCACCTCAACCACTCCTGGAACGTCACCCTCTACCCCACCGTCCGCGGCCTCACCACCCTGCCCATGGCCCACGGCACGCGCATGCTCCAAATCGACTTCGACTTCCTCGGCAACCAGCTCCTCATCGACACCAGCGACGGCGGCCGCCGCACCTTGCCTCTGCAGCCCATGTCCGTCGCCGACTTCTATCATCAAGTCACCGCCGCACTCGACTCGTTGGGCACCCCCGTCCAAATCTGGCCCGTGCCGTGTGAAATCGCAAATCCCATCCCCTTCGCTGAGGACCAAACCCACCACGCCTACGATCCCGAATTCGCGCAGCGCTTCGCCCGCGTCGTCCTTCAAACGACGCGCGTCTTCACCCAATTCCGCGCCCGCTTCCGCGGCAAGGTCAGTCCCATCCACCTTTTTTGGGGAGCGCTCGATCTCGCCTGCACCCGCTTCTCCGGCCGCACGGCACCCGAGCACCCCAGCATGCCAGGCCTGCCCGACCGCGTGACCCGCGACGCCTACTCCCACGAGGTCAGCAGCGCCGGATTCTGGCCCGGGGCGCCCGGCATCGAACCTTTCTTCTATAGCTACGCCTACCCAGAACCGCCCGGTTACGCCGATTCCCCCATCGCACCCGCAGTCGCCGCGTTCAACAAGGACTTCGGCGAATTCATCTTCCCCTACGAAGCGATGCGCCAATTGCCCGACCCCGACGCCGCCCTGCTCCAGTTCTTGCAGACCACCTACGAAGCCGCCGCCGACAACGCCCACTGGGACCGCTTCGCCCTCGAAGTCGCGCGTGTGGACTGAGGGAGGGGGGACTTTGACGGAGCGATTTTGTTATGCGCCGGCTTGTTGGGCCGCAAATTTGCCGATGATGGGAAGCTGGAAGCGTTCGCCCTTGAGGGCTTTGAGCACCAGGATGACCCAGATGACAAGGAACCCGAGAGAAATGAACGGCACCAGGATCCAGCCGATCACCGGGATCAACGTGAGAACAATGTGGACGGCGACGGCGGCGATGCCAAAGAAGATCGATTGCCAGGAGTGGAAGCGGATGTAGGAATTCCGGTTGTAGGGCTCGACGATCAGGAAGATGATCGCGGGAATGATGGTGACATAGGCAAGCGCGCCGGCGGCGTTGTCGGAAAGACCGCTTTGCGCAGTCGGCTGCGGGGCGGATGGCTGCGGCGGGACGGGTGTGTATTGCGGTGCGTCGGACACGTAGGCTCCTTTGCTGTTGAACCTCGAAGGCGTATTGGGGATTAACCGAGTGTCGTGATTGTACAGAATTCAAAAACTCTGCCGCGGCAAATCTGAAAAAAGATCAAGAGAAACCAATCGGAGACGCTGGAAGAACGACAGACAACTGTTGCTATCCGGCCTGTTTTGCGGCGAGATCGCCGATGATGGGCAGCTTGAAGCGCTCGCCATTGAAGGCTTTGATCAGCACCATGATCCAAAGGATGAGCATGGCCAGGGAGATGAGCGGATAAAGGCCGAAAGTGAGCAGCCGGAAGAACGACAGGAAACTGCCAAAGATCATGACGGCGACATCGATCACGAACCAAGCGAGGGCCATGAAGAGGCACTGCCAGGAGTGAAAGCGGATGTAGGAGCTCTTGTTGTAGGGGGCGGTCACGAGAAAGATGATGGCCGGGATGATGGTGATGTAGGCGAGGCCTCCGGCGGCGTTCTCGGAGAGGCCAGACTGGGCAGCGGATGGGGTCGGTGTTGGATCGTTCATGGTTCTCCTTGCGTCTCCACGCCGGCGGTCCGTTCGCGCCTGGGTAAAGGCGGGCCGATTTGGCAGGATCTGGGTCGCAAAAAGACCCGAATCCGCCACGTCGGCGGGGGACGCACGGAATGCCCGTGGAGAAGTCGATTCGCCAACAGGAAAATCCGAAAACGGATGGTTGTCAAGGAAATTCGCGGGGATCGGCGGGTGGGACGGCGGAGTTCAGGTGAAGAGGCTCGGGCTTTGCGGCTCCGGTTCGGCAGGGGCGAGCAGATTGGGATCGTTGTTGCGCACGTTGCCGATGCGGTCGCCGACGGGCCAGGCGTGCATTTTTTCGGCGGGGTAGGGGCGGAGAAGATCGGTGGGAGGCCGCAAGGGATCGCCGGCTTCAAGCCAGCGGTTGTAATCGGCAGGCTCGAGGATAACGGGCATGCGGTCGTGGAGTTTTTCTGTGACGGCGTTGGGGTCGGTGGTGACGATGGTGAAGGATTCCAGGGGTTCGGCGTCTTTGGGTTTCCAGGATTCCCAGAGACCGGCGAAGGCATAGGGCTTGCCGGAGCGAAGGGCGATGGCGAAGGGACGCTTGGTTTTGGAGTCCAGCTTTTGCCATTCATAAAACGCATCGGCAGGCACGAGGCAGCGGCGTTTCTTGAAGGCTTCGCGATAGGCCGGCTTGGAGACGACCTCTTCGGCGCGCGCGTTGAAGGTGGAATAGCCGAATTTGGCGTCCTTGGCCCAGAAGGGCACGAGGCCCCAGCGAGCAAAGGCGAATTCGCGTTTACCGGTATCGCGACTGAGGCGCACGATCAGCTGGGTGCTCTGGGGCGCTGCATTGAAGGTGGGCGCGAAACCGGAGTCGAATTGGGGCATGTCTTCCATTTCGACGCCAAACCAGCCGGCGAGAACTTTCTGGGTGGAGCGACGGGCGAAGCGGCCGCACATAGACAGAGGATATCTTCAGGCGGATAGTTTGACGCAAGCGAATCGGGCATACTCCGGTGGCAAAACTTGCACGCGCATCCGCAGACGCGATGAAGGCTGAGCAGTCTGAACTACTTTCGAACGAAAACTCACAATGCGCGTCTTTGACGACAGAAGCCATGCTGCGAACTAGAGAAGCTGGCGTTGGCATGGTTCCAGACGATCGACTTTGGAGGCGAGCGATGAAATGGACGAGCGATGCGCGTGTAAGGCATTGGGTGAGGGCGATCGGGAAGTTTTCGGCGGTTGGATTGGGCGTGGTGTTGATGGCGAGAATTGCGGGAGCGCAGACGGCTTCTGCCGAGTCCGGCCCATCGGATGTGAAATCGAATGCCGAAACCTATCAGACCTTTTACCTGACGAACCTCACGCAGACGAATGAGGCAAACGATGTTTTGACAGACCTGCGCAATTTGTTGCCCCATGCGCATCTTTACTACGTTGCGACAGACGGCGCGATCTCGATGCGTGGAACGGCGGAAGATATCACCCTGGCGCAGAAGGTGCTGGCCGACATAGATCGTTCACGCAAGGTTTATCGGCTGACCTACTCGATTACCGATATGGACGGTGTCAAGCCGACAGGAACGCAACACGTCGCGGTGATTGTTGCGGCAGGAGGGAAGACGGTTGTGAAGCAAGGCAACCGCGTGCCGCTTGTGACGGGGTCGATGGATCCGGGAAGTTCGACCCCGAATTCGCAGGTGCAGTACATCGACGTGGGATTGAATATAGAGGCATCGCTCGAAGGAAATTCGGATGGCTTGCGGCTGCGCTCAAAGGTGGAGCAATCGAGTGTGGCGGAAGAGAGGTCGGGCATTGGGGCGCAAGATCCGGTGATTCGGCAAACCATGCTGGAAGGCATGTCGACCCTGGCGCAGGGCAAACCGATGGTTTTGGGCTCACTCGACATCCCGGGCAGCACGCGCCACGAGGAGATCGAAGTGGTATCGGAGTTGGTGCGGTAGAGATACCAGGAATCTGCGACCCCGGAGCGCCGTTCGGCAATCCCATACAATGACGAGTGGGGGTTTGACGGATGGCGCACATTGTTTTTTGCGTTCGCAACAAGAAAGAGATGGAAGGGCTGGACGAGCCGCCCTTCGACTCAGAGTTTGGGCAGAAGATTTTCAAGAATGTGTCGAAGTCGGCGTGGGACGAGTGGGTGAACCACCAGAAGATGCTGCTGAACGAATATCGGCTGCAACCATGGACGCCGCAGGCGCAGCAGTTCCTGGTGGAGCAGATGGAGATGTTTTTCTTTGGCGAGGGGTCGGAATTGCCGAAGGAGTTTGTGCCACCTTCGCAGTAGGTGGGTTGAGGTAAACGCCCGGTCTTCGTCGATTTTCCTGCTTGGAGACCGGGATCCCCATTGAACAATTTGGGATGGACTCCGGTTGCCGCGGGACAGCTGCCGCGCCGAACTGAGCCGGTTTGGGCACGGTCTCTCAGTAGTTGAGAAAATCCTTCAGGAGTTTGATGTCTACCAGGTCGTGCCGAGTCGCGCGGGACAGCAACTGATAGGCTGACTGGAAATGGCACCGCAACGCACAAAGCAACTCACAATTGCGATTGATACAGGCGGGACGTTTACCGATTGCGTGTATCGCGAAGGCGGGCGGGTCGAAGTTTTGAAATTGCCATCGACGCCGGATGATCCAGGGCGCGCGATTCTGGAAGGTGTAGCGCGGATTGCGGAGCGCGTGGGTGCAACGGAGATTGAAGTGCGCCACGGAACCACAGTGGCGACGAATGCGCTGCTGGAACGCAAGGGCGCGCGTGTGGCGTTTGTGACGACGGAGGGATTTGAGGACACGCTGGCGATTGGTCGGCAGGCGCGGCCGAGTCTTTATGACTGGAATGTACATCGACCGGCACCGCTGGCGGAGTTTTGTTTCGGAGTGGCGGAGCGGGTGGGGCCCGATGGTGCGGTGTTGCGCGCGTTGGAAGATGAGGGGTTGGCCGAGTTGCTGCGCCGTGTAAAGGAAGCGGGCGCTGAGTCGGTGGCAGTGTCGCTGCTGTTTTCATTTGCGCATCCGGAGCACGAAAAGATGGTGGCGGAGGCGTTGCGCCCGCTTGGATTGCCGCTGTCGTTGTCGCACCAGATTCTGCCGGAATTTCGCGAGTATGAGCGGGCGGCGACTGTGACGCTGAATGCGTATCTTGCCCCGAAGATGCAGGGTTATCTTGGCGGGCTTGAGACGGAGTTGGCAGGGCGGGGGGCTGCGCTGAAGATCATGCAGTCGTCGGGCGGGATTCTTTCGGCGCAGGCGGCGGCGCGGGAGCCGGTACGCACGATTTTGTCAGGGCCGGCGGGTGGAGTCATCGGGGCACTGAGCGTGGCGCGGCGAGCGGGGATTGCGCGCGTGTTGAGTCTCGATATGGGTGGGACGTCGACCGATGTTGCGCTGCTGGATGCGACGCGCGAGCCGGTAACGACTATTGAAGGCGAAGTGGCGGGTGTGCCGGTGCGCGTGCCGATGCTGGACATTCACACAGCGGGTGCCGGCGGCGGATCGCTGGCGCGGATCGATGAAGCGGGCGCGCTGCAAGTGGGGCCGCACTCGGCGGGCGCGGACCCTGGGCCGGCTTGCTATGGGCGAGGCGAAGGGGCGACTGTGACGGATGCGAATCTAGTTTTGGGGCGATTGCAACCGGAGCATTTTTTAGGCGGCGCGATGCGCCTGGATGCGGGACGTGCTCGGAAGGCGATTGAAAGTGTAGGACGGGAGGCTCGCGGATTTGGCAGCGTGGAAGCAGTAGCCGAGGGCATTGTGCGTGTCGCGAATATTCGTATGGAGAGCGCACTGCGGCGAGTGTCGGTGGAGCGTGGGTTTGATGCGCGGGATTTTGCGCTGCTGGCTTTCGGCGGCGCGGGGCCGTTGCATGCGTGCGCGCTGGCCGATGCGCTGGGGATGAAGCAGGTGGTGATCCCGGCGGCTCCGGGTGCGCTGTCGGCACTGGGAATTCTGGACGCCGATTTGCGAAGGGAGTTTTCGCGGACGGTGATGGTGGAGCCGGGGAGCAAGAGAATCGCCGGCGTGTTTCGGGAGTTGGAGGTGGAGGCACGGGAGGTTTTTCGAGCGGAGGGATTGAGGCCGGTGCTGACGCGGTCGGCCGATTTACGTTATCGCGGGCAGGGATTCGAGCTGCGGGTGGATTGGGGCGAAAATGCCGTTGATCAATTCCATCGGCTGCATGCGCAGGCTTACGGGTATGCCGATGCGACGCGCAAGGTGGAGATTGTGACGCTGCGCGTGCAGGCGGTGGTGCGCGGGCAGAAGCCGCGCATACATGCAAAGAGGAGCAGGCGTGGCAATAGTGCGGGGGCGAAAATTGGCGCGCATCGGGTTTTCGAAGGTGGCGGTTGGCGGCGTGCGGCGGTGTATGAGCGGTCTCGCTTGGAGAGCGGCGACAGGATTGCAGGACCGGCTGTGATTGTGGAACTGAGCGCGACGACGTATCTGGCGCTGGGGTGGACGGCTACGGTGGATGGATTTGCCAACCTGATGATCACGCGCACCGCGAAGGTAGGCAAAAGATGAGGCGGCCTTCGATCGATCCAGCGGAGATCGCGGTGATGGGGCACGCGCTGCATTCGGTGGCGGCGGAGATGGGTGCGGCGCTGCGGCGGACGGCGTTCTCGCCGAACATCAAGGAGCGGCGCGACTATTCTTCGGCTGTGTTCACTGGCCAAGGCGATTTGATAGCGATGGGCGATGACATGCCTGTGCACCTCGGATCGATGCCGATGTCGGTGAGTGCGGCCTTGGACGCGATGCGTTTTGCGCCGGGCGATGTGGCGCTGCTCAATGATCCTTACCGGGGCGGAACGCATCTTCCGGATCTGACGATGGTGGCACCGGTGTTTGTGAAGGGGCGTGCACGCCCCGCGTTTTACGTGGCGAATCGTGCGCATCACGCCGATGTTGGCGGGATGTATCCGGGATCGATGGGGCCGTGCCGCGAGATTGCGCAGGAAGGGATACGGATTCCTCCGGTGAAGCTGATGCATGCGGGAATGATGGATGCGCAGGTGCTGGCGATTCTGCTGGCGAACGTGCGCACACCGGCTGAGCGCGAAGGCGACCTGATGGCGCAACTGGGCGCGTGCCGGATTGGGATTGTGCGGGTGCAGGAGCTGGTGGAGCGGTTTGGGTTCGAACGATTGGGCCGCGGAGTGCGCGCGATGCTGGAGGGCTCGGAGCGCGTGATGCGCGGAGTGCTGGCTCGCCTGCCCGCGGGCGAGTGGCGCGCGGAGGATTTTCTGGACGATGACGGAGTGCGGCGGGGACGGATTGGCATTCGCGTCGCGGTGCGGATCGATCCAAAGAACAAGCGCGCAGTGGTGGATTTTACGGGCACCGACCCACAGGTCGCTGGCAACATCAATGCGGTTTACGCAATCACATGGTCGGCGGTGTTTTATGTCTTCCGGTGCCTGTTGCCGGCGGAGGCACTTGCGACTGCTGGTCTGATGCGGCCGGTGCGAGTGATTGCTCCAGAGGGAACGGTGGTGAACGCCGTGGCTCCGGCGGCGGTGGCTGGCGGGAATGTGGAGACATCGCAGCGCATCGTGGATACGCTGCTGCTGGCGCTGGCGCGGGCGATTCCAGAGCGGATTCCAGCGGCGAGCGCAGGGACGATGAATAACCTGACAATCGGCGGCGTCGACACTCGACGCGGCTCGGGGCGCGGACTGCCATACACATACTACGAGACAATTGCGGGAGGGTTGGGCGGCTCGCCTCAGACTGAGGGAGCGAGCGGTCATCACGCGCACATGACCAACTCGCTGAACACACCGGTGGAGGCGCTGGAGTATGCGTACCCGTTTCGGATGGTGCGGTATGCGCTACGGAAGAATTCCGGCGGGGCGGGACTGCACCGCGGCGGTGACGGATTGGTGCGTGAAATCGAATTGCTTGGCGATGCGCAGGTGACACTGCTTGCGGATCGGCGCGAAACGCGGCCGTGGGGACTTGCGGACGGAGAAGCGGGCGAGCCTGGCGTGTCGACCGTGATTCGAAATGGCCGGGAAGAGACTTTGACCGGCAAATGCACGCGCGAATTGCGAGCAGGCGATAGGCTGCGCATCGAGTCGCCAGGCGGGGGCGGTTGGGGACCAGCGAAACCAGACTAATATGCAACTCGGAATGACCGTTTGCGGAAGACGAGTCAGTTTCTGCCGCAACTTTGTTGGGATCTGGCCGGGTGTGGCTTTTGCGACTTGCTATGGATTCGTTGATGCCGAGATGCGCGGATCGGGGACGGGATGGCCAATTGCGAAGTGGTACACGACTTGTCCCTGCTGGGGCGTTAGATCGAGATAGCGGTGGACCTCTTCATCGTAGAAGGCGCCGATGCCAGTCGCGCGCAAACCCAGCGCTTCCGCGGCGAGGTACATGCGATGACCAATCGCACCGGCTTCGAAATGCACGTAGCGATAACCACGATCGCCAAACGTGAATGTGGCACGATCGAGATCGCCAATCATAGAAAAAGCTACGCAGGCGTTGCCGGCCAGGCTTTGTCCGAGGCTGAGTGCAGCGGCGGTTCCGCGCTGGTCGCCGCTTTTCACTTGCTCCAATTCGGCGTGCTGCGGCCAGAACCTGTAGACGCCCGGACTCAACTCATCGACGCGGTGAACATACAAATAGAGCTGAATGAAACGCGTGTTCGCAAAGTCGGCCGACAACGGCTGAGCTGTGCAGGCGAGGATGGCAGAGAGCTCTGCCAGCTGCATCGATTGCGTGCCGCCTACGAAGTCGAGAGCCGAGCGGCGCGTGCGGGCAACTTGGCCGAAGCCGCGCGTGGAGGAAGCCGGGGGAGGCAATGCAATCACAAAAGCGCCGGTTGTGGCTGGCACTGCGGAGGCAATGCTGCCGGTTTCGCTGCGGATTTGTTTTGTGGCGAGGTGGACGCCGTCAATCAACGGCTGAGCCATCGTCTCCTTCGAAAGCCGGTTCGCTTGTCCCGCGAACCACTCGGTCTCGCTGGTGTCTGCTTCGCGCACCGGGATGGACTTACCTTGCAGGTTGACGATCAGCATTGGCCATTCATCCGGATTCAGGCTGCACAGCTGGGAGACTTCGTCGTCGGCGAAACTTCCGACGGCGAAAGCGTCGCATCCGATGGACCGGGCAGAAAGCGCGAGCGCTTGCCAGGCGTGCCCGATGTCGTGCAGGCAGTATCGGTAGGCCCGCTTGCCGTATTTCCATGCTTCGCGCCAGGCAATGCTGGTCAAGACGAACACGATTGGCGCAGGGCTGGGGGCATTGCTCAAGTTGAATGTGCCCCGCGCGCGTTGCTCTGCTATGTGCCTGGATGGATCGTAATGATAGAGCCCGTCGGGCCATTCCTTCAGGCCGCGCGTGACAAAGTGGAATTCCGTAGGGTGAAGGTTTCCGGAGGATGGATTCACTCTAAGCGCATATTCATATCCCGTGGACGGGACCCGTTTGGATGCGCTAATCGCGGCGGAATAGAAGAGAAGCTGCGAGAGGAAGGCCGGTCCCTCCGCTGCGGAAGTGGCTCCAAGCGAGCCCCGCAGCACGTCGAGAGCTGAAACTTCAGGGGCGAGTGGGTCCGCCGGAAGATCGAGAACCGGCACTCCCTCGTAATAACGAAACGGCTCCGGCATGTTCGCCCAGTCGAGAGTGCGCCGCGCACGCTGCAGCGATTCGAGACTATGCTTCGTCGCTTCGTGATAATCGCGCCACGTCATCGCCGGTCAGTGGGCTCCGCGGCAATTCATGCCGGTACCAATTTGCTGCTTTAACTTAGCAGGTAAGACCCTCGAAGGCGCGAATCAACGGTGAGCAATTCTGCTCAGATGCTTCGCAGGTAAGCTGCTAAAGCTGATGAAGGGATTACGCGGGCCGCCGGGGTATCGCAATGTTGTACGGTTAGTAGTACGACGAAAACCATTAACTTAAAGAACAGGGGCAACATTGCCATGTCAGTTTTAATTGCTGAATCTCAGGAACTTGACGTCTCCTTAGATCCCGAACATACGCAAACTAAAGAGAACGAGTTTAATTGGGTGTTTTTTGTTGTGATCGCGACTTTTCACCTGGGAGCAATCGCAGCATTATTTTGCTTCCATTGGTCTTCACTCTTTATTTTCCTCGCGATGTGGATTTTGAGCCAGAATGTGGGCGTTGCAGTGAGCTATCATCGCCAGCTGACTCATCGCGGGTTTACAACACCCAAGTGGCTGGAGTACGTGATGGCGATCTGTGGCGCTTTGGCACTGCAAGGGAGTCCGACCTATTGGGTCGCGGTGCACCGCATGCATCATAAGTACACCGACAAACCCGGCGATCCGCACACGCCGCGCGATGGCAAATGGTGGTCGCACATGGGATGGATCATGCGCGGCGCCCTGCACAATGAAACCGCCATGATCTCGCGATACGCGCCCGATCTGCAGCGGAACCGCTTCTATCGGTGGCTGACGGTGTGGCACTGGCTACCGATCACGCTCACGGGTATCGGATTGCTGGGTTGCGGCACCGCCTTCGGGGGATGGAAACTGGGCGCTTCGTGGGTGCTTTGGGGCGTGCTTCTGCGGATTACCATTGGCTTCCATGTCACCTGGTTAGTGAATTCGGCGACCCACTTATGGGGATCGCGGCGTTTTAATACGCAGGACGATTCAACCAATAACTGGTGGGTGGCCTTGTTGACGGGTGGTGAGGGCTGGCACAACAACCACCACGCGCATCCGGTATCTGCCACGCATGGCATGTTGTGGTGGGAAGTGGACTTCAACTATTGGATTATTCGCACTCTGGAGCTGCTCGGCCTGGCGAAGGACGTAAAAGTGATGGGTCCAAAGACTCGTAACTCCAAACGGTCGAGCCAGCGGGTCTCTGCCGAGCCGTGGCCAGTGCCGGTTCCCGTGAAGCCATCAAGGACTTAGCGCTTTACGCCAGAACTGGGGGTACCCGACTGCAATCCGAGTTCGGCCGTTCCGCTCAACGGTAACAGTGAGCAGTTATGAACAGTATTTGCGCGCCTTGCCGCTGATGATGGTTTGCGTGTATGGCTCTCCCCCAAAGAGAAGCCCTCCCCCATCAACCCTCTTGCGATAGCAGGAAACCCCGCATAGGAGAACGCAATGTTCTATCAATTCACGAATACGCAGCTGATGATAGCTGCGGTTGTGGTCGTCGTCGTTGTCGTCATTGCCGTCGCCGGTTATCTAGCCTACCGCAGAAACAGAACCCGGGCCTTTCGCGCGCGTTTCGGGCCAGAGTACGATCGCGCTGTGATGGCGCACGGATCCTCGCGCAAGGCCGAGGCAAAACTGGCCGATCGTGAAACTCATGTGAAGACGCTTGAATTGCGCGATCTCGGCGCAACCGAGCGGGAGCGCTTTGTCGCCGATTGGCAGGTGGTGCAAGCCCGCTTTGTCGATCATCCCAAGGCCGCGGTGAATGAAGCCGACGAGCTCATCTCTTCGCTTCTCGTTGCACGCGGCTATCCCAAAGGAAATTTCGACCAGCGCGCCGCGGATATTTCCGTGAGCTACCCGCGCGTAATGGAGGACTACCGCCTGGCAAACGGCATCGCGGTGCGTCCGGGGCGGGCCGATGCCAGCACTGAAGAACTTCGCACTGCCATGATTCAATACAGGACCATCTTCGACGAGCTTGTCCAGGTTCAAAAGCCACCAGCCAAAAGAACGGCGGCGTAGGGGCGATGGACGCTTCAGAGGCAAGCTAGGGATTTGGAAGGATGGCGGGTTTCTGCGCGTTGTGGCCTGGCAATTGATCGAGCAGGACCACATTGAGCAGCGACTTATGCACCTGGATTCGGCCGTTGTAGCTTATAAAGCCGAGCTTGCGGAAGCGATTCATAAAGAAGCTGACTCGGGAACGGGTGGTGCCGATCATATCCGCTAGTGTTTCCTGGGTAATAGGCGGGATGAAGGTTTCCGGTTCACCGGGCTTGCCGAATTCCGCCATCAATAGAAGAATCCGCGCGAGCCGTTTCTCGCTGGAGTTAAAGAGCTGATCGACAAGGTCGGCCTGGGACCGCATGCTGCGGGTAAGCAGGAACTTGAGGAATATGTCGGCGATTGCAGGCTCGTCATGCATAACGCGAATCATTTCGTTTCTGCTGATCTTGAGCGCAGTACAGGGGCCCACCGCGGTGGCGGTGGCCACATGCAATCCGACGATCGCAGCGAGTGACTCTTCTCCAACAAAATCGCCAGCAGACAGAAGCGTGATGGTAGCCTCTTTGCCGTTCTGCGAAACAACAGTGACCCTCACACGGCCTTTCTGCAGATAAAACACGGAGTCCGCCGCATCTCCCTGGCAAAAAAAAGTATGCTTTGGCTTTAATTCGACGATGGAACGGCCGAGTCCAGCGTTTGCAAGAAAGGCATCGGCATCGAAGGGAGTGCTATGGACTTCCATCAAGATGCTACCTCGTTGCAGGCCGTGCGCTCGGGCTGACTCATCGCGAAAAGGCAGCAGTCCCTAAGTTGTGAGGTGATTGGGAAATCAAACGAACAAATCAAGGACAGCAAGAGAGCACCTGATGAAGATGAGCGCTCTTCGTTGTAAATTCGCGCCAGTAATGCAGCCCCGAATACTCTTAGGGGACGCCGCAAATATTGCGAACTTCCCCAGAACAACCGTAACTACGAACAATCTCTATCAACCATCGCTTGGATTTAGATCGGCTGTCTGCTCAGTTCTGCTCACGATTCAGGCATGGGCGCGATTGAGCGGAAGATTGGGGCGCCTGGTCGATTGCGTGGCGTGCAGATTTGACCATCTTCTTAGGTCTCGATTCTGTCAACATTGCCAAGAGTATAGATAGAGCGGTTCTCCAGTTCTCGTGGAGTTTTGTTTGCTCGCATAACTTAAGGCAGCTTCCCTTGATTGAAAGAGACAATCAGAGGCAGTGCTTTCCTTCTACAGCATTCGGAGAATCCGTCTAAAGTCAGGCACGCGATTGACCGCGCCAGTCTTATCTCTGAGAGGCGATGGCGATCTCAGGAGGGCAGTTGAAATCATCCATGAGTATTCCAGAGCAGCAGTCGACGCACGTCTACCATGGCGCCTTGCTGGATGGGCGATGGTGGCAATCGAACAGGATGCCTCTCGGCGAGAGGGTCCAGTGGTCGATGGCCCTGCTGTTGGCCACGGTGGCTTTGGCAACTCTTCCAGTGCAGGCAAGAGCGCAAGCCCTCTCCTCTTCGGGAGACACCTCGGACAGTGTTGGAAGCACCACCTCAGGGCAGCTGGACGTGACTTATGTCCGGCCGACGCAGGGAACCAAGGCGAGAAACTATGCGTTCGATACGTTCGGGCCGTATCCAATCGTGGCCTCTGCGTTTGCTGCCGGAATCAATCAGTTCACCAATTCACCACCGGAGTGGAACCAGGGGGTTGAGGGCTATAGCAAGCGACTTGGGTCCGACTTTGGAATTGCCGCTGCCACCACTACGACGCGTTATGGTTTGGCGCAGGCATTCAGAGAAGATACTCTGTACTACCGCTGCGAATGCAGTGGCTTTTTTCCTCGTCTGCGCCACGCGGCGCTTTCCACTTTGACAGGACGCCAAGGCGAAGACGGCCATCGCGTCTTCTCCATCCCTGCGCTTGTGGCTCCTTATGCGGGCGCGATGACTGCTGTTTATGGATGGTATCCGAACCGCTACGGACCCAAGGATGCGTTTCGAATGGGCAATTACACGATGCTTTGGTATATGGGCTCGAACGTTGGCCTGGAGTTCCTCTATAGCGGGCCGCACTCGTTGCTGTCCCGCATGCACCTGAATAATACGCACGGCTCACCCGCTCCTGGCCCAAATCATTGAGCGACAGCGGATCTACGGCAGCTGTGGGCATTAGCCGTCCAATCCCAGAGCCGCGGGCGATGGGCATACCCGCTATTGCCGATTTCGCAACGGGATTGTTCACTGGTTTCTTCGAGTGGTTCGGTAGTCTGGGCATCTTTGCCTGGCAAGTCCTGAAGGCTGCGGTTACGCCGCCGTATGAAGGTCGCGAGCTGATTCGGCAACTGGATGAAGTTGGATCCAAATCTTTTCCGCTGGTGGCATTGGCTGGAGCTGCGATCGGCGTAGTTATCTCGCTGGAAGCCCGTTACAGCCTAAGTCGATTCGGCGCCAAGTCGATGTTTCCCGCCACCCTCGTGTACTCCGTGATCCAGGTGATGGGTCCGGTGATTACTGGTCTTGTGGTGAGCGGCCGGGTAGGAGCCGGCATTGGCGCGGAGCTCGCGTCGATGAAAGTGACCGAGCAGATCGACGCCATCGAGGCGTCCGCGATCAACCCATACCGGTTCCTGGCTGCGACACGAATCCTGGCGTGCATTCTAATGTTGCCGCTGCTGACCATTGCTGCCGATGCCTGCGGCTTGCTGACTGGTTGGTTCGCGCAAGCACTGGTGGAGCCGCTGTCATTCCGTCAGTTCATCGAGAGCGGCTTCCATGGCGCTACCTTTAATTCGTTCCTTCCCCAGACTTTTAAGACCGCCGTGTATGGGCTGATCATCGGACTCATCGCCTGTTTTCAGGGAATGCGCACAAGCGGAGGAGCCGCGGGCGTGGGCCGCGCCGCCACAAACTCGGTGGTACTCGCGTCGCTCTTCCTTATCCTGGCCGATGTTGTGCTGGTGAAATTCATTCTCGTCGTCTTTCCTTAACTTCGCTTGAACTGCTGGTGAATCCAATATGGCCACGGCCTACGACAATGCGGTGAAGCAAGGGGTCGCCAAGGATGACGGCGCTGCGCCTGCGGTAGCTGTAGTGGATGTGCGGAAGGCCTTCGACGGTCGCACCGTTCTCAGTGGGGTCAGCTTGAGTGTGCGTCGTGGAGAGACCCTCGCGGTGCTTGGACGCAGCGGCACTGGAAAGAGCGTGTTGCTGCGGCTCATCATCGGCCTTGAAAAGCCTGATTCGGGTTCGATTTGCATTCAAGGCCGGGACATCGCGGGCCTTCCCCTCGACCAGTTGGGAGAAATCCGAAAGAAGATGGGTTTCTCGTTTCAGCATGCAGCGCTCTACGATTCGCTCACTGTTGGAGAGAATGTTGCGTTTCCGCTGCGGCACCATCGGAGAGATATATCGAAGTCCGAGCGGGCAGATTGTGTGAACAAGTTGCTGGCTGAAGTGGGGATGGAAGGCAACCTCGAGAAGATGCCATCGGACATTTCGGGTGGAATGCAGAAGCGTGTGGGCCTGGCGCGGGCGCTCGCGTTGGAGCCTGAGATTCTGCTGCTGGATGAACCGACAGCTGGCCTCGACCCCATCAGTTCAGGGGAGATCGATGAATTGATTCTCAAACTCCAACGAGAGCGGCAGATGGCGTCCGTTGTTGTGACTCACAATTTGCACAGTGCGAGAACGATCGCGAATCGGCTTGCCATCTTGAATGAAGGCGATGTAGTGATCCAGGGAACTTATGAGGACCTTCAGCAAAGCGACATCGGGTTCGTGAAGGAATTCTTAAAGCTGTCGTAGGGGAGATATATGTCGAGATTGGCGCGGTTAGGTGCTTTTATCGTGGTGACGCTGGCTGTGCTGGCTTGCGGGGTTTTTATTATCGGAAGCAAGGAGTATCTATTCCGCTCCACCTACAAGCTGCGGGCACAGTTCCAAAATGTGGTTGGCCTGGCTGAAGGCGCCGATGTACAGGTTGGCGGCGTGCACAGCGGCACAGTGGCCGCCATCGAGTTGCCGAGGAAGCCGGGCGACGAGGTCACGGTGGTGGTGGAACTCGATAGGACCACGCACGAAATCATCAAGCGGGACTCAATGGCTTCAATCGAAACCGAGGGCTTGTTGGGCAACCAGTTCCTGGCCATTTCATTTGGATCTGCAGGCGAGCCCGAGGTACGAGACGGCGAGACAATTCAGAGTGTGCCCCCGCTCCAGATGGGGGATATGCTCAGGAAGGCCAACGGAATTCTGGATAGCAGCCAGCAGGCCGTCCAGAACGTAACGATGGCGACCGCGCACTTGAACTCAGTAAGCACCAAGATCGATTCGGGGCAGGGAACTGTGGGCGCTCTGGTGAACGACAAGCAACTTTACAGCGACCTTGAACAGACGACCAACACTCTGCATGCGACGATGCTCCAGGCGCAGGTCGGTGTGACGGACTTCCAGGAAAACATGGAGGCGCTAAAACATAATTTTCTGTTGAGCGGATATTTCAAGAAGCGCGGCTATGAAGACTCTGCCGATCTGGGAGCGAATGCGATTGTAGGGCTTCCGCAGGGCACGCCCGTGAAGGCATTTACCTTTACGGTCAAGCAGCTCTTCGATGGCCGTGACTCGGCCAAACTTAAAAATGAGAAATCTCTCAAGGCTGTCGGCGAGTTTCTGGCGCAAAATCAATTCGGAGTGGCGGTCGTGGTGGCTTCCACAGGCATGGAAGGCGATACTCAAAAGGACGCGGTGCTCACCGAAGCCAGGGCTATGGTTATACGCACATACCTGGCAGAGAACTTCGGATTTGATAACTCTCTCTTGAAGACGCTGGGAATGGGAAAGCAGGCGGACGCAAATCTGGATGCAGAGTGGGGCTCAATTCAGATTCTGGTTTTCGCTGCGGGAACGGAGATGCCGGCTGACAAACCGACACCGGCCGACAAACCGCCCCCAGCGGGGAGCGCACCGGTGACCAGTGCCGACCGGGCGGTCCCTGTCACCGCCGCTGCAACTCCAAAGCAATAGCGCCAGGCGCAAGACCAAGCCCGCAAGACCAGGACCGGAAGACTGGGACCACTGCACCGGCAAGCTATCATCAGGATTGTGATCCAAATTCGGCGGCCATGAAAAAAGGCCGCCGCAAAGAAGGAGAGCGCCTGATGCGCACCTCTCAATCCGATGCTCTTGTGGTCTATGGCGTGACCGGCGACCTGGCACACAAGATGATCTTCCCCGCACTTTATGCGATGGTGAAACGCGGGACCCTCAACGTTCCAATTATCGGGGTCGCGTTTCCTAAGTGGAGCCTGGAACGACTGCAGAGAAGGGTAGCTCATAGCATCAAGCAATCGGGCGGAATCGATAATAAGCGGGCTTTCCAGCATCTTTTATCCCTGCTCAAATATGTAAGTGGCGACTATAACGACATCAAGACATTTGCGGCGATCAAGGAAGCATTAGGACGAGCGCGCCGCCCGGCGCACTACCTCGCCATTCCGCCTTCACTCTTCGAAACAGTCATCAAAGGACTGGGTGCCTCGAAGTTAGCCGAGAATGCGCGGGTGATCGTCGAGAAGCCGTTTGGGCGCGATCTCGCGTCTGCTCGCGAGCTCAACCGCGCGGCACGGGCGGTTTTTCCGGAAGACTCAATCTTCCGCATCGATCACTTCCTGGGGAAGGAAGCGATCATGAACATTCTTTACTTTCGCTTCGCCAATTCATTTCTGGAACCAATCTGGAATCGTAACTACGTGGCCAGCGTGCAGATCACCTTGTCGGAGAGCTTCGGCGTGGGAACGCGAGGCGCATTTTACGAATCGGCCGGCTGCTTGCGCGACGTCATCCAGAATCACCTTTTTCAGATTGTCGCCCTGCTTGCCATGGAACCGCCCGCGGGGCGGCACTTCGCAGCCGTACAGACTGAGAAGGCGACGGTTTTTAAAGCAATGCGTCCTTTGAAACCAGACGACATGGTGCGCGGCCAATACGCCGGTTATCGGCAGGAGAAGGACGTAGCGAAGCAATCCGATGTCGAGACGTATTGCGCATTGCGGCTATTCATCGACTCATGGCGCTGGGATGGTGTGCCATGGTATTTGCGTTCGGGCAAATATCTGCCCAATACGGTGACGGAGGTTCTTGTGGAGTTGAAGCCGCCGCCGCAAAGGCTTTTTGCGGATGCAGCGACAGCCACGGGCCAAGGAAACTACTTTCGCTTTCGGCTCTCTCCTAACGCGGCGATCGCGCTGGCCGCTCGCGTCAAACTCGCGGGGCAGGAGTATATCGGAGAGCAGAAGGAGCTTTTTCTACTCGAAGAACTGGCGGGCGAGGAGGCGCCTTACGAGCGCCTTTTGAGCGATGCGATGAACGGCGACGGCGGGCTCTTCACTCGTGAGGACGCCGTGGAAGCCGCGTGGGTGGTGGTGGATCAGGTTCTCAAGCACCATCACAGGGTACGCACCTATCAACGCGGTACATGGGGCCCGAAACAGGCTGATGCGCTGATCGCTGCGGACGGGGGCTGGCATAATCCAAGCGACGTGGCTTTATCCCAATAAGCTGCGCGCAAGGCGCTCCATCGAATTAAGCTGGGTGGTTCTTTGTTTGCCGGTCGTTGAACGACGATCACGCGGTCGAGACGTCATCGGGAAATCAGGCGCTCGAACTCATTAGCTTAATGTTTCTCGATATAGCTTATTGCCGCCGATGTGAGCACTCTAGCTCAGCCATTTTCCTCATTGCTTTGAAAGACTAGGTTCGAAGAAGAGTAAGTCCTCTCCCGTTCTTAGGCACCCATGGCGGAGTAAGTCAATTTTTTCAACCGTCCGGGCTGTAGTACATCAGCGATGCCTTGGGCGCGGATCTAAGTCGGGGAAATGATTGGAGAACATGATATGCCGCTTACAAACGTCGTCCTCACACTCGTCGCAGTAGGGCTAGTGTTGTGGCTTGTGAACCGGTTTATTCCGATGCAAGGGCAAATTAAATCGATCTTGAATGGCGTGGTGGTCATCGTCTTGGTTTTGTGGATCGGGAATCTCTATGGGTTGTTTGACCACCTCCGGCAATTTCACGTCGGGCGTTGACCTATCGCAACATCGAATTCTAGATAGCTTGTCCCGCCAACCTAAATACAGCAACCCTATTCGGCAGAGTTCTGCCCGCAGGAGATATCTTGAAATATTCGCTTATTTTAATTATTGGAAGCGCCTTAAGCTTGGGCTCGTTTGCTCAGACCATCCCGCAACAAGCGGTAGTCCTTGTACCTGTTGGTTCAACACCCGTCTTTGTTGAAAACGAGGTGAGCCGCACGGTTCAAGCGGTCGACTATCAGCATCGCACTGGAGCCAGCAGCGTGGATTTCGCCGGCACGGCATTGTTGCCATTAGCCGATGGACATGCCAAAGTGCGAAGCAAGCGCGGCACGATGGAAGTAGAAGCGGAATTTGGGAACCTGCAGAGTCCGACGATCTTCGGCACCGAATATCTCACCTATGTTCTATGGGCGATTTCGCCTGATGGCCGCCCGGCAAACCTCGGCGAAGTGCTGGTAGGCGACAACAATCGAAGCAAACTGAAGGCTACCGCCAATCTTCAGGCGTTCGCGCTCATCGTCACTGCGGAACCGTATTTCGCAGTTCATCAGCCCAGCAACGTCGTTGTACTCGAAAATGTTATTCGCGCCGATACCAAGGGAACCGCCGAAGCTGTGGACGCAAAATATGAGCTCATGGAGCGCGGGGGCTATATCCCTACGGGCTATAAGTTCGATCCTGTGGTTTTGGACGCCAAGCTGCCGCTGGAATTTCTAGAGGCACGGAATGCCGTGCGGATCGCCAAATCCGAAGGCGCGGACACGTATGCAGTCGAGAGTTATCAGCACGCGGTCCAATTGATGACGGCCGCGGACGGGTACGCGACTCAAAATCAGGTCGAAAGGAAGCAGCTGATTGCGACTTCGCGCGAGACCGTGCAGACGGCGGAAGATGCGCGCACGATTGCGGTGAAGAAGATTGAAGATGCCCGCAGGGCAGACGAACGCCAGGCATCCACCGACGCACAGGCGAGATCGCAAGCCCAGGCCGACAGCGCCAACCAGCAAAAAGACCAGGCGCAATCCGCTGAGGCGCGAGCCCAGGCTGATGCTGCCGCTTCCCAGGCGATTGCCGAGCGGGCGCAGCAGGGACAGCACCAGGCAGATAGCGAAAAGGCCGTCCTTCGCGCGCAACTATCCGAGCAGTTGAACAAGATCCTTGAAACGCGGGATAGCGCGCGTGGTCTCATTGTGAGCATGTCCGATGTTTTGTTTGACACCGGAATGTATTCTTTGAAGCCCGGTGCACGCGAGAAGCTGGCAAAGGTAGCAGGCATACTGATCGCTTACCCAAGCCTGGACATTCAAGTGGGCGGCTACACGGATAATGTCGGTGGCGATGACATGAATCAAACGCTGTCGGAAAATCGTGCCGGTGCCGTGCGCGACTACCTGGTAGGGGCCGGCGTGGCCACCAATTCGGTTGGTGCCAAGGGTTTCGGCAATTCTCTGCCGGTCGCCTCGAACGATAACGCTTCCGGCCGCCAAGCGAATCGAAGAGTGGAGTTGGTTGTATCCGGGGATGCAATTGGAAGCCCCGTCAATACAACTGTAGGAAAACTGCAATGACTCGCACGCATATCCTCTGCGGACTCGAGGGAGACGCAAAGGATTCGGTTTGACCAAGGCTTGATTTCAGAGAATAAAGTCGCTATTCACGCAGAGTACAGATAAGGGCCGCGATATCGGTCGCCTACACGACGAACATCGCGACACCTGCAGCGAACATGGCGAGCGTGGTGAGAGCCACGACGACCCATCCGAGGCGCGAACTCCGCTGGCCCTGCATAAGCTTCTTGTCCGCAGCGACGATGAGGATTGCGACCAGCAGAAATGGCGCCAATAATCCGTTGATGACAGCGGTCCAGTAGAGTGCCTTGACCGGATTGATGCCGATGAAGTCCAGCGCGACACCCGCGGCGGTTGAGACCAGAATGAGAGCGTAAAACCAGCGTGCCTGCTTGAGTTTCTTGTTCAAGCCCTGGCGCCACCCTAGTGTTTCTGCAAAAGCGTATGCAGCCGATCCGGCCAACGTGGGGATGGCGAGAAATCCCACGCCGACAATACCCAGGGTGAACAGGGTTGCGGCGAAGTTGCCGGCAAATGGGCGCAGGGCTTCAGCTGCCTGACGGGAGGTTTCAATATTCACGATGCCGTGTTTGTTGAGGGTGATGGCGGTGGTGAGGATGATAAAGAACATGACCGCGTTGGAAAAGAACGCACCCACGCCGACATCGATATTTCTTAGCTCAAGCTCCTCAGGCGTGGCTCCTCTGCGCTGTGCGAGCGAACTCTGGCCAGCCGACTTCTCCTCTTCAACTTCTTCACTTGCCTGCCAGAAGAAAAGATACGGGCTGATAGTGGTACCGAGGATCGCGACGAGCGTAGCCCATTCAGTTTTGGTGTGCGGCATCGACGGCACCAGAGTAGCGCGCAGCACCTGGCCCCAATCTGCTCCCACGACAAACGCGGTAACGGGATAGGCGAAGAGGACAAGGACCAGCCACTTGAGGACGTTCGCGATCTGCTGATACTGGAGGTGGACCGTTGCCCAGGAAATAAGGAGCGCAAACACGATTACGAACCAATGGGAATTGATGCCCGACAGCATGGCAGAAGCGTCGGCCATGCCGGCAAGATCCGCAGCGATGTTGATTGTGTTGGCGATCAACAGGGCAACAACGAATACGAGCAACAGCCATCTTGGAAATCGCAGCCTGAAATTCCCAGCCAGACCTTGCCCGGTCACCTTGCCGATGCGAGCGCACATCATTTGAACCGCGGCCATGAGCGGCCACGTCAGCAGGGCGGTCCAGAGAAGTTTGGTTCCGAGTTGCGCACCGGCAACGGAATACGTGGCGATGCCTGAGGGATCGTCGTCCGCGGCTCCGGTGATGATGCCGGGTCCCAGCGACTTCAGAAGCGATCGAATCCATCGAGACGGGCCAGATTCGGGCGCGGCGGGCTTGGCTGTCACGTTCTCCTCGGATTCGATCAAGCCGCAATGTGCGCGCCGACGGATACGTAGAGGGCTTGGCTGATTTCCCCGGTATTGCCGGAGTGTTATACGCCGTTACTGCTTTCGACCTACGGCCCCGTGCGCAGCTTTGTCATTTTGCGTTCTGGCTTCGTTGTTCGCATCATTGACTGCATCCTTGGCCTTGCCCCAGGCATTTTCAACCTTGCCCTTGACCTGTTGACCGATGCCTTTGATCTGGAGTGGGGTATTGCCTGTCAACTGACCGGTCTTTTGTTTAACGGCTCCCGCTGCTTCATCTATCGTACCTTTTACTCTGTCTTTGTTCATTGGTCCACCTTCGGAGATTTAATTCTTGTAGCTTCGATTGAGGTACTGGAGGTTGAGTTGTATGCCTCGATCAAAAGGCAAATTGGATTTTGGGGTCAAATGACGACTCTGCGGCTCTATCGTCGATAGAGCCGCAGAGTCAAAAGTATCTGGGGTTTTCGTGCGGTCGTTCAACACGTGACGCATCTAGCTACTTGTGGGACCCGCCGCCGCCGTGAGATTGTCCGCCACCACCGCCGTGTGCTTGTCCACCGCCGCCGCGCGAGGCACCGCCTCCGCGTGATGCGGGAGAAGCGGCACGAGCTGCATTGGGACGCGCTCCACCACCATGGGAAGCCTGGCTGTTCACGCGCGCACCGCCCCCGCCGCGGGCTTGGTAGCCGCCGCCCGCATGTCCACTGTAGGCGACACGGCCAGCCCCACCGTGGTAGCTTCCTCCGCCATCGCCGCTAAAGCGATGACCGCCCCAGCCGTGGCCATAGCCCCAGCCTGCCCAGGGGCCCATGCCGAGGAAGATGCCGTTGTAGAAATAGCCTGGCCCGTAGTATCCCATCGGTGCGCAGCCATAGGGCGCGTAGCCGTAGTAACCGTACGAACAGACGGGTTGAATGCCGATGCTTACCGAAATCTGTGCTGCATGAGCCGCTGGCGCCAAGGCCAGGCCCGCGAGCAGCGCTGTGGTCGAAAATAGAGTCTTAAGTCTGCGCATAATATGACCCCCTTAAGGTGTCTGCGGTTCATTGTGTTGCGTGGGATGTTTGTTGCCGTTAAGAAGTATCCAGCAACATCAGCCACCATAAGGATTTCGAAACTGCTCTTAAATGCCCTGACATCGCCCGGGCTAGTTTTATCTATCTATCCTTACGTCTTATAACCTAGCCTTCCCGGTTGACGGATTCTGAGCAATAGAGACCGGGTCTTCTAGAGCTGTGGAATCAGCACAGACGCCCCTTCACCGATACCCTGCATCGCCTCTGTTTTGAGCTGAAAAGGGGCGCCAATCCTTTGGCTGGGAGAATCTTACTTGGTGAGTGATTGGTGCGGCCTAGGCTGGGAGGCCGCGGACGAAATAAGCATTTGCTTAAGTTGGGGCATTGCACAGGCGAATTGAGGAAACAGCGCGGTGGATTCGAGATCCAACCACCTTTGCCGCGGGGTGACTGAAGGGGACGCTAAGTCATCGGAGATCGGCAAAACCGTGCCTTGCTGGACGAGGTAAGGAAGGACTCTAACTCTGGCGAGGAAGAACCATGGATATTGCGTTAACTGAATGTGGTCCACTTCCGCAACGTTGAAGTGTAGACTTACGCGGCGAAGCGCCAGTTTGAGCGCACCGGCAATTGCTTCCTGCGCGGTGTCGCCCACGCCGCTTCTCAGGGGGCCATCGGCAATCTTGATGAAATTCCATCCGTGGTGCAGGATTCTCTTTTCAAGGCGGCGGGCATCTAACGACCGCGAGAAACTCCAGCCTTCGCGGAATTCATCTGTCGCGAGTTTCAGGCCTTCGGGCAGTTTAGCCTGGACCCGTAAAAGCATATTGAGTTCAGCGATTTTGCGCATCGATCTCGTTCTTTCTTTTCGCGTTTAATTGCTGAGTGAGGCGTGTGCCCGGTCGACGGTCCAGGCCTTTCGCGGGCCGGGAGGCTCGACGAGTGTGTACTGGATCGAATTTCCGCAATGGGTGCAAAATGTTTCGAGCGCAAAACCACTGGTGACGCCGACTGACTGGGAAAATGGCCTGAGGCAGTGAGGGCATGCGATGGTGACGCATGTCTCGTGGGAGCAGCCGTGACCGTCTCGACGATCGATTCGAAGCGGCGTGCTGGCGCTGCAAGGTTGAACAGCGTGGGGTTCTCTCTGCGGTAAGGCGCCGATGATCGTCAAAAGCTCGCTTGTGCTGCTGCCCTTTGGGAAGAAGGCGTCCGCGGCCACGCCGGAGGGCACCACGTTGCCGGAATACGCGCCACTCATCGCGATCTTCTGGATCGAGGGAAATCGACGCCAAATTACTGAGAGTAACTCGAAGCCCGACATGCCGGGCATGTTGAGATCGGTGATAAGGATGTCAGGCATCTCTTCGCGAATCGCGCGCAATGCGGAGAAGCCTTCGACTGCGGATCGCACATGGTATCCAAGCTGCGTGAGGATAAGCGCCATCGACATTCGAATGGAAGGCTCATCATCCACGATGAGGATTCTGGCTTTTGTATCAGGCATATCTCACCTCATCCCGGGCTCAACTGATGGCAGTTGGAGAGAGTATCCCGGTTGGGTGAATCGCGATCTGTTCAATTTTGTACAGGGCTTGAAACTATCTCTAGAAATTCTTCAAAGAGCGCAAACCTGACGCGCCCGCTGCATTTGGCTCTTCTCTGGAGAAAACCACGCGCGAAAGCGTGGCGGTCCGACGTGGAATCCGTCAACCACTCGCATTCAAGGCTTGAAGCTACTCTTCTGGACGGCCGGACTCGTGCGGTGTTTCGATGTCCTCGTCTGGCAGGTGATCGTGCAGGATTACGTTGAGCAGCGACTTGTGAACCTTGATGCGGCCGTTGTATTCGATAAAGCCGAGCTTACGAAAGCGGTTCATAAAGAAGCTGACCCTGGAACGGGTGGTGCCGATCATGTCTGCCAGTGTTTCCTGGGTAATTGGCGGGATGAAAGTTTCCGCTTCACCGGGCTTACCGAATTCCGCCATCAAGAGAAGAATGCGCGCCAAGCGTTTTTCGCTGGAGTTGAAGAGCTGATCGACAAGATCGGCCTGGATCCGCATACTGCGGGCCAGCAGAAACTTCAGGATCATGTCGGAGAAGTCATGCTCCTCGTGCATCACGCGGATCATTTCTTGACGTTCGATTTTGAGTGCGGTGCATTCGGACGTGGCGATGGCAGTAGCCAGTCGCAGTCCAGGCACCGCCGCGAGGGCCTCTTCTCCGATAAAGTCGCCCGTGGAGAGGAGTGTGAGGGTGGCTTCCTTGCCGGCATGTGAGACGACAGTAATTTTGGCGCGGCCCTTTTGAAGATAGAAGATGGAGTCTGCCGGTTCTCCCTGAGAAAAGAAGGGCTGCCTGGGCTCCAATCGAACAATTCTTCGCCCCAGCCCAGCGCGCATCAGAAAGGCCGCAGCATCAAATCGGGGCTCATCGTGCTCGTTCATGTTACGACCCTCCTTCCAGATTCAATGATGGCACAGCGTGTCGCAAGCCCGGCCGGAGTCCCGGAGCCATCAGGCTCAATAGAAGAATTGCAGCGAAGAGCAAGAATTCATCGACAAGAATCGTGGTTCCCACTTACCTAAAACCGCCCGAGCGCGGAGCTTCCCACATGCTCCGTTTGATTTCACGGCCGAGATCGGCAACCCAGTCTTAAGGTTGCTTTCAGGGATTGCAGGCAATCTGTTCAATTTTGCTCAGTTGCACCATAAGTTGCAAGCCTGGAGGTAGCCAGCCGTCTCGGGGGAGCTCACTTGCCGCAATTGCCGATCGTCGATGAGTCAATCGTCATTTACTCGCTGAGCCGAATTGCTCAGATCAATTCGTGCGAGGGACCTAACGTAAGAGATACCTTGTGCGCCTAAAGCGAGCGACGTTGCGCATGGGTAGGAAAAAGGTGAGATGCATGAAGAAGTTCGCAATATTAGTTGCATTAGTAAGTTTCGGTGTGGCTAGCGCCGTCTGGGCAGAGCCGAATCGCGAAGCAACCGACAACCGTTTGGATCATGCGGGCAGAGTGCTGCACGAGATCATGGCCGCGCCGGATAGCGGTATTCCGGAAGAAGTTCTGGAACACGCGCGATGTGTAGCCGTGGTACCCCACCTACTGAAGGGCGGGTTTGTGTTTGGCGCGGAGAATGGCCGCGGTGTGACCACGTGCAGGACGGCGAATGGATGGAGCGCGCCGGCTTTCTTTGCGATTACAGGCGGCAGCTGGGGCCTGCAGATCGGCATTGAAGGCATCGATCTGGTCATGATCATTCAGAATGACAACGGGATGAAGCGGCTGATCGGGAGCGGGTTTGAGCTTGGCGCGGATGCTTCCGCGGCAGCCGGACCGGTTGGCCGTCATGCCTCTGCCGATACAAACTGGAAACTTGACACGGAGATCCTGACTTACTCGCGGGCCAAAGGGGCTTTTGCCGGAGTTACTCTGAATGGCGCTTCAATTCGCCGCGACGAGGATTCCACAGAGGCCGTTTATGGACACGACATCTCCACTCGCCGGATTCTGCAAGGCGAGGTAGCCGTGCCGGCGTCCGCACGTTCGTTCATCGATGCCGTCAGGGACGCAAAAAGGCAGTCGATTGCATCGAACTAGCAGACGTGCGTAAATGAATTACGGACGCCCGGTATCATCCTGGGTCTCGGGCGCCGCAAATGCGGACAAGGGGTATGTATGCTCTGGACGATTTTTGTCATTTTGTTGGTTCTTTGGATTCTAGGCTTCAGCTTGCACATTGCGGGTGGCCTGATTCACTTGCTCCTTGTGATTGCGCTGATAGTCCTGGTGGTCAACCTGGTCACCGGCCGAAGTCGGGGTCTCTGAGGCAAGAGAGCCCGAAGCGTTCGAAGGGGCGGAACGGTTCCACCGCACATCCCCTCCTGCATGCGGTTGGAATGCCGGTGAATCAGAGCGAAGGTCCGCGCTTGTCGCGCGACTGTTCTTGAAGGCTGCGGACCAATGCACACTTTCAGACTGCTGGCAGCGCGGGCCGCGTGCACCGCCCGCAGACCATTCCATGCGAGAATGGGTGCGCCGGGAATAGCCGTGAGAAGCGAACTTGGAATTTAGGCCGGGTCGATCCCTGCCCATGTCGATTTCGCGGTTCACCATCCTCTACACGATGCATGAGCACATCAACTAATTCATGGGGCAATCGTTGCCGACACTAGTCTGCCGCTGCGGCGGGACACTGATTGCCTCCGTAACTTATTCGATGGCGAGCAGCGCGGCAAAGCCGATGCGGCTTGATTTGTCGGCTCAAATACCCAGACTCAAATACCCAGATTTGTTGGGCAGATTCAACAGGCGCCCTGGGACTGCAGGACTGGATGCTTCATTTGCCGATGCAGAAGGTGGAGAAGATGAGATTGAGGATGTCGTCGGATGTGGTTTGGCCGGTGAGGGAATCGAGGGCCCAGAGGGCGCGATAAAGGTCGATCAGAATCATCTCGTGGGGAATGTTGTCCCTGTTGGCCTGGGCCGCGTCGGCCAGTGCGATGCGAGTGGTGGCGATGGCTTGCTGGTGGCGCAGGCTGGTGAGCAGGCCGGGTTCGGCTGCGGCTCCGCCAGTGGCCAGGGCGAGAATGCGTTCGCGGAGAGTAGCGATGCCTTCGCCGGTGAGGGCGGAGGCTTTGAGCGGCGGGATGGCCGTTGATTCGGCATCAAACAAATCAAAATGCAGATCATTAGCGATGGGCAGATCGCATTTGTTGAGGACAACAACCGTGGGGCGACCTTCGACGGCGGACAAGAGTGCTCGCTCCTCGCTGTTGAGCGGCTGCGTTGCGTCCAGGACCACGAGGACAAGTGAGGCATCGGCGAGCGCTTCGCGGCTGCGGGCGATGCCAAGCTGCTCGACTTCTTCGAATGCCTCGCGCAGGCCAGCGGTGTCGACTAGTTCGAGGGGAATGCCATCCAGCGAAATGCGCTCCGTGACGAGATCGCGTGTGGTGCCAGGCGTGGCAGTGACGATGGCCCGATCGCGCTCGACGAGCTGGTTGAAAAGCGAGCTTTTGCCGGCGTTGGGGCGGCCGACGATGGCCATGGTCAGGCCGTCGTGCACGACGCGGCCCCGGGCGTAGGATGCTTCAAGCGCGGCGAGAGCCGGGATAATCTCGCTAATGCGGCGGGCGATTTCGGATTGTGGGGTTACGTCGATGTCGTCTTCGGCAAAGTCAATGCCTGCTTCAAGGAGGGCGATGAGTTCGACGAGCGCCTGTTTCATTGGCTGAACGCGGTGGCTGAGAGCGCCGCCCATCTGGCTGGCGGCCTGACGGGCCTGGGTCAGGGTCTGGGCTTCAATGAGATCGCGGACAGCTTCGGCCTGGGTGAGGTCGAGTTTGCCGGAGAGGAAAGCGCGCTGCGTGAACTCGCCGGGCTCGGCGAGCCGCGCGCCGAGGTCGAGGGCTTGGCGCAGCAGCAAGTCCAAAACAACTGGTGAACCGTGGGCGGCAATCTCGACGAGATCGTCGGAGGTGTAAGAATTGGGCGCGGCAAAAAACGTGACGACCGCTTCGTCGATGGGTTTGGCATCGGCATCGCTTGTGTCGGGAACGTCGAGAACGTCGGCTAGCCGCGCGCGTGCGTGCTCGAGGGGATGATGCAGTTGGACGAGCTCGATGGCAATATCCGCGGCCTGGGGTCCGCTGAGGCGAACGATGCCAATGCCTCCGCGGCCGGGCGGTGTGGAGATGGCAACGATAGTGTCGGTCGCTATGGGATTGGTTGAGATCGGGTTTAGATCGGGCTCGGCCATGCGGATGGTTCCATTGTAGGGAAGGAAAGGGGATTGGCAGCGCGTGTGATGAGGGATTGCATGGGGAGTGCGGATTCCCCTGATGGAAATTTGATTTACGTCTCGTCACATTTTGAAAACAACGGAGTGGGAGTAACCTGCAAAAAGGTTTTAGCAGCGACGCGACAGGTATAATTTGGCGGTTGCGGTGAGTGTTGTCATTGAAGCTGCGAACCGACTTCTTTCGGGGCGCGAACTGCACATTAAGGGTCTCCTATTCGTGAAAAAAATGCTATGTAAGCGGTTTTGGGCGGGCTGTTTTGGGTCGGGCGCATTCTTGAGATTTTGGGTTGTTGGGCTGACGATGCTGCTTTCCTGCGGCGCAGCCAGCGCGCAACAGCAAGTGCAGGCCGTGTGGGAAGGGACACTGCGAAACGCGGCGGGCGCCCCGATTGCGAACGCGAAGATTGTGCTCGTTGGCGGGACGGCGCGAGATGAAGCGACAACAGGAGTGAATGGAACTTTCCGGGTTAGCGCGCTGCCGGGTCAATATCGGCTGACGGTTGAGGCTAGCGGGAAGCGAGTCGAATACACGCGGGCGGTCGAGGTTGCGCCGGCGGGGCCATCTGTTGTGATCACGCTCTCGGATCGCGACGAGATTGCGGTTGCTGCGTTGCCGAAAAAAGAGCGGTCCGCGACAGGCGGCGAAGAGCTGTCGAGCCAGGCGGTGAGCGAACTGCCGCTGAACAAGCGGGACTTCAGCTCGCTGCTGCTGCTGGCCGCGGGCACAATGACCGATACGAATGGTGCGACCAATTTTACGCAACAGTTTGCGATCAACGGGCAGCGCGGCGTGGAAGCGACGTTTGCCATGGATGATGCCGACATCAGCGATCCCGAAATGGGCGGGAGCACGTTTTCGAATTTCGATGTGGACGCGGTGGAGTCGATCGATTCAAGCTCGGGCTGGATGCCTGCGGAGATTGGCCGCGGAGCGTCGGGGTTCACCAACATTCATACGCGGTCGGGCGCGAGCGGATTTCACGGCTCAGTATTCGAGTTCGTGCGCAATTCAGCATTCGACGCGCGGAACTTTTTCGACTATGCGACGCCTGCTTATCCGGGGAGAATTCCGCCGTTTCGGCGCAATGAATTTGGATTCACGAACGGCGGGCCTGTCTATCTGCCGCACATTTATGACGGGCGGAAGCGGACCTTTTATTTTGCGCAGTATCAGGGATTTCGGCAGGTGCTGGGCACGACGCAGGTGATGCCTGTGCCCACGGCCGCCGAGCGGGCGGGCATGGATAACGCGACTTATCCTGATGGCTCGACGGATACGTTGCAGGTGCCGGTCGACCCGAGCATCGCGGCGGTCCTTGCGCGCTATCCGATGCCAAATTACCCCGCCGGTGCATTTGGGGACCGTACTTACGCGACGGCATCGAAGGTGGCGACGGATGCGGATCAGTTCTCAGTGCGCATCGATCACAAGTTTTCGGAAAAGGATCAGTTCTTCGCGCGCTTCACGATGGACAACTTGACGGGCCCAACGACGAATCCCGATCAGACGGCCGTGGATCCTGCGTTTGGCGTGCAGTATATCGATCGCCAGAGGAACGTGGTGGGACGGTACACGCGCACCCAGTCGGCGCGGCTGATCCTGGAATCTCTGCTCAGTATTACGCGATCCACGCCGGGATTTCCGACGTCGGATTATAGCGATCCCGCGGTGAAGTTTAACGACGGGACGTATGAGGCTTTCAATGGCGCGGCGGGCTCGGTGATGCAGGCGTACGGCAACCTTTTTCACGGGAGTCAGACCGTGGCCTACACGGCCCGAAACCATGCTTTCAAGGCAGGGGTTGAGGGGCGGCTCAATCGCGACACGACCTACTTCGGCATTAGTCCCGACGGAGAATACGATTTTGGCGGCGGAACGGCCTACGCGACCGAGGCGATTCCGTCGCAGAGTGGGACCCATAACATTGCGGTCGGTGATCCATTGCCTGATACACTTTCCGGACTCCTTTCCGGCAGTCCGTTCGCTTACACAGTGGCTATTGCGCCGAGCTTCATTTCGAGCGGCGCGCACATTGGCCCGGCGGCCATCAATCGCAACGACTTCAATGTCTATGCGCAGGACACATGGAAGGTGACGCCACGATTCACGTTGGATTACGGGCTTCGTTGGGAGTTGTATACGCCGATCAGCGAGCGCGCGCGCCGCACCGGTGGATTCCTCACCGTCAATGGCGTGCAGGAGTATGTCATCAATCCGCAGCCGGGTTACAAGACCAACAAGAACGGGTTCGGCCCGCGCGTGCAGGCGGCATGGCAAGTTACGAACAAGTTACAAGTGCATGCGGGCGGCGGAATCACGGTGATACCACCGAATATCTGGCAGGATAACTTTCTTACCGGTTCCACACCGTTTGTCATTTATCCTCGCAGACTGTCTGCTGCATCGACGCCGCTGAAGTATGGTTACCAGATCACGCCCTCGGAGCTTCCACAGACTTACACGCCGGCCGGGGTGAATATCTTTGCTTCAGGAAAGACAAACACCGTGGCTCCCAACACGGTGATGGATGTGAACCGCTATGAAAACGACCTGGCAGCGCTGACCGAAAGCGGTGCGGTGAGCGCGCTGAACCTGAGCGGAGTCGATCGTTCATTCGGGAATGCCACGCTGTTTACGTGGACCGCGGGGCTGGAACGGAAACTTGGCAACCTGACGGCTGACGCGAACTATGTGGGTACGGCAAGCGAGAAGCTACCGCGGTACGGTTTTCCTAATGCGTATCCGGGCGCGAGTCCTGGATTTGCTCCACATACTCAGTTCGATGGCGCAGGGAATGTGATCGGTGGTTTCGGAGTAGAGAATGTCATTTTCTCGGACGCGCACTCGACCTATCATGCGC